>JBFWLN010000001.1:0-365871 GCA_050252135.1 Desulfobulbus sp.
GCGAAGAGAAAAAGTTGATCGAAAAGGATCCATCGTTCAAGGCACGGCGGTGGGTCGTCGAACTGGCGCATTCATGGTTCAACCGGTTTCGCAAGTTGATACCGCGATACGAGAAGACGGATCTCTCGTATATTGCGCTCAACACATTGGCGGCCGCGATGATTGTCTTGAACAAAATCATGGTTATTTATAGATAAGCACTTATTCCCTGCTGCGGCCTCTCCCCCTTTTTGAGAAGAGCGTAAGGGGTTAATTAAGCATTGCAAATATCAATAAAATAGGGAAAGCTAAAAGTTAGCTCACCCCACCATGCGCATTCAAGTGTCCTTTTCCCAAAAGGAGCCAACGTATGCCCGCCACACAAGCCGAACACCTTCCCAACGACAAAAGATGGAAATCCATTGACATGGCCATGCAGCGCCATGACTTTCGGCAGGATGCCCTTATTGAAACCCTGCACGCAGCCCAAGATGCCTTTGGATATCTGGATACCGACACCCTCAAATATATTGCCACTCGCCTCCGGGTACCTCCCAGCAAGGTTTATGGCGTTACAACTTTTTACAATCACTTCAACACCAAACCCAAAGGTGAACACACTCTGGTAGTTTGCACGGGTACCGCCTGCCACGTTAAAGGGAACGACCGCATACTCGCCTGGATGCAGGAGCATTACCAACTCAAACCTGGTGAAACCACAGCGGATAATCGGCTTTCACTTGTTGAGGTACGCTGTGTAGGTGCTTGCGCACTGGCACCGGTGATTATTCCCGACGGCAGCATTACCGCTAAAAAAAGTTTTGAAGAATCAACTGCAATCATCAGGGAGTGGCTGGACGATGCCTCGTGAAGAATTAAAACTATACGCAGAAGAACGGCAGCGATTTCTGGACGGTTTTTCTCATCACATCCTTGTCTGTGCCGGTCTGGGTTGCTTGCATAATGATGAAATCATCAAGACCCTGCGGCAAGAAATTGCTGCGCAAGGATTGGAGCAACGTATTCTGGTAAGAAAAGTCGGCTGCATGGGCTTGTGTGCCCTCGGCCCTGTGGTTTTCGTCCTTCCGGAGGAGATCTACTACCAGACCGTCAAGCCGCAGGATGCGGCCGAGATAATCGCAGCCCTTGGCAAAGAGCCGGTGCAACGGTTGCTCCTGCCTGCAACGCTTCCTTTTTTCACCAAGCAGCAAAAAAATGTACTGGTCCTGTCCGGACGAATCGATCCGGAAAGCATCGACGACTACCTGGCAGTTGGCGGCTACACCGCCCTATTTAAAGCGCTTACAGAAATGCGCCCATCGGAAATCATTCGCACGATAAAGGAAAGTGGTCTGCGTGGACGCGGCGGGGCCGGTTATCCCACCGGCCTAAAATGGTCAACCGTGGCGAAAGCCGTGGGCGAAAAAAAATATCTTATTTGCAACGCCGACGAGGGCGACCCCGGAGCTTTTATGGATCGCTCCATTCTAGAAAGCACCCCCCATGCGGTGCTGGAAGGAATGATCATTGCTGCCTATGCCGTTGGTGCCAGTACCTGCTTTATCTATGTGCGGGCCGAATATCCACTCGCTATTAAACGGCTTAAACTGGCCATTCGCGAAGCCGAACGAAAAAATCTGCTGGGCCACGCTCTCTGCGGATCCTCTTTTGACCTTACCATCCAGATTCGGCTGGGAGCCGGTGCTTTTGTCTGCGGCGAAGAAACCGCCCTGATTGAATCCGTCGAGGGCCGACGCGGCATTCCCCGTCCCCGGCCACCCTATCCAGCAGAAAAAGGCCTCTGGGGTTGCCCGACTTTAATTAACAATGTTGAAACCTATGCCAATATCCCGCTGATCATTGAACGAGGCCCGCTCTGGTTCGCCAGCCAAGGCACGGAAAAAAGCAAGGGGACCAAGGTCTTTGCCCTGACCGGCAAGATCACCCACACCGGGTTGATCGAGGTCCCCATGGGTATGACCTTGCGCGAAATCGTCTTTGAAATCGGTGGCGGTATCCCCGACGGGCATGCCTTCAAAGCCGTCCAAACCGGCGGACCTTCGGGTGGCTGCATTCCGGCAGAACACCTGGACACCCCAGTCAGCTATGAAAGTTTGAGCGCCTTGGGATCGATCATGGGCTCAGGCGGCATGATCGTCATTGACGACACCTCAAACATGGTCGACATCGTTAAGTATTTCATGGAGTTTTGCATGGAAGAATCCTGCGGGAAATGCGTACCCTGCCGGGTAGGCACCGCTCAAATCCACAGTCTGCTGCAAAAATTCTGCGACCACCGGGCCGTTCCTGAGGATCTTGCAACCCTGGAGATGCTCTGCGACCTGGTCAAAACGACCAGCCTTTGCGGCCTTGGCCAATCAGCACCCAACCCGGTACTGAGCACCCTCAAATATTTCCGCCAGGAATATCTCGACCGCATTGCAGAACCCATCCATCCCCATCAGGAGGGCGATCAATGACCACGCAGATCCTCACCCTGACCATCAACGGTTTACATGTCAGCGGCCTGGCCCATGAAACCATCCTGCAGGTGGCACGGGAAAACGACATCTCTATTCCGACCCTTTGCTATCTGGAAGGGCTTTCCGCGCAAGGCTCCTGTCGTCTGTGCATGGTTGAAATCGCCAGCACCCCGAAACTGCAACCTGCCTGTGTCACCCGTATTCAGGAAGGCATGGAAGTGACCACGGAGAGCGAACGGCTGCTCCACTACCGACGCAAAATAGTCGAGCTGCTCTTTTCCGAACGCAACCATGTCTGCGCAGTTTGTGTGTCCAACGGCCATTGCGAACTACAGGACCTGGCCAGCACCCTCGGGGTCGACCATATCGATCTCCCCTGCCGCTACCCTACCATGCCCGTGGATGCGTCGCACAGTCGCTTTGTCCTTGACCACAACCGCTGCATCCTCTGTACCCGATGCGTCCGCGTTTGTGGTGAAATTGAAGGAGCACATACCTGGGATGTTAAAAACCGCGGTATCCACAGCCTGATTGTGTCGGATTTCGATACCCCCTGGGGCGACTCAGAAACCTGCACCGGATGCGGCAAGTGCGTGCATGTCTGCCCAACCGGGGCGCTGTCTGAAAAGGGCAAATCCGTTGCTGAAATGCTGAAAAAAAGGCCAGCCTTGCCCTATCTTGTTGCCAATCGCACCCAGGAGCAAAGATGAAAAAACTGCGACTTGCAACCCTCTGGCTCGACGGATGTTCCGGCTGCCACATGTCACTGCTCGACATGGACGAACGGCTCCTTGGCCTGAGCGACAAGGTGGATTTTGTATACAGTCCCTTGGTTGATGTGAAGGTCTTTCCCACAGCAGTGGATGTCACCTGCATCGAGGGGGCGGTCAGCTCAGCTGAAGATGAGGAAAAACTGCGCACCATACGGCAGCGAACCGGTCTGCTCATCGCTATAGGTGACTGCGCAGTTACCGGCAACATTCCTGCCATGCGCAACGTGCTCGGTGCCGAAAAAATTCTCCAATCGGTCTACCTGGAACGGGATCAACTTAACCCGCAAATCCCCGCAGCCGACTTGCCGATATTGAACGAACACGCCCTGCCGCTGCACCTGTTTGTCACTGTGGATCTCTTTATCCCCGGATGTCCGCCGTCCGCCGACACCCTTTTTTCCGCACTCAGCGCCCTGGTCGAAGGAAAATCCATAGACTTGCGGGGAACCACCCGCTTCGGCGCTTAGGAGACTGCCATGGAACAACAGATCACCATCGAGCCGGTCACCCGTATAGAAGGTCACGCCCGGATACGCCTGTTTCTCAACCAGGAAGGCACCGTTCATGATGCTCATTTCCAGGTCACCCAGATCCGGGGATTTGAAAAATTCATTGAAGGCCGACCTTTTTCCGAAATGCCCTCACTCACTGCGCGTACCTGCGGCATCTGTCCGGTCAGTCACGAACTGGCCTCGGCCAAGGCCTGTGATCAGCTTCTGGCGGTCACTATACCTAAAACCGCAAAAAACCTGAGGCGGATCTTTAATTTCGGCCAGATCATCCAGTCCCATGCGCTTAGTTTTTTCTACCTTTCCGCCCCGGATCTGCTCCTGGGCATGGACCATCAACCGGAAACACGAAATTTCTTCGGCCTTGCCACAGCCGATCCTCAATTCGCCCGCGATGGCATAAGGCTGCGCCAATTCGGCCAGCAGGTCATTGAGCGGCTGTCCGGACGAAGAATCCACCCCTCGTGGGTGGTACCCGGCGGGGTCAACAGCCCTTTGCAAGAGGCCGCGCGGGATGCCATCCTCCATGAAATCCCGGAGATCAAGGGGATTATCCGTAACCACCTGACCCGCTTTAAACAATCACTGGACCAGTATGAAGAATATATTCGTGTTTTTGCCCGTTTCCCCAGTCTCTTTTTCGGCTTGACCGGCAGCAACGCCAGCCTCGAACACTACGACGGCAAGGTACGAATTATCGACAGCGAAGGCGCCACTGTTACTCCTGACTTCGCTGCCGCAGAATACCAAACCTACATCGGCGAGGCCGTGGAGCCTTGGACCTATCTCAAATTCCCCTATTACAAACCACTCGGTTATCCCGGTGGTATGTATCGAGTGGGCCCATTGGCCCGGCTGAACATCGCCGCAACCTGCGGCACTGAGCTGGCCGACCAGGAACTGGTCACCTTTCGCAGCCTGGAACCGGGCCCCGTGAGCAGTTCCTTTCATTATCATTATGCCCGACTGATTGAAGTGCTGTATGCAGTGGAGAAGATCGAGATTCTGCTGACCGACCCGACCATCCTTGATCCCCATGTCCGGGCCGTGGCCGGGGTCAACAACCTGGAAGGATTCGGCATGACCGAGGCCCCGCGCGGCACCCTTATCCATCATTACAAGGTCAACGACGATGGCCTGATCGAGTGGGCCAATCTAATTATTGCCACCGGCCACAACAATCTGGCCATGAACAAGGGCATTCTCCAAGCCGCACAAAACTACATCACCGGCGGCACCCTGCATGAAGGGCTGCTCAATCGAGTTGAGGCTGTTATCCGCGCCTTTGACCCCTGCCTGGCCTGCTCTACGCACGCGGTAGGCAGCATGCCTTTATTTATAGAATTAATTGCCCCAGAGGGAAATCTGGTTGCCCAAGTACGCCGCTAAGCAGTGCAAGTGGCTTGGGCACAGGGATTTTTTGCGCATGGACATGCTAAAAAGGGGGTAACCAGATAGAATTACCCGGTTCCCCCTTTAATTTTTATGGTGCTCCAGAGAGGATCCGAACCTCCGACACCAGGATTAGGAATTAGAAATTCGTTTCAATCGTTTTTAATTTCAAAGCCTTACAAGGTGTCACAGATACGCCGTGTCACCGCCCTACCCCTTGCTCACGAATTTTACGGGCCTCTTCACCGACGAAATCGAGCCCGACATGGGTGTAAATCTTGTTCGTTGTCTCTATATTGCTGTGTCCCATGATCCGTTGTAACGCATAGGGGTTCATACCGGCCTCGGCCGCCAAGGATCCAAAAGTATGACGTAGCAAATGATGGTATACTTGCCGGCTCAATCCTGCCTTTTTCGCTGCCCGGGTCAACACCTTCCGGATTGAATAATACGGTTTGCCGGTTGACGGGTTGACGACCAGAAAACCTTCAAGCCGTTCCGAAAGGACCTTGTTCAGCTCTTCCTCAAACCTGATAGACAGAAAAGGGACGATTCTATACTTGCTCCCCTTCCCATAAACTCGGATCGTCTTGCGCGCTTCGTCGATATCTTCAACCCGCAGGTTCAGTGCTTCCTCTTTCCGAAGGCCATGGTCCGCCATTAACAGAAAAAGCAGCCGATACTCTGGATCCAGGCATTCATACAGCGCATCCAATTGCCGCCGGGTCAGTGGCTGAACCGGCTCAGCTGTCGTTTTCTTTTTCGAAAATCGTGGAATGGTGAATGCCAACGGCTGGCAGTATCCATGCTCTGCAGCCCATTTCAAGAGACTGGAAAGATAGCTCAGGTTCTTGTTGATCGTGACTGGGGCCAAGTTACGGTCCAGCAGATCTGCCTTGAATTTATTGAACAGAGCCACGGTCAACTGTTTCGGCTGGAAATTACCGAACCAGGGAATGATATGATTATCCAGACAAAACCGCATGTCATTGACAGTATTGATGGAGTTTTCTGTCCGGTACCATTCAAGGAAGACGGTAACCATATCCTTTATTTTAGGGACGGATCCCTCAACAACGTAATCGGGTTGCTGCCGTACGGATCGCTCGTACCTCCACGCTTCCTCATACGACCCGTTAAAAGTGATGCGCTCCCGTTGCTTGCCTCTTCCGATATCAATGACCCACCATTTCCCAGGTTCATTTTTTGATTTGGTGGGATGCGGCCTGACACTCATATTATCGAGCTAAGCTAAACTCATTTGATAAAACTTCAACACCTCGTCGACATCCTGATCGCCTGTTGTGATTTCATCATGGAACAAATTCATCGCCACGATTTCTTTAAGCTTGCCCAATTGGATCTCGCCTAGACTATTGAATTTTCTCCACCAGTCGGCTGTGAGGTTATCTTTGTACTTGAACCGATGGATGATGAAAGTTTCCGGCATCCAAAGGATTTTATGAAACTCCTCAACGTTTCCCCCAAAGGCCTCTTCAAAGAAGGATTTATCTCGGCCAATCTTCCCTTTCGTTGAATTGAGTACAGCCTGCACTGATCGGATAAACTTACGATTCCAATGCGGGCCTATATAATTACGATTTTGAAAGTATTCGGGATCGTCAATGGGGTGGTATTTCATCGGAAATGAGTAGATTGTCACACCGAGATCGTAACACAGGTCGACATTGAGCTTCATGCGGTAGTACAAATCATCCGGGTCATCCTCAAAATTATAGAGCAAGTAGTTGGATAGATTTTTGATACCAAATTTTGCTGCTGTACGTATTGCCCCTTCATATGTGTCTTTCATCGAATAATGATCGAAGGCGATCCGAAGAGGGCGAATACAGACCTCGGCAAGTTTCTTCATCTTCTTTTCGGTGACGAGACGTGCATCAACACCTTGGTTGAAGTCGATGGTTCGGTTCCGTTTGCCATGCTTAAAGTATTTCTCATAAAGGGGGCGCACTATCTCATCGAACTCGGTGATTGCTGCCGAGCTTGCCACCTCGGCATATAATAAGTTGCGCCTTTCTCTTTCTAGGTAGAAATCTGCTTGTTGCCCCTCCGGAAGCCTGTCAGATATACGATCATAAAGGCGGATGAGTTTCCTTGTGAAAGCCCGCACGTTATATCCATCACGGATATTCCTCATCGCGAGATTGTATTCGCTATCAGGAATATATGTAGCCCCCCGTCCGAACCCACATTCTTTGATTTCATCAATAATCTTGTCAAAGTGCTTTGAGAAGAAAACGTTATTGTCCAGCAACAACAAGTCTTTTTGTGGACCAAATCGTTCCGTGGCCAATTGAATCTGGTCTTTCAAACCTATATAATCTTTGTACTCTGGCTCCAGGCGGGGCACAGCACAAAATGCGCATTTACGAGGGCAGCCACGCGTCATGTATGCCAAGTAAGCATTACTAGCTGGATATTGGTAATCAATTTCCTCAAGGATAGAATAATCCAGCGGAAGTTCATTGATGATATCGTCGCTATCAGCGTCTAGCATTCCTGGTTTGTTCAAAAGACCGCGTACAGGGGAGATTCCAGTTTCTTGTAAAATCTTATCATGGAGAATACTTGAAGCTATTCCTCCAACGAGTAGCCGCCCTTCCTCTGAGCAAAATTTTTTCGAATAATTAATCGTGTCGATCGTCACCCGCCAGTAAAAGGTAAATAATGTTGTAACTCCAACAACATCAAATAACGGGAACTCACCATTTCGATAACGAAGACGGTATTTTTTCATGATCGATTCCTGTTCACATTCTCTAAAATTAGGAATCGTATCAATCGGGGCGTACTTGCCGGTCTTAATATGCTCGATGAGTTTGGGCACATATTTACCAAGCCGAGGATCATTTACCTCTTCCAGGAACTCCTCGCATAACAGCGAGGCTGCAAAACGCTTCAGATCACCTTTAAAAAATCGGACATCATCGCCCCTATTACGGTAATAGGTGGCCAGCTTCATGAGCCCCATTGGGGGATATTTATTTTTGTAATTTGGCTCTATCAACAAGACCTTCCGACTCATTGAAGCCCTTCCTCGATCTTACTAATAATCATCTCTGCAGTTTGCCCATCAGTTGCCATGGTAATGATGCTAAATATCTTTGAAATAAGTTTCCTTTCTGACTTATTAAATTGTGAAAGCTTGTCACAACGACGAGATTTCATATTTATTTTAGATTTATCGTCGTCATTATTTTTATCTATTACAGTAGAAAAAGATTTTTTAGCCAGGCCTGGCCGCTCACATTCTATTCGGTTGATGATTTTCTGCATCAAGCAACCTGATTTCACTTTCATCTTTTCAATTTTATCCCGAGCTAATTCAGCTTCTTTCTTTGAATCTATGACAATATTTAAATCTCGTTCTCTATGCTCTTTATCAACAAAAGCACCAGCATCATCTTTTTCTTTGAATTCATTTTCCTTTCTTTCGTATATATCAATTTTTTTAATCGAACTATTTATAGAAGATCCGTCACGATAAACCTTATGAAGCTCTTCATTTAAATATCTCTTAATCTCACGTTCGAATGTCGCCCGCATTGCATTTTCATTAAAGTAATCTCGCTGTGAATTTGGTATCAAATCTTTTTCTACTGCAAACAGCTCTCCAATAAAATAACTATTACCACGATCCTCTTTGAAAAGTTTCTGAATCGCATCCTCACCGCCAATTTGGATATTTTCCTTCCTGAGCCTAATCCCACGCATCTTATTAATCTTAGGTATAGCTTTTTGAAATTTTGACACGCCGACCCACATCCACGCCAACAATTTATCATTACAATAAAAATCTTTAAACTCTACACCAAATATATCATCATATTTTTTACCACTAGACTCCTTAAGTATTGTTGTATATTTTTTAAATACCGATTCTCCATTAAGAGTTATTTTGTACTCATCTATTTTTGATCCAATTTCTTTAGCATGTCCATATACATCATTTCTGTAAATAAAACTATTTTGGAAAGGGACAGGTGCAATGAATGATAGATACTCTTTTACTTGCTGAAAATCTAGCAAGTCAGTATTCTCATCGTTAATATCAATTAATTCAACACGAAAGAAATGTGAATCAATATCTTTGGCTTTTTCTCGCTCAAAACTATTGATAGCATGCAGCACTTCGTTTGCTGTATGCTTCTTGCCACGGGAATTTTCATCTATCATTCTCCGCATCTTTTTTGCATCACATACCATAATGGACTCAATGTCCTCTCCTTTTGCTGACGATCTAAAGACAAGCTGTTCGCAGTATGCCAAACCGCACAATCTACCAATCCCTCTAAACCCCTTATCTTCACCGATGATCTTGTCGGAGTCAGCGATATTACCCAGCGTTTGCTTAAAAAAATCGGCAGAAATACCGGTGGCGTTGTCTTCAATGACAATGGTGCGCGAATCAAGGTCCGGCCATATACTAATGGCTCCCTCCCCTTGTTTTAAAACCCCATCCTTGACAGCTTTATCGATCTGATCGCAAGCATTTTGAATGTACTCTCGGTAAATTACCTTAGAGTCCTGATACATACCCGTTGTGAGGTTTTCGAGAATATTTGCGCCAAAAATATAGTCTGACATATTGTTCTCACCTCGGTTACTTGAATTGCTTATAGAGTGGTTTTGGGAACCGAATCTTTAAAAGGGATCGGAATATGGGATTCTGAACCAGATAATCTCCCTGTTCGAGTCGCGTAAGCATGTTCTGGTAGGTGCTCGGGAGGCTTCTATAATCAGCCGTAGAGGTCTCGATGGAGTTGGTTCTTCCATAGGCATGTGTAGCGCAGTTACCGGTCACGCGAGAATGGATCGCTGAACGGAACTGCTCTGCCGCAAAGAGGACAACCCCCAACGAACGGCCACGCTCTGTAATGTCGAGGATTTCTCTCAGAATAGGGGATGATTTCGGAATTTCTTTGGAAGCGTATTTATTGAGCTCATCAATAAAAATAACAATTCGTGATGGTGGTTCAACTCCTGACTCAGCGTCAAACTCTCCCAATTTCAAGTTGTAGATAGTCCGAACAGAGTCACCAAAGACAAATGCTTGTTTATCTTCCGGCAACTTGGCGATATCTATCACGCACACTTCGTTCTCACGTATCCTCTTTAGCTCATCAGCAAGACGGCATTCACGTTTACCTGGGTCAGGACGGGTCGCGAACATGTCATCGTTCTTGGTGGCCTTATTAATGATGCGCTTGAATTTCCGCCAACTCAGCACCGAAATTTCATTAGACACACGCTGTGGGCCACGCGCTGTCGTTTGAGATTTCTGAGAGAGCTCATCAACTTTCTCCCTAAACCCAATCCACGTATTGACACGACCATCGCCGAAATCAGGGTCGGTATCGTCGATAATTTTACTGATAATCGCTTCCATAGTTTGTTGCGGGTCATCAACATCCGCAAACAGCATTTCTAAGCTCGCTTTATCATCTTCATAAGAATATTTAAACTTTTGCAGCTGCCCCAATTCCAGGTAAGCCTCAATTTCTTCTTGCGATAAATACGTGCTCTGTTTAGCCGAGTTGTTACTTGCGAAGGGTATAAAATATTTCACATTTTTAAAAGGTTCCGTAGATAGCCCCATCGCGCTGTATTCAGCAAAAACCTTTTCCTTCTCATCGGGCTGATCTGTTGAAAAATCATTTGGGCGGTCTATCGCCATTAAATCATTCCCTTTTACATTGAAGATCACAAAAGCCACGCTATCGTCATTAGTGGCACTCAAATATTGATCTTGTATTGCTTTCATCAGAAACATTGCATAGGAGGTTTTTGCTGCCAGCCCGGAGATACCCGAGATATTTAGATGCGCCCCCTCCGGCCCCAGGAGAAACTTTGAATTAAGGCATACCGGCAAAGTTACCTCATCGTTTGTGCCTTCATACATTTTCAACGATCCACAAACGAGAGGATTTTGAACACGATCCAGCCCAAGAGCCATAGTGATCTCCTCGGCAGTCGCGAGATATACCTTCGCGTTGTTATGGACAGGAGTATAAAGGTTTCCGCTATTGAAAGAGACCTTAGCCTTTGCGTAGTTCATGCCAACACGAAGGGTCGGCTCATCAATATCTACATCCCCAAAATCGTTAGAGATGAAGCTCGTTAGAAAGCTCTGGGCATCGGTAATATGTGAAATATTTTCGATTACACCGAATGTATGTGAACCCTCGATATGCTCAACCTTCACGATATCAAACGCGTGAAGTTTTAAGTCCGAGTTCGTCCAAAAATTGAACTCGTCCATAGTTGTAGGGCTTTTCTCGGTCGCCATGACTCGACCAATCAATTTGCTCATATCAGGTTCTCCTTAAAAAAGATGCAAAAAGCTCTCTGTACTTAAATACCTTGATTTAACGTAAGACTCGGTCAAGAATATGGGGTAAATGTGATTCGCCCAGCGAAGGTCAGAGCCATAACATACGGGATTGCGTTCATTAATGAGGAAGGCGCTTAGTGTATCTACAAGTTCACTGTCAATGCCGGCCTCAATCTCTTCTCCTGTCACAAGGATCTTCTCAACCTTGAGGATCCCATCAAACGGTGTTCTGGTTTGTTTTTTGTCCCTCAGACGGATGTACCAAATAGCAAATTTAATATCGCCCAGCATCGGGTTTTCATACTCCGCCACCGGGGTACGGTGATAAAGTGGCAGATCTGCGATGAAACCTGGATTCGGTTTCCCATTGATATCCTCGCAAACTTCTGGATTGAAATTCTTTGATGCGCCTATCACCCAGTTATAGTTGTTTTTGAATGTCTGATATTTTTTCTTATCTTTTTTGTCTTCCTTGGTTGGTCGGTATTCCAAGGATCCGTCTTTGACCAGGTAATTGTCTTGGTTGATCTTCCCCTCGCGAACAAGTTCAGCAACTAATTTCTTTTCGCATTCAATCATCCTGTCTTGAACGCATGCCGTCGCCCTATCTTCGAATTTTTTGTCATCGATCTTGGATGTCTTGTACGGCAAAATAGTGGCAAACCCTATCCCCAGCCTCTTCAATTCATCGCACTCACTCAATTTTTTTGCAGTGGCAGGCCAAAAGCCAGCTTTCCCATCAGCGTCGGCCACGTCTGGCATGGCCATAACAAATTCGCGTTTAAACTTTGCCGGAAACACTTGCTTATCTATCCGGTGGCAACATCCAACACCGATTTGCCCGGCAAGTACCGGGTAAATAACACTTCGTCCGCCAGATTGTGCATAAGCAATGTCATCTACTTTGAAAACTCTTCGTGAACCGTCCAGGAAATAGCTGAGAATTTGGTCGCCACGCAGGGCGAGCCTCTTGCTAAGCCCCGACAAATCGACATAGGCCCTGTAAGGGGTCGTTTCCGCTCTTCTTTTCCAAATAATTTCACTATTGCCATAATCGACCGTTGGGCGATCCGCACGATCAATTGCATACTTATGGGCTTTATAACTCTTGCCTCCGGTGACTTCAGCAAGGATATTCATGACCTTATCATGCGTTGGCCCGGAAAAGCCGCTGACTGTGTTACCCATAATCCTTGGTCTCCTTGCTGATAAGTTCTCAGCTACGCTATCGGAACTATTGAAATCACCTGGCCCTGAAACCTTGAGTCTCAGAATGGAAATTGGGGGGGGGCGGGCCTATTACGGCTGAGGGAGGATGCAATTGAAGAGTCGCAAGACGTCATTTTCCGAGGGAGAAGGAAATCAAGCTAAGCTACCATTCTTGGGCTGCAATTGATATCCTGTCCCCACGATGCCCCTTACCTGATAAGTCTTCGCAAATTTTGCTTAACTTCACAAAAATTTTATTAAAACATCGCCACCTTCTAATTTATAATTATCTGATACATAATACATAGCCGCCCCTATGAATTTCTTTTTTGAAGAAAATTCTGGTAAAAAATATTTTTCATACATTGTTTTTACCATAAATTGCATTCCTTCTTTGGCATAAATTTCCAATTTTTGATCCTTGATATTTTTCGTATTTAAATCACTTCTAATAGATGACACAACCCTAAAACCTGCTGATTTCAAATTTGATATTATTGCATGTGCAAACTCATCACCACCTACTCCCTCTGACATATATACTGTTATTTTTACTTGTGAATTTTCTTTAAAGTCATAATTTTTTATAGTTTGCTTCTCATCAATTTTTGACAATCTTTTTTCGTAGTTTGATATTAACTCTTGTTGTCTTTTTGACTTATCCGTTATTGATACTACCAATTTTTCTAATTCTTTAAATTTTTCATTCAAATGATTTAAATTTTCTTCTGCATATTTTGCAGAATGTGAAATTTCAGACTCAATAGATATCTTATTTTTTCCTATATCATCATTAATTTTTTTATAATCTCTTTCAAGTTTTTCAAAATCATTGTTACTTTCATTGAATTTTTTTGAAAATTTTTCGATTTCTACCATAGCTACCTTAGATGATACTGATAACTCTATAGCCATTTTTGAAATAGTGTCTTTAGCGCTAGAAATCTGATCTTCCAACAATGAGTTTAAAATTGGATTTACTGTTACTATTCCAATAATTAACATAACTATCGACAATAAACATATATAATTACGAAAATCTCTTTTTATCCAACTTACAACTTCATCTTTTATTTCTTTTGATATTTTAATCTTTACTAGTTCATATACGTCTTCATCCGACATATTATCGTTAATATTCTTTTCATTAACTTTATTTGCTTTCTTTCTATCGTTAATTGTTTGTTTAAATGCCATACTATTTGATTATCAATCATATCTTATTGTTTATTCTTAACATCTCTTCCTCTTCTCCACCATTACCCCAACAATCCTGATTTCGATTCCGGTAATGTCCTTGCTTGGATAGCGGATATTCAGTGGCTTCAAACACACGTTGTTTCCGTCAAGCACGAGTTGTTTGAAAGTAGCCTCTTCCCCGTTTTTAGCGGTCACGTAGCTTCCATTGATGGCCTCACGACCTGGATCCACAGTGACGAATGGAAACTAATGTTTACATTTCAAGCCGTTGGTGCATTTTGGTCATCGTGTCTTTGTTTTGATAGCTGCCTCAAACGACAACTTGCCTATTGACTATCCTTTGTCGTTGACCGACAGTTCTCCTGGAAGTCCGGCCTGAGGATCTCCGCTGGCCCTTTTTTTTTCGACAAATTCGCGGAATGATGGGTACCGTTCTTTGAGGTCTTCGTAGAGGTACATGGATTGGGATGGGTGCTCGCCGTAGTATTTATTCATCCATTCCACTACCCAGCGAAGATTTTCTTGGGTGGCTGTCGGTTGATGGTCACTGACTCTTCTTGTGAAGAAGGCATTGCCTTCGATAATTTCTGCTTTTTTTCTTTGTTCATCACCTGGCTTTCGATCCGTAAAGAACCACCACAATTCGATCCTCTTTGCAAAAGCCACCTTTTTTAGGGTGGTTAACGTCGGATCTTCTCCTTTGAGGATTTTTCTAACCACTCCCTCGCTAATACCGCATTCAGCCGCAAACTCTCGGTTGCTCTTGCCATCGATGAGCATTTTTATACGCGATATCAAAAAAATATTATCAGTCATATCAAAATATTAAGTTCAAATAAACAGCGTCTGCGAATTTTTATACTTGAAGTGCGTATATTAATACGCTACAGATGTAGCCATGAAAGCACACGAAATCAGGGCGGAGCTGCTTCGCCGAAACATAACCGTAAAATCGGTTGCAGAAGCACTCGGCATTAAACATCCGTCAGTTTCCCAAGTTATCTACGGGGTGAAAAGAACCCAGTATATCAGGGAGTATATAGCCAACAAGGTCAACAAGCCAGTCTCCGACCTTTGGCCGGAGCAGGAGCAGGCATGAAACTCACAAACCATCGAGTGATTGTTTCCGCAAACAAATCAGGCAGCGTAATTTCGGAAGAAGAATGGTCAGCGGTGCTTCAATGGCTGGTTGAGGGCGCGCTTTGCTGGGCCGCTGAGTCGAAAAAAAAGTGCCCCGGAGCCGACGTTAATGCACAACACCTCACCATCGGCTGCAAATGAGATATCGACCGCTTCCGGCACAATCTCCATGGATCTTTCAATGTTTCGTGCAAGCCCTTCGGAGGTAGTCGTGGTGTCGAGTTTTATTGCCGCCTCCTGGCTGGACAACAGGATTCCTGAGGCAATAACCGGGGCTTGCATCGTTTCAAAAACTATCTCCACTGATCGTTGAGGGGACGAAGCAATCAGGGCCATCATTTTTGGATCTTCAGTAATTGCCGTTTCAATAGTTTTTGCAACTAGCTGTAATTTTTCCATGATTCACCTTTTGTTTTTCAGAAAACAGCACCAAGGAGATAGCATGACGGACCACGAATGGAACAATCACCCGTTCTCTCTCTTTCTGGATGAGATTGGTTTCACCTTGGAAGACAAGATGTGGCTGTGTGAGATGTGGTGCACGTCAATGGACAGTCTTTGATTCGTATCCGGCAACCTTTTGACGACCTTCTTCCAACCACCTGACGATAGCGGGAGCGTCTTTCCTAAGTTTGGAAATGATTTCCTCCGAGTCTTTGTCGGAGAGCTTTATGTCCCAGTTACCACCTGGTTTTGCAGCTTTTACCGTTTTAACGAACTCGAGGATACGAGCAGGTGTTTCACCGGAAACCTCAGAGAGAATCTGTACGAAAATATCTTGATAGGTCATTTCGGTTTGTTTGTTGAATTTTTAACAGCCGGCAAGGAGGCCGCATGAACACTCCTGCACAGATCCTCGTCGAACTCAAGTCACTCCAAGAGGAACTTGCCCAGCAAGAAAAGGCCTGTGGCCTAGCAGCCCGGTTTTGCCCCGGCGATCTTGGGAACGGCCTGAATGAATTTTCAACGTTCTGCCTTTTCACCGGTGGCCGATTAGAAGCAGCCATTGCACAACTCGAGGCAGTGTTTGATGCAGGCAATCAGCGCGATGATCAACGGGTTGAACAAGTAATATGCACCTTTGATGCCGACGATCTCGGGTCTGGTGTCGATCAACATCAAATCGAAATACGGGCAATGATGAAAAATGGGGCATTCCAAAAGATCGCCGAGATAACTCCCGAGTCATTGGACCCTGACCTATTTCACCGTGTATTCAAAATTTTAAGCGCCGGACAATGTTCCCAATCGAATGTTGCGCCCATGCCATGACTTGTTTTCACACCACAAGAATCAAGGCCTGTACAGTCTTCAATATTCATTCTGGTGAACGATTCTACAGGGCGCTTTTCAACCGTCCTGGAAGGTTTACTTACCTTGGTGGTGCGCTTGATAGTGAGGGTTTCCTCCCTGTTCGTTTTGGGACAGACATATTGATCTCTTGTCATTCTAACGCTGGTCGCCATTTGCGCCTCCTTGGGGTGATTGGATTTTAAAACAAAAAAAGCCCCGTACTTCGGACGGATCTCGAGCGTAGTGCTTGGCGGCATGCGTCAATCTTACCGAGGTACGGGCATTTATCAATTAAATAATAGAGTTCCATACTTTCAGGATAGCAAAGTAATCGGTCAAGTCCATGTCAACCGGAGGAGCCAAAATGCAACCGTGGCAAGTGTTTCACGCTGCCAGCAAGTACCTTCGCCCGGAGAATGTTGCGCGGATTTTCAACAAGGAAAAGCGATCCGCCTACAACTGGGGTCAAGACCCCGCATTCACCGAGCATCGATGCCGAAATCCCCTGGAGCACCTCCATTCCCTGTTCGAAAAGATGGATGCCGCCGGCATCGGCTATGTGGCCCGCTCCGGTATCAGGTATCTCGAAACCGCTATCGAAGATGATGTTGACCTGAAGGACATCAAGGAACCCCTCCCCACCATCCATGAGGAAATCCTGGCGGATTACTCGGCGGTGGCGAGGCTTCAGCAAGCTATTGAATCGGGGGCGGATCTGGAAACAATCAACAACCTCAAGAAAGAGGCCATTGAAGAGGTCGAACGCACGGTGGCCGGATATGCGAGGGATCGGAAAGATGGGTGAACCGCTGACCGAACATACGGCCAAGGAACTGCTCGTTAAGCTGGACACGTTCCAGCGGGAGATGGCCGAAGTCAAGAAGATGATTGCCGGATGGACACGGGAAAACGCCATGGCCCCTGTTTCGGTCGATGCCTTAGCCACGGACATGGCCAAGGCCATGGAGATGACCCGCAAGACCGGTGACCGGAAGTACGTCAATGAAGCCAAGGCACGCCTCAAAAGCGCCGGACGTGGTTGAGGGTAGGTCAATGGACTCGATCAACAATTATCAACGATCCGATGTCAACTAACCGATTACACGAAATCACATGAAGATAGTCGAGACAAACGAGTGGTTGGGCATGCTGTCAAGAATGATACGGGCCGCAGGAAAACGCGTTGCCGATGCCGACGAACATGAGTTGGCCAGGCTGGTTGGCATGCGCGATGAACTCGAAATTGCCATCAGGGTGGCCATTGACGGCCAGCGACAAATTGGCAGATCTTGGGATCATGTCGGTCGTGCCCTCGGCATAAGCCGACAAGGCGCATTCAAACGATATAGTCAATCAACCGGGCACCTTGATCCCTTACCCTGTCCATCGATAGCAAAGGCAGATTCCCTCAACGATGAGAAAACGAAATGGATTTAACCGTTAAAGTTGTGGGATCGAAAGAAATTGAAGCGGCACTGGCTGTATTCCCTGGGAAAGCACACCGGGCCTGCGCCGTTGCCCTCACCAAGGCCGGCAAGCTTATCAAGGAAGCCGAAGTTGATAAGATGAAATCGGTCTTTGACAACCCAACCCGCTACACCCTCAACTCCCTCAAGCTCACCCCTGCAACGAAGAACGATCTCAAGGCAACGGTCTGGTTCAAGGAGCCTGATCGCATGGGTGCGCATTACCTGGTGCCCCAAGTGGAAGGTGGCTCTCGTAAACTCAAAGGTTTTGAACGTGCCATTGGTAAGGGTGAGCTGGTGCCGGCACTGGGGGCAAAGCTGAACAAAGACGGCAACGTCTCCATAGGGCAGATACGCCAGCTCCTCTCCGTGCTCGGCAAGGCGGAAAGCAGTGCGGGGTATTCGGCCAACATCACCGACCGCTCTCGTCGCCGCAACACCAAGGAACGCGACTTCGTCATTATCGATAGCCGCCAGCGAGGCAACCTGCCCCTGGGCGTGTACCAACGATTTCAGACCAGTGTGGGGTTCGGTGCCAAAACCAAACGCACCTTTCTTGATCGGTCCAAGTCCTACCAGAAAGGCCGTACGCGTGGCCGGTTCGCCTCGGTCGTTCGCTCCAGGGGCTTGCGACCTGTTCTTCTTGCGGGGCGTACCGGGCACCAGGTCAAGCCGCTGCTCGACTTCTACGGCGTGGCCCACCGCACGTTCAATCAACGATTCGAGCCGTTGTTCTGGGACACGCTCAACACGTTTCTGCAGTCATGACGGGGGAGCCCCTTACACCCCCACCAGGTTGTCAAGCAGGAGGAGGCCTATGGTCTTGACCATTCACGGGTCCTCCCCCGGCCCTCACCACTGCGGGTGTTTCGCGCCCCGGTGCGTGGGTGCATTTTAAAAAAATTGATCCGATGCAAAAATGCAAAAAATTCTGCAACAAGGTGAAAAAATGAAACTAGATGAAATTTCGGTATGTTCCATCGGCCTCCTCCGTATTGTCGTCAATAATTTGACTAGATCATAACCCATGGCGTCTGAAAGCATGGCCGGCATGGTGGTCGACCGGGCGCGGGAACTTGAACAGGAAGATGACCAATTGATGGACCTCGAGGACGACTTTGTGAAAAGTTGCCTGGATGCCAACGAACGTGGTGATGGAGTACTCTACGCCACTTTGCACAAGGGCCGCTACCTGTTCAACACCACCCCGAAGGACGGGGCATGGTTCCGTTGGACCGGGATCGTCTGGGAGCAGGACGAATTCCGCGATGCCTTTGAGGCGGTCGAGGCAGTGGCCCTGCAGTATGAACAACGGGCGCTGGATTTGTTTGCCGAGGCCGAGAAACTGGAAGAGGCAGGAAATAAGGAAGTTGCCGACAAGGTGCTGGATCTGGCCAAGCGGTACCGGAAACGAGTCGACCGGTTGCGCACCGAGAACGGCGCCAAGAAACCACTGGTCTGGGCACCGGTGGTGGAAAAAAGCATGGCCTGCCGAGAGTTGGAGATGGACCGGCAACCGATGCTCCTTCCTTGCGGAAATGGGGTAATCGATCTGGCCGCAGGTGTACTCCTGGATGGCAATCCTGATGACCTGATAACCAAGGCCATTGAGGTAGACTACCTCACGGACGCCGACTACACCGATTGGCACAAATTCCTGGTCGAAGTCTGCGGATCGGAGGCAGTCGCTCATTTTCTCAAACGATTTTTCGGCTACGCCCTCACCGGTCACAGTTACGAGCAATACATAGCGGTGTTCACCGGCGGCGGCCGCAACGGCAAGGGCGTGCTGTTTTCCATCATAGCCAAAGTTTTTGGGCCATATTACCACGTGATCAATCCTTCCATGATCACCGAACAGCGGTTTGACCCGTCACCCAACGCGGCCAGTGAGCACAAGTATGCCATGCACGGCAAACGGTTACTGGTTGCCGGAGAGTCCAAACGCGGCCAGCGGATCGACGCCGGCCAGGTCAAGGGGCTGACCGGTGATGACAAGATCGAATGCCGTCCAAACTTTGGCAAAACCTTCGTCTTTGATCCAACCCATACCCTTTGCCTGCACACCAACCACATGCCAATGGGCATGGGATCGGAGTTCAGCCTGGTGCAGCGACTCCTCAAGGTTGATTTCCCATGGGCCTATGTCGACGACATTGAGGCGGAGACAAAGAAATTCCCTCCGCTAGCTGGCACGTTCCGCAAGAAGGATAAGCACCTCAAGGAAAAATTTCTGCAAAGGAAGAACCTAGAGGGCGTCCTCAAATGGCTGGTCGAGGGATGCCTTGAATGGCAGCAACGCGGCCTTGATCCCCCCCAGGAGATTCTGGACTCGGTTAACGAACTGGCCAAGGCAGAAGACTACCTGACCGAGTTCCTCAACGACAGCCTTATCCCTTCACCGGACGATCCGGACCGGGAAATAAGTTTCCAGGGGCTCTACCAGTGCTTTCTCTGGTGGTGGGGACTCAACCAAGGCGATCCGAAAAAGGCTCCAGCCAACCGGACGTTGGCCAAGGCCATGCGTGAGCGGGGCTATACCCTCGATAAACGGGGCGGGAAAATCTATGCGCGCGGAGTTCTGTACCATCCGGATCTATACAGGGAGATGTTGAGCGATGACGAACCGTCTCATCCTGCTCATCCTAGTTCATCCTAGGCCGTCCTGATGACGCAATTTATCGAAATGAATAGCAAAAAACCCAAAACAGGACGGCAGGACGAGATTCGCAGGCGCGCAAGTGGAATTTTTTTAAATGCGGTTTGGGAAATTTTTCCATGCGTGCACGTCACATATTTCATCCTATGTCCTAATAAGCACATCATCCTATAAGAATCATTACAAAAAATCGAGCAGGACGAGAAAAGACGAACCAGGACGAGCAGGACGAAAGCAGATGAACGGTAAAACCCAGAAAAAAATGATCGAAGCCTTGCCCCTGTCGGCAAGGGATCACTTGACCATGTGGATTCGCAGTTTCATTCCACACGCCTCGGCATATTTGCGTAGCGTGGCGATGGATGGCGAGTGGCTCTCACTTCCGACTCCAGCAATCATGCGTGACAATGCCGGTGGCTTGGTCCCCATGCGCCGGGCGATCTCGGCCTGCGACAATCCGGACGCCTCCTTGGCTTTAAGCAGTTCGTCCAGCAAGGAGTATTCCGGTTCCAGCCGCTCGTATTCAGCCCGAAATTCCGGGTCTTCAAACATCTTCGCTCGCAACTCTTTATGGCTGAGCATTTTGCACCTCCTGCATTCGTTTTTTGGCGATCGCCAACTCCTTGGCGGGGGTCTTGTCGGTTTTCTTGATAAACCCGTGAAGAATGACAATCCGGCGGCCAACAACGGCACAATAGAAAACTCTAGCTATGCCTTCCTTACCCTTCAGCCGCATCTCCAGAAGTCCGCCCCCCATAGCTCTCGTGTGCGGCATCCCAAGATCTGGCCCGTGGATCTCCATCCTGTCCGCCAGATGGAAGTACCGTGCTCTAAGGGTCAACGGCAAGGCCGCGATCTCAGCCATCACATCCGCATTGTAGTATTTGATCTCAAATTGCATGTCAAAACGTTAACAAATAAGTTAACGACTGTCAACGCAATACCCTTTGCTATGAACCCATGGTTAACACAGCCACTCAACCTCATGGTGTGACATGAAAGAATTCGGTGGGCACGTGGTTTTCTCAATAGCACAGGACATAGCCGCCAAATATGGGCTCCGGAAAAGCGGCAACCGGTATACCGGGCCTTGCCCAAAGTGCGGTGGTTCGAAGGACTCCGACAAGTTCGTGCTGTTTCCTGATGGTGGTTTCCGCTGTTTTGCCTGCGGCTTCAAGGGTGATCGTATCAAATGGCTGCGGGAGATGGATGGCATGAGCTGCCGCGAGGCCCACGATTCCGACGGCAAGGATTGTTCCCCTTCCTGCCCGAACTATGGCCCATGCCGCAATGGCGAACCGGTAAAACGTCGGCCACGTTCGGTGCGGCCGCAAGTTGGCAACAATCCGGATGCTCTTCCCGAGATACAAACCGTTGAGCCCGGAACCGCATGGAGTACATGGGCCGGCAAGCTGTTGGAGAAAGCACAGCAGTCCCTGGCTAAAGAGCCGGAAGAAATTCGCTGGCTGGAAAGCCGTGGCATCGGTAGTGGCTTGGTCGATCAGTCCCGGTTGGGGTGGCTGGCCCACGATCTGCGGGTGAATCGACGTGAACTTGGGTTGCCGTTCGAGGAAGGCAAGGAACGGTTGTGGGTGCCCGGTGGATTGGTGATCCCGATCTTTGACGGCCGCAGCGAATTGCACCGGTTGCGGATCCGGAGGACGCCGGCGGCACGGGAGAAGTTTTTGGCCGACCGCAAGTATGTGTGGATCAAGGGCAGCGGCAACCTGCCCATGGTACTGCGGCCAACCGGGACGGTGCGTGGAGCAGTGATCGTGGAGGCCGAACTGGATGCCATGGCCGTGGCCGCTGCTCACGGGGATGTGCTGGTTGTGGCCCTGGGCACGGTGGCTGGTGGGATCGACGCCAAGTTGCGGGCCGAGTTGGAAACGTGCCCTGTGATCCTCGTAGCCCTGGACGCGGATCCGGCCAAAGATGGCAAGTTGGGCGCAGGCCCGGCATCGGTCAAGCGATGGCGCCAGAGTTTCCGCCAGGCGAGGTTCTGGCCGATGCCTGCCGGCAAGGATCCGGGCGATTTTGTCCGCGATCACGGCGGCGACCTTCGCCGGTGGGTGCAATCGGGACTACCACCGGTACTGCCCTGCCCCACATCCGTGGTTGAAAAACCGGAACAGGCGTGCTCCGTGCCCGTTTGCCAGGATCGCCTCTTTTCCCCTGAGCAGCGCTCGTCGGGGGATGGGGGTGGAGATTTCTTATCCGTCGCGGCGCTGCCTATGGATGATATCGAGAGCTTTGCCAATCTCCTGCGTGCTGAATCTGGATTGGTGTGGTATGGACGCGCCCCCCACGGCGAGTTGGTGGTTCGGTTCCGGCGCGATGCCGAAGACCTGGATGCGTTTATGCGACGCGGACAAATCACACGAATCATGTACGGCGGCGGTGCGGTGGCCGACTTCCTGGAGATGCTCCCGCGCGGTCAATACATAGGCGCTGACGCGCTTCTCCAACTGCAAAACGAGGTCACCGATGCGGTATAACATGACGAAAATCAAGAAATCCTGCCGGGACAAAAAACGATATGCCAACCGGGAAACGGCAACCCGCCGGGCCATCGAGCTCAACCGCAAGGGTGTGCGGGTCAAGCCGTATAACTGTCCCGCCTGCGGCGGTTGGCACATGACGCACCGCTCACCACTGGCAATCCTCAATACTGCCTTCATCGAGGCTGGAATGGGGCCGGTGTATGTCTGAGGCGGTGCGTAAAGAACTTGAAATTCGGGCCGTCTGCCCGGTGACCAAAGGGCTACCGGTGCGGATGACGGAGCACGGCTTTGCCTCGGCTTGCGCGGCTGCGTTGGCCCAGGCACGCGAGGCGGTGCAAGGCAATAGTGGTTTGTCTCTGGCTGCGGTCCGGCTGTGCCGTTGTCTGCAATGCCTGGGGAAAGATAGGCCACCTGAGTTGCTGGTGGTGGACCTGGAATGTTTAAAGACCGAGCGCGGCTCGGCACAACCGGAAAAGGAGTTGGACATGGGTTTGAAGAAAACACAAGACGGAACATGTAAGAACTGCGGCCGAAACAACATGACCCTAACCAGGTTGCATGGGGATTTGGTCTGCTCCAGTTGCGGCAATCTACTCAGCGCTATGGCCAACCGGCCGGAAGCGGTGGAAAATGCCTTGCGCAAGATGTTGCCGCACTTTCTGCCGGCAAAATCCTCCAGCGGTGAAAGGGAGCAGAAGCTGGCCCAACGGTGCGACGAACTGGCGGCAGAGGTCCAGGCGCTTGCCGATCAGCTTGTCGGCGAGCAGGATTTTGGAAAAAAACGGGGCGAGGAGGCAGATCGCTATTGGGCGTTCCTGTTAAAAATTGGCGAAAGTGTTGATTCCGGTTTCGACGGGGCCTGCGATATGGCCCTGGTGCCAGAAATGGTGACGGAAACGCTTTCCGACCTGCAGGCTGAAAAAAACTCCCTCCAACAGCAAGCAGAACGGCTGACCGCTGAAAACACTGTCCTGGCCGGCCGGGTTTCCGAGTTGGAAATTCAGATTAAAAGGGCCTATGAAGCTTCCCGCTATCCCAACCCGGGGGAAGTGAGCCTGGCTGTAGTTGTGAATGACCTGTACGAAGAGCTTCTCAACCTGCAGGGAGAGCATGGCAAACTAAAGGGCCGCCTGCAGGAAGAGCTCAATGAACATTCGACTCCGGTTGAATGCCTACTTGAAAGCACTTACGAGCATGACCTGATGCGTGACCAATTGGCCGACTTTGCCCTCAAGGTGCTCCAGGGGCAGGTGGGTATTGTTCACCGGGACGCATGAACGCTCCAAGCATGAAGACGCATCACCAATCGCTGAAAAAATTAGCAGCGCGGCATTTTCTTTGCGCCGACTGCGGTGGAACCTTTCCGCAGAGGCCGGAGCAGTCGAGCCTGTGTCCGAAATGCGAGGCCAGGATGCAAGCCTCCAACAACAAATGGCGGGAGCAATCAGGAGGAAAGCGATGATCCGGTCAATCTTTGTTCTCCCCAGACGTGGCTTGGTTGGTGGCCGTCCAGTGGGATCCGATTATATGGTCGAAATCCTCGACCGGGCAAAAAGAATGGACCGGGCCTGTCGAGAATGTGGCGACCTGCCATTCGCCGGTGATGAACGACAGATGGCGCTGCCGTTCCCTGCAAAGACAACAACTCTCATCACGAAGTGTACTACAACTCCAGGGGCGGGAATATGAAAATCGAGCAGTTACGTCCATTGGAAATCAATGGCTATAAAGCAAATGCACGAACGCACAGCACAGACCAGGTGGCACAGATAGCTGCATCCATTCGCGAGTTCGGATTCAACCAGCCGATTTTGATCGATGAAACATCGACAATCATCGCTGGGCATGGACGGCTTGCCGCTGCGGATATCCTTGGGCTGCAAACCGTTCCATGTATTCGCTTGTCTCACTTGGATGAAAAGCAACGTCGGGCATATATCATCGCCGACAATAAGATTGCAAGCAATGCGGGCTGGAATATGAGCCTGCTCCAGTCAGAACTGGCGGAACTTTCCGGGTTGATCGACATGACCTTGCTGGGATTCTCAGGCCGAGAGCTGCTTGAGCTGTTGCCGCTGGATCCTTCGGAAGGATTGACGGACCCGGACGCTGTCCCTCCTGTTCCGGATAATCCTCAAACCATTCCTGGTGATATATGGGTTCTTGGGAGACACCGGCTCATGTGCGGCGATTCAACAAACGTAGGGGATTGGATGCGGTTGTGTGGCGGTACTGGTGCTCTACAGTGGTTTTGGACGGACCCACCGTATAACGTTAATTATGGCGACAAGGCAAGATCCCTCAACAAGATCCAAAAAGGACACAGGAACTGCGACAAGATCCTCAACGACCACATGGCGACCGACGAATTTTATCGGTTCTTGTTCTCAATGTTTACCGCGGTGCATGAAATGCTTGAGCCGGGTGCTGCCATCTATGTCGCACATGCGGAAACCGAACGGGCCAATTTCACCCTGGCCTTTGAGAAGGCCGGCTTCAAGCTGTCGTCAAATATTATTTGGCGCAAAAACCAGCTTGTTCTTGGTCGTTCCGACTACCAGTACATGCATGAACCGATTCTGTATGGATGGAAAACCGGGGCCGGTCACTTTTGGTGCGGTGGTCGCAAGAAAACAACCATGGTCGACTTGGCCGATGGTGCCGGTATATCGCGAACGGATTCTGGGAACTACGTGCTGGCAATTGGCGATGACGTGATCGAAATCGACAAGGGCGCCGTGGTCGAGGTTACTCCGTCAACGGTACTGTCGGTCGACAAGCCGAAGCGCAACGATGTGCATCCGACAATGAAGCCTGTCGAGCTGGTCGAGCGATGCCTCAAGTGCTCCGCAAAAAATGGGGCCACTGGCGGCGACGCCTTTGGTGGATCGGGAACGACGCTCATTGCTGCGGAACGATTGGGGCTCTCTTCGCGTGTCATGGAGCTGGCACCGAAATATTGCGACGTCATTGTACGCCGATGGGCGGAGTATACGGGGTTGCAGGCGGTCAATGAGACAACGGGGGAGTCGTTTAAGGTTTGAGCGTGGACTTTGCACAGGCACTTGAAAAGGCCAACAAGGATGGAAAGGTACGGCTGATAACTTTTCACAATGCGGTTGTTACCTGCACCAAGGAGTATCAGGCAAACCCAACGGAAGCAAAACTCAGAGATCTGCGGGCAGCCGAAGAGGCCTTAAAACTGGAGATCGATGTGCAAAATGGCAATGGAGGCAACGATGGAGCCGGAACAAAATTCAAGTCCCGCGCTGCAGCTTGGCGCTGGGTCGAAGAGCAGATCAAGGGCCGTGGCGTCTCTTTGTCGCAGCGGAAATTCTATGACGATGGTCCTGCGGGGAAATACTTAACCTATCCCGACAAAACCGTCTCCCGCGCCTCGGTGGCCGAGTACTTGCTGCAGCTGGTAGTAGAGGCACCGGTTACAGATCTTGACCTGGTTGATCGCTCGCAAGAGAAAAACCGACTGGAGCTGAAAAAGTTGGAGCTGGAGGTCAGCCGCCTGGAGATCAAGACCCGTGCAGAAGACAGGGAATGGATGCTGGCCGACGATCATTGGGCGCAGTTGATGGCCGGGTACAATGTCCTGCGCGGTAACCTGGAGCACTTCGCCCGTATGGCGGCCAGCGAAATCGTGCTCGAGGCGGGCGGCGACTACCACCAGGGGTCGTTGGTGGCGGATAAGATGGTGGAGCTGGTGATCAACCGAGCGTTTAACGAGTTAGCCAGCTCTCGCGTTGACTCTGGAGAGTTTGAGCATTTGGAAGAGTACGATGGGGTGCAAGAAGATGAGCGGCAATGAAACCGCCTTGGCCAACGTTGCCCAGCAAATGGCAATAACTTCACCGGTGTTCCGTCTGTATCCCTGTGCACCGTCAGCGGTACTCAAACGACTGTCAGGTCGCTCCGTTACCTCCGAGCGTTGCCCGGTCTTTACCCTACCAAAACGTTTCCGCCGTTTTGTCAAAACACCCGAACGGATCGATGCCCTGGAGTTTGCCGAACGACATCGTATCGTTCCCGACTCTGCAGCTCACTCCGGAAAATGGCGGCGAGAGCATGCCCCCCATACCGCAAAGATTCTCAAGACCTTCTCCGATTCTCGCTTGCGCGAGCTTTGGTATTGCGCATCCGAGCAGTCAGGAAAAACAATGACCCTCACCAATTGCCTGGCCTGGTCGGCCGAGCAGTTGGCTGGCGATATCTTCTATTTGATGCCAGGTGAAGAAGCCGCGAAAAATATCGTCGAACAGCTCCTCAAGCCGCTTTTTACTAAGAGCGACCACCTCCGCGAATATCTCAGTGACCGTAAAGACGACACCGCCAACACCCGCATTCGCTTACGCAACGGCAAAATCATTCGCCCCAGCTGGGCCACCTCAGCCCTGTCAATGGCCACCTGGCCAGCCCAGTGCATTTTTGGCGATGAGGTGGATAAATACGTTCTTCAATCCGGATCATCAGCGGTCGATAAAGATTCCTCGGCGCAGAAGAAAGAAGCCGACCCCATCACCCTGATCCGCAAGCGCGCCCGGACCTTCCGTGGCCGTGAAAAGCTCTTTTTCTGCTCCACGCCTGCTGGTCGCTACATCCGCAAAGGGACTGAGGCATGCCATCAGGTGTGGGAGTGGCGTTTGCGCTGCCCTCATTGCCATGAACTGATTCGTCCCGAGGGTGAGCACTTAATTTTAAGTGAAAATGACACCGTCGAACATGTTGAGCAGAATGGCTGCACCATGGCCTGTCATAGCTGTGGCGGCGAAATCGACGAGCAACGGCGTATCGAGGCAATTCGTGGTGGGACCTGGGTGCCCATCAAGGGCGCTGATATTGCCAGGCCTGAAAAAGTTGGGTTCATTCACCGGGCCTGGGACTGCCTGGATGTTACCTTGAAAGAAATCGGGATAGCATGGCTAAAAAACAAGGCTGGCAAGATCACCGACAAGATCGCATGGGCCAATGGTATCGAGGCCGACGACTACCAACACAAGCAGCAGGATCGTAAAGAAGATGCCATCCTTGCCCTGTGTGACATGCGCCCGGCTGGTGAGGTTCACCAGGACACCGATGCCCTGATCATCTCCATCGACACCCAGGACAAGGGGTTTTGGTTTACCATCCGCGGGTGGCAGTATGGCGCACAAATGACCAGCTGGCTGGTGCGTGCCGGTTATGTTCCCTCTGCCCGGTTTGATGATTTCAGCGGACTGGACAAGATTATCTTTGAAGATACATACCGCGACTGCAATGGCCTACAGTACCCCGTTAAATACGGCATTATCGACTCTCAGGGGCACCGGACCACAGAGGTTTATTCCTGGTGCAAACGGACCGGAATCTTTGCTTCTCAGGGTGCACAAGGGAGGAGGAAACAACCGGTAACCTACAGCGAGATTGAATATTACCCAGGTACGAAGAAGGCCATTCCAGGAGGTTTGCGGCTCTATAGCATCGACACCCATCACCACAAGGACATTATCGCCGACAAGCTGCAGGTCGATATCGGGGACCCAGGTGCCTTCGTATTGTACAGTGGCTATACCAACATTCAGGTGGCTTTGAAAAAAAAGCATCCTGATCTGCCCATGCAGAATGGCCTGACTGACTACGCCCGCCATTTTTGTGCCGAAATCCTCAATGAAAGACGAATGTGGGAAAACCCCCATCGGCGACCTGAGCATCTGTGGGACTGTGAACAGATGGGCGTGGCCCTGGCATATTACCTGCGTTTTGACGCCCTGCAGTCGGAAAGCGGCATTTCACCCCCACCTCAGCAGCGGCAGCATGCTGAAAAACAACCAACCGGCCGCATCACCAGCAACCTGCCTTCATGGTTTAACAGGAGATAAGACAATGACCACGCATGCTGTTTACAATTGCAAAGAGATGCTTTCCGTTGCGCAAGTATCCCGTCTTATCCCTGGAAACTGTGGGGGCCACTGCAGCCGCCAGCATGTCTATAATTTGATTGAGCGGGGCGAGCTGCACCCTGCCTTTCGCTTCGGAAGCCGTAAAGGGTTATGCGTTCCGCGATCTGCTGTTGATGCATATCTGGTTGGGTGCTTAGTGGATGTAGGGGCCTAGTTGCCCCATCATTTTTAGCAATTTTCCTCCCCAAAAAGCACTTTCCCCTAAATAGTTGTCAACATATCCCACATATCCAACACCTCAAATGACAGGTCCGTGTCCTATGCCCTAGGATGACGGGCATGGCAATCACACCTCTCTATACAAAAGCCGAGCTTGACAGCACCATCGCCAAGCTCAAGGCTGCCGAGCTGGCCCTGATGACCGGCGTGTCCGAGTATACCTATGAGAACGGCGGCAGCTCTCATACCGTGAAGCGCCGCGATCTGGCAGAGATTCGCACGCACCTGCAATACCTGCAGGCGCAGCGCATGCAGATCGAGGGAGTTACTGGGCCGCAGGCGATTGTCGGGAGGGTCTACCGTGGCTGACCGTCCCCGTGCCCTCACGCTGATCCAGGGAGGTCGCGCCCGTGCCATCTCTCGCAGCGGCGGCACCATGGCGGGCATAATGGCCAACTGGGCGCCGCAACGGATCAGTTGGCGCGAAGAGGGACGCCAACGCGAGCGTGTCGCCGACCGAGCCAATGACTTGGTTTCCAACGATCCCCATGCATGCAGCCTGATCGAGGCAATCAGCGTCAATGCTGTCGGCCCAGGGTTGTGGCCGCAGAGCAAACCAAACTTCAAACGTCTTGGTATCACTGAAGACCAGGCCCTGGGGATAGCCGAACAAGCCGAGTGGGAGTTCGAGCGGTTCAACATTGAAGCCGATGCACGCGGCATTTCAGATTTTTACGGTACCCAGTTCCAGAACCTATGGTCAATGCTGGTCAATGGGGAGTTTTTGAACCTACCGTTGATGCTGACCGGACCTGGTTATGAGGCTCGCCGCTACCGGTTGGCTATCCAGGCGCTTGACCCGCTGCGGCTTTCAACCCCTTCCGACCTGCAGTTTATGGCCGATATCCGCGACGGCATCCGTATCGATTCCCTTGGGGCGCCCAAGTCCTACCTGATCGTCGATGCAGTTGATGGTCGCTTTGGGATGACCTGTTCCAGCCAACACCACACCGAACTCCCACGCAAAGTTGGCCACCGTCATGTGGTCATGCACCGCTTCCACGCCAAATATCCAGAACAACAGCGGGGCGTTTCGATCCTGGCTCCTGCTATGGGGTTCTTCCGTAACTTTGCAGACTACATGGATTACGAGCTGTTGGGGGCAATCATCGCGGCCAGCTTCCCGGTTTGGATCGAAAAGACCAACCCGTATGACGCCGCCGGTCTTCCTGGTGTACGCAGTCAGCTGAACGCGGACGGCACAACCACTTATTACCGTGAAACGCCTCCTGGCCAGGTCCTCTACGGAAACGCCGGGGAAAAACCCCATATCCTAAAGAGCGACCGTCCGGGAAACAGCTTTCAGACCTTTGTCGAGACTGCCCTACGTGCCGTTGGTGCTGCCACCGGTATGCCGTACGAGGTGATCTCTAAGGATTTTTCCAAAACCAACTACTCATCAGCCCGTGCAGCCCTCCAAGAAGCTTGGAGGGTGTTCGAGTTGTACCAGGATTGGCTGGTTACACATTTTTGCCAACAGATCTGGGAGATGTTTTTCGAGGAAGCCATCCTGCGCGGGTACATCAAACTGCCTGCAGGAGCTCCGGACTTTTACGAATTTCGCCCAGAATACTGCACCTGCGACTGGATCGGTCCTGAGCGGACCAATGTTGACCCGGTCAAAGAGATGACCGCCGACATCATGGGGCTCAATGCCAACGTCATTACCCTGGCCGATATAGCTTCCAGGCGCAACAAGGACTGGGAAGCCCAGGCCAAGCAGCGCGGGCGTGAACGCCAAAAGCTCCGCGAGCAAGGCCTGAATCCTGACCCGCCCAGCGTCAAGGTGGCCAAAGATCCGCAACAGCAGGAAGAAGAGGTTCCCGCATGAGGTACATGAGACTGGCCGAGCGGTTGTTCAACCGACCGCTGATGATCACGGAAAGCAAACTCAACACTATCCAGCATATCTTCTCGCACAAGAGCGGGTTTGAACTGGTTGGGGTCTCCAGCATCACGGTTGAAGCTGTGAGAGTTGAGGATAAGCAACGTCGTTCAGCCGGAACCGGGTATCAGGTTGAAAACGGGGTCGCCATCATCGGCATTTACGGACCACTCATGCACCGCGTCTTGGAAAGCGAGTTTCCCAGCGGCGGCCCGACCACCTACGGCGATATCAGGGCCGCATTTGATCTGGCCATGATCGATGACGATGTAACCGCAATCGTCCTGGATATCGATTCCCCTGGTGGAGAGGTGAGCGGAGTTTTTGACCTGGCCGACCACATCTATCAGGCACGCGGTACAAAACCGCTCACCGCCATTGCCAATGAGTCGGCCTTTTCTGCCGCCTACCTGTTGGCCAGTGCCACCGACCGGATTGTGCTGCCGCGCACCGCCGGTGTCGGATCCATCGGGGTGATTGCCACCCATGCAGATTTTTCCCGCGCCGAGGATGCCGCCGGGGTAACCGTCACCCATGTGTATGCCGGTGACAAAAAGGCCAATTTTTCTCCGCATCAACCCTTATCCGTTGGGGCTCTGGCCGACCTGCAGGAGATGGTCGACGAAAGTTATCAGCTGTTTGTCGAGACTGTCGCCCGTAATCGAAGGATGAGCGTCGACGACGTGATCGCCACTCAGGCCGGGATCTACGAGGGGAAAAAGGCCATTAAAGCCAAACTAGCGGACGAGGTGTCCGCTGTCGATAAAGCGTTTGAGGTTGCCCGAGGCGTATCCATGGGCGATTCCAATCGCATCACGCCTACGGCTATGGCTGGGGCTAAAAAGATGGAGAAGCACACCATGAATGAACAGGAAATGAGAGAAAAGTATCCTGACGTGGTAGCCGCTATCGAGGAGCAAGCCCGCCAAGGAATGATTGCTCAGGCTGATGCGGAGACCGCAAAAAAACAGGCAGTCGGAGAGAACACCGACAGGCTGATGACTTTCGTCACCGCTGCGGTCGGAGAGGAGTCATCCGGGAAAATCAAGGCAGCCCATGACAGCGGCCTGAGCATGGGTGCCATCCAAAAGCTCGGTGTCGATTTCGGCGCCACTACCCAACAGAGTACCAGTGAGAAGATGCTGGACGCTATTACCAACGCAGCGGCTGACGGCATCAAAGCTGGCGGTCTCAAGCCAAAATCGGACGCGGAAGAGCGGAAGAGCGCCGCATCCATGATCGCTGCCGCCGGCAGCGTGCACTGAGGAGGTAAGCCATGGAACCCCTGACCTATGCCAATCTGCTGGCAAGTGACTATCCGGCAGTCACTGATATAAAAACTGTCCTGACCGGGCAGACCCTGAGCAAAGGTACTGTGTTGGCAGAGGATAGCGCGAATAGCAACAAGTGTGTTCCTGTCAATTCCGCTTCAGGAACGGCTTCGATCAAGATCCCGCTGTACATCCTTGCAGAGGATTGCGACGCCAGTGCAGCCGATGCTCAAGCACTGGTGTACCTGTCCGGCGCGTTCAACGAGAGCGCTTGCACATTCGGCGGTACAGATAGTGCCGACGACCATCGTGCAGCGCTGCGCGACCTGAACATCTACCTGAAAAAGTCTATATCTGCGTAAGCGGTTGCGCTGAAAAAGGAGACTGAACCATGAACAAAGCAATGACCTTTTCGATCTGGACCGCCCTGGTTGCTGTAGCGGTCTTGTTATATCCGGCTGGTGCCGTTTTTGCGGCTGATCTTTCTATCAAAGATTTTTCCGGCCTTGCCCTGCCGTTGATTGGTATCGGCGGTGTGGTCGATATTTTTGACACAAGAACCATGCTTGAAGCCGTCGAACAGATGAAACGTCCGGGGCGTTTTTTGCGTGATACCTTTTTCCCTGGGTTCCGCCAGTTTGACACCGAGGCCGTTGACGTAGACATCGTCAAGGGAAAACGGCGGCTGGCGCCGTATGTCAGCCCTTTGGCCGAGGGCAAGGTGGTTGAGCGGATTGGTTTTGCCACCAACACGATCAAACCTGGGTACATAAAACCGAAAATTCCTACCAGCGCAGGCGATCTGCTCAAACGTCAGCCGGGTGAGGTCCTGTATCAGGGAGGGCTGGGCATTGAGGGGCGCGCCCAGCAGCAATTGGGCAAAGACCTTGCTGAACTACTGGACATGATCGACCGGCGCGAGGAGTGGAACGCGGCACAGGCGTTGAACGCCGGGGCGGTGACCATGACCGTAATCGGCGAATCCGGAGATCAGGCCGTGTCTGTTGATTTTCAGATGGCTGCCGCCCACAAAATTACATTGTCCGGTACTGACCTCTGGTCTGATTCAGGCAGCGATCCGATTGCCGACCTGGCCGAATGGGCTCGTTTGATTCGCAAGGACAGCGGTATCAACCCGACAGATGTGGTTATGGGGGGTGATGCATGCGTCGCGTTTCTCGGCAATGCCACTGTCCAAAAATTCATGGATATGCGCAAGGTCGATTTGGGCATGATCAATCCGCAGCAACTGGAGGATGGCGTCACCTACGTCGGTACCCTCAAAGCGCCAAGCCTGCAGATCGATGTTTGGACCTATGACGAATGGTACATCGACGAGTCCACCGGTACGGAGACCAATATGGTCCCGGCCAACAAGGTTTGGCTGGGTTCGCGTCGCGCTCAAAATAGTAAGCTCTATGCCGTGATCCAGGACATGGAAGCCATTGAAGGTGGTATCGCAGCAGCTGTGCAGCGATTCCCGAAATCTTGGGTAACCAAAGATCCGTCGGTTCGGTGGTTGATGATCCAGTCTGCACCATTGATGGCACTGAATCAGCCGGATGCCTTTGTCAGCGCTCAGGTGCTCAGCTAATCATTATTGATCGGTACCCTGCTTGATGCGGGGCACATCTAGAGGTTATCGCAATGGCGGAAAAGAAAATTGAAGTGGTGGTTAAGCAGGGGCTCAAAATCGAGAAAAAATACCCTGCAATCGGAACAAAAATCAAAATTGGCCAAGCTGAGGCAGAGCGACTCCTGGACCTTGGGGTTGTGGCATTGCCGGTGGTTGCGATCAAAAAAGAAGATTCTGAAGAGTCGACCGGGGGAGATCGGGATGCAGAGCTCATTGCTCAGATCGAATCGGCTGGAAGCCTTGAGGAGCTTGAAGCGATGGGCATTGAAAATCCATCTGAAGCTGTTTTGGCAGCCGCGCAAAAACGCGCTGAAGAGCTGCAGGGGAAATAACCAAGCATGATTGAGACAAGCGAAGCTTTGGTGGCGGCACTCGATGATTTCGGGGCCGAGTTCACCGTCAACGGTGGTCCAGGTACCATCACGGCGATTCCGCACCTTGACGGCGAGACGTTGTTAAATGGCGAATACATCGAACGCACTGGACCATTTGCCATCGCTAAAAAGGAAGATGTCGATGCCCTGGGCCTAGCCGCCGGCAACCAGGGTTCAACCCTGACCATCAACGCAACCGGATACACCCTCCTAGCCATCGATCCCGATGGCCAAGGGGGTGTGGTCCTCGGACTATTGGAGATGTGATGTACCACTTACTCATTCCAGCAGTGCAAAGCCTGCTTTCAGCCACCGGCCGTTTCGGCGCAGTGGTTTGCGGCACCGAATCCGGGGCGTATCCCCTGGCAAACATCGTCCTGCGACAGTCGAAACCCGTACCGGGAAAACGGATCGAGGAAGCACGTCTCCTGGTGCAGGTGCAATCCGCTGCGGGGGATGACTCGGAAGCCTCGTATCTTGGCACCCTGGAACTGCTTTCCGTAGCCAAGTCAGCCCTGCATGGTGCCAGGCTTCCAGGCCACGGGGCGCGCAAGCTCCAGGTGGACGGAGTAGAGACCGCCCAGATCAAGGAAACAGGCGAAATGATGTACTTTGTCCCGGTCAGCGTGATTGTCGACCCGGACGGGTTCACTACCATTTAAGAGGTTTTTCATGGGATTCAAAGCATACGCCGGACAAGGCACCGTGTATATGGCATCCATCGATGCCGACGGCAATCTCACCAGCGACTTTCGCCAGGTGGGCACCGCTTATCCACTTTCGGTCCAGGTAAAGACCGACCAGATCAAGAAGAAGTCGCGTATGGTCGAGAACGCTGGCCAGGTCATTGCCGCACGCACCAAGATTGCCGACGACGGCATCACCGGCAGCCTCACTCTGCATGAGTGGAACGCGGCCAACCTTGCCTGGGCGCTCTCCGGATCGGCTGTTGCCCTCACAGCCGAAAGCGGGACCGTTGAATCGGAATCGGTCATCGCGCCAGCGGCAGGCGCTTACAAAGACCTGACCCATGAGGGCGTTTCCAATGTGGTCGTCAAAGACGCAACCGATGCCACCACCTATGTGGCCGGGACCGATTACACCGTTGAGACCACCCTGGGGCTCATCACCATCATTGAAAGCGGCTCGATCTCCGAGGGGGACACACTCCATGTCGGTTACACCTACGCAGCCAAAAGCGGCTACCAGGTGGATATCGGCTCCAACGTCACCATCCGCGTGGCCATCAAGGCCCACCTCTACGATGAGTTCCGGGGCACCCACCATACCATGGAGCTGGATTCGGTGGTGCTGGCCAGCAACACCGAGATCAACTTCATCTCCGAGGAGGACTCCACCGGCGAGGAGCTGCAGTTTGGCATGACCCTGGAAACGCTCTCTGGTCGGACCAGCCCGGGCAGGGTGAACGGTATCCCAATGTGATAATGGTGGGCAGAGCCAACCCTACCAATCCAGCATAAAAAATATTCATATTCCGTAACCCGTAGGGTGGGTTCTGCCCACAGCATTCCCCCAAGGAGCAATCATGCGTAAAACCAAAGCCATCGATATCAACGGCACGACCTACATGGTCCGCGAGTTGACCCCGCTGGAGATAGACCAACTGTTCGACCAATCAAAATCAAGATCCCGGACTATTGTTGACGACATCCTCGATGTCCATTGCCTGGATACGGTCCTCCTTGGCTCCATGCTTGGAGTCGAACCACCCAGATGCTCCGAAATAATCGGACCTCTTACCCCCTCCGAGTACATGCCGATCATTGAGGCAGCCAAGGAGTTGAACCCCGATTTTTTCGAGATGGCCCGGCGGTGGGTCGATCGCGCCGGGCAGCTCGGAGAAATAAGCAAAATAATCGGCAAAATCTCAGAGAGTGCGTCGGAGTCCTTATCCTCAACGGACATCGTCACGCCTGGGATTACGGCATGAGTTTTTTCAATCTCGCCTTGAAACAAATTCAAAAACGTTATGGCAAGTAACCAGTCGAAAATAGAAGTCATTCTCTCGGCAAGAGACAATGGGTTGACGAGCTCTCTGCAAAAATCATCCAGGGAGTTAGGTTCGTACCGGCAGTACATCAAGAACCTTAGCGCCGAAGTCGAACGATTGGGTTTAATGACCGAAAAATCGTTCGCCCGTAAAAATTTGGCAGCGCTTGATGTAAAACCGGTTGCTGAAATTCGCGCGGAGATGGCTCGGTTGACCAAAGCCTATGTCGATCTCAAACAATCCGGAACGGCCTCTGCTGTCGATCTTGGCCGGGCTCTCGATAACTTGCGTGCTAAGAATAAGGCGCTTGCTTCCAGTTTATCTCAGCCCTCAAAACTAACCAGCGCCAGGTCTTTGCTGGGGGTGAAATCTTCGGCGGATATTAGTGCCGAAGTTAGATCTCTTCAGTCGGCGTATCTGGTCATCAAAAATTCCGGTGTTTCCAGCATGCGGGATGTTGCAGCTGCCCAAGAAGCGTTGCGGAAAAAAACCCGGGAACTCACTGGCGAACAGCAACGGATGAAGATCTCAATCCTCTCCGGATTTGTGGGGAAAGCCGGTTCAGTTTTACTTGGAGCGCTCGCGGCAAGGGAGGTTGCAGGATACGCCAACCAGGTGCGTAAAATAGCAGACGAATATGTCAACCTTAATTCCCGGTTGAAGTTGGTCACCGATGGCGAACAGGATCTGGCCTACGTTCGTAAGCAGTTGTACGACCTGAGCCAGGAAACAGGGACCGATTTTTCCGCAAACGCCGACTCGTATGCCAAGCTTGCCCGGGCTGTCCGTGAACTCGGCGGCGATACCGACGATACATTGCAAATCGTAGAGATGATCAACAAATCGTTGACCATTAACGGATCGACAACCGAGATGTCCGCATCCTTTATGATGCAGTTTGCGCAGGCCATGGGTTCTGGAGTTCTCCAAGGTGATGAGTTCCGCTCAATGCTGGAAAATAACAGCTACTTTGCTGCTGCGCTGGCAAAAGAGTTGGACACGAACATCGCAGGACTCAGGCAAATGTCCAAAGATGGAGAGTTAACGGCCGATGTTTTACGGAGAGCATTTCCGGGTATGGCCAAGGAGATATCGGCGGAGTTCTCCCAAATTCAACCGACCGTTGGCCGGGCACTGACAATGCTCAACAATGCATTTAAGTCGGTAGTCGATGAATCTAATCAGGCTAGTGGCGGTACCGGAAAGATATCGGCATCAATCATCGGCCTGGCTCGGACAATCGAGGAACACCGGGAAGGGATTGTCAGTATTTTTTCGTTCATCATCGATATGGCAGCCGGGGCCACGGATAAAGTGATCCGTCTTGGCGAGGCGGTGGGAAATATTGCCAGAAGCGGTTCCGGCTGGGAGGCGGTTTTTAGTGGCGACCTTTCCTTTTTTGAGTTTGCCACCATGAACGCAAAAGAACTCAACGAGTGGCTCAAAAAGAACAAGAAGTCTGCTGAGGAGTTTGGAGACACAGCAAAGGAGTCCTCAAAAAAAGCGGCCGATGCAGCAAAAGAATCCGCCGGGACGATGAGTAAAGAGACGAAAAAAGCCCTGGATGAAATGAAAAAGAAATACCAGGACTATGCCAAAGAGATCCAGCGGATCAATGCCGACATCTCCGGCCGCACCAGATCACTCTATGCCGAATTGCGAGACATGGCCAGATCAGGCATGTCTGATAAATCAGCCTGGGAAGACCAGAAAAAAGAGGCAGAAGAATACGCAAGGGCCGCAAAGAATGCCGCAGAGGAAGCGAGTTCTGCCATGGCATCTGGAGACGAAATCACCGCCACAGAGAAATGGAAGGAGGCTTTGCAGTATGCCGATGATTCAAAAAACGCATACAAAGCACTAAATACCGAGGTGAAAAGCGGGGAACAAATTGTCATATCCCAGCAACAGGCCCTCAAAACCTCCATGGAAGGCGTCAAAGAGTCGGGAAAACTTGGAATTGAAATTCTTAAGGAGCAGAGAGAGGCAACCAAGGATGCCATGGATAGCTTGTCCATGAAGAGCGGATTCGCTGACCTGGCAGACGAGATGGATGGCGCAGAAAAGAAATGGCTCGAGAATTGGGAGAACATGTCTGAAGACACTCTTGGCAAGATTGACAAAATTGATACCAAGCTTGATGACGTTGCCAACAAGAAGCGAACAGCAACCATCGTTATTGATTACGAAGATGGGAGCAGAACTGTCTCAAGACGTTCATACGCTTATGGCGGCATGGTGACCGGGTACTCTCCCCACCCCAAGGCCGACAACATCAGTGCCATGCTCACCGCCCGCGAGTTTGTAGAGCCGGTGAGCGCAGTTGACCACTATCAACCGTGGGTGTTCGAGGTCCTCCGCCGCAAGATGGTCGATCGCAATTCCCTGCACACCTTCCTCCGCAATGGCCTTTCCGGCCTACCGCATTTTGCTGAAGGAGGCCCGGTCAATTTTTCCGTTGGCGGCATGGCAGTTGCGCAAGATTCGAGTCAATCACAGGATCTCGGGACCTTAAACCTCTCCTTCCAAGGTGGGGCCACCATCCCGGTGATGACCACCAAGCAACTGGCCAGAAAGCTGCTGCGAGAGTTTGAACAGATGGGATTTAGGGCCACCGCATGACGGTTTCTCTTGGAAGCATCATTCTCCCCGATCACCTCACCCTCGATATCAATGGCGCTGGTCTTGGCTATAGCCAGCGGCGGTTGATTGGCGGAGCCTCGGTGGTACAGGCCGATGGCAACAGCGGTGGCCGCACCCTGGTTCTTTCCGGGGAAAACCATTGGACCCTGGAGCAGGTCGAGCGGATCCGCGACCTGCAGGCCACCGGCCTGGCAGTGGAGCTGATTCACCATCGGGGAACGTTCCCTGTGCTGATTGTCGACACCACCGATCTACAGCCTACCGATTTACGAGCCAACCCTCCAGACGACGAAGAATACAGCGGCACCATAACCATGATCGAGGTTTAACATGACCATCCTCGCAAGCGAGCTCAAACCCTACTACGCCGTCGATATGTCGGATCTCTCGACCAGCGGTGGCAGACCGCGTCCGGCGTCCGTGGACTATCTTATCACCAGCGGTGCCCTGCAAAATGTCTTTCCCCATATTTTCCGCGCCAAACGAGTGGCAGGATGCCTGGATGATCCACAGCACCGAAAAATAATTTGGCGGAACTGCAATGCAGCCGGCGAGACCCTGTTTGCGCCCGGAACCTACCTTTTCCGGCCCAACCCAAGCGACGCCTGGGTATGGAAGGTGATTGGCACCATGCGCTCCACCAAGGCCGATTTGACGGGATCCGAAGCCATGTATGGCCCTGGACTGCTTAACGCTGCCGTTATTGCCACCGCCACGGTTTTGGTCGTGAATGTCAAACATACACGCATGACCGGCTGCTTTGCGGTAGGACGTCCTACCAGGATCGCCGACAAGGCGACGGTGACCGCGTCCGGCAATGAGGAAGAGTTTATCCCCTCGGATGTGGCGATTGTTGGAACCCAGCTCACCATCACCATCCCGGCCCCAGGCCTTGCCAACGGCTATGCCGCCGGAGCAACGGTGTTCTCGGTGTATTACCCATCGGCAGGCGAGCTGGAATGCTCGGTGGACAACTGGTCCGAGACCACCGATACCTATAATGAAGCCGCAGCGCCGGTTATTGGCGACAACATCGGTTCCGACGAGCAGACCTGGACCTTCCAGAAGCTGACGGCAACCACCTTTTCCTGCACCGGCGATACCCTCGGCACGCTTACAACCATCGGGTCAACCGCGACCGACTATGCCCCGGTCAATCCGGAAAACTCCAAGCCCTATTTCACCTTGTATGCCGCAGGCTGGCTGGGTGAGCTGCCGGATGGGTACACCCTGGTTTTTCAAACCCATCCACCTTGTCTGCCGGTGCATGAGTTCCGGGAATGGCCGCCATTGGTGAACTCATTTGCCGGTGACGGCATCACCTCGGTGTTGGAAGGGGAAACCGCCTAAGATGGACACCACCCAGCTCGCCATCACCTATACCGGGCCTGCAGCTGCGGATCCGCTGGAGCTCCTCGTGCTCGAGCAGGAATCCTGGTCGGTCTATACGGGCAAGGTGACCAAACAGGAGTTGGTGCGCTGGTTGGCTGCAGCCCTGGCCGGGGATGAATATCAGAGCCGCATCGACTGCGGTATGGCCGGTGGCCAGCTGGTGTGCGTGATTTATGCCTATCCTCTGTTGCCGGATCTCAACTATCGCATGGTCACCAGCTGGGGCGCCTTGTCCGGGCGCGTGGTGGAGATAATCGAGGCCGACGAGCTGGTACAGTTCCACCTCGATACCGAGGCCACCACGGCCCACCCTATCCGCGAGCTGCGATCCGTGGCCTGGGAGGATCAATGCTACGATGCCGACGGAATCATTGCCGGACCGGCATTATCTTCCGACGGAAAGCGCCTGTTTACGGCTTCACCCGTCTATGGCACGGCCAAGGTGCGCTACCTCTTTGAACGCCACACCTATGTCCTGAATGCACCCCGCCGTGAGGGTGCAATCGACAACCATTTCTCTTCCGTTGTCGCCGGTATTTATGCCGGTGGCCTCGAGGTGCTGGTGCTGGAAATGCCGCCGGGCATTGAACAGTTCGAGGCCGACCCAGACGCTGTTTGCGGGTCCGGTGGTGCTGGCGGTGGCTCGGTAACGTGGCCGGACGATGAATACCCGGTGCAGCCACAGGCGGCCTCGAGGCGCACGGTGGTCGATTACTGTGCGCAGAAAGTGACTTCGGACACCTACCTATGATCGCCCATCCACTCACTATCACCTATGTTGCCGAAGCCGCTGGCAGCAACTCAGCCTCTGTTACCTTGGAGCAAGCGCCGTTGCCGCGCGCCATGTCGGTGGTTGATCTGCAGGCGATGCTATCCGTGGTGCTCGGTACCAGCCAGGCCGCCGAAGCGTACACTCCAGATGATTGCCCGGCAACGATCAGCTCCGGACAGATCGTTGTGCCGCTGACCGTCTGGGCGTGGCCGTCAGACCTGAGAATGAGTTACCAACTGCGGGCCGCATCCGGCACCGTTGCTGATCCGGTACGCATCCAGCAGGAACGGGAGTTCGACCAGGTGATCAATTTCGTATCAGAAACAGTGCTGCCTTTTTTCTGCAACGACATCTCATGGACCTGGTCGGAACTCGGAGTCTACAGCCGCACCGGCGGGCTGATCGATCCGCCACCATCATTGGCCGTGGACGGATCGACCATCCGCTCCGGTGGCGACTTCCTCGGCGTGATCCGGGTGCGCTGTTTGGCTGTCGGTTATGCGCACACCGTGACCATGACCATCGACAAGGCCAACAACGATAAAATCAGCGATATCCGCAACTCGGTTACCGCCTCATGGGCCGATACCGACGGCCAAACCCGCGCCACCGCTCTGGACCTTACGCTCCCGGACTGCGTGCAGGACCTGGCCGCCCTTTGCCCGGATGGCAGTTTGGTGAAAACATGGACCGGCAGCGTCAACGATAAGGAGGAGACCGTGCCCGTGGTCTATTACAACGACTGCAACGGCAGGGTGATACTGGTGCGCAATGAGTAACCCGACACTCACCCTTATCTATTCCGGCTCGGCAGCGGTCAAGGATGGTTACTGGCTGCGCCTGGAGCAAGATCCGCTTGAGGATGACACCGCCACGGCCACCGACGTGGCCAGTCTGATCAATGCGGTGTTTGCTGTCGATCCGTGCGTTGACGATGGCGAGGAGATCGCGGCCAAGGTTGAGGATGTGCAGCAGGCCATTGCCCTGGGAACGATCACCGTGCCCGACGTTGTGCAGACGGCGGCTGCCGAAGTGCTTGACCTGGCTATTTGCGATCAGGATGCGGATGGCTCGGTGCAGGTTGATGTAAAGATTATCCGCTCCCACATTGAGGAGCCCTATGTGTTGCGTGTCTCCGGTGGCGAGTTGGTGCAGACCGTTGTTGTCCGGCAAGAGGTTAGCCGCACATTCACCGTGAATGAAGCCAGCAGCCTTACCCTTGATTTCCCGGTTCTCTCCGGATGCTCCGCTTCATGGGCGGGCGATGCGGTCTCGCCGACCGGATCACTGCCGGTTATCGAGCGCACCGGCTCCACCCTCTGGTGGAAGGGCAAGGTGAGCGGAACCCTGTACGCCACCTATACCAGCCAATGGGAGGTAGCGACGGTCAAGGTTTTCGGGGTCGATGGCGCCCAGGGCGAAGCCGTTGTCCGCTGCTTTTTTCATGGGCTGGTGGAGGAGTTTACGCCGGAGCTGCCCGAACCGGCAGACACCGATGCCTCCCTGTGCAAAGAAGGGGATGTTTACTGGCGGCCAGATGAGGAGAACACGGAGGTGACCTGCTACAAAAGCATCTATGTCACCAAGCGGTGTAAGTGCTCAAATGAGGAGGTGGACCATTACCAGTACGACCAGGTGGTCCCCTGTCCTGAGTGGGCACCGACGCAATGCCCTGGAGTGGAAACAACCTGCATGCACCTGCTGGGGACCGAACCAGTAACGGAGTATGTCGAATGCACCAATGATCGCGACCAATACAATAGTGCCGAGTTCTATACCAAACATTGCTGCAACATGTCGCCCCCCAAGTCATTGCCGCCATGTGAAGAGGAAAAAAGGGTGTGGCGTGGTGGCGCCAAAATAGAGGGCGGTTTGGAGAAGTACCGGAAGGAATACGGCGACAACGTCCGCCTGGTGGCGGTCTCGCCCAATGGTGGTATTTGCGGAGAATGGACCATCCGCCAGGAAATCGGCCTGGATTGTTGTTCCTCTGTCGCTGCACCGGAGTGGGATTGGGATAGCTCGGTTCAGGTGATGGCCGACAACAGTGCCGGTGCAGTCTATTGGTCGGATTCGCTTGGGCCGTATATCGTGCGGGTGCTTGGAGTCGGTTTTTTTTTGGATGTTCGCCGCACCAAAAAAACCATGATTGCATCATCTCCCCGCATCACTGTGTATACCGGCAATGCCTGTGGAACTTGCGATGTGACAATCACTGATATCTGCGGGAATTCTATCACTGGAAAAGTCCGTGCTGCCACGGGAAGATGGGTGTTTTGGTATAGAGAGACCCCCCAGGCTGATGTCGACGGTTGTAATCATGGCTGGAGCTCTGAAGAGATACGTTACACAACCTGCTATATTGGTGGGCTGAGATATGAGGAAAAAACGCAGTGGCACAGAGACCCACCAACAGGTAATTGCCTGCCCACCCCCTGCCCGACGTGGTTGTGTGATCCAGGGCGCACCTGCCAGATATTGTGGGATCGCTGGGTGTCTACTTGGGAGTGTTGATTTGACATGACAACAATAGACTTAGATGCGTGGTCTCTCGGGGCCCTCCAAGATTTTTTCAGCATCCTCGTGCTTGCGGAGAGTCAGGGTATTACTGATTTGCAAGCCCTTGCACATGTAGTACAGGCGGGCATTCATAGCAAGCAGGCTGAAAAATCCAAGATGAAGCGGGCCGACAGCACCAATAAGGGACTTTTTCCGCCTGCAGACCGATGGGAAAAAAAGAAAATACAATCACACTGCCCGAGCTGTGGTGAAAACAATCTTGTGTTGGTGAGTAATAAGGATGACGTAATAACCGCCTGCACCTCCTGCCGCTGGTCGATGTATGGGGTACTAAATGGCTGATCCATATTGGAGTGATGTTGTCCTCGCCATGCCTATGGACGGGGATAATGGTTCAACCACTTTCACTGACCTGAAGGGCAAGACGGTTACCCGATATGGCAATACTGTTATTTCCGAAGCTCAGTCGAAATTCGGGGGTACTGCGGCGTATTTTGACGGAACCGGGGACTACCTGACTTCCCCAGCCCACTCAGACTTTGCTTTTGGCACTGCAGATCTTACTCTTGAATGTTGGCTGTATCTCAACGCGGTGGGTGGCACTAATCGCTGGTGGGGTATTTGCACTCAAAGATATTCAATCACATCGAATCATTCCTTTTCTTTGAGCACTAACGCAGCCAATAATGGCTTGTATTTCGCACTCAGCGCAAACGGCACATCTGCATCAGGTTATCAGGCGTTGTACCCATTTGCAGCCGCTACGTGGTACCACGTAGCGATTTGCAAATCCGGCACAACCCTGTTTATTTTTGTGGGTGGCGTGTTGGTGGGTACATATACAGCCGTTCCGAGTAGCCTGTATACATCCTCCACGGAAATTAAAATCGGTAAACTGGAGAGCACCTGGGACGGAGGATATTTCGCTGGCTACATCGACGATCTGCGCATAACCAAGGGCATTGCCCGTTATACCGAAGATTTCTCTCTGCCATCCACCTCTTATTTTGACCAGGCACTCACCGCTCGCATCCGCAGCCCCCTTGATCAGGTATGGGGCGATGCCGGTGTTGTTGCGGCGTCTCTGGATCAACACTACTCCATCCGCTTTGGAGCCGACCTCTATCAACCCTGGTCTGATGCGCCAATACTCAAAGCCGCATTGTACCAGCCATGGGGGAATGCCGGAGTAATCAAAGCCCAACTGGTGCAACGCTGGCAGGATATGGTCACCCTGCGTGCGGGACTTGACCAGCCATGGGCGATCATGGAGTCCTTGCTGGTGGCGTTGAAGCAACCTTGGGCGATCACCTCCGGACCGGTGCAGGCCTTGCTCGATCAGGGTTGGGGGATCAAGGATATCGAATCGGTCCTCGCCGTGCTCCATCAGCCTTGGGCAATCGCCTCGGACGGGACGTTGCTCCGTTATACGGTCGAGGTTTTGGCCAATGGGCAACCGGTTCGGGTGAGCCACATCAACATCGAAGGCGGTATGGATCAGGACGGGGATGTGCTCACCTGCGAGATCCACCCGCAAACCGAGGCCGAGTATCTTTTGTGTCCCTTTGGTGCCGCGCTGACGGTGAGCATCACCAGCCAAGAGGGAACGGATTACTTTGTTTTCACAGTCACGGATCCGCGCATTGACGAGCAGCACGAAGGCACTAACTACGTGGTTGAGGCCATGAGCCCTGCAGCCATGTTGGGTGCGCCTTACGCCGACGCGGTTGATGGTGAGCTTACCGGCCTAGCCTCTGAGATTGCCACCTCACTTGCCGGAGACCTGCCCATCTACTGGGAGACGGTTGACTGGCCTATTCCATCAGCCACCTGGTTGGCATCTGGGGAAACCCCACGGCAGCTGCTCAAGACGTTGGCTGCAGTGGTCGGGGCGGTTGTACAATCCGATCAGGACGGCACCATCGCTATCCGCCCACGATATCCGGTGGCCCTGCCCAGGTGGGAGACAGCGACCCCAGGCATACAACTCACGGAAACGCTAGACTGTTTCAACACCGGTTCAACCCCTAACCACCGTTACGGCTACAACCGTTTTCTGGTTTCCAACCAGGGTTCCAGCTCCGATTCCCTCACCCTGGAGCAAAGCGATATCTCCACCACGGTCAAGGAAGTGCGCGGCTACCAGGTCCCTTGGGATGGCACCTTTGCCCTCACCCACACCGGCGGTACCTGGGTAAATATCGAGCCCATGGGTATCGAGGAGCGCGAAGAAACCGAGACGGTCGAATTTGTCGCCGGTGCTGGTTCAACCAAATATCCGATTTACGATCTAACCTCCGTGAACTGGCAGCAAACCAACCTGGGGACCATCACCACGGCTGAAGACGGATCGATGACCGCCGTAACCGCAGGCCAGAGTTTGTGCGAGATCACTTATACAACCCGATGCCGACTGTGGAAGGTCACGGATCCGCAAGGCGAACAGCTGCAACTGGTGGCTGAATTATGAGTACTGTTGGTGGAACGATAGTCGTTGAGTTCGGCGATGGTGCGGATCAATCGGCCTTCTACGTCTTTGAGATGGATGAAACGCTCAATCTGGATGCGGAAGGCAACGAGCAAAGCCAATTCTCCCCAGGGGATGAAGTTTGGTTTTGGGGGCAACACGCTGCCAGCCTGCGCATCGACCGAATCGAGGCAACCTCAGGCATGGTGGTCGATTGCGGGATCGTGCGCAGGTCACGGACCCAGCAGTTGACTTTCACCGGTGCCGATGTACTTGAGTTGTCCCATATCCCGGCCTTTAACCCGGCCTACACCTGGTTTGGCAATATCGGTGGAGGAATCTCGCGTAATGGTCGATCCGTCTCGGTGGCGAGCAATATTCCTTGTACCTGTGACGCCGCAATCCCGATTGATGTACACCTTTACCGCTTTGTGCCGCCACAGCTGGCCCTGGAAGATGAGGAAACCTATCGCGTGGTCATCGTCGCGTACATGGAGGCCGCATGATCAGCATTATCGTCGAGCGTGCCCCAGCTGATCGTACCGGGGATGACATCGTCGATCCCTTGCTCACCACCGAGGCAGCAGCACTGGAACGCGGGCGTAACGAGATCGATGCCCAATGCAGCGACCGAACTATTGTCAGTGTTTCCGGTCCGCATCGGCGCTGGATCCAGCCCGGGTCGTTGGTCGAATATCACGGCAGGCGCTCCACCTGGAGCGGAATCATTACCCGCTGTGCCATCACTGTCAACCGCGATGGCGACAACTTCACCGTTGATCGCAGTCTGGAAATGGAACGTGAATCATGATCGTGATCAATCCGAAGCAGGAACAGCCGGTGTCCGGGACCGTAATCGGCCGGGCCGGGACTCTGTACCGGGTGCGGACCGGATCCGGCAAGGTGATAACGGCCACCTCGTCGAGCACTTGGGCCATCGGGTCGGGAGTGACAGTCCTTGCAGGGGAGATCGTAGGGAAAGCGGGCAGGATGATGCCAACAAAAATTTATCGAGTGTGAGGTTAAAAAATGCGCAAACAACTCATCTTGGCAATTTTTATCTTAATTTGCCTGTCTGGTTGCTCGGACGTCCAGGTGACCAACAACTACAGCATCAACGGGGATAGCAATCGCATCGAGTCACAACAAACCGGCTCAACCGACAGGCCGGTAGATACAACCGTTGGCGCGGCAGTATCCGCCACGGCTGCCGCCTCGCAAAATGGCACTGCCACCAACTCTGGCCAGTCGTCTGCCACCGCCGGCAAGGAGCAATGATGCGTACTCTGCAAGTGCTTACTTACTGGTTTTGTGGCCTGTTCGGCGTGGCTTGGTTTTTCATCTCGCTCAAGGACGGGGTTATGTATGTGCCGCCTAATGAGGTGCAGGCATTTTTAGTGGCGCTGATCTCCGGTAAATGGGCGCAGAGCTACGTCGAGCGCAAAGGAGGCGTTGGGAGCGGTGCAGGGCAATGAGAGCATGAACTTTTGGCAATGGCTGGCCGGTGGTGCGGCATCGTTTTTGATTGGGTTGATTGGTGGGACCTGGGCGGCACGAGGCGTACTCGATGAACTGAAGCTGAAAAACGTGGTGCAGGACATGCGCCTGGAGGCCCTTGAGCGTGACCGGGAAGCAATCAGGGATATGGCCACCAATATGGCTGTCGTAGCCGCGCTACAGGTGGAAATGAAGGACGATGTTAAGGAAATTTTTGCCCGGTTGAATCTTCGGGTAGACGATAAGCCCCATGAAACGGAGAGGCGAAGCGATGGCGGAACAAGAAAATTTAGGGCAGAAACAGCGTCGATTTACGAGAATGGTGTCCCGGCTGATCGACAAGGCACATGAACTTGGCTTCGAGGTGACCCTTGGTGACGCCTATCGCGACCCTCGGTTACACGGTCGGTTCGGTGAGAAAAAAGGATATGGTGCGGGGAGATCGTGTCATAAACTAAGGTTGGCTATCGACCTGAACCTTTTTAAGAACGGAAAATGGCTGGATCAATCAGAAGATCACAAACCCCTTGGGGAATGGTGGGAAGGCCAAGGTGGCGTATGGGGTGGACGTTTCAGAGACGGCAACCACTACAGTCTTGAACATGAGGGTGCGAAATGACCCGGGTAAGGACTTTTGAAAAGGCAATGAGGGGGACCCCATGGTGATTGTGCGATGTGTTATTACGGCGCTGGCAGTTGTTGGATGCCTGCTCGCGCTCAATGTTACTTGGCAGTATTTTTATTGCGAACAACCTTGGAGCATGTGTGATGCTCGATCATTTATGCCGTGCTCGCCAGTGAGTGTCGTAAACAAGCAATGGCATGATTATGAGAAGCTGGCAAAAAAAGAAAAGCCGTAGCACAGTTTGCTACGGCTTTTCTCAAGTGTCAATTAGTGTCAATTTTTACTTTTTGGTCAGTTGCGTAAACCCTTGATGTTGTGGTGCTCCAGAGAGGATTCGAACCTCCGGCACCAGGATTAGGAATCCTGTGCTCTATCCACCTGAGCTACTGGAGCATTGATGATGATGTGAAAAATCAAACAGCCAGGCTACGCAGAAGAAAAGGAACCGTTCAGGCGGCTGAAAATACCCATTTCAGTCGCACCATGCAAGAAATTCTTCCGTTTTTCCTGCTCAGGCCGATTCGCCGTCGGCAAGGAATTCCTTGCCATTGAAGTTGTCCTTATTAAAGCTGTAGTTGACGATGCAGTTACGACCAACGCTGACTCCGTCCGGAATCCGCGCCTCCTTGCCCACCAACGAAATGCCGGTATAGAGATGTTTGGGATAGGCCTTATTGACCTCGGTGAGATTGCCCCCTTGGCCGACTAAGGCTCCTTTGCCAACCTGGGCCCGTTTATCAAGAATGGCCAAATCGACCTTGGCGTCCTTTTCCAGTATGCAGTCCTCAAAGATGACCGAATTACTGACCACCGCCCCCTTATTCACCCGGACCCCGGGAGAGAGCACCGAGTTGATCACCGTTCCCTCGATAACGCAACCGGCGGAAACCAACGAGGAGGAGACTTTACTGCCGGAGAGGAATCGCGCTGGAGCTCGATCCATTGGCCGCCCGCCGTACTCGGGGTTTGGCCGGATCTCCCACTCCTCGGGCGAGATACCCGAGTTCTCGCGGATGATATCCATGTTGGTTTCCCAGTAGGACTGAATAGTGCCCACATCGCGCCAATAGCCGTAAAAGGGGTAGGCATAGACCCGGTCTTCATTAATCGCCCGGGGAATGATATCCATGCCGAAATCGACCTCCTTGCGATTGCGCTCAAGGGTGCGCAGGAGATACTGGGTATCAAAGACATAAATACCCATGGAGGCAAGGTTGGTGCGTGGAACCTGGGGTTTTTCCTCCCAGTCGACGATCCGGTTTTCATTGTCGATGATACCGGCACCGAATTGGTGGATCTCACTCTTGGGCACCACCATCATGCCAACGGTGATATCGGCCCGCTTATGCTGATGATAGGAGAGCATGGCATCGAAATCCATGCGATAGATATGATCGCCGGAAAGCACCACCACCTGTTCCGAGGGGTTGGCAAGGATGAAGTCGATATTCTGACGAATGGCATCGGCTGTACCCTTGTACCAGTCGGAATCCCGTTCCCCGGTACGCGGCGGCAGAATTTTGACCCCGCGGGTGCGGCCAGTGAAGTCCCAGGCCGAGCCGTCGCCGATGTGGGCCATCAGCGACAACGGTTTGTACTGGGTGAGCACGCCGACCCGAGTCAAGCCGGAATTCATGACGTTGGAGAGACTGAAATCGATAATCCGGTAAATGCCGCCAAAAGGCACCGCCGGTTTGGCCCTCCGGCCCACCAAAAGGTTCAATCGGCTACCGATTCCACCGGCAAGCAACAGGACCAGGGCATCGCCACTTTCTCTCATCACAGTTCCTCCCCATCTTCCAGTCGGTTGCTCTCCGGCCAGCGATCAACGGCAATACGCGGATTGACCCGGCAGCCGCAGCCGATCTGGAAGCCCTCGGGCACACTGTTGTTCCATCCGATGACACTGACCTTGCTGGTTGCGTCACAGCCTGGGCTCCCTACCCGTACTTCCTTGTTGAACACGGTGTTAACGTCGCTGACCACGCGGTTGAGATGGACCCCCTCGTGGATGATGTTATCGAAGAAGACGATCGAGTCGTTGATCTCGGCCCCGGCCATGACGTGCACTCCGGGAAAGAGGATCGAGTTGCGAACCGTACCATCGACGATGCAGCCGTTGTAGGCCATGGAATTTTCCAGGCAGCCCTGAGCACCGATCTTGACCGGTTGGCGGTCGGCGATATTTCTATGGGCAAGATTAGTACGAATACCCCAGGATTCGAGGTCGATTTTTGGTTCCGGGCCGAGCAGGTCCATCGAGGTCTGCCAATACTCGTCGAAAGTGCGGGTGTACCCCCAATAACCACGAAACTTGTAACCATAGACCTTGCACTTCTCCCGCATCATCATAGGAATGATGTCGCGGCCGAACTCGTAGGATTCCCCTTCCTGGTTGCGTTTGAGCATCTCAAAAAGGACCGAGGGCCGAAAGCAGAACACCGTCAGCGAGGCCCAGCGGCCCTTGGGCTCGGTCGGTTTCTCCTCGTAGGAAACCAATGGGCCGCCGTCTTCAAAATCATCACCAATCTCGGCTACCCCGAAGCGCGAGGCCGATTTTTGTTCCACCTCGATGAAGGCGGCGGTAAGGTCCGCATCGTGTTCGTTGTGAAAGCGGATCATCTTGCGGTAATCCATCTGGTAAATATGATCTCCAGAGAGGATCATAATGACCGAAGGGCCGTAATATTGAATGAAGTCGAGGTTCTGGTAGACCGCATCGGCGCTGCCGCGATACCAGTGTGGGTTATCGTAATCCTTAAACGGCGGCAGGATGGAGATGCCTCGGTTGCGGCCGATCATATCCCAGGCGGCACCAGTGCCGATATGATTGATCAGCGAATAAGAGCGGTACTGACTGAGGATCGCGATCCGTTCAATACCCGAATGCAGCAAATTGGAGAGGGGAAAATCGATAACGCGGGCGAACCCGCCAAAAGGAACAGCGGATTTGGGCCGGTAATGCGTCAACACACCTAATTCATCGACGCGGCCACCCGCCAGGATCATTGCCAAGGTCGAGGGTCTGTACATAGAACACCGTGGTGGTGGAAGATCGGCTCCTCTGCTCCGGGCTCTGGTCCGGGAAGCTGGCACCGACAGGAGAGGTTGGTTGTTCTCTCAAAAAACACGAGAATAACAATTTTGGCTTCGTAACTCACTGTTTTTATAACGGATGAGTTTCCGGCATTTGGACTTTACGAGGCCATTGCGTTTGATTGGGTCATAATATGCCTAAGCCCTGGAAAGGTGCAAGCAATATCTCGCACCATAGCGAGGGGAAGGCCATGACCGGCGACCTATTTGATGTGCTGGGTGATCAGACGGATGAGGGTTTTGGTGGTAAATTCCTGCCCCTCGCGCAACGGCAGATTTTTCAAGGGGGATTCAGCCCGAGCCGCCTCCTTGTGGCCACCGGCGGGCCCGAAGCGACCAAAGGTGGTCTTGGCAAGTTTGCCCGCATTTTTGCGGTAGCCGTCGCAGCGGAAAATCACCACCAGTTTCTCACCATGGACACCGGAGACGATGACCCAGTCGAACGATTCGACCCGGTTGAAGAAATCGGCGATGATCACCAGGATATCCGGGGTGCCGACCTTGCCCAAATGGACGTAGGCCCGCCCCTTGCTTGCCGTGACCTCGTTGAGAGCAATACGGAAATAGCGCAACTCCGAACGCCGCAACTCGGTGAGTTCGAACTTGCGCACCAAATTGAGGTTGGCGATATTGAAAAGGTAACGGAAGCAGGTGCCGTCAGCGGCCTGCATGTTCTGCTTCTGGAAATTCTGGGTATCGACCTTGACCCCATAAAAGAGCGCCGTGGCCAGGGACACCGAGGGCTTGATGCCGGCAGCACGGAGATACTCCAGCATCATTGAGGAAACCGCCCCGTACTCAGGACGGATATCGATAAAATCGGCATCCCAACCGGTAGTAACAGGATGGTGATCAATGACCGCGTTGAAGCTCAATTTTTCAAAACAGGCCAAGTGGTTGGGTTGGGAATCGACGAGAATTTTCTTGGTGTACTCTTTGACAGGAAGGGTGTGAAGCCGTTCGATGGGGATCTTGAGGCGTTCCACCATGGTCAGGTTATTCAACCGCCGGATCTCATTGGGGTAGCCGATAGCCACGCTGTGCACTCGATAACTGAGCAATCGTTTAAGTGCCATGGCTGAAGCGATTGCATCCGGGTCGGCGTTGATCACGATCAACACGTTATCGCTTCGTTCAAAAATGGCCCAAAACCCGTTAAGGCGGGCGATGGCTGAGTTTTTACTGGGACTGCGTGTTATATTGTTGTTGGCAATTTTCTCGAGTCGTTTCTGCATAGAAAAGGTTCGGAAAAGTGACACGGTGCTCCCTTGAAACGAACACTGTGTGAGGAGCTAATCCGCCGTTTTAAGTGATTTCGAGTGAAACGGCACTCCGCAGGCACCGCAAGTAGAGGCAGTGGCGACAGAGGCGTCAAGGTAAAAGCTTCCCATGCATTGCCTGAATCAGATGACGTAAAACAAACAAAACCAAAAGAACAATCTACACAGAGACATTCGGAAGTGCAAGCTCCGTCTTTCCGGAAGTCCTGCCAATGACCGATTAATCGCTTCGGGTTCTTTCTTGACGGGAACAGATGCAGCGGGTACTACACAGCCAAGAAACAGCGTCTTTTTCGGCTCATCCTGATCAGGTGCAGCCGTTGACGAATGCACGGTGGTCCGTTATACAGTTATTCACTGCGCTCTGCCAACGAGCGACGAAAATGAACTTTTCTCCTTGTAACTCATTGTTTTTACACTACCCGACGCTTTCCCCCTTCGGGTTTCGACGAGCTGACCAACACTTCCCATGATACTGCTTTACCGCTATATCCTCGCCAATTTCATTCGCAATTTAGGGATGATCATGGCCGGTTTCATTTCCCTGTATATTCTGATCGATTTCTTTGAAAAGATCGATAATTTCATGGAAAAAGGCAAATCTCTTTCTCTGGTAGCCCATTTTTTTGCCGCCAACATCCCCTTCATCATCGACCTGATGAGCCCGGTTTGCATTCTTCTCGCCGGCGTGGTCACCCTGGGGGTGCTCAACCATAGTAACGAGTTGATCGCGCTTAAGGCCTGCGGCATTCCGCTGAAAAAAATCACCTTTCCAATCATCGGCGCGGCCATGGCCTGTATCCTCCTTTTTCTTGGTATGGCCCAGTTTGTATTACCTAAAACCGTGTCCCTGACCAACGAAATCTGGAATAAGGAGGTTCGGGGTAAGGTACCGCTGGGTATCTACCGTAACGGCCGCTATTATTACCGGGGTGTACAAGGTTTTTATTCCTTTGCCCGCCCGGATGCAAACATCAACCAGTTCCAGAATTTTTCCTACACCATCTGGAATAACGATTATATCACCAAGACCTTGATCGCAGCCGAATCAGCCTCCTGGGACAAGGACGGCTGGACGCTTGAAAACGGTCAGGTGCAGGCGGCAGCCGGGAAGGAGCGCATGACCACCGAAGTGTTTCAAAAGCGCCACTTTGACTTTCCGGAGACGCCGGGGGACTTTTTTGTCCCCGAATATCGCACCATGGAACTCTCCCTGGTACAACTCTACCAGGAAACACGCCACAGTCATTCCGAAGATGGCCGCAACAAGGCCCTGACCAACTTTTACGGACGGATCAGTTATACCCTGCTCGGACTCCCCCTGCTGCTTTTGGGGCTTCCCCTGCTCCTGCTGGTCTACCGTCGCTGGGGACGGGATTTGTCGCTGGCTATTCCTGTGAGTTGCGGCATGGCTTTTGTCTGTTGGGGTATCTACAACACCCTGCAATCGATGGCCAAGGCCGGATACATCCCCCCCCTTATCGCTGCAATTTCGGTGCACTTGGCTGTCGGCTCCATCGGCCTATGGCTCATGATACGGGAGGACCTTTGACATGGCTTGCATCGGCATCGTTGGAGTTCCGCCGCTTGCGGTAATCGCCGACATCAACCACCGGGGAGAGACCATCGTTGATCTGGATGAGCCCCAGATAACGGCTTCGATCGACCAAACTGCACCTTTCATCCCCCGGGTCTACTGTGCCATTCTCCGCACCGTGGTGCTTAACTGCCTTCATCTGCAACTGGATCAGGTGGTGATCGATGTCGGGCCTGGTAAATGCGACTGTGCCCTCCACGTGAGCGAAGTGCTCGAAGATATGCTCGATATCCCCATCATCCGCACCCGCAATCAAGACATCGCACCCTTCGGCACGCCCCTGTGTACGGCCGAGATGCCACTGATCGAAAAATTCCGCCGCATCACCAAGGGTGTGCAGTCGGCAGCACCTTACGTTTCGACGCCTCCCTGCCGCCCCAGTTGCGGCTTCTGGGGAGTACCGCCGCGTGATTTCTCCCTGCTCAGCCCCTTCCCCGACACCACCCATGTGTTCGGCTGGACCCGGTGTATGGAAAACAAGACCCCGGCTGATTTGGAACTGGAGAAAGTCTTTGACGCCGGTATTCCTACAGTCTTCTTTGCCCAGTCCTTCTGCGCCAAATCGGCCCTGGCCAAACACCTGGCCGGTAAGCACCCACGGGCTATTGCCATTGACTGCGACGTAACCCCCGGCAGTTCCACCCGGGCCAAGATCGAGGCATTTCTCGAACTCTCCGGCATTGAACCCAACCGGAGTGCGTCCTGATGCTGCTGGCTGATTTCGGCACCTCCTACTGCAAGATTCTCGATACCGCCAAAACCGAAAAGCCGCACATCGTTGCCACCCGCGCCCTGCCGCGCGATTTCAAAGCCGATCTGGCCACCGGTCACAATGCCGCCCACCGCAGCCTGAGGAGCATCAATGAGTTGACCGCACTCGCCCGCGGTGGCAAGGCACTGATCGGCAAGGACGACTTTGTCCTGCTCGACTGCGGCAGCCGCGACATCAAATTCGTTCGCTTTGAAAACGGCGAGGTGGTGGATATGGGATGGAATGCGGAGTGCGGGGCCTCCATGGGCTTCACCATCGAGTTGCTCTCCACCTATTACCATCTCGATTACGCCACCCTGCCGGTGCCGAATAGCGGCTTTTCAATTACCTGCGGTGTGCTCGGTATGAGTCACATTTTCGATGCAGTGGTCTCCGGTGCCTCCGAGGCCGAGGCCGTAGCCAAGTTTGTGCGCGGCATTGCCATCAATGCGTACCGGTTTGCCAACCAACCATCCGCGATTTACCTCTCCGGCGGTCTCTGCGACAATCCTCTTTTTGTCGGCAGCCTTCCCTGTACGGTGTATCCCCTGGGCCGATTTGTTCTCATCGAAGGCCTGCGCGCTACCTTGATAACCGAACCCAAGCCATAAAAAAAAGCCGGGCTCATGAGGAGCCCGGCTTAAAACATCAAAAAACGAAAAAGATCAATCTTTCTTCTTTTTCTTCTTGTCCTTGTCTTTTTTCTTTTTCTTATCCTTCTTCCCTTTTTCGTTCTCGCTCTCTTGCATGGGGCAACTGCCGCACCTCTTCCCTTTTTTCAGGTAACCGCCACAGCATTTTGTTTTTTTTCCCACGACGCTCCTCCTTTCCAATACATCCGTAGATCGTAAACAACAAAATCGTATGTCTTTAAGGTATGTCCTGAAACGCGAATTGAAAAGAGAATTATTACTACGTATTCACCCCCCCAAAAAAACGGGGACGACAATTATTCTTTTTTACCCTTTTCGACCTTTTCTTTGACCGGTGCCTGGATATCAAGCAACTCTACCTGGAAGATCAGCATCGAACCGGGCTCGATAACCGGAGGTGCGCCACGATCAGCGTAGGCCAAATCCGGTGGAATAAACAGCTCAAAGGTGGATCCAACCGACATCAACGGCAGGGCTTCCTGCCAACCGGCAATCACCTGATTGACCTGGAACACGGCGGGCTCATTACGCTTATAAGAACTATCGAATTCCTTGCCGTCGATCAGGGTACCTTTGTACTGCACTTTCACAGTATCGGTGGGCACCGGTTTGGCCCCTTGCCCCTTTTTGACCACCTTGTATTGCAGGCCAGACTTGGTCTCAACCACGCCTTCTTTGGTCTTGTTGGCTTTAAGGAACTCTTCGGCAGCCTTGCGGTTTTTTTGGACCATGGCCACGGCCTTCTTGACCTGTTTTTCCTGCTGCCTTTTGGCAAAAGCCTGCTGGATAGCTGCGGCATCGGCGGGGCTCAGCAGGGGTTTATTGCCGGTATAGCCATCGACAATACCCTGCTGAAGCACGTTCAGATCAAATTTTTCCTCAAGCTCCTTGAGGTTTTCTCCAATGTTCAGGCCCATGGCATAGCTGAGCTTCTGCTCATCGTTCTGCAACTCCATCGGCTGATCAGCCGCACAAGCCGTGCCCACTGTAACAAACAGGGACAGCAACCCGGACATCAACAATTTCATACATATCTCCTTGTGTAAAGTTGGGCGTTGAACAGCCTCAATCCCATGGGTGGCAAAAGGTCATGCCCAGCTTCAGGGTAAGGCTCAGGTTGGTTCGATGCAGCCTGTTGTGGTGGAGTGGGCTGTCGCCTTACAGCCCCCACTCCGGGGCACGAGCGTAACAATCAATACTGCAGATAAGCACCCTTTCACCTTACGTGTCCACAACTTTCTTAAGATCTTCTTCTTTTTATAATTTTCGGCGATCAATAACCCGTTTAGCCTTGCCCTCGGATCGCTCCAAACTCTTTTCTTCGACCAGCTTGACATCGACCTTGACCCCCAATTCCGAGGCCAGACGGCTCTTGATAATATCGACCACCTTGCGCTGTTTTTTCATCTCGTCAAAAAAGATCGATTCCACCACTTCGACCATGACCGTAATCTTATCGGCGTTATTTTCTCGCTCAACGATGATCTGATAATGGGGTTCGGTGCCCTCGACCTCGAATAAAACTTTTTCGATCTGCATCGGGAACACATTGACCCCTTTAATGATCAGCATGTCATCAGATCGTCCCATAACCCGCTGCATCCGCTTCAGGGTTCGTCCGCAGGCACAAGTGCCGGGGAGGAACCGGGTCAGATCGCGGGTCCGGTAGCGAATCATGGGGAAAGCTTCCTTGGTCAAGGTGGTTATCACCAGTTCGCCGATCTCGCCCTCGGGCACGGGTTCAAAAGTTTTTGGATCAAGGATCTCGAGTAGGAAGTGATCTTCATTGATGTGCAGGCCGTTGCACTCCTGGCACTCACCGGCAACCCCCGGCCCCATCACTTCGGAGAGACCGTAGTTGTCGGTGGCGATGATACCGAGTTTCTGATGGATCTCCTGGCGCATGGCCTCGGACCAGGGCTCACCGCCGAACAGCCCGTAGCGCAGGGATAGGCCGTTGGGGTTAATCCCCATATCCATCATCGCATCCGCCAACACCAGTGCGTAGGAGGGGGTACAGACCAAGGCGGTGGTCTTGAAATCCTGCATGATCTGGATCTGGCGCTTGGTGTTGCCGGCTGAAATCGGGATAACCGAGGTTCCGACCAACTCGGCACCGTAATGGAGGCCGAAACCGCCTGTGAACAAGCCATAACCAAAGGCGATCTGAATGACATCGTTTTTGGTCACACCGGCAGCGGTGATCACCCGGGCCACCAGGTTGGACCAGGTTTTGATGTCGTTGCGGCTGTAGCCGACCACAGTGGCTTGGCCCGAGGTACCCGAAGAGGAATGGACCCGAACCACATCCCGCAGGGGCACGGCGAACAGGCCGTAGGGGTAATTGTCGCGCAAGTCCTGCTTCTCGGTGAAAGGCAGCCGCCGCAGGTCGTCCAGGGAGCGGATATCGTCGCAGTTGAATTTGATCTGATCGAATTTTTTCTTATAGAAGGGGACGTTGGTGCCCACCCGGTTCAGCGTCGACTGCAGACGCTCCAGTTGGAGTTGTTCCAAATCCTCCCTTGCCATACATTCGCGTTCCGGTTCCCAGTACATAGTCGTTATTCTTAGTCTGTAGTCTGAAGGTTAGAAGTTCGTTAGATATAAAAATGATGGCATCGAAAGAAGTCCATCATAGTACACAGTGCTGTTTGCCTATTCCGCCATTTTTTCCCGCCCAAGGTAGGCACGCTGTACATCGGTGTTTGCCAGCAAATGGGCTGCCGGCCCCTGAACGATCACCTTGCCCACCTCAAGCACGTAGCCACGATCGGCAATTCCCAAAGCAGCCTTGGCATTCTGCTCGATCAGCAGCACAGTGTTGCCCTCTTCCCGAAGTCTGAGGATGATCTGAAAAATATCACGCACGATCAAAGGGGCAAGTCCGGTGGAGGGTTCATCCATCATCACCAACCGTGGCTTGGACATCAAGGCCCGCCCCATGGCCAGCATCTGCTGTTCACCGCCGGAGAGGGTTCCCGCCAGCTGCTGACGCCGCTCGCGGAGGATGGGAAAGAGTTCGTACTGGTGCGCCAACTCCTTTAAAACCGCGGCCCGGCCTTCCCGTTTCAGCAACACATGGCCGCCCAGGAGTAGGTTTTCCTCCACCGACATCGAGGCAAAGACCTGACGATTTTCCGGAACCAAAGCGCAGCCGGAGGCCACGATCTGCCCCACCGAATTGCGGGTACAGGAACAGTCCAGAAAACTAATCTCGCCCTTGGTCGGTTTGATCAGGCCGATGATGGTATGGAGCAGCGTGGTTTTGCCAGCACCGTTGGCGCCGATCATGGTCACGATTTCACCGGGGTCGACGTGCAACGAGATATTTTTCAGGACCCGGAGTTTGCCATAACCGGCATCGAGGTTTCGAATCTTGAGCATGGGGAATCAATGGGGGGTAGAGGCTGAAACCGACTATACGATTTCGTCCTCACCCAGATAAATTTTTATGACTTCCGCGTTCTGTTGGATATTAATGGGAATATCCTCGGCCAGCTTGGAACCGAAACTGAGCACCACAATCTCATCGGAGATGTCCATAACCAACGACATATCGTGCTCGACCAGTAACACGGTGATACCCATATCCCGAATAGTGCAGATCAGGCGGGCCACCTCGGCAGTCTCATAGATGTTAAGCCCGGCGGCCGGCTCGTCGAGGAGAAGGAGTTTGGGTTCCTGGGCCAGGGCCCGTGCCATTTCCACCGCCCGTTGCTGTCCAAAGGCCAGGCTGCAAGCCTCAACATCGGCCAAATCGGCAATACCCAGTAGGTCGAGTAATGCCATGGAACGGGCACGAATAGCCCGTTCTTCCTTCCAGGTGGACGGCAGGGCGAGCATGCCGGCAAAGAAACCGCTGTGGCTGCGAGTATGCCGTCCGACCATGACGCATTCCAGAGCGGTCATGCCGTGGAAAAGCTTAATATTCTGGAAGGTACGCGCCATCCCCAAGCGGGCGATCTCGTAGGTTTTTTTGGTGTGGATAGGCCGCCCGCTAAAGGTGATGCTCCCCGCCGTTACCGGCAAATTTCCGGCTATGAGATTAAACAACGTGGTCTTACCGGCACCATTGGGGCCGATGACCGCCTTGATGTTTCCGGCGGCTACCTTAAAGCTGACATCATTGACCGCATGCAGACCACCGAACCGCTTATGCACCTGCTGAAGCTCGAGCATGGTTTCCTGAAGCGGGCGTCCCACTTGTCCTCCGGTGATCGATGTTTGGCTCATGCGCGGCCTCCCATAATCAGCTGACGCAGCAGGGGTCGCAGCTTCAGGCTCAAAATCCCTTCCGGGGAAAAGAGCATCACCAAAATCAGGATGGTGCCGAAAACCGCATCGTCGTAGGAACCAAAGACACCGCGCAGGGAAAGAAAAGTCAGCCCCACTCCCGTAATCAGGGTTCCCCAAAGGTTCAGCATGCCGCCCACCGCCACCAGGGCCACATAGCGCACCGACTTCATGACAGAGGCCTCGCTCGGGCCGATTCCACCGTTGTAGTGGGTGAGCAAAACACCGGCAATGGCGGCGTACACTGCACTCAGGACAAAGACCTGAAGTTTGAACCGGGCGGTGTTGATTCCTGAGGCTTCAGCAGCCTCTTCCGAACTATGCAGGGAGCGCAGGGCTCGGCCGACCCGAGAACCGATCAGGTTGAGGAGGAAGAGCATGCCGAGAACAAGTAAGATCCAGGCGGCATAGAAATTCAGTACCCGGTGGGCGCTGTCACCGGTGATGGTAAGAAAGGGCAGCAAATTAAATCCCGGAACTTCGGTAATGCCGTCGGCCTCACCAAAATAGGGTGTACCGAGAAAGATGCGGTAAACGATGGTACCGAACCCCAGAGTGGCCATGGCCAGGTAGTGACCTTTGAGTTTAAGCACCGGGATACCGATAACCAGAGCCACCACTCCGGCGGTGGTCACTGCGCAGATACAGGCCACCCAAGGGGTGATGGTTATCAGGATGGAGCCATAGATATCCTGCCCATGGACCAGAACGCCTGCCTGGTCGAGCAGTCGCGCCCACCAACTCTGGGCAAAGGGCTCCAGGTTGCGGGTAGTCAGGCCTGCGGCCAAGTAACCACCGATGGCAAAAAAACCGGCATGACCGATGGATATCTGCCCAGCATACCCCATGAGTACGCCAAGGCCGATGATCACCAGACCGTAGTAGGCGGCCATGGTTAACTGGGTTAGGTAGTATTGGGCGCCGGTGAACACGGTGAGCCCATGCAGTACCACTATAAACAAGCAGAGCCCCACCAGGGGCAAATATTTTCGGGTCTTCATCAGAAATCCTTTAAGCGAGCCGCGTCACTGGACCCGAACAGTCCGTGGGGTTTGACAAAGAGAATAATCAAGAGGATGGCGATCGAAATTGCGTCTTGGAAGGCTAGCGGTACCACCGACACCGAAAAGGCTTCGATGATTCCGAGCAGGAGACCTGCCGCCACCGCAGCCGCGGAGTTACCCAGGCCACCGAGGATGGCAACGGTGAACCCCTTGATTGCCAGGGAAGTACCGCTATCGTACTGCGTATAGGTGATCGGCGACATGACGCACCCGGCCAAGGCCCCGATACCGGCGCTGAGCATGAACGACAGGGTCACCATATTGCGGGCGTTGATGCCGCAGAGCAGCGCCGCGGTCCGGTTGGCGGAGCAGGCGCGCATTTCCCGCCCCACCGGTGTATTCTTGAAAAACAGGCTCAACCCCAGCATCATCACCCCACAGGCGACAATGACCCAGATCACTTGCGGTGAGATATGGACGCTCCCCAATGAGAAAGTCGTGATCTCGTTGCCGTAAAAATAGGGGAGACTGCGGATCGATTCACCCCAGATGTGGAGGGCGACTTCCCGCAGAAGAATCGAGATACCGATGGTGATGATGATCAGCCGCATAACCGACGGGCTCTTCAACCAACGGATAAACAACATCTCAATCGCCGCACCGACAAGCATGGTGAGCGCGACCGCACCGGCAATGGCCCACGGCAGGGGCAGATAGTGCAGTAGAGAGATCGAGATCATCCCCCCGAGCATAACAAATTCGCCTTGGGCGAAATTGATGATCCCGGTGGCGTTGTAGATGATGTTGAACCCGATGGCGACAATGGCGTAAATGGAACCGTAGGTGATGCCGGCAAAGAGGTATTGAAAAAAGAGATCCGGACTCATGAAAAATGATGGGTTCGAAAAAAGTTGATGGCGTCGTAAAAACTTCGACCTACTGCGTCCCAGCGTTTTTTACGAAGCGAAAAGCGTCGTTTTCGTGGTTTTTCCGGGAACGACAAAAATACTGACCAACGAAGGCAACGCCCCGTCGGTCAGTCCTTTGGAAGCAGCGTTATTTGCCCTGATACAGAATGAATTTACCATCCTTGACCGTCATCATGGCAAAGGAATCAATGGTGAGTCCGTTGTGGTCCTCCGGGGTAAAGGAGAACATACCGCCGACACCGGCGAAATCCTTCAAGCCCTCCACCGCGGCGCGGACCTTGGCTCGATCCTTTCCGCCCTGCTTGATCGCGGCAACGACCATGTTCATGGCGTCAAAGGCATAACCACCGAAAGCCGAGGCATCTTCCTTGTATTTGGCCTCATAGTCCTTCTTGTACTCGCGGAGCAACACCGTCTGCGGGTTGGCGTCTTTCAGGACGTCCACCACCAGGAGGCGACCGCAGGGAAAGATGATGCCCTCGGCAGCAGCGCCGGCAGCCTCGGCATATTTGATATTGCCGAAGCCGTGACTCTGAAACAGGGGGACTTGCCAACCGGACTGGCGCATGTTTTTGGCAATGATCGCCTGGGCCGGTACCACCGACCAGTTGATCACAGCCTGGATGGACCTGTCGGCCTTGAGTTTGGCCACCAAGGCACTGAGATCGGTGGCTTTGCTATCATAGGTTTCTGAGGCGGCGACCTTAATACCGAAGGTCGGCGCCATCTTCTCCAGTTGGGCTTTGCCGGCCTTACCGAAGCCGTCATTACCGGCGGCAATGGCGATGGTGCTGATTTTGAGACGCTGCATCTCCTCAAAGATCATCTGGGCGGCAAAAGAATCCTTCTGCGGTGTTTTGAACACATAGGAGGCCACCGGATCAACGATGACCTCGGCAGCGGCGCAGGAGATGAGCGTGGTTTTGCCCGCCTCGGCGATCTTCTTCACCGCCATGGACTCGCCGGAAGTCGAGGGCCCGATGATGGCCACGACTTTTTCTTCCTCGATCAACTGTTTGGTAAAAGAAACAGCCTTCTCCGAGCTGCCTGCGGTATCTCTGATGATCAATTCGATGGTATCGCCGTTGATGCCACCGGCCTTGTTGATTTTTTCAACCACCATCTCGGCACTTCTCGCCTCGGGTCCGCCAAGGAATGAGGCCGGGCCGGTGACGGCAAAAATCGCCCCCACCTTGATGGTTCCCGCCCAAGCCGGAGCCAGCATGGTGGACAGGGCAAGGCAACAGGCTGCCCATCCCCAGGCCAAGCGTTTGATGCTACGTTTCATGGTTCCCCCCATTGTTGTTCTATTGGCGCTGCGGAAAAGAAGGCTTTGCCCGCTCGATCACCTCGATCGGGCAAAGCCAAGGACTGTAGGTGGTTCCTTATTACTGGGCGCAGATCTGATCCCCGGTCAGCAGGGTCAAGCCCTTGTTCTGCAAAACCTCAATGGCCTTGTCCATCTCGTCGAAGCGGAAGATGAGCACCGCGTTGGAGCCGCTCTTATTGACAAAGGCGTACATATATTCAACGTTCAGCCCGGCCTCATGGGCGATCTTGAGTACGCCTGCCAAGCCTCCGGTACGGTCCGGCACTTCCACAGCGACCACGTTGGTCTTGCCCACGGTGAAGCCACCTGCGCGAAGGGTCTCCTTGGCCAGATCGACCTTGTCGACGATCAGACGCAGAATACCAAAGTCGGCGGTATCAGCCACGGACAGAGCACGGATATTAATCTCGTTCTCCGCCAGGATGCGGGTGATTTCCGCCAGTCGTCCGGATTTATTCTCCAAAAAAACCGCAATCTGTTCTACAAGCATAGGACCCTCCTTGATAAGTAAGGTGGATAAGTCTACCGGGGCTGGGCCGGTCATTCTTCTGTTTTGCGGACAACGACCACCGACCGCAGAGTGGTTATTCTGACAAGCTTCAGCCTCAACAACCCGTTGTTTTTTTTATAACTTCCGCCGATCAATGACCCGTTGGGCCTTGCCCTCGGAGCGCTGAATGGAACGCGGTTCCACCAGCTTGACCTTGGTGCTGACACCGAGCATGTCCTTGATCTCCGCTTGGATCTTCTTGGTCAGGTTTTCCAGGATGCGAATTTCGTCGGAGAAAATATTCTCACTCACTTCCACCAGGACCGACATCACATCCAGGTTGCCTTCGCGGGAGACCTCGATTTGGTAATGCGGCTCCACGCCCTTGATCCCCATGAGCACATGTTCCACCTGTGACGGGAAGACGTTCACCCCGCGGATAATGAGCATATCGTCGGTCCGGCCGGTGACCTTCTCCATCCGGATCAGGGTCCGGCCACAACCGCAGGGCTCGAGAAAGAGGCGGGAGATATCCTTGGTCCGATAACGGATCAAAGGGAAGGCCTCTTTAGTCAGGGTGGTGAACACCAGCTCACCGGTTTCGCCGTACGGCAGGACTTCCATGGTGTCGGGATCGATGATCTCGGGCAGGAAGTTGTCTTCCAGGATATGCATACCGTGCTCGGAATGGATACATTCCATGGACACGCCCGGGCCGATGATTTCGGAAAGGCCGTAGATGTCCAACGCCCTCAGCCCCAATTTCCGTTCCACCTCCTCGCGCATATTCTCGCTCCAGGCTTCGGCGCCGTGGATGCCAACCCGCAATTTCAACTCATCGGGCGAGATACCTGAATCGCTCATGGCATCGGCCAGATTAAGGGCATAAGACGGGGTGGAGAGCAGCACCGTGGAACCGAAATCGCGCATGATATTGACTTGGCGTTTGGAGTTCCCCCCGGACACCGGGATGACCGTGGCTCCCAGGGCCTCAATCCCGTAATGGGCGCCAAGACCACCGGTGAACAGGCCATATCCATAGGCGTTATGCACCATGTCTCCCTTGGTTACCCCGGCCATGGTCAGGCAGCGGGCAATGACCGAAGCCCAGAGCGAGATATCCGCAGCCGTATAACCGACAACCGCTGGTTTACCAGTGGTTCCGGAGGTGGCATGGATGCGGATGACATCGTCCATGGGTGTGGCAAACAAGCCAAAGGGATAGTTGTCCCGCAGATCATCCTTGGCGGTGAAGGGCAGCTTACTCAAATCTTTGAGTGACTGTATGTCCGCCGGTTTTACCCCGGCCCGATCCATCTTGGCCCGATACGGCAAAACCGTCTCGTACATCCGGTGCACCAGGGTCTGCAGCCGCTTGAGCTGGATCGATTCCAGGCCGGATCGCGGCAGCGTTTCGATTTCTTCCACCCACATCATCACATCACCTCGCTGTTGTTCATGCCCAGACCGCATCGTCTAGGCGTAGACCGCCGCCCGACCGGCGGAAAAAGCTTTCTTGTTGACCTCGCGAAACCGTTCCTTGACCGTGGCGTCGATCACCTCAAGGAAAACCTCCGGATCGACCGCAAGGAAATTGGACATCGCCCCGACCATGGCCACGTTGGCGGTACGCAGCTCCCCCACGGACTCGGCTACGGCAAAGGCATCAATGGCAACCACGTTGATATGACGGGACTTGAGCTCATCAAGAATGTTGTCCGGATACTTGGCCTTCCCCAGGGCAACCGACGGGGGCAAAATCTTCTGGGTATTGACCACCACCGCACTGTCCTTGTGCAGATAGGGGAGGTAGCGGACCGCCTCGAGGATCTCAAAGGCAACGAGAATATCGGCACTGCCCGGTTCGATCAGGGGCGAGTAGACCTTCTCGCCGTAACGCAGGTGAGCCTCAACCGAACCACCGCGCTGGGCCATGCCGTGGACCTCGCTTTTCTTGACATCAAACCCGGCTGCCAACTGGGCATGGGCAGTCAATTCGCTGGCCAGGAGAATGCCCTGCCCACCCACACCGGAAAAGAGAATATTACCGCTCTGTTTCATCACTTCGCCTCCTTTCTGGTGATCGCATCGAACTTGCACACCGATGCACACTGGCCGCAGCCGTTACACTGAACCTCGGTAATCCGGGCAAACCCTTTCTGTTTTTCGCGATAGCCGCGCGCCACAGCCTCTTCCGGAGTCAACGGTGTCCAGCTGATCGCCGGGCACCCCATCTGCACGCAAAGCGAACAGCCGGTACAGTTGTCGAGATTGGTGAAATAGACCGGTTTCTGGCGTTTGACCTCCGAAGGCAGGAGAACACAGGGAGCCCGGCTGATGATGACCGAAGGCTCGGCAATGGCGATCTCCTCTCTGAGCACCTTGCGGGTAGCCTCGACATCGTGCGGATTGACAACGGTCACCCGCTTGACACCCAGTGCCTGGCAAAGCAACTCGATGTTGAGAGCCGGGGCTTCCTCACCACGGATATTGTGGCCGGAAGCGGGATTTTCCTGATGACCGGTCATGGCGGTAGTGCGGTTATCGAGGATGATCACCGTGGCATACGAGTTGTTGTAGACCAGGTTCAAAAGGCCTGTCATGCCGGAGTGCATGAAGGTTGAATCACCGAGCACGGCAACCACCTTGCCCTCCCCCTCTTTACCGAGCGCCTTGGACATGCCATGAGCCATGGTGATGGAAGCGCCCATGCAGACACAGGCATCCATGGCCGAAAGCGGTGGCAGAAAGCCCAAGGTGTAACAGCCGATGTCGCCGGAGATGAAGACGTCCTTCATCTTGGACAGGCCGAAGAACAAACCGCGATGCGGACAACCGGCACACATGTTTGGTGGCCGCATCGGCAGTTCCAGCGGCGCAAAAAGCTCGCCAATGGTTTCCGGGGCGATTGCCTTACGGACGATAAAGGCATTGAGTTCGCCTTGGTTGGGGATCAAATCTTTGCCACGGCAGGCAATCCCCATGGCCTTGAGATGGGTCTCGATAAAGGGATCGAGCTCCTCAACCACGATCAACTCTTCCACCGTGGCCGCAAATTCGCGGATCATTTTTTCCGGCAACGGCCAGACCATGCCCAGCTTGAGCACCGGCGCATCGGGAAAGGCTTCTTTGACATAGTTATAAGGGACACCGGAGGTGATGAAACCACGTTTGCCAGTACCGGGCTCGACGCGATTCTCGGGCAGGGTCTCGGCCAATTCGCGTGCGGCTTGCATCCGTTTTTCCACCGCCACCCGACGTACCCGGGCATTGCCTGGGAGCATGACCATCTTGGCCGGGGATTTTTGCATCGATGGTTCCGGGACCTCACACTTACGCCCCTTTTCCACCACGCCCTTGACATGGGCAATACGGGTGGTAATGCGGACGATCACCGGGGTGTCCAGCTCTTCGCTCAGCCGATAGGCGGTGGCCATCATCTCCTTGCCCTCGGCCGGATCGGAAGGTTCCATCAATGGCAGCTTTGCGGCAAAGGCGTAGTTGCGGTTATCCTGCTCGTTCTGGGAGCTATGCATCTGGGGATCGTCGGCATTGATGATCACCAGCCCACCGCGCACGCCGGTGTAGGCTGCGGTGAACAGGGGGTCGGCGGCCACATTGAGGCCAACATGTTTCATGGTCGCCAAAGCTCTGGCTCCGGCAAAGGAGGCACCTATAGCCACCTCAAGCCCCACCTTTTCGTTGGGAGCCCATTCCGTGTACACGCCTTCATAGCGGGACAGATTACCCATGATCTCGGTCGACGGTGTTCCCGGATAGCCGGAAGCCACCCGCACGCCCGCTTCCCAGGCACCCAAGGCAATCGCCTCGTTGCCGGAAAGCCACAACTTGTTCTCCTTGTCAAACGCCACGTCATTCCTCCTGTGCACGCCCATCACGGGCGGGTCGAAATGCTGTTGTTGCTCTGCGGCTCGGGCAAGCGGACAGAGGCGGCTAGGCACAGCCCTCCCCTGTCGGCAGCTCGCGTCACCCAATTAAGTCGTTTCCGATCCACTCACGGAAACAACGCTTTGCACTTATAAACGCACGCTTTAAAAAATGATGGACTCATAAAAAGGTCATCACATGCTGAGAGATGGCCGAGTAAAACTACAGATATTCAAGGAGTAGCGATTTCTCCCGGTGCGAAAGCATACATCAGATATGTCGAGTGTCGGGAAAAACACGGCTCCGCCGTAGATCGAAGTTGTTACGACGTCATCAATTTTCTGGGACCATCCTTACCTTGAATTGCTTTGGTTAGGCAAGAGCTTTTTCCCCTTCTTCCCCCTTGTGCACGCTGTCGCCGCCGGCCGGTTGGAGCCTAATTGACGGCGGTTGCCCTGCCCTGAGACCGGGCCTTGCGCAGACTCATCGACCAGTCGGTTTGTTCACGATTCATATCCGAAGTGGCGCTGATAATCTCGGTCGACTGCATCAGCCGCACCGTCTCCTGGTTGAGGCGGGAAAGCGAGATATTCTTGGTTGTGGCCAGGATGCCCGCGAGCCAGTCCAAGGTTTGTCCGGTCTTTGCCGACATCCGCTGAGGATAGACCACCAGGCTGCCGGTATTGGCCGTGCTTATACGCTCCGCAAGAGGACCGCCGAGCTGGGCCACAACCGGCTCTGACAGGGTATCCGCCTTGACTGTGGACTGTAAGAGCTCCTTCAAAGCCTGTTTACTCGTGGCCAAGTAGAGCATTGTATCGGTCATGGCCAGGGCCGGTTGGGCTTCCTTATCCGACAACAAGGGCCAACAATACACAGTATAACCACCCACCTGCTCCTGTTCCTCCTTGATCATGCCGTTCTCGGCAATCTTGGCCCGAAGGGCATCGACCACCTTCTGGGCAATGGCTCGGTCGCGAAGGCCGACAAACAAGGTCATCTTCGGGGCCGGAAAAAGTGCCGCGCGGACGATGTCATCCAGCACCCCGCCGTACTGAGGGCCAAAGGCCTTGCCCAAATCCTCGAGCCCCACGCCCAGCAATTCTTTAAGTGAAGCATCGGCCTGCTGAAATTCAAGGCTCTTCTCCGCCAAAACCTGGGTCATCAGCTCCGGCCGTAGCGAGGAGGCCCAGCTGTAGGCCAGGGTCTTGTCCCGCAGGAGAAAAAGGGTTGGATTGGGATGGGTGGCGGCGTCGACCGCCGTCTTGACCAAAGGGTTGAGCTGATCATAGTGGAAGGTGGAACGGGCCCGGCTTTCAATGCCTTGCTCACCACCATAGGTCGTGGAATAGATGCCATCGATTCCACGGAGCATGGCTGCGGCTTGCTGAAGCTCCTTGGCCGGGGCTTCGGTAAGCAGTTGGCCCAACTCACCTGGATTAATATACAAACGGGAATAGGTTTTCTCACGGGGAGCGGCCTGCCAATAGGCAACAGCCTTGGTAAAATTCTCGACCGCATCAAGCCGGTGGCCGTCCTTGTCGGCCGCAAGCAGGCACCGTTTAATCGCAGCCGGACTGTACGCTAAAAAGACCATTTTACCCTCGGTGTAGCCGTAGAGGACCTGCCCAGGCTCGAGCACCACACGGGTCAGCTCCAGTTCATCCACCACTTCGCGGCTGATATTGGCGGTTTTCACCATGCGGCTGAATAGATCTAGGGCACCGGCAACCGTGGTGCGAGAAATCACCACCAGGGCCTCCTGCAAGGTTTTGGACGGATGCGCCTGCATTGCGCCGGGCTCAACCGGGAGCAACGCCACCGCCGCATCGTCACCGAACACCGCCTTAAAGGCCGGGTTGGTCATCACATCGGACACGCTATCAAACATCCGGTCATACTCCGCCAGATCCGCCGCCTTGCCGCCCATCTCCGAAATCACCGCATGCATGGTATCCTTGGCCAGAAACCGACCAAGGGCAGTGGTGGCGAAGCTGTCGCTCAACTCGCCAAGATGCAACAGGTTAAGCGTCACTACCGCATTTTTGGGCAGATAATGGGCATACTCATTGTCCTTGCCGCCGCCGAACAGGGTGAAATAGACACCAACGCCAAGAAGAACAACGGCGAGAACGAGAGCCACGATCTTTTTCATGGGCATTCTCCGTTTGCGGGCCGCTTGCCGACCCGTGGATTTCATGGTGGATGTACGCATCAGTCTTCGGCCCCCGCTATTTCCTGTTCAATGGCCTCGATGGCCTGCTGCGCCTCTTCCCACCGCTGATACGCTCGCTCCAGATGTCGTTCCACCTGGCTGTACTCCTTGCTGGTGGCGCTCCACTTCTCCTGGTCGGCATAGAGGTCGGGATCGGCCATCATGGCCTCGAGCTCACCCTTGCGAACTTCATACTTTTCGATCTCGCGCTCGGCCTCATCACTCTTCTTCTTCCAGGGCCCCTGTTTCTTGTTGAGAAGTTGCCGTTCCTGGGCTCGCTGCTTGCGCTGGGTCTTTTTGTCGACCCCGGCTAAATCGGCGGTTCCAGCTTTGTTTTCCGAGGTGGATTGGCCCGTAGCCGGGCGGCTGTCAAGAGCGGCCTGGGCCTCAATTTTCCGGCGCCACTCGAGGTAGTCTTCCACGTTCCCCTCATGAATGGTGGCCTTGCCGTTTCTGATCTCCAGCACCTTGTTGACAAAGGAGTTCACAAAAAACCGGTTATGGGAAATAACAATGATCGTTCCCTCGTACTGGGCCATGGCCTCTTGGAGGATCTCCTGAGAACTCATGTCCAAGTGGTTGGTGGGCTCGTCCAAAAGCAGCAGATTGGCAGGCCGGACCAGCATTTTTGCCAGGGCAACGCGTGACTTCTCGCCACCGGAAAGGACCCGCACCTGTTTTTCGACCTCGTCGCCGGTAAAGAGAAAGGCACCGAGCAGGGAGCGGACCTGGGTGATGCTCAAATCGGTGACCGTGTGATAGACGGTATCGAGGATGCTGAGCTCACCCGGCAGTTCCTGGGCCTGATGCTGGCCGAAGTAGGAGAGGATCACATTATGGCCGAGTTTGATCTCACCTTCGGCCGACTCGATTCCGGCGATGATCTTCATCAGGGTGGTTTTACCGGCGCCGTTGACACCGACCACCGCCAGCTTGTCGCCACGCTGCAGGGAGAGATTGACCCCGTCAAAAATTTTATTGCCGTGATAGCTCTTGCAAACGTGCTCAAGCCCCAGAACATCGCGCCCGGACGCCGCTGCCGGAGGAAAGGAAAAGTGAATGGTGCGGTCGGTTTCCGAGAGTTCGAGCCGCTCCAGCTTTTCCAACTGCTTGACGCGACTCTGGACCTGTTTGGCCTTGGTCGACTTGGCGCGAAACCGGGTGATGAACCGCTCGGACTGGCGAATCTGCGCCTGCTGATTTTCAAAGGCGGACCGCTCCAATTCCAGCCGCTGCGCCTTTTCCACCAGGTAATGGGAATAGTTACCACGGAAGACCGAGAGTTTCCCCAAACTCAGCTCCCAGGTGGTTGTGGTCACCCGGTCAAGAAAGGAACGGTCATGGGAGATGATCACCATGGAGCCCTGGTAGCCAAGGAGAAAATCCTCGAGCCAGGTCAGAGAATCCAGATCCAGATGGTTGGTGGGTTCGTCCAGGAGCAACAGGGAGGGCCGTTTGAGAAGCAACTTGGCCAACAGCAGGCGCATGATCCAGCCACCGGAAAAGCTCTTCACCTCCCGTTCAAGGTCATCGGGAGAAAACCCCAAGCCAAAGAGGACCCGTTCCACCTGGGGCCGGATGCGGAAGACATCACTGCCTTCGAGTTGGTGCTGCAACTCACCCTGCCGATTGAGCAGAGGTTCGATTTCCGGGTTACCGGCGGTCAATAACGCCAGTTCCGCACTGACCTGTTCCAGTTCTTCCTGCTGGGCAAGGACATCATCAAAAGCGGACTCGGCCTCGGCAAAGAGGCTGCGGCTGCCGAGCTCGATGCTTACTTCCTGGGGCAGGTAGGCCACCGAGAACCAGGAAGCCCGGTTGAGGATCCCCGGGTCGACCTCCTGTTGGGCGCACATGATTTTGAGCAACGTCGACTTACCCGCGCCGTTGACACCGGCCAGACCGACGCGGTCGCCGGTGTGGATCTGCACCGAGACGTTGCGAAAGATATGTTTATTACCGTATTGCAGATTGAGATCGTTGATACTGAGCATAGGAAAGGTATGAAGTCTTAGCGTGTAGACTGAAGGGTTGAGAGGGTGAAAGCCTGGGAGGCTTTTCGGCTGATAAACTACAGATCTTTCAGCTCCTCAGAGAGCCCCACCGTCTGTCGCGGTTGGTTGGGGTCGGTTCGCAGGTTAAAGCGCTCCAACAAGCCAAACTGCTTAAGTCGCTGGAGATTTTGCGAGTGCAAGCCACGAAAGATAGACTGATCGCGGTCGTTGATCACTAGAGTCACCGGTTGCCCCGGGGGTGCACCGGCAAGGATCCGGCGGGTCGCACGCAGCATCAGCCGCGCTTTGACCAGCTCGCCAAAGGCCGGGTGGTACGGGCCGGCCACCAGGGATTGTTCCAGCTCCGGCCCCGGTTGCAGGCCCATCCGTACCACTGCAATCCCCTGATCGTCAAACCGTTTTTTCATATACGCCGCCTGGAGCACCGCCCGCGCGAGGCTCAGGGGCCGGTATCCTCCCCGGTGGTACAGTGTTGCCAGGGGGCTTCCCTGGAGGACCAATACCGGATACAAACGCACCAAATCGGGGCGGAACCCTATCACCTGATCCACGGTTCGCCGCAGCGAACCAAACGTTTGGCCGGGAAGGCCGAGCATTAACTGGATGCCCAGATTCAGGTGGGCCGCCTTGATCAGGTGCGCAGCACGGATGGTGTCGGCAGAGCTATGCCCCCGTCCGACCAGCTGCAGCAAGCGATCATCGCAGGATTGCACTCCAAGCTCGACGATTCCCACGCCCTGACTGCAAAGCAGATCCAACCGCTTTTGATCGATATAATCCGGCCGGGTGGAAAGGCGGATTTGCCGTACCAATCCCTGCCGCAGGTAGGGCTGCACCGCAGCGAGCAATGACTCTTGCCGTTGAAGCGGCAGCCCGGTGAAGCTGCCACCGTAAAAGGCCACCTGCACCTCTTGCCGCCTGCTGGCGTGACTGCGCGCAAGCCAGGTTTCAATGGTCCGCCCGACGTCCTCGGCACTGACCGGTGTGTCACCCTGGCCGCTGATCTGGTGCTGGTTGCAGAAAATACAGCAATGGGGGCAGCCCTCGTGGGGAATGAAAACGGGAATAACCAGTGGCCTGGAGTGTTGCCCTTTGGGAGTGTTTTTTGAACGACGCCTCTTTCTCTGCCCCCGCAATCAGGCTTCCTCCTGGCGGAGTTGCTTCAATGCGGCCCGGGCAGCCTGCTGCTCAGCCTCTTTTTTACTCGAGGCCTGGCCGCTTCCCAAGGAGGCGTCGCGAAAATTAACCGAGATCGAGAACAGACGGGCATGGGCCGGTCCCTCTTCACTGACCAGTACATATTCCGGGCCTTCGTTATGACGCTCCTGCAACAACTCCTGGAGCGCACTTTTGGCATCGGCACTCTCCAGACGCTCCTGGTGCTGATCGATATGGGGCTCGAAAAAACGACGGACAAAGCTCAAGGCTTCGTCATAGCCGCCATCAAGAAAGAGAGCACCCACCAAGGCCTCATAGGCGCAGGAGAGGATCGAGGATTTATCGCGGCCGTTGGAGGCATCCTCGCCTTTGCCCAAAAGGAGGTGTTGGCCAAGATCGATCTCCCGGGCCCGCTCCGCAAGACCATGTTCGTTCACCAGGGCGGAACGGATACGGGTGAGCTTGCCCTCGCGCATCTCCGGAAAACGGATAAAAAGAATGTAGCCCACGGCGAGATCGAGTACGGCGTCGCCGAGGAACTCCTGGGTCTCGTTATGGCGGCCGTCATCGAGCCGCTCAAAGGCAAAAGAACTATGGATGAGAGAGAGTTGCAGCAATCGCAGGTCGCGGAATTGATAACCGATCCGGTCCTGCAACTCGTGCAACCCTTCCTCGTTGTCCTGAATCAGGGCCGTCATTGTGGTTCCCATGGGTTTGATTTCCCCTTGTCAAAATTTTAATCTATGGTATAAAGCCGCACATCAAGGCGACGTAGCCAAGAGGTAAGGCAGTGGTCTGCAAAACCATTATTCAGCGGTTCAAATCCGCTCGTCGCCTCCATCAAACATACAAGCGGTCACAGAGTATACTCTGTGACCGCTTTTTTTTTGATGAAGCTGTGTATATTACATGATAGGGCGAACCCGGTCAAGGGAGCCAGTAGAGATCTCTTTGCAATAAACCAAAAACCGGAAAATCCTACGCCACCCAAAAGATCCCGGTGAAGAGCGAAACATCGTTCTCGCAGGAAAGTATTGATCAACTTCTCTTGCGCCGAGCGAATCCTGCCAAACCAGCAAGACCTGTTCCGAAAAGGAGCATGGTGGCTGGTTCGGGGACTTGATTACCAGGGTCAGCATTGAAAGCTGTCCAGTGAGAAATCCCCCATTGTGCAGGGTCAGTTGTCCAAAATGAAGTTGGAAATTCGGGTATTGTAATAGTCTGTCCGCCGCCTGTAGAGAACAACACATATCCAGCATTCTTGCCGTCATATTTAGCCATGACATAGTCATAACCGGATATAGTCAATGTAAAATTAGCATTGTCAGCCTCAAGTTTAAAAGGGATACCAACCAGAATATCGTTGTAGTCATCATCAGTGTTTGTTTGATAAAGGCCATCAATCTGGCCATTATCCATGTCTAGCAATTTTTGCGCAGCAATCATCTCAGATGCCGGATCATTTAAGGGGCCAGTATTGTTGATGACGCCAACAATGTATTCACCAACTATTGTCATCGGCGAAGTAATAATGATATCAGCCAATGCATTTGTAGCGAAAAAGGTTACTGCTATTGCTACTATAATCTTCATTCTATTTTTCATAATATCCCTCCAAATCGTTTTTTTTTGCTCGGTGGCATAAAAATTCGCTTAAACTTATTACCATTAATACTCTGGTTTTAAATATGCAAAATTTATTCCAATACAAAACGATAGGCAGAAATAAGAGAGATAAGGGCAGGCCACATTTTTCCACCAGAACCCATCAAAACTATTTTATTAAATTCAACACGTTAATTCATCAAGGAGTCCATAATCTACGGATAAATAGATCACTCCAGCACCAAAAAAGTCCATAATTCCGGATTTTACATCCTGAACCATGGTCAACAACTGGCTTTTGCTGCCCAGTCGACCAAACGAAGCATTGGCCCAATCCATCACGAAGGTAGTTCCGATACAAAAGCATCGAGGTTTCAATTATACCAATGGATAGAGCTGTTCAGCCAAGTGGGTTGCACCTTTACGGCTAAGGAGACTGGAGTAGAGGGTGAACTGATCGACCACAAAGGGATAACTTTGAAAAAGCCCATTATTTTCAAGGTATTTACCGACTTTTCCAGCCGGAGTATGCTGAAGGCGAGCCAAGGTGATGTGGGGGCTAAATTTCCGGTTTTCCGGTTCCAGCCCGAGCTGAAAAAGGCGGGTAGTAATTTTTCGTTGCAGCACCTGCAACGACTCGTTTTTTTGGACGCCAGCCCAGACAATACGGGGATTTCCGCGGGGTGGGAAGAAGCCGACACCTTCAAGCTGAAGGGTAAGTTGGGGAGCAAAAATCTCGGACAAGGCCTCACAAATGTCCAGAAAAGCGGAACCCTCTACTTCACCGATGAAACTGAGTGTCAGGTGGAACTGTTCCGGTGGGGTCCAGCGGGCATTGGGCAGGCCGCAACAGAGCCTGCTCAACTGGTGACAAATTTCCTGGGGCGGGTCGATGGCAACAAACAGTCGCTTGTTCATGGCGCGTGGGGGATCAACTTCAAGCAGGGGCGTGAGAACGTTTGTATCGTACCGACGAAAAAACCGGTCAGGTTCCTTACCACCTCATGGGGCAAAAAAGCCTCTGCATCAACTGGTGGGCAAGCAGCCTGCCGCTTTCCCTACAAAAAAAATATTCAGCTGCGCCAGTCCATGCCGATGTCGCAGGCCTTGGCTGAATGGGTCAGCGCTCCGACCGAAATGATATCCACCCCGGTTTCGGCAATACCACGCACGGTCTCCAGATTCACCCCGCCCGAGGCCTCGACCACGGCGCGGCCATTGATCAGGCCAACGGCCTCGCGCATGGTGGGTAGTTCCATATTATCGAGCATGATTACCCCAACGCCGCAGAGGAGGCATTCCTCCACTTGGACCAAGGTATCGGTTTCGACCTCGACATTGATGGTATGCGGCACCCGCAGACGCACCCGACGCACCGCCTCGGTGATCGAGCCGCAGGCTGCAATATGATTATCTTTGATGAGCACGCCGTCGCTGAGACTATAGCGGTGGTTATGGCCGCCGCTGGAACGAACCGCGTACTTCTCAAGCATGCGCAAACCCGGTGTGGTTTTACGGGTGTCAACGATTTTGGCCTTGGTGTGCTTCACCTGATCCGCGAAGGCCGAGGTCAGGGTGGCGATACCGCAGAGCCGCTGCACCAGATTCAGCGCGACCCGTTCGCCACGCAATAGGGTGCGGGTGGCGCCTTTGAAATGAAGCAGCACCTCGCCCTGCTCCACCCGGCTGCCATCGGCAACGGCATTGTCACAAATCACGCTGGAATCGAGCAGTTGAAAAACCTGGGATGCCACAGTGCCCATGCCAACCACGGTCATGGGATGGCGGGCGACAAAACAGGACTCGGAGCGATCCTCCCGGGAAAAGATGGACTCGGTGGTAATGTCGCCGTGTTCCAGGTCTTCGAGGAGAAAACCGCGCAGCAGGGTATCGAGTAAAAAAGTATCCATATCAGCGCAGCTTGCTCAAGCGTTCGGTGGATTCAATATTTTTGGCCAGGCGGGCACGGATTTCCGCCTCTTTCTCCTTCTCCTTGGCAACAACGTCCGCAGGTGCGTTACTGATGAACTTCTCGTTACCGAGCTTGCCCACAATCCGCGCCAATTCCTTGTCGAGCTTGCCCTTGTCCCGGGCCAGTTTTTCCAACTCGCCTTCAACATCGATCAAGCCCTTGAGCGGCACCACCAGCTCCACATCCTGCACCAGGGCATGGCCGGCATCATCGGGTACAGTGGCTTCAGGGACAATATTCAGTGAACTGGCGCGAACCATAGCCTGAACGCCACCGGAAAATTCGCTCAGTAGTTGACGTTTTGCCGCATCTGGGCAGATCAACAGGGCCTCGATTTTGGCGCTGGGATGCACCTCGGCCTCGGTGCGAATGGTGCGCAGGCCGGAGATAACCCCCATAAGCAAGGTCATCGCAGCCTCGGCTTCGGCATCCTCCCAGGAAGGATTGAATTCCGGAAACGACTCAAGCATAATAGTGCTGCGTTCACCGGGCAGCTGGCTCCAGATCTCCTCGGTGACGAACGGTGTGATCGGGTGCATCAATTTGAGCACCTGCTCAAGCACGGTCAAAAGCACCGCCTTGGCCTGGTCGCGGGCAACCGCATCATCGCTGAACAGATCGGCCTTGATCCACTCCAGGTACCAGTCGCAGAACTCATGCCAGACAAACTGGTAGGAGGCGGAGGCCACTTCGTTAAAGTTGTAGCCGTCCAGGGCCGCCCGTACGTCCTTGGTGGTTCCATTGATACGGCTGAGAATCCAGCGGTGCGCCAAGGCCAGCTGAGCAGGCTCCTTGGCCAGCTCGACTATGGCCGGGTCGGCCTCCGTAAGGTGCATCTGGGCAAAACGGGCCGCGTTCCACAGCTTGTTGATAAAGCGGCGATAACCGTCGATCCGCTCCTCATCCATGCGGATCTCGCGTCCCTGGGCGGCAAAGGCGGTGAGGGTAAAACGGAAGGCGTCGGTGCCGTACTGTTCGATCGTCACCAGGGGATCGATGACGTTGCCGGTGGACTTGGACATCTTCTTGCCGTGTTTATCGCGCACCAAGGCATGGAGATAGACGTCGTGGAAGGGGACCTCGTCCATGAAGTGGAGCCCCATCATCATCATCCGCGCCACCCAAAAAAAGAGGATGTCGAAACTGGTGATCAGCACCGAGGTCGGATAAAAAGTGGCCAGCTCCTTGGTTTGCTCCGGCCAGCCCAGGGTGGAGAAGGGCCAGAGCGCCGAGCTAAACCACGTGTCGAGGACATCGTTTTCCTGATGTAGCTTGGTCGAGCCGCAGAAGGGACACACATCCGGATCCTCGACCTCCACCACCAGTTGACCGCAGCCCTCGCAGTTCCAGGCGGGAATACGGTGGCCCCACCAGATCTGGCGGGAAATACACCAGTCACGGATATTTTCCATCCAGGAATAAAAAGTGCGATCCCAGGTGTTGGGATAGATTTTGATCCGCCCCTCCTGAACCGCAGCCACCGCCTTGTCGGCCAGGGGCCTGACAGAAACAAACCACTGCTTGGAGGTGGTGGGCTCGACCACGGTGGCGCAGCGGTAGCATTTGCCCACCGCATGCTGGTAGTCCTCGATCTTCTCGAGAAAGCCCTGTTCTTCCAGGTCATTGACAATCTGCTTGCGGCAGGCGAAGCGATCCAGCCCGGCGTAGTTACCCGCCTCGGCGTTCATCACCCCTTTGTCGTCCATGACCTTGATCCGCGGCAGGTCATGGCGCAGGCCGATCTCGTAGTCGTCGCGGTCATGGGCCGGGGTGACCTTAAGCGCACCGGTACCGAATTCTCGCTGGACATGGTGATCATACACCACAGGGATAGTCCGGCCGGTGAGCGGCAGGCTGATGCCTATATCCTTCAGATGCTGGTAACGCTCGTCCTCCGGATGGACCGCCACAGCGGTATCGCCAAGCATGGTTTCCGGACGGGTGGTGGCCACAACCACGTAGCCCGAGCCATCCGCATAGGGATAGCGGAGATGATAAAGCTTGCCGTCGGTGGGGTCATGCTCGACCTCGTCGTCGGCCAGGGCCGTATGACAGCGCGGGCACCAATTGACAATATAATCGCCTTTATAGATCAACCCTTCCTTATACAACCGGACAAAGACCTCGCGCACCGCCTTGGACAGCCCCTCGTCCATGGTGAACCGCTCGCGGTCCCAGTCACAGGAGGCGCCCATTCGTTTGAGCTGATTGATAATGGTGCCGCCTTTTTCCTCCTTCCAGGACCAAACCCGCTCGATGAACTTCTCCCTGCCGAGATCGTGCCGGGTCAGTTTCTCTGCCGCCAGTTGCCGCTCGACCACGTTCTGGGTGGCGATACCGGCATGGTCGGTACCCGGGACCCAGAGGGTGTTATCGCCCTTCATCCGGTGATAGCGTACCAGGAGATCCTGAAGGGTATTGTTGAGGGCATGGCCGATGTGGAGCACGCCGGTGACATTGGGCGGCGGAATGACGATGGAAAAAGAAGGCTTCCCCTCTTCCATGCGGGCGCTGAAGGTTTTCTCTTCCAGCCAATGGGTGTACCAACGTTGCTCGACCTCGTTAAACTCATAGGCCTTGGGCAGATCGTATTTCTCAGGACGCTTGCAATCAGTTTCGTTCATAGGAGGTTGCTGTGATGCCGCCACAGGGCGGGAAGGTTGAACAAATAAAAAAAAGGCCCGGCCTTAAAGCATGCTCCAGGGCTTGGGCATAAATATCTGTGAATAGAGGGTCATGGCATAGCGATCGGTCATTCCGGCAATAAAGTCACAGACTTGGCGATGCCGTTTCTGCTCCTCCTCCACCGAATGCGAGGGATCGCGTTTGTGGCAACAGGAGCTAATGCCGTTTTCCGGGAACTCGTGTTCGAGAAAATAGCCGTAGAGATCGCGAATGATCCGCTGCGCCTTCTCAAACTCGTTGTGCACCCGGTAATTGCGGTAGACGTGGTCATACAAAAAGGCCCGCAACTCGGTTATGGTCTCGTTCATCCGCTCACTCAGATGAAGCCGGCCATCATCGCGGGCCAGGGTGGTTTTGACCAGATCCACCACCATACTGTTGATCCGTTGCGAGGCCCGATCTCCGAGGACTGCGCGTAAATGCGAGGGGAGCTCGTCGCCTCGGAGCATATCCGCGCGGCGAGCATCGTCCATGTCGTGGTTGACATAGGCCATGATATCCGCCACCCGGACCAATTGCCCCTCCAGGGTCGCCGCCAGCTCGGTGACATCGTCGGGCAGGATCTCCCCATAGCCCTTGGAGTGTTTGAGGATACCGTTGCGGACTTCCCAACTCAGATTGAGGCCGCGGCCGTTATTCTCGAGGAAATCGACAATCCGCAGACTCTGGCGGTAATGCTTGAATCCTTTGGGATGGAGCAAATTCAGGCTGTACTCGCCCGCATGACCAAAGGGGGTATGGCCGAGGTCGTGGCCCAAAGCGATGGCCTCGGTCAGGTATTCGTTGAGCCGCAGGCAGACCGCCATGGTGCGGGCGATCTGCGAAACTTCCAATACATGGGTCAGACGAGTGCGGTAATGATCGCCGGCCGGAGCAAGAAAGACCTGGGTCTTATGCTTGAGCCGGCGAAAAGTTTTGGAGTGGATGATCCGATCACGGTCCCGCTGAAAAGAGGTCCGCAGACAGCAGGGATCCTGCTCTCCGAAGAGCCGCCCGCGTGAACTCCTGCTGAAACAAGCATGGGGCGAGAGAACTTGTTTTTCCAGCTCCTCGAGTTGCTCCCTGATTGTCTCAACCATCATACCACCTCAATCCATCAAGGCTGCCACAGAAGATAGGCCTTAATAAACGAATCCAACCGACCATCGAGCACTGCATCCACATTCCCTTCTTCGGTATTGGTGCGATGATCCTTGATCAACCGATACGGCTGCAGCACGTAGGATCGGATCTGACTGCCCCAGGCGATATCTTTCTTGTCGCCTTGGAGATTTTCGTTGCTGCGGCGCTTTTCTTCCTCTTCCCGCTCAAAAAGTCGTGACATGAGCATTTTCATGGCCATATCCTTGTTGCGGTGCTGACTGCGTTCATTCTGGCACTGCACCACGATCCCGGAGGGAAAGTGGGTGATACGAATGGCGGAGTCGGTTTTGTTGACGTGCTGACCGCCCGAGCCGCTGGCACGGAAGGTATCAATACGGATATCCTTGTCGTTGATTTCGATCTCCACATCGTCGTCAAGTTCCGGCATCACCATCACTGAGGCAAAGGAGGTGTGACGCCGACCGCTGGCATCAAAGGGAGAAATCCGCACCAGCCGGTGGATGCCGATTTCGGAACGCAGATAACCGTACGCATACTTGCCTTTGATGAGAATGGCTACACTCTTGGTTCCGGCCTCGTCACCCGGGAGTAAATCAAGGATATCGGCCTTGAAGCCCTTGAGTTCCGCCCAACGCAGGTACATCCGCAAGAGGATGCCGACCCAGTCCTGGGCCTCGGTACCGCCGGCACCGGCGTGGATGGTGAGGATGGCGTTGTTGCTATCAAGGTCGCCACTGAACATGCACTCCAGCTCAACCAAATCTATACGGGCCTTGAGAGCATCCAGACCGGAGACCACCTCTTGGTAGGTGTCTTCGTCGTTCTCTTCCTTGGCCATGTCCAGGAGCATCTCGGCATCTTCCAACTCACCGAAATTTTTATCCCAAACACCGATCAAATCCTGCAGTTGGCCCAACTGCCGCTGCACTTTTTTAGCCTCGGCCTGATCATCCCAAAAATTAGGACTAACCGTCTGCCGCTCCAGCAGTTCTACTTGTTCACGCTTGCCCTCTAAGTCAAAGATGCTCCTTCAGGACAAGCATTCTGCCCTTGAGACTCTCAAGCAATTGCCTCGACTCTGCTGATTCGGTAATATCTGCCATGGTTCACCTCGTGCAAAAAACAAAAAAGAAACGAGCACGCCGGAGGCGCCTCGCTGTTATCCACCAACAACGGCATACATCCAGCCATGCCGAAAAAGAACCCCATACTAAACAGATTCGCCGCAAGTCTCAAGGAAGAAAGGGCGGAGGAGGCTGGAAAACCGCGTTCTCTATCGTTTTGCCATCCTTTCCCGCTTAATCGTCCCGACGGGTACGCACCAGAAGCATCAAGGCCATCCCCATGGCGCAGATCGAACCGAAACGGAATCCCTGGCGGTTATAGACCGTGGTGACCTCGAGCATCGGTACCTGGGCAACCAGGGCATCCTCGATAAAAACATCGCTTTTTTTCAACACATGCCCCATTGGGTCGATAAAACCGCTGATACCGGTGTTGGCGGCCCGGATCAGGCTCCGCTTGTTCTCTACTGCACGAAACACGGCCATGGCCAGCGACTGATAGGGGGCGCTGGAACGACCGTACCAGGCATCGTTGGTGATATTGACCAGAAGATTGGCCCCACGAAGCACGGTCTCATGGGCTATCTCCGGAAAGATCGATTCATAGCAGATCAACATTCCCAGACGCATCGGTCCGAGCACCATAGGCCCCTTCTCTTCTCCGGCACTGAAATCACCGACGCTCACCACCAGGGGTTCGAGAAAGGGAAGGAATTTGCGCAGCGGCACATATTCACCAAAGGGCACCAGATGCTGCTTGGCATGACGTCCGTGCAGGCGTCCGTCCGGGCCGACCAGGATTGCGCCGTTATAGTAGCGGATCTGTTGGCTACCATCTGCCTGAGACGGCAAAGCGTAGAGCGGTGCCCCGGTGAGCAGCCAGGCGTTATGAGTGGCGGTAAAGGCGCTTACCCGCTCCATGAGCGGGTCTTGCTGGGGGTAAAAGGGTAAAGCTGTCTCGGGCCAGACCACCAACTCGATGTCCTGCGCCTTGATGGCCAGCCGTGAAAGTTTAATATAGGTATCCACGGTGGCGGCCTTGACCTCGGGCGACCACTTCAGCGACTGGTCGATATTACCTTGCACCACCGCAACCCGCGCCTGCATCGAGCGGGCTGCCATCGAGCCGACCACCCGGTAACGCACTAGGGAATATCCACCAATGAAAACGAGAAAGGCCACGGACGCAATCAGCAGGCGGCGTTCAAAGTGCACATTCCAACGCACCGCTCGCCGCTGCCGGTCGATCATGGCCACAAGCAGACCGTTACATAAAACCAGGGTGAAGGAAATAAGATGGTGGCCGCCAAGATCAGCCGCCTGAATCAGCTTGGGCTGGCTGAAAAGGCCATAGCTCAAATCCATCCAGGGAAAGCCGCTGAACAGGATACCTTTAACATACTCCAAACCAACCCAGAGCACGGGTGCGCCCCAAACCAAGGGCATGATCGAACGCTCGCGATACCATGAACGCCCCGCCACTCGGCTGAGCAAAAAACAAAACAGGGCCGGATAGGCGGCCATGTAGGAGGAAAGCAGAAAAAGAGCCGGCACCGAGCCCCAAAGCGGCAGCCCACCATAACGCCCGAGCACGATCAGGATCCAGTACATCAGGGCCAGATGGTACACCAACCCGAAAACAAAACCGGCCAGAGCGCTCCTGCCCGGTCGGGCATAGAGGGCCACCAGCAACAGCGGTACCAGGCCAACGAACAGAAGCGGCCACCAGCCTATCCGGCCCGGCATGGCCAGGGCAAGCAGGGCGGCGGAGGCAAGGCTGGCAAGAATCAGCGTGGGAAAAGAATCAGGGTTGCGGCTGAATTTCATCATTGCGGACAATACGCACGCTCTTGATCCGGCGGGGATCGGCACCGAGCACCTTGAAAGAGAGGCCGTCCTCTTGGACCAGCGTTCCCGAAGGCGGCACCTTGCCCAAACGGTGAATGATGAAGCCGCCCACGGACTCAAACGGCCCTTCGGGCAGAGTAACGCGAAAATGGGCCTCGACCTCTTCAATATCGATCTTGGCATCCACAATCACGGTGCGCTCGTCGACCACTCGGAGTTCGCTGTCTTCGTCGTCGTGCTCGTCATCGATCTCCCCGACGATCTCCTCGATCACATCTTCCAAGGTGACCAAACCACGCACGCCGCCGAACTCATCGACCACAATCACCATGTGCATCTTTTTGAGCTGAAACTCGCGCAGCAACTCAGTGATCGGTTTGGACTCGGGGATAAAGGAAACCGGATTAAGGACTTCCTTGAGGTGAAAATCGGCATCATCCCTGCGGGCGCAGATGCGCAGGAGATCTTTAACATGGAGGATACCAATGATCTGATCGGGAGTATCGGTGTATATGGGAATACGGGTATACCCTTCCTCGTTAACCAGCCTAATCAGTTGCGGAATCGATGATTTGATGTCGGCGCAGACCATTTCCGCCGACGGGGTCATGATTTCGGAAGCAATGGTCTCCCGAAAATCAAAGATGGAGTTGATCAACCGTTCCTCATGAACAGAGATCAGGCCCTGCTCTTCGCCCTCTTCCAACAACTCCTGAATTTCATGCTCCAACTCTTCGGTGGTATCAGGACCGCCGCGGAAACCGAGGGCAGATTTTACTTTTTCAAAAAACGACTTACCAGGGGGTTCCTCGTCCGAAGGCACCGGGCTGGCCGGCGACGGATCAACATTTTCCATACAGAATGAACATCTCCTCAAATGGGTCAAAAACGGATAGCCTGAAAGTAGGGTGACAACGGACAAAGTCAAGGGATTTTTCTCGCCGCCCCGGCCCTTATCCTAAAAATCGATCACTAAAAAGTGAATGCGGAACCGAGGCTGAGCTACTTTTCCCGCTGCTTCCCCTTGACGCATGCCAGCGGGTATGCTATTAGATGCGCTCGAAATGCGGGTCACAGAACAGACCGCATCCAAAAGTGACATCACATTTTGGGCCGTTAGCTCAGCTGGTAGAGCAGTTGACTCTTAATCAATTGGTCCGGAGTTCGAATCTCCGACGGCCCACCATTTATATCAAGCACTTAGCCAATTATTGGTTAAGTGCTTTTTTCATTTTCAAGCCTCAATTCTACACAAGTTCTACGAATTTCAACTACCCCCAAGACGGGGTTGGAAAAGCATACGAGAAATTAGCGCTATTGCCAAATGGAAAGAGAAGAGAATGAAAACTCTATCCCGGAGAGCAACTTTCTTCTTTCCCGACGAACTCCAGTTGTAATTTTTCAGGCACCCCTGTCGTACGAACGCTTCCTCTCATCGAGGTTAAGCTTGCTTACGTACTGCGGCAATCAATGAATTGGGCTCAGGGGCACGCTTGACAACCAGGACGGCACAGGATAGGCCAACTAACACACGATCCGTGGTTTGACCGGCGATCTTACGCGCCAAGCCCTTGCGCTGATCGTTGCCGATAATAACGAGGTCGGCGTCGATTTCTTCTGCTGCATCGATGATGGCGCGGTCAGGGGTTTTGCCAATGGCGACGTGGACATTGGCAGCAATCCCCTCCGCCTTGAGCAGATCGAGTTTATAGGCTACCTGTTCCTCAGCCTTCTCCCGTTGGGATTCGGAGGCAACGCTGGAGAGCACCGTCACCGGAAGCTTGGATGCCTTTGCAATCTGGATAGCGACTTCGATAACGGTCTCGCTGATCTGACTGTCATCGATAGCGACCAGAATATGCCTCTGCCACGGTTGAACCTGCCAATTCGCAACCAAGACATGGCAGGGGGATTTGATCATGATCTGCTGGGCAATGTCGCCGATTAGCCGTTCCTTCATATCGCCGCGCAAAGGGCGACGGCCAATGATGAGTATATTGGTATGGGCCTTTTGGGCGGCGGCCACAACCTCTTCCACTGTATCTTTGCCGTAACTGACCCAGGTTTCGCATTCCACCCCGGCAGCCTCTGCCTTTCTGTTGGCATGGGCCAGCGTTGCGGTAGCGATTTCATCAGCACTCGGGGACTCCACGCTGGTCATCAAATCCAACTTGACGCCGAAATCCTTGGCCAAGGCGATAGCCACCCCTTCTGGGGCATGGCTAAAGGCACTGCCGTCTGTGGCCAGCATAATTCGCTGACGGCGCAACCCACCGGGCAAGACACCAAGCCGGCACTCTTCAAAAATACGCGCCTTACAGGTGCGACAGATATCTGGGTTCAGTTTCCAATAAATGGCACCGGTAACATGTGTCATAACCGGGAAAAAGGCGTCTTCGCCAAAATCCTTGAGGTAATTACCCTGACGCAAGAATTCGTAAATAGACTCCCTCAGGCGATAAAAATACAACCCACCGCCCTGGCGACGACGACGGCGCGCCTCTAAGGCCAAAGCCTCTGCACCGGCAATATCGATATAATTGAAACTAGCGGCGGCGATCAGCACGGATTTGCATTGCGGGTTTTCGGTGTCGATGCTGCGCAGCGCCTGTTGCACATGACCGGCAGAACCGAAAAAAACCGGCCCGTTGATCCGCACTATCTTCAACTGTGGACATTCGGGCTCATCATGAACGAGCACGAAATGATAGGCACCCGCCTCGTTGGCCGGCACCATCGGCATGATATCCGGTTTTGAGGCACGGTACAGGTAGACCACCAGCGAGAGAAACACGCCGCTAAAGATCCCGGCTTCAATACTAATCAGGGTGCCGCTGAAGGTGCAGAGCAAAATGATCGTCTCAGCTTTGCTGGTCTGCCAGATGTGGCGGATCTGATGAAAATCGATGAGTCCCCAGGCCACCAAAAACAAAATTCCAGCCATGGCGGCATTGGGCAGATAGGCGGCTAATCGCCCGACCAACAAGAGTAACAGCAACAACAGGATAGAAGCAAAAACCGATGCCAGCGGTGTTTTGGCGCCTGCCTCGAAATTCACTCCACTGCGGTTGAAGGACCCGGACGAGGCATAACCGGAGAAAAAACTGCCGACAATATTGGCCAGCCCCTGGCCGATGAATTCCTGGTTACCGTTAATACATTGCTCGGAGCGTACGGAGATGGCTCGGGCTATGGCCACAGCCTCGGTCAATCCCAGCATGGTGATGACAAGGGCTGGGCCAAAGGCAAGTTGCAGGCTAGCCAGCGACAGGTCGGGGTGTGACAGTGGCGGTAAATGGGCCGGCAAGGCGCCCACGGTTTGAATCCCGGTGGTGGCCGCACCTTGCCAAAAATTCAGCAGACTCGCGGCCACACTGCCGACAACCATGGCGGCGACCATAAAAGGTATTTTTGGGCAACAGCGCTTGATCACGATACCGGTGGCCAAGGTCACCAGGCTGATAGAGAGTACCGGCCATCGGATACTGCCGATTTGCAGGAACAACTGGTGGAGAATTTCGTACAAAGGTGCGCCGCGCGCGATCTCTATACCGAAAAAATGGCGGATCTGGCTGGCCGCGATAAGCAGGGCGGCACCAGCAGTAAAGCCGATGACCACACTGTGCGAGATAAAATTAACCAAGGCGCCCATGCGAGCCAGCCCTAGCGCAGCCTGGAACACCCCAGCCATAAAGGTCAGGGTTAGCGCCATGGTGATATACTGTTCCGAACCCGGTTCAAAATATTGAGACAACACTGCGTAGAGTGCCACTGATATCGCCGTGGTCGGCCCGGAAACCAAGTGCCAGCTGGAACCAAATAAGGCGGCAATCACGGTCGGCACCATGGCGGCATACAAGCCGTATTCCGGCGGCAATCCCGCAATGGTGGCAAACGCCACACCCTGCGGCAACACCACCAGAGCACCGGTCGCCCCAGCCAAAAGATCATCACGCAGGGTATGCCGATTGACCATCGGCCACCAACGCAGGAAGGGAAAAAAGGAGTGCAGGTTGCGGACTGGAATTTTCATTGTGGCAAATACCTGATCTAGAATAATGCCATTCAGTCTGGCAAGGAAAGGACTTGAATAGAGTATGCATTCATCGCAACTCCGGGGAAAACGTCATGCTCCTCTGCCAGGCAATCTTCAAGATGTTCAGTGCCTGAATCTTGTTTGATTCACCTTGATCAAGGCGTTCGCTTTAGTTTCCCCTGCTCTGTACATAGACAGAAAATGAGCCACTTGTCCAACAGGACTGGAATTATTTTCGTTTTTTTCATTTCCAGAAGTCAACCCATTTCCAATTATTGTTACCTGCAACCGACTGCGCAACCCAATCCCATCGGCCCAAGACATCATAACCAATAGCCGTTTTGACAATGTTTTTACCATTAATCACCAACGACTACGCATCATTCTTTTCCCCGCCGTACACTACAAAACGGGTACGTTCATAACCGCATCTGACATTCCAAAACCCGGATTCGGCAAGCCAGGCCAGTTGCTCGGCCAGCGTGGCATTTCTGTCCTCCCGCATCCTCACACGGGCGTTCTCGAGAGAAACGACTGACACATTGTTAGCTTTCACCTCTGCAAGCCACCCCCGCTCGTATGCCGCCTCCTCCTGTGGAGTCGGCCCCGAGGCCTGATCGGCATTGATAAATACTCCCCCAGAACGCAAGGCGCGAAAGACTCTCTGGAACAATGCTTTCTTGTCGCCGTGCTCCAGGTGATGGATTGACAGGGCGGAGATCACCAGGTCGAATTTGCCTTCCGCCGACAGTTGCAGGTGATCCTGCAGGGCATAAGTTATGCGTTGCACATCAGCAAAACGGGATTGGGCCTGCGCCAGCATGGCGGCTGAGATGTCGGTGAGATGAAGGTGTGCATCCGGGAACAGCCTTGCCACCATGGAGGCAAGAAGACCGGTCCCGGTACCCAATTCCAAGATGTCAATCTTGGCGCTAGGGGCAAAGGGAACCATGTTCAGCGCCGCTCCATAGAAGTCATTGAAACAGGGGACAAGTTTCGGACGGTCCTGGTCATAGCCAGTGGCACATTGGTCAAAAAGCTCGCGTATCTTCATTGATTTAAAGTCTCAGTATATAATAATGACGTGCTGGCCACCTCAAAACCCGTTAAGCAATAGTTTTACTGAAAAAAACGAGGTGGTCCAGAGCCAAGAACAACAGCGCGCCCCCAAAGCAAGTAACCGCTTATTGCCCTATATCACCGATCATCAGACAATACGACCGCTTAATGGACAGACTCTTTCCCCTTCTTTCTCTCCTGGGTAGGCTGTTATTATTTAATTGAGGTTATCAGATTTCATTATTCTTCAAGGGGGATGTCATGACCATTTTTTTACTCTGTCTCGGCTTGCTGCTGCTGGGGTATCTTTTTTACGGCGCTTTTGTCGACCGGGTTATCGGTTCCGATGAACACCGCCTCACCCCCGCCCTGACCATGGCTGATGGGGCCGACTACGTCGAGATGCACCCAGCTAAGGTTTTCCTGATCCAACTTCTCAATATCGCAGGACTTGGACCAATTTTCGGACCAATTCTCGGCGCCCTTTACGGGCCGGCAGCCTTGGTCTGGATCGTTCTCGGGGCTGTCTTCGCCGGGGCTGTGCACGACCAATTTTCCGGCATGCTCTCGGTGCGTTATCAGGGCAAAAGCATCCCGGATGTGGTGGGTTACCAACTGGGGAATGGTTTCAAGCAGTTCATGCGCCTGTTCTCCATCGTCCTCCTGCTCCTGGTTGGTGTGGTCTTCGTGCTCGGGCCAGCAAAACTCCTGGGCAACATGACCGGCCTGGCTGTGCCTGCCTGGGTTGCTATTATTTTTGCCTATTATTTTCTCGCCACCGTGCTCCCCATCGACAAGATCATAGGTCGGATCTACCCTTTTTTCGGGGCGGTCCTCATCTTCATGGCGGTCGGATTGATCGGCGCCCTAGCCTGGCAGGGATATGATTTCTACCCCACTTTAAGCCTGAAAAATCTGCATCCGAAAAACCTGCCCATGTGGCCGCTGATGTTCATCACCATTGCCTGCGGCGCGATCAGCGGTTTTCACGCCACCCAGTCGCCGATGATGGCGCGCTGCCTGGATAACGAAAAAAATGGCCGCAAAATTTTCTACGGTTCTATGATCGGTGAAGCGGTTATAGCTCTCATCTGGGCGACACTCGGCATGGCCTTTTACCATGGTTCCAACGGCCTGCAGACAGCCCTGGCCAACGGTGGCCCGGCTGCGGTTGTCAACCAGATCTCTACCACCCTGCTCGGACATGTCGGCGGTATACTCGCTATCGTTGGTGTGATCTTACTGCCGATAACCTCTGGCGACACCGCCTTCCGCAGTGCCCGCCTGATCATTGCCGACTTTATCAACCTGCCCCAGGCCCAGGGCCTTAAAAGGCTCTATATCGCCATCCCGCTTTTTGTGATCGGGTTTCTCATCTCCAAAGCCCCTTTTGAGGTCATCTGGCGCTACTTTGGGTTTTCCAACCAGACCCTGGCAACCATCGTCCTCTGGGCCGGTTCGGCCTACCTGATCAAGAAAGGCGCTTGCCACTGGATCGCAACCATCCCCGCGACCTTCATGACTGCGGTCTGTGCCAGCTATCTTGCCTATGCCAAGATCGGTTTCGGCCTGCCCATTGATGTGGCCACGATTATCGGCGTTGGAGCCGCTGTTGCCGCCCTTGGCGCCTTTTTCTTTGCCTTCCGCAATCCTGCCCTGGTTGCAGAAGAAGCCTAAGCGCAGCGCTCCTCCCTCCTTACCCACCAGGGAAAACCGTAAGGTTTTCCCTGCAGGTGATTGTCCTCCCCATGATCCTGGCCAACAGTGCCGGAGCAGCGATCTTTGCCAGCATCATTCGGGACCAACAACGCACCTACGATAAACTAAGCATCCTTTTTTCAGCCAAGGCGATGCGGATCGCCGAACGCACCATGACCATCTTTGACAAGGGGTTTCCCGCTGACGGTGCCGAGGAACTCGCCCAAATTGTCCATGAGGAAACCGTTGTTGGAACCGTTGCCATCACCGACCGGGAAAAAGTCCTGGCCTTTACCGGCATCGGTTCCGACCACCATCGGGCCGGACAGATTCTCACCTCACCCCACATCATCAAATCGATCGAAGAAAATCGCAGCGTCTACGCCGACGGGATCAACCAGTCTTGGGAATGTGCTCTTTGCAAGGACTGCCCACAGGGTTCTGCCTTGTCGATTTCCACCCCTGATCGAGAATGCAGTGATCGAGATTGAGGATAATGCAGGCAACTACCTGGATCGTGGGCAAATTGGGCTGGGGATGAATATTGTCGAGAAAAGAATTAAAAATCTGTATGGAGAACAATACGCACTGGAGGTATCCTGCACTCGTCAGGAAAAGGCCCTGATTTCGATCAGGCTCCCTTATTAACGTTGAGGGGCCTCGAAAAAAACACGAGAACGACGTTTCTCGATTCGCAATTTGCTGTTTTTCATGCAAAAATTCATAGATTCTCACTTATCTCCAGCCCATCATGATCCGAGCCCTGATTGTTGCCGACGAACCCCATGCGCGGGAAGAGTTGCAAGCCCTACTGGCCGAGACCGGAACAATTGAGGTGGTAGGCTGCAGCGCCAATGCCCTGGAAGGGATCAAGGCGATTAACCGCCTGCGGCCGAAGGTGGTGTTTCTTGATATTCACATGCCGATGATCAATGGCCTTGAGACGCTTGCCATAATCAACCAGGAGTTCATGCCCCACGTTGTTTTCATTACCGCCTACGACGAATATTCCCTCAAGGCCTTTGAGGAAAAGGCCCTGGATTACCTGCTCAAGCCGGGTGGAACCGGCCCGCCTCGCCAAGACCATCGTCAAACTGCGAAAGTTGCTCCGCTCAGGACCGGCTCCGACCTATGAGGTCGATCCCATCAATCGCATCCCCTGTCTGGTCGGGCAACGGGTGCGATTGGTCTGCCTGCACGAGGCTGAATATGTGGCCAGCAGTACCAGATCAATATGGGAAATATTCGAGAAATCATTTTTCTGAACAACGGGGCTGCGGAGATTCACACCCTGTCCCACCAGAAAATCCTGGTGAGCCGTCGTTACTTAAAAAATCTCAAGCAACAACTCCTGCTTTAGAAAAGCTCCATAACCACCGACAGCCGCTGACTGCTGGAGCAAAAAAAAAGCAGAACCCGAGGAGGGCCCTGCTTGAACATCACTTCTATAAAGGTAAAAGGATTGACCAGCTTATTTCCTCCGGAAAAGAGCGGACAAACCGATGAGCCCGGTTCCAAAGAGAAACATGGTTGCAGGCTCCGGCACTTTTGCTGACTGATCCCTTACTGCCGCCGGCGGCTGAATCGCGAGACTACTCTGCTGCAGGGCGCTGTCGGAACTGGTCGCTCCGGCTAAAACGATACCCATCATCAGGATTGCAAGCGCTGTCTTTTTCATCATCCACCTCTCTATCTTCTTCTAATGCAGGGACATGCTCCTCATGCACTAGATATAAAGCAACAGAGATGCCAGAAAATACAACACTTTTTTCATCCTGTAATTACGGTATGTTAGATTGATAATCTGTCCAGGGTTAACAGCTCACACCTATAAAATTCCGACAAACAGAATTTTCCTTTCTCACAATTTCGTTTTTCAGGAAAAAAGACGAGTCCACCAACACCGACCGCATCGAAAGATGCCAACCAATGTACAGCGCACATCCATTCCGAACGAAACGCTTCCAGCCGCTAACCGACAAAGAAACACAAATTTGCAAAAACTTCTTTTTTCTCTAGGTATCCAACCGTAAAATCGGGTAAAAGGCTGCAGCATTAACGCATTTTCCCCATCTTCCGAGAATACCAAGTATGATCCGTATTTTTCTTTTTGGCCTAGCCATCCTATTGTTAAGTTCCCCTTGCTTTGCATATTCCGGCACTGTTGTTTCCGTCTACGATGGCGACAGCATCACCATGCTGTACAAGGGCAAAAAAATTCGCGTTTCCCTCTATGGCATTGATGCCCCGGAGCTCAAGCAGGAGCACGGTAACGAAGCGCGTGACTTTCTGGATTCATTTATTAAAAATGAAACTGTCGAGGCACAACCCATCGGCAAGCTGCGCAAAGGTCGCATGAATGGGATAATACTCTTAGGTGAGGATAATATAAACGAACTCATGATCCTCAACGGCCAGGCTTGGGTTGACCGTAAGGCGTGCACAGAGAAGTATTGTGTCACCTGGATCAAGATGGAAGAGGCAGCCAAGGCTACCAAAAAAGGACTCTGGAAATCTCCGGAACCCATTCCTCCATGGGATTTCCGGAAAACGGGAACCAGGAAAAAGATAGCTCCCCCAAAAACGCACATCAAGGCGGAGAAGTAAAATTAAAAAAGGGGGACCGCTTCATCGGTCCCCCTTTTTAATGGGTGCGGGTCCTACTGAACGAGAGCACTGTCAAGCGCTTGCCGACTCTAATCGTTGTTCAAGCTGACGGGCAAGCCCCAGCATGCTTTCGATCTCTTCAACCGTCGGAATCTTGATCGAACAGACATAGGGGTCACAGATATCCTGGTAACTGTCTAAGTGCCGAATCGACTCCTCCATACCCTGAATCGTCTCCGGCATCCACCGCTCGAGGGCGTCCACTAAGTCGCGCATTGTATGATTGTACGGTAGACGGCCGATCTCCATCAGCGCACTCATCACCAGTTTTTCAATGGCCATGGCAATCAGGTTGTAGAGGATCTCGGTGGTAAAGGCCTTTTTCTTTTTGCGAAAGGCGGTCTCCGCTAACTGGAGAAACTGCCTCCCCTCAACTTTGTATTCCTGCCAGTCATCAATTGCCTGGGTGTGAATATCTGCAAATCCCACTAACGATGACGGTGATATATTTGCCATAGCCTTCCCCCTTCAAAACCACACGGCCCACTCGAATTAACGAGCTATTGAGCCTCAATTTTCAATGAAAACAGTGGCAACGAGGAAAGCAGCAATTTCCCCAAAGCCGATTTTCAGCGTATGATTGCGGCAGAGCCCGTCGCCCAGCCGTCTTGTATATCTATGTTGTTTATATATATTTTCGCCAGCATATCAAGGCGGTTTCTTGCCAATTCAGATGCTGATAATAACCCAGAGCGGGCTGATTATATTTATCCGCGAGCAGCTGCATGCGGGTTGCTCCCTGTTCTTTGGCCCATGCGGTCAAGGCCGCGAGTAATGCTCGCCCAACACCCTTGCCCCGATGGTCCGGGAAAATCGCCATATCCTCAACCAGGACCGACGGACCACCTTCAGCAGTGGAGATAACCAGTTGGCCGGTACAGATGCCCAGCACCTGCCCGTCTACTTCAGCAACCAACACGCGTGCTTGACCGTTGTTCAGCATCAATTTCAATCCATGATGCTGCTTCGCTGTATCGGCAGAGAAATCCTCCTCAATGGAAAAAAGAAGCCGGAGCAACTCAACAAGCTGCTCCAGGTCTTCCTGCCGTGCCGGGCGAACTGCATACATAAAAATCAACCGATGAGATAATCGGCTACCGGTTCGCCGTCTTCAATTCCATCCAGGATGGCATCGATAATATCGGTACTGGTCACGCCCTTGTACCACCAGTTCTCCGGCTGCACGACCATGACCGGACCGTTCTCGCACTGTTTGAGACAACCGGTCGCAATGACCTGTACATCCAGGCCACGATCAAGGATTTCTTCTTCAAGGTACTGCAAAAAACCGTCGGTCTGTTTGTGGCAGATACCTTTCGCATCGCCTTTCAGACGGAAACTCTGACAAACCAAAATTTGTTTTTCGGGGATAGCCATGGTGCCTTCCTTTATATGTTAAAAAAATCGTTTCATTTACATTTCTTCTGTTTGCCGCCGCCGTAAAGTACATCCACCGTGCCTTCGATGTTTTCCTCGGTGAGAAAAACCCGAATACCGTGCGCTCCAAGAACTTCCCGGGGGCGTTGACCGGCACTGGCAGCCAGCAGGGCAAAACAATCATGCAGGGTTTCCGCCAACTCATCCCAGCGGGACTCGCCGCTGCCGGCGGGTGGAGCTTGCCGTGTTTCCAGCAGACAATTCAAACCATCCTCGCGGGGACCATAGATAAGAAAAATTTTTGTCTGGCCAAGATGGAGATCCACATCCATCCCACTACCACTTGCCACAGCAACCCGGGGCCGGTCTTTGGTCGGTGTAGGCAAGCCGATATCCACCGTTGCCTTGGATCCGCAACCACAACTTGAAGCACACCCACATTCCTCCACGCCAACCAGTTGCGAGGTGGTGGGCAGGTACTGACTGGTCAACTTGGCAATCTGTTCCATGTGCACCCGTGTTGGCGGTGTTGGTGCATCTTCCAACTCAGGACCACATTCAAAGGGCACCAACTCCATTGTCTTGGCCCCAAGCTCGGCCATATTCTCTGCCAAGGTCACAATCTGATGGGCATTGATCCCCGGATAAACCGTGGTTCGAATGGCCACCTCTACCCCGGCTTCGGAAAAAGCCTTCACTGCTTTTGGTTGTTCTTCCACAAGCAACGGTGCTACCGTTTTCAGCGACACGGTTTTCTTCCCCGGACGAATCCAGGCATAGAGCTTTTCCGCTGTTTCGGTATCCTGAGCATCAATGAGCAGGGTTACACTGTTCAAGCCAGCTTCAGCCAACGAAGCCGCATGTTCAGCCCCCCCTAATCCCAAGGTAGTCATACCGATCGAAAGATCGGGGTAATGCTGATGCACCATGGCAATAGTGGCCACGGTTGCCGTCATTGACGCAGACGGATCACCAGGGCCATCAAGCTCCACATGGGTCAAACCTTCGCGCCGCCCGATTTCGGCCAACACCTCTGATCCGTTCAATGCCTGACCTATTTTCCTTTCAGGGGCATAGTGCATACGGCAAAAAGCGTTTGGAGCCACCGGCAACCTGAGAGCAGTGACAGACTCTTCGGTTTTGGATCCTGGATATCCGGGGGCGTTTGAGATGGGAATCACGGTCATGATGGTAGCCCCATGGTTAAAGAAAAGGAGGAATTCGATGGCGGGACAAGGAGGAACCCGCCACCGAATGGTTGTTGTTGATGTTTCTTAATAAACCAGCTCGAACTTCTCTTCCGCTGCATCCCGATCCTGACGATCCAGGAGTGCATTGAGCACTTTTTCCAAGAAGCGAATACCGCCTTTGTAACCGACGGTCGGGAAGTACTGATGTCCCTGCCGGTCAAGGATGGGGAAGCCCCAACGGATGAAGGGGATATCCTCATCACGGGCAATGTATTTACCGTAGGTGTTACCGATCAACAGATCGACCGGCTCGTTCTTGATCCACTGATGGAGCAGGAACATATCGCCTTTTGAGCGGACATTGACCGGGAAGGGTGAATCCTTGGTCAACTCTTTGATCCGCTTTTCAAACTTTTTCCCCGGTGTACCGGTAATAATGTGAACCGGACACATGTCGATGGAAACCAGGAACTCGGTCATGGCAATTACCTGGTCGGGATCACCGTAAATGGCTACCTTTTTGTGATAGAAGTACTGGTGCATATCGGAGATCAAGTCCACCAGCTGGCCACGCTCACAGCTGATTTCCTCCGGCACCACGGTGCCGGCAACGGTGCGCAGGGCATCGATGAAACGGTCGGTCGCTTTCAATCCGTAGGGGATATCGAGCACACGGCAGGGTACCTTGTACTTGGTATCCAGTAACCGGGCTGCATCGGCAGAGCACCAGTCGCCCATGGCCAGGGTGCCGATAGCATCGCCGCAGCCTTTCAGTTCAGCAACGGTCACTCCACCTTTGGGAAACATGCTGTACTCACCGTTGAGTGGGCCATTGAGAATGCCGGAGGTATCGGGGAAGAGCGTAATATCCGCGCCGACCAGTGCAGAGAGGCGCTTGATCTCTTCCATGTCCGAGGGTTCAACCCAACCGGGGAGTATATTGACCTTGCCGTTTTTCTTGCCGGTTGGCTCGGCCAGGTCGGCCATTGCTTTCACCATGTTGGAAAAACCAGTGACATGGGAACCGACATAGCTCGGGGTATTGGCACCGAGTACGGTCTTGCCTTCGGGTACGAGCCCATCAGTTTTGGCCTTCTTAAAGATCTGGGGAAGGTCGTCACCGATGGTTTCCGAAAGACAAGTCGTATGTACGGCGATGACTTCCGGATTGTACACGTTGAAAATGTTGTTGATAGCCTGCAGCAGGTTGGCCTGCCCGCCGAAAACCGAGGCACCTTCGGTAAAAGAACTGGTGGATGCCGAAACCGGCTCTTTGTAGTGCCGGGTTAAGGCAGAGCGGTGATAAGCGCAACATCCCTGTGAGCCATGACTATGGGGAAGACAGCCCTGGATGCCCAGCGCCGCGTACATGGCACCGATGGGCTGGCAGGTCTTCGCCGGATTAATCATTACGGCACTGCGCTCTGTTATTTCTTTAGGTGTATGTCGAAGTAGCATTGTTCTGCCCTCTAAGTTGATGCTTTATTCCCACACGTAGGTGGCCGAGAGTTCGGGGCTTTCCTGCCAGGGAGCTTTTAGATATCCCCAGACCTTACTGTTCACCAGCCGATCGATCTCTTTATAGAAATTGACCGCGCCTTTGAATCCTGCATAAGGTCCACCAGAGTCATAGCTATGCAGCTGTTTCATCGGGATACCGAGCTTCTGGATGGAAAATTTCTCTTTGATACCGGCGCAGAAAATATCCGGCTTCATCAGTTCCACCAGTTTTTCGGCCTCATACTGATTGAGGTCATCGATAACCAAGGTGCCCTTTTCCATATCCGGCAGCATGCCATCGTAATCCTTGAATTCAAAGCCACTGTCTTCCAGGGCCTTGAGTTCTTCGTCTGTCTTGCGCGGATTGTAACGTTCCGGATCTGCCTCGACTTCAATTTCTTCGATATTTCGACTGTCCGCATCCACCTTGAGGTCTGGGATGACCTGACGTCCTTCATAGTCATCGCGGTGAGCGAACTCGTAACCGGCAGCAATGGTTTTCATGCCCATCTCGGCAAACAAATCCTGATAGTGATGCGCACGGCTACCGCCGACAAATAGCATTGCGGTTTTACCTTGGGTCCGTGGCAGTACATCGTTTTTCACCGCCTCTACTTCAGGCATTTCCTCGGCAATAACTGCCTCAACCCGATCAATCAGCTTTTGATCGCCAAAGTACTGGGCAATCTTGCGCAGCGATTTGACAGTGGATTCCGCGCCGATAAAGTTAACCTTGATCCATGGGATACCGAACTTGGTTTCCATCATGTCAGCCACGTAGTTGATTGAGCGGTGACACATAACGCAGCTCAAATCAGCCTTGTGTGCACTGGCAAACTGGTCGTAGGTCGAGTTGCCGGAAAAGGTGGATATGGTTGTGATACCACATTTTTTAAGCACCCGATCAATCTCAAAACCGTCGCCGCCTATATTGTACTCACCCAGCAGGTTGATCTTGTACTCGCCCGGTTTCTCTTCGTTATTCTCACCAACCATGTGGCTGAACACCTGGTTGTTGGCAATATGGTGACCAGCAGACTGGGAAACACCTTTGTACCCCTCACAGCTGAAGGCGAAAACATTACAGTCGCCCAACTTCTCCTTCATGTTCCTGGCCACAGTATGAATATCGTCACCGATCAGGCCAACCGGACAGGTAGCGAATACCGTGATAGCCTTGGGATGAAACAGGTCGTAGACTTCCTGAATGGCCTGAGCCAGCTTTTTCTCGCCACCGAAGATAATGTCGGAATCCTGCATATCGGTGGAAAAACAGTAGGTCATATAGTTCTCACCATCTTTACCGGCATCGGTCTGGTTCCGACGAGTCAGCCAGGCGTAAAAGCTACAGCCGATCGGTCCGTGCACCAAGTTGACAATATCGCGGGTCGGACCCATGATAACGCCCTTACAACCGGCGTAGGTGCAACCGCGCATGGTGATGATACCGGGGATGGTGCGCACGTTGGCGGTTATCTCCGGGGTGGTGTTTTCCTGGGCCTCGTTAATCAGGATCTGTTTGGACCGCTTACGAGCCACTTTGGCCGGATATTGTTTCAACAGCTCTTTCTTGATGTCCGTGGGTTCCCACTGAACGAGCTTTTTCTTTACAGTTGCCATGTCGTTCTTCTCCTTGGGCTCTTTAGGAAATCGATTTGAGTCCAGTCTCGCCCGTTCTTACCCGGACGGAATTTTTGATCGGCAACACAAAAATCTTGCCGTCGCCCGGTTTTCCCGTTTTGTTGGTCGCGATAAGTGTCTCGACCACGGTGTCCACAAAATCGTCATCCACGACGATGGTGATTACACGTTTAGGGTAGAGTTTTCCTTTTTCACCGAGAAGCGAAGCAGCCTCTTCATACCCCTCATTGGCACCGCTGAGAACCTGGGGGTTGGCAAACCCCAGGCCCCGCCCGTTGGCTTCGTGGGCAAAAAATGCATCCACTCCCGCCTCCGTCAGCGCCTTCTTGGTTTGATTCATCATGTTCATTCGCACAACGGCGATCACCTCTTTCATGCCTCTACCTCCGCTCCCTCTTTGATACCGGAGCTGATGGTATAGGCGCACTCGACGTCGCTGATAAAGATTTTACCGTCACCAAAAGCTCCTTTGGTTCCAGAGCGGGCGGTGCCCATAATGGTCTTAATGACGAAATCTGTGTCCTCTTCTTTAACAACACTCATCAACATGGTTTTGGGAATCTCGTCGTAGGTCACCTCACCGATCTTGATACCGCGCTGCTTGCCGCGACCGGCAACTGAGTATTTGGTAACCGCCGGGAATCCTGCATCCATCAGGGCGGCAAGAATGGCATCGGCTTTTTCAGGTCTGACGATGGCTCTGATCATAACTAACATGGCATTGGCTCCTTAATGTGTATCTCTTGTGGTTGTGATTAGGCTTCCATCAGACCGAAGTCGAGAAGCAGCTGCTCAAGCTCTTCGATGGCCAGTGGTTTGGGAATGACAAACATCTGGTTGCCATCGATGGCCTTGGCCAGACCGCGGTACGCGTCGGCCTGCTTGACCTGGGGATTCCACTCGATAACGGTCTGCCGGTTAATCTCTGCACGCTGTACATCGTTATCACGGGGAACGAAGTAGATCATCTGGGTACCGATCTTCTTGGCCAGCTCTTCGATCATCTCTTTTTCATTGTCAACCGCACGGGAGTTACAGATCAGACCACCGAGACGGACATTACCGGACTGGGCGAACTTCATAATTCCTTTACAAATGTTGTTGGCTGCATACATGGCCATCATCTCGCCGGAGCAGACGATGTAGATCTCTTCGGCTTTACCATCGCGAATCGGCATGGCGAATCCACCGCAAACAACGTCGCCAAGTACATCATAGAAAGCGTAATCAAGGTTTTCGCTTGGGTCGTAAGCACCCAATTGTTCGAGCATGTTAATCGAGGTGATGATGCCGCGACCCGCACAACCAACGCCTGGTTCCGGACCACCGGACTCAACACACCAAGTTCCGCCGTATCCTTCTTTCCGGAGATCATCAAGCTCTACATCCTCACCTTCTTCACGCAGGGTATCGAGCACCGATTTCTGAGCCAAGCCACCGAGCAAGAGGCGCGTGGAGTCTGCCTTGGGGTCACAGCCAACGACCATAACTTTTTTGCCCATTTCAACCAGACCAGCAACCGTGTTCTGTGTGGTGGTGGATTTACCGATGCCGCCTTTGCCGTAGATAGCTACCTTTCTCATTGCTTTAACTCCTCTATATCAGGGATTTGTTACTGGATTCATCCAGCCCGTTGTCAGCGTTTGTTTAGGAGCGGACATTGCCGCCTTGTGCCTTTAGTAAGGCAATGGGCGTGCCATCACGAAAAAGTAAATTATTTTCCTTTTAACATCACAATATTGGGCTATTTTTTCGTAAAATCCAGAAACAGCTTGATTACAGGCCCTCACAATGACCTGTCACAACCTCTACAAAATGGTCGAAAAGTTACAAAATGGTCGATCGACAAAAAAGAAAGCAAGACAGAGAGGAAACCAATATCAGATAACAGTATACCCCCAGACAAGGGCCACCTTTTATCGAAGGGGCGGCAGCGACACGGCACGGAAGACACACGGCACCCCCCTCCAACAACAGGAAAAATCTCGGCGCAAAAATGAAAGAGGGAGAAACAGACAAAAAGGGATGGACAGCGAGCATGACCTCGCCGACACACAAGAAACAAACGGGGAAGAAGAACCGAAAGTCAGCTCTCCTCAATGCGCCTTCTAAAGAGCGCCAGCTGGTGATCGCGAATCTTTTTCAGATTCAAATGATAGATATCAGAAGGGAAGAGGAACTCCACCACGCCGGTATCAAAAATACGCTTGACCTCGTACTCGTCGTGGGCCACATCGCGCTGGTAGATATAGTTAAGGTAGGACCGGTTGGTGTGGAGAATGAATTCGATTCGCATACCACCGGTTCGGGCAAAAAATTTCAGCATCGAGGTCTTACCGGAGCTACCAGTAGCCTTACCCGTGTACTCGCCGCCAGTGAGTGTGTCGGAAATGTCCTCCAGAGTCATAAAGGATTCGGCACGGGCGGCACTCCGGGTAAGATGACGCACAAAGCGCTTCACGTCATTCACCGAGTTGAGCACCGCCATCAATCCGAGTTCGTCATCCACAGCGGAGGCTGGATTTTTTTCATTTTTGCGCAACAGCTTCAGCACTTTAGCCGCTGGCTCTTTTTTTCGAATGGTAACGTAGATAGGAATATCGGTGTCATTATCGCGAAACCGGCGCCGTTTCACCAGGGTCAACTTTTCCCCCGAACTCGGCACCACCGAACGCGCCTCTTCCTCGGAAAGAACCTTGACGGAAGCACAGCTGAAATCTTCCGGATTGTGAAGGCTATGCAGATAGCGAATATCAAGATCACCTATTTTATAATCCGGGCTCCAGACATAGACGTTGAGAAATCGAAGAAAATCGAGGAATTTTGCAGCTATTTTGGTCTCCCGTTCTCTCTGGTCAATCGAACCGGCAAGCCCCATGAGCATCAGCTTGCGCTTGGCTTCAAATCGTGCTTTTTTATGATAACGCTCGTCAAAAAGCATTAAGAGCAACTCGACCGGATCCCAGGCTGTAACAATTTCGTTGGTCGTTTCGATGTGGGCACTATACGGAGCCAAGACCTTGGCCTGAAGAGAACGAATAACATCATCGGCGGTACGGGCATAATCCTGGAGATGGCGAATCAATTCCTGCCGTGCCCCCCCAATACCGAACATGTTACCAAGCAAGAGGTAGGCGCGCTCAGCGGAACGTTCACACAACTGCCGATCATGAATCAGAATCAGGATCTCATCAAAGGTGTTTACCCCTAACAGATCAAAAATCTGATTACGAACGGAGCGGTATTTCGTTTTTAGAAGTTGATTCTTTCGAATGCTCGCCACCCAGGCTTTCGCCTCACGGGAAAAAGGGTGCGACAATGGAGGGTCGTTCTCAACGGCAAAAGGACCATCTTGCAGCGTGGCGGAAAAAACAGACTGTTGGGTGAGAATACTCATGGCGACCAGCGTGGGGATAAATAAAAATCATCACGGACCGGCCAAACACAGTGTTCATTTGATGAGCGAGACGAAATTCCGCAGCAAAACGCCGAAGTCCGCCGCCATCCCGGCAGCCAGCCCTCGAGCATCCCCCATTAGCTCCTCGGCAAAAGAGCGGCCACGCTTGTCGCGATTGACCAAAGCGTTGCCATGTCGCAGCCATCCATCCAGATCTTCAGGAATTGCGGCATAATTATCACATTGCAATCCGACTATATGAGGGCGCCCTTCAAGACAGCATGCTTCTACCATGCAATCCTTTGAAGTGGCAAGCAAAACCATGCTTCGTGGGAGCGGCGATTGCACAACCTGTTCATGCCACTTAAAAAGTTTACAAGGTGTACGTATTCCACGAAACAGGGGATGAAGCCTGCCTTCGTGGGTAATATGGCCGTCAATAATCCCCAAACTCGCCACAGGCCCAGAGCCTATGGTTGCACCGGCAGCTTCGGCCAACAGGTGATAACCAAGATTAAAGCCGAGACAGGGCTTATTCAAGTTCATCCACGCCCGCACCAACCGCTTCTCTTCATTTAGAAAGGGGCAGCGATCCACGCGCGCCACCTCGCAATCCCCTCCAAGGAGGATCAAGGCATCGAATTCGGCAAAATCAGCAGCGCTCTCACGCCACACTTGCACCACACGCAAGGTGACACCAGCTTCCTCAGCAACCCTCCAAATTATCGGTCCGGGTTTCTGCCATTCTGCATGCTGAAATATCAGGATTTTATTGCTCATCAGACTCTCTACGCAATCCCCTCACCTTGTTGTCATGAGGGGGAGGGAGCTGCCCCGCAGAGAGGAGGAGGACGGGGCAGCCGGTTGGAGGAGGGAGGTAAAACGGAAAACTAAACAGCAAGGAACGAGAGGAACATTGTACAGCTTCACTATATCATCTACACATTTTCGTGGAAATTCAACCACCTAGACCACGAACGAGACATTCTCTATTTTTTCCATTACGAATCGAGACACCATCACTAAACAAATATCGTGCCACTTTTAAAATTCAACTAAAAAACCAGTCTAAACTTGTTTTAAAACGTGATAAAATAAATTATCTCAGCGAATAAATCTCGGGAGGGGAAAGAAAAATATCTTATTTTTGTATAATTTAAAAACGTTGAATCACAAAATTGTTATTCATAATAATCAATCGATCTGGTTTTCACTTTGACGAAGCCCCAACCCCTTGCTACCATAGCCTTGCTCGCAAGAAAAAACAGAGCACTTGGGGCTCCAAAAATCCGGCGAGACCATTGATTAGAATTTTACGTAAAACATTAGGAGCATCCCCGTGAACTTCAGCGCATTCTCCGATTCAATCCTACAAAAGATAGGATCCATTACTGAACTCTTAGGCCGCATGCTCGGCCAAACCAAACTGCCGGAGCAGATCAAAGCAATCGACCTCCCGGCACTTTTCTCCAACCCATGGTTTCTCGTCCCGTTCATCGCTCTCGTCGGCTACCTGCTTTACAAAAAAGCGTTTCGCGATCTCTTTATTCTAGGAACTGTTTTTGCCATCTGGTGGGCATCTGGCACCCCGTACATGCAAGCCCTGGTCGTTAACGGTGAGTTGCAGGTTAGCAAAGTACTTCCCGTTCTTTTTGGCGGAGCCGCCATCCTTGGCCTGATTATTTATCTCCTCTTTGGTCGATCAGACTGAACCATCACCCACACGTACCGAATATGCCTCCCAAAAAAACATCTAAATACCGCGACGCTATCTTTGTAGTTACTGAAGAACAAGTCTGCCCGATTTACAATGTCGGCGAGGAATTCAAAGTCGACAACAGCGCCCTAACGGTACCGGAAGGAAAAACCACCTGCCTTCTCATGGTCCAGGAACTCATGGCCGCAGTCTCTGAACGCAAGAGCATGAAGCACTTCTCGCCATACGGAGTGCAAAGACTCAGCTTCGAATGCGGCGGCTGCACTGGGCTGATCCGCTTTGAATTCAAAAAAGACAAGGAATTTGCAACACTGCAGATGAAATTGCTCGCCGCCGCCGAGCAGCGAGCCAAAATGCGCCATCTCGATCAATTTTACGGACTCCTGCGGCAACTCGAAATTTTCGAGCCACTTGACGACAACAGCCTCCGCGATCTTTCAGGCCAACTCAAACTGAAGGATTACGACAGCAACAAAGTCATCCTCAAAAAAGGAGACCCGGGCACCAGCCTCTACATCGTTCTCGAGGGCAAAGTTGCCGTCATCGGCGAAAACGGTCAAACGCTTTCAGAGATGTCGGCCGGAAATATTTTTGGAGAAATGAGCCTTCTCTCGGGCGAACCCATCACCACCAACATTCACTCCCGCGAAAAAACTCGACTCGCATCACTTTCCAGCAAAGACTTCAAGCACACCCTCAACCGCTACCCTATCCTCCAGGTCTTTTTCTACCGCATGCTCGTTGAACGCGCCCAAGCCAACACCATGCGCTCGGGCAGCATCAGCTCCGGAATGACGGGTCGCCTCTCCGATATCAATGCGGTCGAGTTATTCCAGCTCATCAACTCCAGTCAAAAATCCGGCAAAATCCAGCTATCCCTCGATGATGGGAACGCCGAGGTTGTATTCAACGAAGGCGAACTCATCAAAACCGCTTACAAAAACCTTTCTGAAAAAGACGCCTTTTTTGCCCTGCTCGCCAAAAGCGACGGCAATTTCACCTACACCTCCGGCCTCAACGACACCGAAAAACAGCTCCCCGTTATAGGCGGCTTCATGGGGTTGGTCATGGAAGGCATGCGTCGGGTCGACGAGCAAACCGATTAACCCATTCCGCAACGCGCGGTTAAACTATGCATATTGTGCAAAACAAAAAAATCATTGCACAGTGATTTGTTTACCTATATACCGCTTACAAAGGTAGTCACTTTTTCTGTATTATTCTGTAAGGAGTGTTGAATTCTAAAGAGTCGTAAAGAGCCAAAAAATATCCCCAAGGAGGTGGCAGATGAAGTCGAAAGTTGTGGACTGCAACGAAAATCTGTTGAGTGGCGTTACTCGCAGGGATTTCATGAAATTCTGCACGGCCGTGGCAACCACCATGGGATTGCCGATCACTTCGGTACCGAAGATAGCCGAAGCAGTAACTTCCCCCAAAAGGCCTCCTGTTATCTGGCTCTCCGGCCAGGAATGCACCGGCTGTGTCGAATCCCTGTTGCGCACCGGTCACCCCTCCATCGAAACCCTCATTTTTGATCTCATCTCGCTAGAGTACTCCGAAACCCTCAACGCCGGATCTGGACATCAAGCCGAGGCGGAACGCGCCAAATCCATCGAAGCCAACAAGGGCAAATTCATCTTGGTGGTCGATGGTGCCATTCCGGTTAAGGACAAAGGCATCTACTGCCAGATTGCGGGGAAACCGGTTCTCGACATCCTCAACGAGACCGCGCCATTGGCAGCTGCAGTAATCGCTATCGGCTCCTGCGCAGCCTGGGGCGGTGTAGCCGCTGCCGATCCCAACCCCACCGGAGCTACTCCGGTCCATGAAATTCTCAAACCCAAGGGCATTGCCGTGGTTAATATTCCCGGATGTCCGCCCAACCCGTACAACTTCCTTTCCACGGTCATCCATCTCCTCACCTTTAACGCTCTCCCGGCCTTAGATGAAAAAGGGCGCCCAAAATTCGCCTACAGCCGTCTCATTCATGAAAACTGCGAACGCAGGCCTCATTTTGACGCTGGCCGATTTGCCGAAGAATTCGGTGATGCAGGCCATCGCCAAGGATACTGCCTGTACAAGCTCGGTTGCAAAGGCCCAGAAACATACAACAACTGCTCCACCCTTCCCTTCAACGACACGCCCGGCTGCTGGCCGGTTGCCACCGGATCTCCCTGTTTCGGCTGCTCCGAGGAAAACGTCGGATTTCATAGCCCCTTGTTCTCCAAAGCCAAAGTTGCTTTCCCCACCCCACCTGCCCAACATCCAGACGCCATGCCGCCCAAAGGCAACGGTGCCAAAAACTTCGCCTATGGAGTGGCCGGTGCGGCCGTTGGCGCGGCAGCCGTTGCCCTGTCGCAACGCGGTGGCAATAAGGAAGATTGATCTCAGCTGAGGAACATAAAACTATGGCAATAAACAGACGAGATTTTCTTAAATTATCGGCTGGTGCCGGGCTCATGGTGACAACAGGGGCCGCGCCTTCCCAGGCTGCGCCACGGGGCGAGCTCTCTCCCGATGCGGTCGGTATCCTCTACGACGCAACGCTCTGCATCGGCTGCATGTCATGCATGGTCAATTGCAAGAAGGCCAATGCCGAACCCGGCGGCGCCCTCTATGACAGAAAAACCGCGGGAAAAATTCCCTATGAATACCCGGAAGGCGATCCAATCTACGACGCCCCCAAAAAACTTTCCGCGCACACGCTTTGCGTCATCAAGGCGTACAACAACGAAGCCTCAGAGGAAAGCCCCCGACGGGGACCAGCCTTCTCCTTTATCAAGCAACACTGTCTACACTGCCTCGAGCCAGCCTGTGTTTCGGTCTGCCCGGTGGGGGCCCTGCAAAAACAACCGGGAACCGGCATTGTCACCTATAACAAAAACCGCTGTTTCGGCTGCCGGTACTGTCAGGTCGCCTGCCCCTTCGGTATCCCGACCTACGAGTGGTACAACGCCTCTCCATCCGTCGTCAAATGTCAACTCTGCAATCACCGATACGCTCGGGGCAAGTATTCCGCCTGCTGCGAGGCATGCCCCACCGGTGCCTCCATCTTCGGCAAGGTCAGGGATCTGCGGGAAGAAGCCAAGCGCCGCCTCACGCTCAAACCCGGCGACACGTACGCCTATCCGGTTAAGCGGGTTGATGGTGACGAGCGCACCGAACAGGTGGTGCAGAAATACATCGGCCACGTTTACGGGATGGAAGAAGCTGGCGGCACCCAATATCTCTTCCTCGCGGGCGTCGACTTCGATAAACTCGGCTTCAATCCCAAAATCACCAATAAGGTCTATCCTGATTTCACCTGGGACTACGTCTCCCACGTACCTGCACTGATCGCCACCCTACTGATCACCGGCACCGTGACCCGTATTGCCACCCAGAAGATGGAGAAGAAGAAAAACGACGCCGAGAAAGGGGATGCCTCCTAATCCCTCCGGAGGTCCTATCTCGCGAAATTGATATTGAGCGACATTTATCCCCTTGGAACGAAAGCGTAAAGGAGAAGAACATGACCCAAAAAATTACCATCGATCCTGTCACCAGAATTGAGGGGCATCTACGTATAGATTGCGAAGTCGACAACGGCAAGGTCATCAATGCCTGGTCATCCGGACAGATGTGGCGCGGTATAGAAATTATTCTCAAAGGCCGAGACCCGCGCGATGCCTGGGCCTACACCCAGCGCATCTGCGGCGTCTGTACCACAGTTCATGCCATGGCCTCGGTACGTGCGGTGGAGGATGCCCTGCAACTGGAGATTCCGGCCAACGCTCATTTCATCCGCAACCTGATTGTCGGCGGGCACGGTATCCACGATCACATGGTTCATTTTTATCAGCTCTGCGCCCTGGACTGGGTGGACATCGTCTCCGCCACTACCGCCGATCCCGTGGCCACTGCCAAATTAGGACAAACACTCTCGGACTGGAAAGGTAACAGCGTTCAAGAGATCACGGCGGTCCGGGATCGGTTGAAAAAATTCATTTCCAGTGGCCAGCTAGGTATCTTCGCCAGCGGTTACTGGGGCCATCCGGCCATGAAACTGACCCCGGAGGTCAACCTCCTGGCAGCGACCCACTACCTGCAGGCTCTGGAATACCAGCGCAAGATCAACAAGGTGGTCGCTATTCTCGGCAGCAAGACTCCGCACATCCAAAATCTGGCCGTCGGCGGTGTGACCAACCCGATCAATCCCGATAGCCCCGCTAACCTGACTATCGAAAAGCTGTTCCACATCAAGACCCTGATCGACGAGGTAGGCGACTTCATCAACCAGGCCATGCTCACCGATGTGGCCGCCATAGGCGCCTATTACGCCGACTGGACCAAGTACGGAGCTGGCGTGCTCAACTATCTCTCCGTGCCCGATATGCCCATGGATAGCAAGGGCATCACTTATGCCTTGCCCGGTGGCTACATCCCAGCCGGTGATATCTCCAAATTCTCGCCGATCAAGAGCCAGCGGGACAAGGTGCTCTACGATTCGATCAAAGAATCGATCAAGCACTCCTGGTACAACGGCAACTGGGACCGTTCCCCCTATGAGGAGGACACTATTCCCAAGTACACCGGCTTTGAATACGACAACAAATACTCCTGGGTCAAATCACCGACCTTCATGGGTCAACCCGCCCAGGTCGGGCCGCTACCCCATGTGGTGGCCATGTACCTCTCCGGCCATGCGGTCACCAAGAAACTGGTCGATCAGACCCTTGGCCGCGTCTCAACCCTGGCCGGTGCCACGGTGGGTATCGATGCCCTCCATTCCACCATTGGCCGCATCGCCGCCCGGGTAATCCGTTGCGCGGTCCTTCACGATACCATGAAAGGGCAATGGCAGGCCTTGATCGACAATATCGGCAAGGGCGATTTGGATACCTTCAACGCCCCGGTCTTCCCACGGGGCGAGCAACGCGGTACCGGCTTCCACGAAGCACCGCGTGGCATGCTCTCCCATTGGATCGTGATCGAAAACGGTAAGATCAAGAATTACCAAGCAGTGGTCCCCTCAACCTGGAACGCAGGCCCCCGTAACAGCCAGGATGCTCTCGGCCCTTATGAGGCCTCTTTGGTAGGAAATCCGGTGGCCGATGCGGAACTGCCGCTTGAAGTGCTGCGCACGGTCCACTCCTTTGACCCTTGCCTGGCCTGTGCCATCCATCTGGTGGACGGCAAAAAGACCCCGATCACCAAGGTGAAGGTCCTGTGAGCCGGGGAAAAGCAAGGACACTGGTATTGGGTATTGGCAACCTGCTCATCGGTGACGAGGGGGTGGGGTGCCTGGCGGCCACCGAACTGGCGCGCCGCTACGATCTTCCTGAAAACGTAGAGTGTGTGGATGGGGGAACCGCTGGCTTTGAGCTGCTGACCATGATCGACGACAAGGAACATCTGATCCTAATTGATGCCTTGCGCAACGACCAGCAGCCCGGAACCGTAGTCATGGTGGAAGGTGAGCATGTACCCAAGGCTTTTCTTGCCCGAACTACACCGCACCAACTGGGCATCTGCGATGTGCTTGCAGCCGCCCAGTTGTGCGATACCATGCCGGGAAGCCTGACGCTCTACGGCATTGAGCCCAAGCAACTTGACGTCGGAATCGGCCTGTCACCTGAAGTGGAGGCCGGAATGGAAATAACCATCGGAGCAGTGGTGCAACAACTCCGTCACTTTGGCTATGAGGTGAAACCCAATGGAATCCAATCCGAATATTAAAACCTGGACACCTGCGACCATCGTCATGGTGGTGCTGATCATCCTCGGAAGTGCGGTTGCTCTGTATCGTATGCTGTTTGGTCTGGGAGCGGCCACAAATATGAATGACGGCTACCCCTGGGGCTTTTGGCTTGGCCTGGACGTGCTTGGCGGTGTGGCCATGGCTGCCGGCGGCTTTATTATCGCCTGCGCGGTCTATCTCTTTAACTGGAAAAAATACCGCCCTATTGTCCGGCCGGCCATACTCACCGCCTTTCTCGGTTATCTGATGGCGGTGGTCGCTATCTTCCTCGACATCGGCCATCCCTTCCGTCTGCCGCATCCGATGTTTATGTGGCAGTACCACTCGGTCATGTGGGTTGTGGCCATGCATGTTGTTTTTTACACCACCACCTTAGCACTGGAGTTCAGTCCGATGCTCCTCGAACGACTGGGCTGGGAAAAGGCGCGCAAGGCCGTGGGAAAGGTGATGGTGGGGGCGGTTATTTTTGGGGTCATGCTCTCCACCCTGCATCAATCGTCTCTGGGCGCGGTGTTTTTGATAGCCCCGGAAAAGATGTCGCCTCTATGGTGGGACACCAAGCTCCCCTTCCACTTCCTTGTCTCCGCCGTGGCCATGGGCCTGGCCATGGTCAGCTTTGAGACCATGCTCAGCGCCAAGTTTCTGGGCCACAAAGTCGATAAAGAAATCTTCTGCGGCCTGGCCCGTGGGATACTGATCGTGCTCGGCTTTTACCTGCTGCTCAAACTCTATCAGCTCTTTGCCGTGGCTAGCCCAAGGATGGCCCTCGACGGTTCGGTGGAAGGGAATATGTACCTGCTGGAAATGCTCATCGGCGTGATCTTGCCCATCGGCATACTGAGCATGAAAAAATACCGCGCCAACGTGAATATGATTTTTTCGGTCAACATACTCGTCATTACCGGCGTGCTCCTTAACCGGATGAACGTCTGCCTGTTCTCCATGGAGAGCTACAACACCTGGCACGGGGCAACCTACTCGCCCTCGTGGAAAGAATTTCTGGTCTCCCTTGGGATCATCTCTCTGGGCGTGTTTCTGTACAAGATGTCGGCCAAACACCTGCCGTTGTTTTCGCACTAAAAAAGTGTTGAGGAGGTTTGATCGATGCGGATGATCAAAAGATCGGTTCAGGGTAGAGCAATGGCTGTTGCAGGAGCATTACTGCTGGCACTTATTACAAACGGCCCCAGTCGGGCTGAGGAAGAATGCGGCCCGCTGGTACAGAACAAATGCAGCACCTGTCATTTTGTCACCCACATCTGTCCACGGATTGAAAAAGGTAAAGGGCGTTTCTATTGGAGAACAATCGTCGACAACATGGTTACGGACGGCATGGTCGCCACCGACGAGGAACAGGAACAGCTGACCCGATGCTTGGCCTCCCCGGATGCCAAGGTCAAGGCGCTCTGTCCCAAGTCATAACCTAAATTTCCCTCACCCCATTCCCTTAGGGAGAGCGGTGCCTATCGCTCTCCCTTTTTCGTTGTTCGTACAACTCACGCCCCCCTCAAAACAGCAGGACAAAAAGGATGGCATCGTAAAAACTTCGATCTATTGCGTTGCAACGTTTTCCCCGACACTCGACATACCTTCTGTATGCCTTCACACCGAAAAAATGCGGTTCCTTGTTGAGTTCTTGACAACCGTTCTAATTTTAACCACTATAAAAGTATGAAAAAGACAGAGAAAACAGCGGATAACCCAATCATCGTCGTCGACGACAACCCAGTGGTTGTCAAGCTTCTGGAATCGATGCTGGTTCGCGAAGGCTATGCGGTCCTGACCGCTGCCAGTGGTCAGGAGCTGCTTGATCTGCTTGAAACCACGCCGGCGGATCTGATTCTGCTGGACATCGACATGCCCGGAATTTCCGGGCTCGAAACCTGCAAACGGATCAAGAGCAATCCGCTCACCAAAGAAATTCCGATTCTCTTTGTCACCGCCAGCAACGACAAAGAACATATCATCGGCGGATTTACCGCCGGTGCCCAGGATTACATCATCAAGCCCTCAACCAAAGAGGAACTGCTGGCACGGGTTCGCACCCATCTTGCCCTGCATAAAACCCAGCAGGCCCTCAAGACCAGCCAGGCAAAATACCGGAAGCTCTCCTATATTGATGATCTCACCGGACTCTACAATACTCGGTATCTCTACCAGGCTCTGCAGCTTCAACTCAACGAGCATCCGCAACAACCGCTGTCCATAGTGTTCATGGATATCGATAAATTCAAACAGGTGGTCGATACCTACGGCCACCTGAACGGTAGCCGGGCCATTGCTGAGTTGGCGGCGGTGATGAGGCCGCTCTTGCCGGAAGATTGCTTTGGGGTGAGTTATGGCGGGGATGAATTTGTGATGGTCCTGACCGGCCATGATTGCCAGTCTGGCACCCTGCTGGCCGAGCAGATCAGGGCCGCCATAGCCGATAATCATTTCCTGACCGAACAGCAGCTAGAACTAAAAATCACGGTCAGTTGCGGTGTCGCCTCTTATCCGGAGGATGCAGAAACCATGGTCGACCTGCTCGGCAATGCCGACCATGCTTTGTTTGAAACCAAACGCCGCGGTAAAAACGGCGTTGTTACCTACGCGGAAATGCGCAACACGCCTCCGCCAGGCGATTTCCTCCCCGTCGAACAGCGCTGAGCGGCGAGAAAAACATCATTTTTTCCCTTTGTTACCCTTCTTTTTTGCTTCATTCCCTTTGTTCGTCTTTTTACTGCCACCTTTAGAGCTAAATGCATCCGACGGCGTCACCTTGTCTTCCTGCTGAAATTCGGAAAACCAGCCAATATAGGCATGCGCATCTGCGGGCATGCGGGCATTGACCCAAATTTTCAACGACTCCATAGCCTCCGCCATGGTCCGCTCGTTGGCCTGCTCAACTTGCTCCACGGTGATAAAAGCTTCCGCAACAATCTTTTTTGAGCAGGCATCACGAATGATTTCCATGGATTCACCTGGGTGAACATCGCACAGGGTCGCGGCCAGATTGCCCCAAAAGTAGGAGTCCTTATCCGCCTCTTCACCGGTGAACAACCCCTGTAAAAAACCGACGACCTCATCTCGGCGCGAAGGATCAAAGGCCACCACATAGGACAGGGCCTCCATGGCCGCGCAACGTACGTACTGATCGACCTCACGGTTGAGAATCAAGGCCTTGATCGACTCTACTCCATTACCACAGGTGCGGTACAAAAGGGTGGGGAGGGTCTCGGTGGTCATGTCGCCCCAAATATCGACCAACTGCTCCTCGGGAATGGAAAAGGCACGGATAAACAGCTCATGGGCGGCGGGTTCACGGAACTCGGAAAGGAGTAAGGCCGCATAGACATGGGCATTGCGCATCTCCAGGCAGTACACCAATGGGTTGTCGCCCACATCTTTGATCACCTGCAGCAACGAAGGAGTGATCTCCTCTTGCAGTTGCAGCGCCTGATCAACCTCCTCTCGGAGATACGTGTCGCTGAGATCGTCAAATTTAGCCAGTAGGATTCGGATGTTGGGGGTAGTCATCAGCGCACCTCAGACGGTAAAGGAAAAGGGAAAAGTGACGGCCTCGTAAAAACCCCAAAAAACTGAAAACTATATTTCGTAAAAACAGTGAGTAACGAAGCACGAAACGTCGTTCCCGTAGCCTTTCACGAAAACGACAAAAGTTGCGGCACTCTATATGCTTTTCCCCCTCCAGTCAACCATGGCGGCACTGGCGAGAACGGGGGCATCAGCAGTGGCTTTGGATCAGCTTGATGCCTGTTGGTGCATTGACGGCCTGCAGTCCCAAAGGACCCAGCAGCTGAAAAATCGGGCGGCCGAAATAGAACAGTTCCCGGGCCAGGCCCAGGTGTAAGAGATTGCTGACCCGGCCCCTGAAATCCAAATCCCGGACAACCACTGCTTCGAGTTCAGCGACCGACTCCTCGGGTAAGGGGCCTTGAGCCAACTGCTCCCGAATTGCCTGGAGATCCGCACAAGGACAGAGGGCTTCGTACTCATGCACCAGGGGTAACAGGGGATCGCCGGCCTTAATACAGTCAAATCGGGTGAGCAGCTCCTTGCCGGCAATCGCGAGAAGCGGTGCGGTATCGGTGCAGTTGAGCAACCCACAGGCCATGGGGCGATGGGTATAACGGCGGCACCCCTTGCTGGCTTCATCATAAAAGGCGCAACACCAGGAGCCATTCTTGCCGCTGAGTTTCAGAAATTCATTGACCACGGGCTCGGGCTCGCTGCCCAAAGGCTGCAGGGCCAACTCTCCCCGGCGTATAGTGATCAGATCCTCAATATGAAGATGCCCGGCTTCAAGCAGGGCCAAATCCGGCCCGTGGAGCGCGGGCCCCCCCTGCATGCAGCAACTCCCGCAACGACGGCACTGGCCAGTCGCACTCACGGGAGCACATCCAGACTATCACCACGGCGGAGGGTGCCTGGGACAATGACCTTGGTAAAAATACCCTCGCGCGGCATGATGCAATCCCCCACCTGCTTAAAGATGGCACAGCCGTGATGACATTTCTTGCCGATCTGGGTCACCTCCAGCACCACCTCGCCACTACCAAGTCGGGTGCCGATGGGCAGGGTAGCCAACTCCAGCCCCTCGGTGGTAATATTCTCGGCAAAGGCACCAGGCTCAAGCTCCAAGCCCTTGTTACGCATGAAGTCGATGGACTCTTCGGCCAACAGACTTATCTGCCGGTGCCAGTCACCGGCATGGGCATCGCCAACAATACCGTGATCGACCCGCAGCTCAACCTGCTCCACCGGTTCTTTGTTAACGCCCTTCTCCCGACTAATGTTCAGCGAAATTATTGTGCCCATACCTGCCTTCCACTATCCATGATATTAATAACTGTCGTTTTCACCGGAATTATGCAACCATTCTCCGGTCCAAATTTGTCACTATTTCATTTGCCGAAAAGAATAAATACTGCGTACACTCCAACAAAAAACGGAAGAAAAACTTCAAAAAATATGCGGAATTTTGACAAGATATATGCATACCGACTTGGCAAAGCCCCAAACCAAGATCTTTCAGCAGTTTCCTCACCATCGTTATTATTATAACGGATACTTTGAAACATCTTGAGATCATCTTCTGTTGGAGGGGTTGGCAAGCTCCTGTTGAATGCAATTCGCCAAGAAAAAAAATCCGCTAACCCATAAAGAGCAAATGCAACAATGTAATATATAAGGACTACTGCCAAAATTACACGGAAAGCATTTTGATCTGCTGCCTTTAGGTCAATTCCTAACACTGGTATTTTTGTCGGAATCAGACCAACGTTCACAACCATAATCGACAGCAAACTAATACCAAGCAGAGTTCGACGCTCTTTTCGTGACGCCTCACCTAGAGGGTCCTTTAATATGCCCTCTAATCGAGAAGTTGTTTTCATCAAATCCCCCGAAGCTACCCCGCCATCAAATCCGTACTCAAATAACGTTCTCCGGTATCGGGCAGGATAAACACGATCCGTTTGCCTTGGTACTCCGGCCTAGCCGCCAGCTGCAGTGCCCCGGCGAGCGCGGCGCCACCGGAGATGCCACAAAAAAGCCCCTCCCGTCTGGCCAGAACCCGTGCCTGTTGGATGGCGTCATCATTGGCCACAACAAGCACCTCATCGACAACCGTACGATCAAAGTTACCGGGGATAAAGCCAGCGCCAATCCCCTGAATTTTGTGCGGTCCCGGATGACCACCGGAAAGAACCGCCGAGGCGGCAGGTTCCACCGCCACCACCAGCATTGAGGCATCCTGCTGCTTCAAATACCGACCCACCCCACTAACAGTTCCACCCGTACCGACACCGGCGACAAAGGCATCGATCCGTCCGTCCATCTGCTGCCATATCTCGGGCCCGGTGGTGCGATAATGCATGGCCGGATTGGCCGGATTGTTAAACTGGTCCGGCATCCAGGAACCAGGCGTTGCAGTCTGCAGGGCTGTGGCCCTGGCCACCGCGCCTTTCATTCCTTCCGCAGCCGGAGTAAGAACCAACTCGGCGCCAAGATGCACCAAGAGCTTGCGTCGTTCAATACTCATGCTCTCCGGCATGGTCAGGATCAGACGATAGCCACGCCCGGCACTGACAAAAGCAAGGCCTATGCCGGTATTGCCGCTGGTTGGCTCGATGATGGTGCCGCCGGGTTGAAGTAAACCCTTACCCTCGGCATCATCCACCATGGCCACCGCCACCCGGTCTTTAATACTGCCCAGTGGGTTGAAGGATTCGACCTTAGCCAATAGTTCCACTCCGGTTTCACGGCTCAGGTTGGCAAGCCGCACCAGCGGGGTACTGCCCACGGCCCGGGTGATATTGTCACAGATTTTCATACGCGTCCCTCTTGCCCAGGTCCGATATAGACCAACTTGGGTTGCTCAAGCATGACCCGTGTATCCGGGCCCACCGATTCGGTCAGCCAAACGTTACCACCGATGATCGAACGGGCACCGACCACTGTTTCGCCGCCGAGGATGGTAGCATTGGCATAAATAATCACATCATCCTCTATGGTGGGATGACGTTTGACGTTGCGCAGACGCTCACCGGCATCCTTGGGCAAAGAAAGTGCGCCCAGAGTAACGCCCTGATAAATCCGGACCCGGTTCCCGATGGTAGTGGTGGCGCCGACCACAACTCCGGCGCCATGATCGATAAAAAAATGCGAACCGATGGTGGCTTCGGGATTGATGTCGATGGCGGTACGATGATAGGCTTGCTCGCTCATAATCCGAGGGATGAGAGGCACCTTCAACTCATGCAGCCGATGGGCCAAGCGGTAGATCATGGTCGCAAACAGGCCGGGATAACTGAAGATGACCTCATCCGAGTTGGCAGCCGCCGGATCACCGGTCAGGGTGGCTCCGATATCGGATTCCAGCCTACTGCGAATGGACGGCAGGGATTCAATCAGGGCTGCGGCTAGCTCGTAGCTGCGTTCGTTACAGAGGGTGCAGGCCTGGTCATGGCGAAAACAGTCGTGGCGGATGGCGGAGCTGATCTGGCTCGCCAGGTTTTCATAAAAAAGGCTGAGCTGCTGACCAAGATGGTATTCGAGATTTTCCGGGCGCAAAATATCGCTGGCAAAAAAACCCGGAAAGAGAATCCGCTGCGCCTGCTCGATCAGGTCGACCACCGCATGCTTGGACGGAATCGGTACCGGTTCGATATGACTGGCCCAGCGGCCGCTCTTAAATCCCTCGGCTAAAGCCTGCACCGCCCCGGGAATGGGGTTGCGCACCATGCCCGCGGTAACGGATTCGGTTTTGCAGCTTCCGGCCAAAATTTCCTGTTTTCCCATAATTAGCACATCCTGCCCAATAACTCGGCTCATATAACCCGCTCCAGCATCATAATGCCGTATGTGGCCCGCAGATTCTTAAAATAGCGGACCATATTTCCCCGGTAATCGTGATGGTGGGTATTGATCGCCACTTCACGGACCGTGCGCACACCGGAAATGCGAAGGAACCGTTTGAAATCGCGGATAGAAATGACCCGAATATTGGGGGTGTTATACCATTCGTACGGCAGTTGGTCGGTGACCGGCGCCATGCCGGTGAACAGCAGTTGCAGCCGAGAGGACCAGTGGCCAAAGTTGGGGAAGCTGACGATCACCCGTTTGCCGATCCGGAGCAGATCCGTGAGCAGTTCCTTGGGATCGCGGATCTGCTGCAGGGTCTGACTAAGAACCACCACGTCAAAACGACCCTCCTGGTAGTCACAGACTTCCTTGCGGAAATCCCCTTGAAGCACGGTGAGGCCGCGTTCGATGCAGCGAGCCACCTTTTCCTCGGAAAATTCGATCCCGGTTCCACGCACCTGTTTATGTTGCTTGAGGTAGTCGAGCAAATCACCATTGCCACACCCCAGGTCAAGCACCGTGGTACCGGGCTCGACCCAAGAGGCAATCACCTGCAGGTCGAATCGCATCGACTCCATTTCCCGGTTATAGACAGCATTCATTGTACATCCTATCAAGAAAGCCGCTGACCAGGCTGTCGAGCCGCCTATTGGGTAACAAGAAGGCATCGTGCCCCCCCTGGGCCTCGATCTCGCAGAAGCTGACGTCGGAACCGTTCTTTTTCAGAGCGGAAACGATGTCCCGCGACTGATAGGTAGGGTAAAGCCAGTCGGAGGAAAAGGAGAGCACGAGAAAACTGATATCGGCCAGGGCCTCGTTGACGAGCATATTGTGACCGCCGCGTTCCAAGTCGAAATAGTCGGCAGCCTTCGTAATATACAGCAGCGAATTGGCATCAAAACGATCAACGAATTTTTTCCCCTGATAATGAAGATAACTCTCCACCTGGAAGTCGCCGCCAAAATTGAAAGATAGGGCACTGCGGTGCAGACGTCGACCGAACTTTTCGCGCATGGCATCGTCCGATAGGTAGGTCACATGGCCGATCATCCGCGCCACTGCCAAGCCGTGGGTCGGCCCGGCACCATCGTAATAGTCACCGTTGTTCCAATCCGGATCGGCCATGATCGCCTGGCGGGCCACTTCGTTGAAGGCTATGGCCTGAGCGGAATGGCGGGTAGTGGTGGCCATGGGAATGGCGGAACGAGTCATCCCCGGAAAATCGGCACACCAGCGCAACACCTGCATCCCACCTACGGATCCACCGACCAGAGACAGCAGTTGTTTGATCCCCAGATGGTCAATTAGGTGTTTCTGCGCGTGCACCATGTCACGGAGGGTGACCATGGGGAAGCCCAGCCCATAGGGTTTACCGGTTTCGGGATTGATCGAGGAAGGCCCGGTGGAACCGCAGCAGCTGCCGAGAATATTGGAACAGATGACAAAGAATCGGTTGGTATCGATGGGCTTGCCCGGCCCGACCATATTGTCCCACCACCCGGGGCGTTCGTCACTTTCATGAAAGCGGCCGGCCACATGGGCGTCACCGGAGAAGGCATGAAGGATGAGTACCGCATTGCTGCGCTCAGGGTTCAACTCGCCCAGAGTCTCGTACGCGAGGGTGATCGGTCCCAATCGGGTGCCGCAGTCAAGCAGCAACCCATCCGGGGGCTCGGCAAAGGTGAAAAATTTACGTTCGACCAGCAGGGTTTCCCCTGGGCCTTCAAGAGTGCTGCTCATCATTTCCTGCTTCCGCTGTTCCCGCGCATCCCGCTCCGACAATCCCACATTGTGGGATTAAATTTCATTATTTCCCCTCATGTTCCATCGGTCATTTATAAGCACAGCCTGGGTGTGGCGCCACAAGAAAAAACGCTGCGGTGTGATCGGAGAACAAAGCAGGATCAGGCAAACGCCTGTTGCATCCGCCCAAGCGCTTCCTGAAGCAAAGAACGGGGGCACCCGAAATTGAGCCGGACAAATCCAGGCAAACCAAAGCTCCGCCCACCGGAAAGACCGACACCGGCCTCCTCAAAAAAGCGCTGTGGATGGTCGATATCCCGCCCACGAACATCAATCCAGGCAAGATAGGTGGCCTCTACCGGGCTCATTTTCAAACCGGGAATCCCGGATATTGTCTGTGCGGCCAAATCGCGGTTCCCTCGCAGGTACTCGATCAGGGCGAGGCCAAGACTCGCCATGCCGGTAGGCAGCCTCAGCGGCCGCATAGCCCATCAGGTTAACATGGGGGACGATGCCTTCCATGGCGCCCCGGAGGCGACGGCGCAGTTCCGGATCGGAAACCACCGCATAGGAACAGCCCAGACCGGGGATATTGTATGTTTTGCTGGGGGCCTGCAGGGTGATAGTGCGGCGGCTTATCTCCGGACCGAGCATGGCCAAGGGCAGGTGGTACTTGTCGGAATCGAGAATCAGGTCGGCGTGGATCTCATCGCTGCAGATGATCAGATCATGGCGCTCGGCCAGATCCGCCACAGCCAGCAGTTCCTCACGGCTCCAAACGCGGCCCACCGGATTATGCGGGTTGCAGAGGAGCAGCAACCTGGTTTTCGGGGTTATTGCCCGCTCAAACGCTTCGATATCCATGGTCCAACGGAAGCCCTGCTGTCTGAGCGGTACCGTAACGGTTCTGCGCTCCATCAACTCCGGTGCACTCATGAAAGGCGGGTAGATCGGGGTGCCGGTCAGGACTTCGTCCCCAACCCGGCCCACCGCCCGGCAGACGGCGTTCAACCCGGTCACCAGCCCCGGTAGCCAGACCAACCAACCAGGGTCGATCCGCCAACCATAATGGTCCTGCAGATGCGCCGTGACCGCCTCGATCAGGGAGGTTGGGGCCAGGGTATACCCAAAGATGCCATCACCGCCGGCGGCGAGGGAAAATCCATGTCCGCCACCCAGAGAGGGATAATGTCGCGGCCTTGATAATGATCCCACTTCAGGCTGCTTGAGGGTCTGCGGTCAACAAGGGTGTCAAAATCATAGGGGGCGGCCTTCATTGCCACCCCCTAAGTATTGCCTGTATCAACACCAGGATCTAGCCTCTGGTCAATTGACGGTAACGGATACGATGCGGCTGCTCTGCATCGGCACCTTTACGTTTTTTATAATCCTGCTCGTAGTCGGAGTAATTGCCTTCAAACCAAACCACTTCAGAATTGCCCTCAAACGCCATGATGTGAGTGGCGATGCGATCCAGGAACCAGCGGTCATGGCTGATAACCACCGCACAGCCGGCAAAGCTCTCCAGGGCTTCTTCCAGGGCCCGCATGGTGTTGATATCAAGATCATTGGTCGGCTCGTCCAAGAGCAGGACGTTGCCGCCTTCCTTCAGCATCTGTGCCAGATGGACCCGGTTACGCTGGCCTCCGGAAATTTCTCCCACCTTCTGTTGTTGGTCGCTGCCGGTGAAATTAAACTTGGCTACATAGGCCCGGGCATTGATTTCGCGAGTGCCGAGCCAGATGGTCTCCTGCCCTTCGCTGATAACCTGGAAGATGGTCTGCTTGGGATCAAGCGAATCGCGTGACTGGTCAACATAGGCCAGTTTCACCGTCTCGCCGACACGAATCGTCCCCGCATCCGGCTGCTCCTGGCCGGTGATCATTTTAAACAGGGTTGTTTTGCCCGCACCGTTGGGGCCAATGATCCCGACAATACCGCCCGGGGGCAGGGAGAAGTTTAAGTTGTCCACTAACAGCTTGCCTTCAAAGGCCTTGCACAATCCCTGGGCCTCGATCACCAGCTTGCCCAGACGTGGTCCCGGCGGGATATAGATCTCCATATCGCCACCAGCCTTTTCGCTCTGCTGGTTCAAAAGATTCTCATAGGCGGTGATACGGGCCTTGGATTTTGACCGACGCCCTTTAGGACTCATGCGGATCCACTCAAGCTCGCGTCCCAAGGTCCGCTGACGCTCGCTCTCCTTCTTCTCCTCCTGGGCCAGCCGCTTCTGTTTCTGCTCCAGCCAGGAGGAATAATTGCCCTTCCAGGGGATGCCCTGGCCCCGGTCCAATTCCAAGATCCAGCCGGCAACGTTGTCGAGGAAGTAGCGGTCATGGGTCACGGCGATAACCGTGCCTGCATACTGCTGCAAATGCTGTTCGAGCCAGGAAACCGATTCCGCATCCAGATGGTTGGTGGGCTCGTCCAGGAGCAGGATATCCGGATTTTTCAACAAAATACGGCACAAGGCCACTCGCCGTTTCTCGCCACCGGACAGCACCCCGCATTGCATCTCCGCTGGCGGGCAACGCAAGGCATCCATGGCCATCTCCAGGCGGGAATCAAGGTTCCAGGCATCGATGGCATCGAGTTTATCCTGCACCACGGCTTGACGATCGATCAGGGCCTGCATGGCATCGTCATCCATGGGCTCGGCAAACTTTTCGTTAATGACGTTGAACTCGTTTAAGAGATCAACCGTTGCCTTGGCTCCTTCCTCAACGATTTCACGCACGGTCTTTTCCGGGTCCAGCATCGGCTCCTGGGGCAGGTAATCGATGGTAAAGCCCTCGGAGAGAATAGTTTTTCCGTCATATTCCTTGTCGATTCCGGCAAGAATTTTAAGCAGCGTGCTCTTCCCCGAGCCGTTGAGGCCCAGCACCCCGATCTTGGCCCCATAGAAATAGGACAGGGAGATATCTTTTAAAATCTGTTTCTGATTGTATTTCTTACTAACTTTGATCATCGAATAGATGATCTTGTTCGGTTCGTTGGCCATGGTGTTATTATCCTTGTTCAAAAGAAGCTGGGCACGATCCGTGCCCAAGGTCTGTGCATGATCTTCGGGGAAAGCCGCCTGACCGCAGCGCGGCATGGCCACCTATATACACAATAAAGGGTGGTTCCGGCAAATATTGTCGCATGGGCTTCTGGAAAAAACAGTGCCAAGAAAACAAGCCGTACCCGACGATCCCCTGTTTTAGGAACTAGAAGAATGGGGTGTGACCATCATTGGCCAGAGTTGGGAAAGCAGCATCCCGGCCAGCATCAGAGTGCAGCCGAAAAGCGCGCGTCCAGAGAGGATTTCTCCCAAAAAAAGCCAGCCGCCAAGTGCTGCAAAGGGCGATTCAAGACTGAGCAGGATGGCGGCATGCGAGGGATGAGCCTTGCGCTGAACCACCACCTGCAGGGTATAGCCCGCACCCACCGAACAGACGCCTCCATAGAGGATCGGCACCGCGGCATCGGCGATTCCTTGAAAACTGATCGGCTCCAGGAACAGGCCGGTGAGCAGGCTGAGCAGGCCGCAGACGTAAAACTGCACCATGGCCAGTCGCACCGGTGAGGTTCGCGGTGAAAGGTAGGAGAGAATCAGGACATGCCCGGCCCAGAAGAGGGCCCCGATCAACTCGAGCAGATCACCGAATTCGATCCGGAAATCCTCGGTGACGCTGAGCAAATAGAGCCCGATTACCGCGACCAAGGCACCGGCCCAGGTCCCGGCATTGGTCCTCTGGCGAAATAAAAGACCAATCATCGGCACCAGCACCACATAAAGACCGGTAATAAACCCAGCCTTTCCGGCAGTGGTGTACTGCAGCCCAACCTGTTGCAGAGTGGCGGCAGCAAAGAGCAAAGATCCGGCCATGATACCGGCCTTGCCCAACCCTATCCGCTGCTCCGGCGGCAGAATCGATCCGCCAGATCGCCCTCGGACCAGCGGCAGAAGACAAAGCCCGCCAAGCATGAAACGAATACCGTTAAAGGTATAGGGACCGACATGCTCCATGCCCGCCCGCTGGGCAACAAAACCAAATCCCCAGATCAACGCCACCAGAAGTAGGAGCAAGTTGGCCTGGGCTGTATGTTGTTTTTCTCCTTGCATTCTTGCAGGTGTCCTGTTTTCCTTTGGGCCGTTAATTTTATTGTGGCGAAGGGCAGCTAAACGCACGCCTCCCTTCTCCGGTCAAATTTATTCCTCTTTGCGGAGTATCTACATGTCAAAATGGAGACAACTTGTTCTGGCCGCAGCGATCCTGCTTCCTCTTTCAGCTTGCACTGTTCAGAAAAACGTTAAGCAGCTTGTCGGCTGGGAGGATGACACCCAGACCGCATACAGCGGGGCAGTGTATCCGGCCACCAGTAAAATAGCCATTGCTTTTCAGCCTGACCAAGTAAGCCGTTCCTGCCGGGTCTTTGCACAGAGCATGGTTGAGCTCCCCGCCAATATGAACGGCAAGGAAATCGAGAACGTGATCCTCGCCGAAGCCGGAAAACGCGGCGCTGAGCAGGTACTCATCGGCCAAAGCCGCCAGGCCAAGGACAACAACGGCCCCAACTTCTTGTATTACGGCCCGAGCAGCGAATACCTCTGCACCGACCAGTGCGGCGGTTGGAAATACGGCTACGAATTCTGGGAAGAACAGGGGGAATGGGTCAGCCTCGGTTACGGCGAATGGGGCAAGACAAAGGCACAGTTTGAGATGCCGCTGATCACCCAGGTGATCATGCTCCGTTGTCAGTAACCCCCTTTTTTCTATTTTTCTCTAAAACCTGTCAAGCACCTGGCCAACGGGTCCTTGCGTGACAAGGGCTTGACAGTGTCCCTCTTTTTACGAATTTTGCAACATGGAGGCCGTACATGAAACGGATTGCGTCCACAGCCCATCGATGGCGATTTTGCCGTTTGGGTGGATTTGATCAAGTTCGCCTGGAAAGCGGTGAAGATATCCTCCATCTGCATCAACTCGATCAAAAATTATGGGCTGCGCTCAGTTGTCCGGTCACCGGACTGGAGTTTGATGCCCAAACCCTGGCCTTGCTCGACAGTGACAATGATGGCCGAATCCGCGTTCAGGAAATACTGGCAGCGGTTGATTGGACCTGTTCGCTGTTGCATAGTCCGGACAGTTTGCTGGAAGGTATGGCCGCGTTACCACTGGCCGCCATAGACAGCGGCAAACCGGAAGGACAACAACTTCTCGACTCAGCAAGGCAACTTCTCGCCTACTGTGGCAAACCCGAGCTTGATTTCGTCTCGATTGAGGATGTCGCTGATACAACCGCGCTGTTGCTCGAATCAACCTTCAATGGCGATGGTATTGTTCCGCCGCACGCCGCCGGAGATGAAGCAACCCGCCTGCTCATTGAAGACATCATCACCTGTCTGGGGAGCGATGAAGATCGGAGTGGGGTTCCGGGAATTTCCAGTGAAAGGGTTGAGGCCTTTTTCGCGGCAGCCCAGGCGTACAGGCAATGGTGGCAATTAGCCGAAGAGGACGCGGCCCTTCTCCCCCTGGGCGAGCGCACCTTGGAAGCAGCTAAAGTCTATAACGCCCTAAAACCCAAGGTAGATGATTATTTTATTCGTTGCAGGCTGGCATCTTATGATCCCAAAGCCGAAGAACCGCTCAACCCGGCGACCGTCACCTACGAGACCCTGGCTGGTCAGGAATTACAGACCGACACGGTCGAGCTCACCCAGATGCCACTGGCCCGGATCCGGGCTGGCCGGGCCTTGCCCCTGCATGAAGGCATCAACCCCTCTTGGGTGAACAAAGTTGAGGATTTGACCCGGCTGGTCATCACGCCCCTCGTGGGGGAGGTGGAGCAGCTTGAGGAAAGCCAGTGGCGACAAATTAAAACGATCTGGGGCCCTTTTGAAGCCTGGCAAGCAGAAAAAGCGGGCACAGAGGTTGAACGTCTAGGCCTGGAACGTCTCCGGGCCATACTTGCCGGGCAAGGCCGAGAGCAACTGCAACAACTCATTGAAAACGATCTCAACCTCGCCGATCAGGTAACCGGCATCGACAACGTTGTCCGGATGGTGCACTATCACCGCGACCTCTATCGCTTACTCAATAATTTTGTTACATTCCGCGATTTTTACGCCCAAAACCCCAAAGCTATCTTCCAGGCCGGAACCCTGTATATCGACGGTCGTGCCTGCGAACTCTGCGTCCGAGTGGAGAGCGTGGAGGGGCATTGCCCTTTGGCCAACCTGAGCCGCACCTACCTAGCCTACTGCAGCTGCAAACGCCGCAACAGCGGTGACCAGATGGTGATTGCCGTCGCTTTGACAGGAGGCGATGCCGACAATCTGATGGTTGGCCGAAATGGTGTTTTTTACGACCGTCAAGGCAACGACTGGGATGCGACCATTGTAAAAATCATTGATCATCCCATTTCCGTCAGCCAGGCATTCTGGGCTCCCTATAAAAGGATCGCGCGGATGTTCGGAGAGCAGATTGAAAAAATTGCTGCGACCAAGATGAAAACGATGGACAGCAAGGCGCAAGCAGGTATTGCCGATGTAGGCAACAAGGCTTCTTCAGGGGGGCAGCCGGCAGCACCATTTGATGTGGGCAAGTTCGCCGGTATCTTTGCCGCCATCGGCCTAGCCATCGGCGCCATTGGCACGGCAATCGCCTCCATTATCGGAGGTTTTCTGGACCTATCTATTTGGGAAATGCCGTTGGCCGTGGGCGGCATACTCCTTGCTGTGTCCGGACCGTCGATGCTGATCGCCTATCTCAAACTCCGCCAACGTAATCTGGGCCCGCTCCTCGATGCCAACGGTTGGGCGGTAAACACCAAGGCGATCATCAACATCCCTTTTGGGGCAACCTTGACCACGCTGGCTGAACTGCCCAAAGGGGCGGAGCGCCGATTAAGCGATCCCTTTGCGGAAAAGAAAACGCCCTGGAAACGATGGATAGTCCTCGTTGCCTTGCTCTCGGCCCTTGGTTTTGCCTGGAAGCACGGTTATATCCAAAAAATTAGCCAACAATTTAAGCCGATGCTCATCGAAAAACTGCAGAAATCCAAGGAACATCCGGTTGCTCCGGTACAGAAAAATACCGACAAACAGGGCAGTGAAAAGAAGGCGGAGCCAGCGGGAAAATGAGGCAAGCATTATTGCGCGAAACAACAACGCCGGATCCGCGTAGAACCCGTTGTTGTTGTTCAACCTTTCTGCACAGAAACAAAATCTTTACCTGACAGCCTCTACTCCTTTTCCACCCGAATCACCTGGACCGCACCCAACTGGCGGATACCGCTACGGGTGACCCGCGGTCCCTCCACCACCGCCACCGTCTCGCCGGCGTGGATGTACCCCCATTCCTGGGCCATTGCCAGGGAACGAAAGACCATCTCGGTGCGACCGAGCTCCTCCCGGATGATCAACGAAAAAATATTATTATAGAGGTTGGAGTGGCGGGCCACATGCAATGACTTGGTCACCAGCAGCGTCGGAACCTTGCGGTTCCATTTGGAAATAATGGGATAAAGCGATCCATCCGGATCAAGCAGAAGAGTGGCGCTGTTGGCGCTCATATTGGCAACCACCGACAAGGCGGGATAGGCTAACGCATCCTGCTCCAGTTCCCGGAAATGATCGGCACTATCCTGGGCGTAACGTTCCTCCTCGCAAATGATCGAGGCCATGGTCCGTACCACATTGACCGGATCGACACCTGTGGCGGTCTCCTGGGAAAGCATCACCGCATCGGTCCCTTCTTTGATTGCCATGCTGACGTCGGTCACCTCGGCACGGGTCGGCCGTGCATTGGTGGTCATGGAATCAAGCATCTGGGTAGCGGTGATCACCGGCGTATTCAGCTCCCAGCAGAGGCGGATGATACGCTCCTGGATGCGGGGCACACGGGCAGCAGGCAGCTCCACTCCCATATCACCACGAGCGATCATAATCGCATCGGAAACCTCAATGATCTCGCGAATATTCTGTACCGCCTCGGGTTTTTCAATTTTGGCAATCACCTTGAGATTGCGCTTTCCCGAACCCTTGATGTAGTTTTTAATCCGCCAAATATCCTCGGCACTGCGGACAAAGGAAAGCGCCACATAATCAATGGAGTGCTCAAGCCCCCAGTCCAGATCCTTCCAGTCTTTTTCGGTGATACTGGGTAGGGACAGATTAGTGGCGGGCAGGTTGATCCCCTTATTTGACTTGAGCATGCCGCCAACCACCACCTCGCAGTGCACCTCGTCCTTGCCCTCTTTCAGCACCCGTAACTCAAGTAAACCATCATCGAGCAAGATCGGCTCGCCAACGCGCAAATCAGCAAGGATCGTCGGGGTAATGGTGGATATCCGCTCCACGGTGCCCTCAATCGGCTCGGCCTGGATGATCAGCACCTCGCCGACCTGGAGTTTGATGCCCCCTCCACCCATCGGCCCAGTACGAATCTTGGGCCCGCAGAGATCCTGGAGCACGGCAATCGGTTTTTCCCAGGCCTTTTCCGCTTCGCGAATGGCAAACAAGGTTTCTTCGTGGGTCTCGTAACTGCCGTGGGAGAAGTTGAGCCGGGCCATATCCATCCCGGCCAAAATCATTTTACCCAACATATCCGGGGTGTTGCTCGCCGGCCCGATGGTACAGACTATCTTGGCCTTCTTATTGACACTGGTGTGGGTTTGCCGGGGAATACCGGCCAACCGCTTGAACAGGTTGTCAAAATCAAAGGGCTTGGACATCACCCCCAGGACATTGGCGTGCGGGTGCAATCGTTCCAGAACCTCGCGGTCATCCAGGGTGGAGGTTATCACCATGATAGGCAGGTGCGGGCTAACTACACCGATGGCCTCGATGAATTTAAAACCGTCCCAGTGCGGCATCTGGATATCGGTGAGAATCGCATCGTAAGCATTTGCGGTGGCCAACTGAAACCCCTGGTGCCCATTATCGGCAACATCGACCTCGTACCCCTCTTTTTCCAGGCGTGAACGCAACAGATGCTGGGTGGGTTTGGAGTCTTCAAGAACAAGAATACGCATGCCAACCTCCGGGCCGGATTTACGGGTTGTCTTCGATCACTCTTTGTAGCATAGTGGAAAAATGACCAAAGAGGAAAAGGGAAATGCACACCTGCCCGCAGCGGCATGTAATTTTCCCCTAATCGAAAGAATATGCCCGGTGTAACCCGGAACGTGGAGGACTATATGCAAGTAATTCTTGATCTCTGCCTGGTACCCTTGGGAGTAGGCGTTTCCGTCTCCCAATATGTGGCGGAGTGCCATCGGGTACTTCAGGAAACCGGCCTTAAACACCAACTTCATGCCTACGGCACCAACATTGAAGGGGAATGGGATGCGGTGATGGCAGCGGTCAAACTCTGCCATGAGCGGGTGCATGCCATGGGCGCGCCACGAATCACCACCACCATCAAGCTCGGCACCCGCACCGATCGGGACCAGACCATGACCGACAAGGTGCAGAGCGTGGAGAATAAATTGCAGTAAACATCTGGATTGTCGTGGATGACCCTACCGCGACTCCACCAAATCTGTAACCGGGCCCTGCCAGCTACAGGCCCCACAGTAGATATGCTCCTGAGCAATTGGAGCAGCCTGAGCTGAAAAGCCCTCCGGATCGGCAATCACCGGCTGGTATGCATCATCCATTTGAAAGGCAATCCGATCCCCGGTGCGGGTGGAAACAAACCACTCCGATCCGCACTTGGGGCAGGCAAGTAGTTCCATTGCACACTCCTCTTTCACCAACGCTCAAGCCTCGCTTCACAAGACGCCTCTTGTAACGCTCTATTGAGGATGTAGGTCCACCAATCAGGGCTTGGCCTCCTCAATAAATTCCAAAGACAGGTTTTCCCCTTCCGCTTCAGAAAGCCGATACCGACCACGGTGCATCAGGGTAATGCCTTCGCCACTGACTTTGGCCTGAATGGCGGCGAATATCTGGCTAGCCTCTTCCCCGACGGCGTCGACATTGGTATAGGAAAAAAGTTCCTCCCCTTTCTTGCCGAACTGGAGCAAGATGGGACTATGCTGAATAAAAACGAGATCCTCGTAAGCGTAAGTAATCTCAATGCCGATCTCTTCCAGCAACTGTTTGACCACTCCGAGTGGTCGATATGCAAGTGCCATTGTCTTCCTCTTTTTATCAAAGGTTCCTGCGGCTACGTGATCGCAATCAGGACATCTTCACAAACACCTTCAGAATCATTCACCGCAGGATTATGCTTTTTTTACTTATTTCCCCAACCCTTCTTTTGGACTCAAAGTTCGGATGGTACTGATGGTGCTCCAATCGTAATAGCTGTTGAGCATCTTGCCATCTTCTTCTTCGGTGATGCGGACAAATTCTTCTCCAAGGAAGAGTACTGCGGCCGCATAGACCCGTCCCTCGTTGATTTGCAACCCAACGCCGTTGCGCAGTTTGCGGGAAAGGGTTCCATGCACCGGCATGGAGGCGTATTCAAGGATTTTCTCCCAGGTGGCTTTCATTGTCGTGGCTCCAATTGTGTTAAAAGTTTATTGAACAGGGACGCACTTCTCCTGGCAGGAGCCTAGCAATCAACGGACCACGTAAAGCCAATACAAACAATCAGTAACAATTCAGCTCTGTTACACAAAAAACTCACCTACCATTCAGCGCAGGCATCTCCACAGATCATAGTACTCTGTCCGCAGCTATTCATTTTTGTCCAGCCTACCACATTTTAGTACAACACGTTCCATTCGCTGTTTATTCCGGCTATTGCTTGAGCATGGCAGGGGGATACGGTTATAATAGGCGCAAAATTAATGGCTGCGCAAAAATCCAACAATCAAAAATACCACAGAATAAAAACAACGTGTTGCGAAGCATAAGGAATTAGTTTTCCGTGAGTTTTTTACAAAAACAACACTATTTGTCCTTTAGAAAGGAGAGTTCATAATGCAGGAAGTTCAAACCGGGGTGGCCGTGATCGGTGGTGGTCCCGGAGGTTATACTGCGGCTTTTCGCGCCGCTGATTTGGGGTCCAAGGTTTGCTTGATTGAGCAGGGTGGCCGCTTGGGCGGAACCTGCCTGAATGTCGGTTGTATCCCGTCCAAAACCCTCCTGCACGCAGCGGCAGTGGTTGAAGAGGCAGCCGGTGCTGAAAAATTCGGCGTCCGCTTTTCTTCTCCTGAGATAGACATCGAGGCTCTGCGGCAACATAAGGCTGGCGTGGTCACCCAACTGGCCAATGCTCTGGATGGTCTCTGCAAGGCCCGCAAGATCACTCGGTGCACCGGGATGGCTGGCTTTGTCGATAGCCATACCTTGCTGGTAAATGGTCATGATGGAACAACCCGGGTTCAATTTGAGCAGGCAATTATCGCCACCGGTTCCCTCCCTTTCACCCTCCCGGATACTCCTGATGACCCGCGTATCTGGGATTCCACCGATGCCCTTGCCCTGACCAATATTCCGGGACGCCTCTTGATCGTTGGCGCGGGCATTATCGGCCTGGAAATGGCGCAAATTTATCACGCCCTTGGTTCGGAAATCACCGTGGTCGAGTTGCAGAACCAAATCATCCCGCCGGCTGACCGTGATCTGGTACAACCACTCTTTCTCAAGTTAAAGAAGCAATACCCCATTCACACCGAAACCCGAGTAGCGCAGATGGCACCGCTTAGTGCCGGGATAGATGTCTGTTTTGAAGGCAAAACCAGCGGCAGTGGACTCTTTGACGCGGTGTTGGTGGCTGTTGGCCGATTCCCCAATACCAAGGGGCTGGGGTTGGAGTCAATCGGCATAAACGTGGATGCTCGAGGGTTCATCCCGGTCAACCGGCAACAACAAACCGCCCTGCCCCATATCTACGCCATCGGCGATGTGGTTGGTGAACCCATGTTGGCCCATAAGGCAACCCATCAGGCTAAGGTTGCGGCAGAAGTTATTGCCGGAAAATCAGCCTCCTTTGCACCAAAAAGCATTCCCTCGGTAGCCTATACCTCACCGGAAATAGCCTGGATGGGACTGACCGAAAAAGAGGCCCAACAACATGGCATCGCGTTCAACAAAGGCAAGTTCCCTTGGGGAGCCAGCGGACGGGCGCTGAGTTCCGGAGCGGGAAACGGGGTGTGCAAAGCTCTGTTCGACAAAGAGACCGGTGTTCTCCTGGGAGCCGGTATCTGTGGTGCCAATGCCGGTGAACTGATCCACGAGGCCGTCTTGGCTCTGGAACTTGGTGCCACAGCCGAGCAGATCGGAAAAACCATCCACGCCCATCCCACCCTGGCCGAAACCTTTGCCTTTGCCGCCGAGATGGTCGAGGGTTCGATCACCGATGTCCTCCCCCCAAAAAACAGCCGAAAGTAACCATGGAACTGACCATCGATACCCCCCTTGATCTGCACCTACACCTGCGGGAAGAGGACATGTTGAAACTGGTGACTCCCTTCAGCGCTGCCCAGTTTGCCGGCGGGGTAGTTATGCCAAACCTGATCCAACCGGTGGATAGTCTTGAACGGCTACGCACGTACCGTCGGCAAATCCTCCAGGCCTGCGGCGCCGAACCCTTCACCCCCTACATGACCTTGTTCTTCCGCGACTACAACCGTGAAGAGTTGTTGGCAGCGAAAGATGAGATCATCGGCTTAAAGCTCTACCCCGCCGGAATCACCACCCAAAGCGAAGGCGGAGTCCGTGATTTTAACCATATCGGCGAGACAGTGGCACTGCTGGAAGAGTTGGATATTCCCCTGCTCATCCACGGAGAAACCAGTGGTTTTGTCATGGATCGGGAACGGGAATTTCTCACTGTGTACCAATGGCTTGCCGAAAATTTTCCCCGACTGCGGATCGTGATGGAGCACATCACGACTGCAGAGGCGGTGGAGTTTCTGGATCGTTTTGATAACGTAGCGGCCACGGTTACCCTGCACCATCTGTTGATCACGCTGGATGATGTGGCCGGCGGATCATTGCAGCCGGATCTGTTCTGCAAACCGATAGCCAAAACATCGCGGGACCGCGAGGCCCTTCGTCGGGCCGTCTTCAGTGGTCATCCCCGTCTGTTCTTTGGTTCGGATTCAGCCCCACATCCCCGCCACAAAAAAGAATGCTGCGGTTGTGCGGCCGGGATTTTTTCGGCCCCCGTGGCCCTGCCGATGTTGACCCAACTCTTTGAGGAAAACAACGCTCTGGCTCAACTGCCTGGGTTCGTTTCCAATTATGGCCGTCAATTTTATCGAATAAGTCCGCCTGAAAAGAAGGTCACCCTCGAACGAACACCCTGGCGCGTGCCGAAACGATATGAAACAACAAAGCCTTTTTTGAACGACGAAGTCCTCCGGTGGCGAATGAAAAATCAACCGGAAACATCCGGTAATCATTGAAAGAACGAGTTAAAGATGGTAACGAAGTCCTCATTTGATACTGTTTCAGTGTACTCAACAGAACACGGCAGACTGTGCCCGGGATGCGGCAGGGCCAAGGCCGAATGCGACTGCGCATCACCGGCTTCCCCCAAAACCGGTGACGGTATTGTTCGCGTGGGCAGACAGACCAAGGGGCGCAAAGGCAGTGGTGTCACCACTGTCAGCGGACTGGCTCTTACCCCTGAACAACTCCGCAAACTGGCCGGGCAGTTAAAAAAACAGTGTGGTGCCGGCGGCGCTATCAAAGAAGGGGTAATCGAAATTCAAGGAGAACACCGGGACACGCTGGTGAATGCGCTGGAAAAACTCGGTTACACCGTCAAGCGTGCGGGAGGATGACCTTCCCCACGGGTTGTATCATGCGGCTTTCGATGGAGTGGCCATACATCGGGGAGCCTTCACAGGAATGATGCCGCCTCGCTCTCAAGCACCGGGCGGTCAACAACGAGTCTTCAAATCAGGAGAACAAACGATGTCCCAGTCCTACCCCAAAGCATTTGCCAGCAATTTCCTCGGCAATGCCCCACTCTGGTACAAGTTCACCATCCTTGCGTTTTTGGTGGCTAACCCCATTTTACTGGATGCTTACGGCTCATTCATCGCCGGCTGGATCCTAATCGCTGAATTCATCTTCACCCTGGCCATGGCACTGAAATGCTATCCGCTACCGGCCGGCGGCTTGCTTGCCCTGGAAGCGGTATTCATTGGCATGACCAAGCCGGAAACCGTGTACCACGAAGCCCTGGCCAACTTCGAGGTTATCCTGTTGTTGATCTTCATGGTGGCGGGCATCTACTTCATGAAGGATTTCTTGCGATTTACCTTTACCCGCATCCTGGTGCAGGTACAATCCAAGTACAAAATTTCCCTTTTGTTCTGCTTTGCCGGTGCCTTTCTCTCAGCCTTTCTTGATGCGCTGACGGTTACCGCGGTCATTATTGCGGTCGCCTACGGGTTCTATGAAATTTATCATCGCTACGTTTCCGGCCAGGACGGCAGTGGTGCCGTGCATGATCTGACCAGCGATTTAGCGCTCAAGGAAAAAGAACAGGAAGATCTCAAACAGTTCCGTGGATTTCTCCGCAACCTGATGATGCATGGTGCGGTTGGCACTGCTCTGGGTGGTGTCTGTACGTTGGTCGGCGAGCCGCAGAACCTGCTGGTTGGCGGGGTCATGGGCTGGCACTTTGTGGAATTCTTTCTGGAGGTGGCTCCGGTGTCCCTCCCGGTATTGGTGGTCGGCCTGTCCACCTGCTACATGGTGGAAAAAAAGAAATGGTTCACCTACGGTTTTGAGATGCCCGGCAACATCCGCTCGCACCTCCTGGAAACTGAGATGAAAATGGAGGCGAAGCGGGGCGCCAAAGGAAAAATCAAATTGGCCACCCAAGCTATTGCCGGTATCTGGCTGATCCTCGCCCTGGCCTTCCACCTGGCTGCGGTGGGCCTGATCGGCCTTTCCGTTATTGTCTTCCTGACCGCCATAAACGGCGTCACCGAAGAGCACCAGATCGGCCACGCCTTTGAAGAGGCACTGCCCTTTACTGCCCTTCTGGTCGTCTTCTTCACCATCGTTGCCGTTATCCACGAGCAGCACCTCTTTGCCCCGATCATCAACTATGTATTGAGCCTGCAAGGTCAGTCCCAATTGGCAGCCTATTACATTGCCAATGGTCTGCTTTCGGCCATCTCCGATAACGTCTTCGTCGCCACGGTCTATATCTCGGAAACCAAAATACATTTTATCCAGATGCTCAATGCCATCCCCAACATCGGCATGAGCGGACAAGAATTGATGCAGAAACTCACCGATCCGACCCTGGCTCGTGCCGACGTGCTGGCCACGCTGCCGGCCGAGGCTGCGTCCAAGGCCGGAGCCCTGATGCATCACTTCGACAAACTGGCGGTTGCGATCAACACCGGCACCAACATCCCCAGTGTGGCCACGCCTAACGGCCAGGCGGCTTTCCTCTTTCTGCTGACCTCGGCCCTGGCCCCGGTTATCCGCCTCTCCTACGGCCGGATGGTCTGGCTTGCCATGCCATACACCATTACCATGTCCATCGCCGGTCTTGCAGCCACCTACCTATTTCTGTAAAAGATCCATCCTCTACGGCAAAAGGGCGCATCGATATTTCGATGCGCCCTTTTTTATTTGCAGCATTTTGACGTGCTCAAAACTTTACCGCAGGCATCTACATGATATTACGAGGATAAAATTTAAAGCATAACGCCGAGATTGGCAGAAAAAACAATTATGATGGCGTCGTAAAAACTTTGATCTACTGCGTCGCAGCTTTTTTCCCGACGCTCGACATACCTTATGTATGCCTTCGAGCCGGTAAAAACACCGCTCCTTGTATATCTGTGTTTTTACCTAGCCATCTTTTAGAGTGTGATGGACTTTTTACGAGTCCATCAATTATTCAAGATACCCATAAACAAAGGCAGCCAAGAGTAACTCATTGCTCGTTTTCCGTAAGAAAACAAGCTCATTCCGGGGAAATTGAGAACTACGCCGTATTCGACGGCAGTTAAACCTGTAGCCCAAAGCGGTGTTAATTAAACGACAAAAAGAATGGCAATTCAGATAAAAATACGATTTTCGGTTCCACTTGACTTGTCATATTTTGATATGCAACAATATTCATAGAGACAATGGAGATCAGGTCAAACCCCACACCTTGAGGCAAGAACGACCGATCTCGTTCCCCTTTCACTTAGGAGTTTGGGAAGGATGCAGAATTCGCCTGAGAAAAATACTCCCACAAACATTTCTACCATCAGGCATTCGCTTCGTATTTTTATACCCGCTGCTTTACTTATTCTTTCAAGCATATTTTGGATCTATAAGCGGGAACAGCAAAATCATATCAACTCACTCACACAAAAAGAACTCATTGCAGCAGATATAGGGAAAGAACTCATTCATAACTGCATTGATCCCATCCTTGAAGACCTCTCCTTTTTAACCAGCATCACGAACGTCTTCTTTGCCCAACACCTCAATGAGAAGAAGACACAGCCATTTCACCTGCTGGAACAAACATTTCTGGCATTCGCCGAAAGCCATCCATTGTATGATCAAATACGCCTACTTGACACACACGGCTGGGAACGTATTCGGGTCAACAATGCTCCCAACGGACCGTTATTAGTTGAAGCCGGAGAGTTGCAGGACAAACATCAACGCTACTATTTCAAGGATTCCTACAAACTCGATCTTCATCAAACTTATATTTCTCCGCTGGATCTCAATATAGAATATGGCCAGATCGAACAACCGTTGAAGCCAATGATTCGCTTTGGTCAAGTGACAGTAGATCCTTCTGGGAAGAAACTCGGGATTGTCCTCATAAATTATAAGGCGAGAACGCTCCTTGACACACTCGGTAAATGGGGTAACCGCCAAGCCGGAAAATTTATGTTACTCAACCGTGACGGCTACTGGCTTTTCGGCAAGCCGGGCCAAGAATGGGGTTTCATGTATTCGGACCGGCTCAAGCAAACGCTCAAACAAGAAGAACCAAAACTTTGGTCCTCGATTATCAACGGCATGGAATCTGGTCAAACAATGCATCACAACGGCCTGTACACGCACACCACGGTCCGGCCTCTTCATGCGGGAATTATTTCAAGTACCGGTTCGGCGTCGGCGACGGGAAATAGTCAAGGTGCAATTGCAACCACCGACTATTTCTGGAAAATCGTTTCCCTGGTTCCGCAAGAATTAATTGCCCGCTCCCTGTTTAACTTGCGCCAACAAACGCTGGGTGGCGCCGCGGTGTTGCTTCTTATCCTGGCACTTTTTTCCTATTTTCTCGCCAAAGCTCAGCTTCGCCGTGACGCGGCAGCCAAAGCCCTCAGAAAAGCCAACGAAAAACTGGAGGAAATGGTTGAAAGACGGACCAGCCAATTACAAATCCAGAACAATCAACTGGTTGAAGAGATCAATACGCGCAAAATCACGGAACAAGCGCTTCGCGATAGCGAATACAAATATGCCACCCTTTTAGAAACCATGCGTGAGGGGTTAGTCGTGATCGACACCCAAGGAATAATCACCTACTGTAATGCCCGGCTCGGTGAAATGCTGGGGTATTCAGTGGAGGAACTTGCGACACACCCCCTGACCACATTCTTATTGGAGGATGAAAAAGACATCTTTCTTCGCCAACAGCTCGATCACAAAAAGAACGGTATAGTATCCCCTTATGAAATAACCTGGCAAAAAAAAGATGGTGGGACTCTCCTTTCTTCCGTCTCTCCGGCGTTACTACAGGATAAGCATGGAGCGATTATCGGGAGTTTTGGCGTAATCACCGATATAACCGCCGGACGCGAAGCCGAGTTACAAAAACAGACACTGGAGAATCAACTCCAGCAAACCCAAAAGATGGAGGCTCTTGGAACCCTTGCAGGAGGAATTGCCCATGATTTCAACAACATCCTCGCGGCTATCATAGGTTATGCTGAATTAGCAACCACCCAGGCCGAACAAGGAACTCCAGTGGCCAAAGCCCTTCAGGTCATCCTCTCTGCCGGAGACCGGGCAGCTAAACTGGTTCAACAAATACTCGCCTTTTCCCGACAAACCAACCAAGCAAAACAACCGCTTGAAATAGTTCCCATCATCAAAGAGGCCATGAAACTAATCCGCGCCGCGACCTCCTCCTCAATCGCTATAGAGCTTGATCTCAAACAGGAGGTGGGACAAATCATGGCCGACCCAACACAAATCCACCAAATCGTGATGAACATCTGCACCAATGCCTGTTATGCTATGGCAAGGGAAGGAGGAACACTTCGACTTGCAATTGAACGAGTTCCTCTTGACGAGCAAGAGGCGTTTGCCCTTCATGTGCAATCAGGCGATTTCGTTCGCCTGACCATCAGCGACACAGGCCCCGGCATGCAACCGGATGTAATGCGGAGAATTTTCGAACCTTTTTTCACCACCAAAGAAATCGGTAAAGGGACTGGCCTTGGGCTCTCCGTGGTGCACGCCATCGTCACCGATCTCTCCGGTGATATCCATGTCGAAAGTGAGGCTGGCCAAGGAACCACCTTTATCATCCATTTGCCGATCACCCAACAACTCACTGCGCCACAGGCTGTCATCTCAGAGAATATCCTCTATGGAAATAGTGAACACCTAATTTGGGTTGACGACGAAGAGCCCTTGATGACCATGGGATGCCAAATCCTTACCTCACTGGGGTACAAGGCAACCGGATTTACCGACCCGGTACAATGTTTGGACGAGCTGCGGCGGAATCACAGGCAATACCAGCTGATCATCTCAGACTTTAATATGCCAAAGCTCAATGGATTAGCCTTGCTGGAGCAGACCCGTGCAATGGGAATCGCCATTCCTTTTGTTCTTTGTTCCGGTTTCAGTGAGGAAATTACGACAGAGAATGCACAAGAAAAAGGTTTACACCAATATTTAATGAAGCCTGTACGGAAGTACGATGTCGCCCTAGCAGTGTACACAGCACTGCACACCACAACACCAGAACCTGCGATCTGATAACCATAGCAAGTTCTGGTGCCTGACCTATTCTTCTTTTTATAATTTTACAGGCGATGTTTAATGGCCTGGGCCAATTCGTGAACAGCCATGGCGTAGTGAGTGCTGTGGTTATAACGAGTGATGGTGTAGAAGTTGGAATATCCGATCAGGTACTGGTCTAACTGCTGATGCCGCAGAAGGAGCAAACACACCTGCTCGGAGGGTTTACAGGGACGCGCTGGGGACAAACCAGCTTTAGAAAGGCGGGATGGAGTGTATCGGGTATCAAAACCAGCCTGCAAATTGACCGTCCCCTTGGCCACGAGCGGCGAAATCACCGGCTGACCGGGCTGCCAACCATGTTGGGCAAAATAGTTGGCAATACTGCCGATGGCGTCCTCGGGGTTCCAAAGGTCGCGATGCCCGTCCCCGTCGAAATCCACCCCCCATTTGCGAAAACTACTGGGCATGAACTGACCAAGCCCCATGGCACCGGCAAAGGACCCCTTGGGTCGGGCCGGATCAATGCCTTCACTGCGAGCCATCAGCAAAAACTCCTCAAGCTCATCCCGGAAAAAAGGGCCACGGCGGGTATAATCAAAGCCCAACGTGGTCAGGGCATCAAGAACTCGATGGCTCCCGAGATTGCTGCCGAAATTGGTCTCTATGGCCATGATCCCCAGGATGTACTCCTCGGGTACACCGTACATTCGAGTGGCACGCTGCAGGGCTGCTCGATAGCGACGGGCAAATTCAGCCCCGGCACCAATATGGCGCTCATCAAGAAACTTGGCCCGGTATCGGGTCCAACTCCCTTTTCCTGGCGGCAGCTTAAGCGACTTATCGCTCTTGGCAAAATAGTTGAGCGTCCAATCCTTCCGTTTAGCCTGGGAAAAAAGCCCTTGGAGATATTCCCGATCAAAGCCGTGCTTGGACACCATCTGTTCGACAAACTGCTGCAGGCGTGCATATCCGGCAAAATCACCGGTGATTCGGTAGGCATGATAGTTCCCCACACAGGGCTGTTTGGCTAAAACCGTGCCTTTGCCGGCTGGAAATTGACCGGGATCAACGTAAACGGTTTGCTCTTGGCCGGAAACCGTAACCTGTGCCGTATCGCCAAGATCCGTGCAAGCCACCAGGCCCAAGGCCGACAGCATGACCAGATGATTGAGAATACGACGAAATAAACGGTTCAACTGGATCAAAGATATTGAAAAACTCATAACGTCACCAATGTAGGAGTGCACTTGTCGTCAAAGTCAATCGGGTTATCGGTAACTGTCGTTGATCCCTTCCAACACCTCGATACCGGGACAGAGCTCGGGCTCGCCCAGGGTGTTGAGGGGTTGATCGCAGGTATTGAGAATATCGTGGGTATCGAGGGATTCGGGATTGACATACAACACCCCGGTGAGAATCATCCCCTGGGCCTTATGGTCCTCCAGATTATCTATGGCTTGACGGCGGTCGGTAACATCCGGCGCGATCTCATGTTTGTGCAGATGAATCACCGAATCGTCGTGGAGGACCACCTCTTGAACCGTATCATCCTCATACTCGGTGCTGATGGTCTGGCGGAAAGGAACCACATCAAAGGTATTGGTTGCTTCGCTGTGCTCGCGAACCCAGTGATAACTCTTGGTCGATTCCGGGTTATTGTTAAAGGTTACGCAGGGAGAGATCACATCGATAAAAGAGAGCCCCTTGTGAGACAGCCCGGCCTTGATCAACGGGATCAGTTGTTGTTTATCGCCGGAAAAACTGCGGGCCACGAATCCGGCACCAAGTTGGATAGCCAGTTCGCACAAATCAATCGACTCAAGCGCATTGACACTGCCCTTCTTGCTCTTGGACCCCTTGTCGGCGGTGGCAGAGTATTGGCCCTTGGTCAAACCGTAGCAGCCGTTATTCATCACAATATAGAGCATATTGAGGTTACGGCGCACTGCATGCACAAACTGGCCCATACCGATAGAGGCAGTATCGCCATCACCGGAAACGCCCAGGTAAACCAAATCGCGGTTGGCCATATTGGCACCGGTGGCGATGGAGGGCATCCGTCCGTGCACCGAGTTGAATCCGTGCGATTTCCCCAGGAAATAGGCCGGGGTTTTGGAAGAACAGCCTATTCCGGACATCTTGACCACCCGGTGCGGCGGCAGGGCCAGCTCAAAGCAGGACTGAATGATGGCGTTACAGATGGAGTCATGGCCGCAGCCAGCGCATAAGGTCGAAATTCCGCCCTCATAGTCGCTCCGATTATAACCGGCGGCATTGGGCGGTAGTTCGGGATGACGAAAGGTCGGACGCTGGAAGGTCATTGGCCACCTCCTTGGGAAGCAAGTTGCTGCAGAATGACGCCGCGTTCCCCCAGTGCTTTTTCCAGGGCACGGACAAGAAAGCGGCTGGCAACGGGCAAACCGTCGTAGCAGCCGATGTGGATCAGCTTCTGTGAAGGCAAACCGCCTTCGTTGATCAGTAGGGTTCGCATCTGTCCGTCGCGGTTCTGTTCGATCACAAAAACCAGCTCATGGTTATTGATAAAATCAAGCACCTCCTGCTGGAACGGAAACGCCCGCAAACGCATGGTGTTGATGGCGATACCCCGCTGACGCATATGTTCAATGGCCTCATAAGCCGCCGGTGCCGTGCTGCCGTAAAATACCGCACCCAGCCGAGCCCGGGGATGGGGCAGCTTGATCCGCGCCAGGGGCAGAAGTCGTTTGGCGGTTTCCCATTTGAGCAGCAAGCGTTCCATATTGGCGATGTAGGCATTGCTGTCTTCCGTGTACGCAGAGTACTCATCGCGGGAAGTGCCCCGGGTAAAATACACCCCTTTCTCGGGATGGGTCCCCGGATAGGTCCGGTAACAGATGCCATCGCCATCGGTATCCTTGTACCGGCCCCAACGGGTGGTCAGGGCCTCGAGTTGCTCGGCATCCAGCACCTTGCCCCGGTCATAACGACGCTCTGAATCCCAGTTGAGCGGGGGGCCAAAATGATCATTCATCCCCAGATCAAGATCGCTCATCACCATCACCGGAGTCTGTAGCCGTTCCGCCAGATCAAAGGCATCGGCGGTCATCTCAAAACACTCCTGGGGATCACAGGGAAACAGGAGCGGATGTTTGGTATCGCCGTGGGAGGCATAGGCGCAGGTCAACACATCCGACTGCTGCGTACGCGTGGGCATACCGGTGGAGGGACCGGCCCGCTGAACATCAATCAATACTGCTGGAATTTCGCCGAAATAGGCTAAGCCTAAAAACTCGCTCATCAACGAAATACCGGGCCCGGAGGTGGCGGTGAATGCCCGGGCGCCGTTCCAGGAGGCTCCGATAACAATACCAATGGCGGCCAGCTCATCTTCGGCCTGGACAATGGCGGCCTTGATTCGCCCGGTTTCGGGTTCGATCCGGAATTTTTCCGCATAACGGCCAAACGCCTCGATGATCGAGGTGGAAGGGGTTATGGGATACCAACCGACCACTGTGGCACCGGCGTAGATTGCCCCCAAAGCGGCGGCGCTGTTGCCGTCCATGATGATCGCATTGCCCACCTGAGTGGAGCGGCGAATCTTCAGCTGGCAGGTGTGCGGATAATGTTCCTGGCCATACGCAAATCCCAACTCCAAGGCACGAATGTTAGGTCCGGCCAATTTCGGATTTTTGCGGAACTGCTTGTTGAGCGAATCGATCAATACCTGCAGTTCCATATCAAGTAGTGCAGCCAATGCACCGACATAAATAATATTTTTCAACAGAGGCCGCATGCGCGGGTTTTCAAAGGTCTCATTGCAGAGAATGGTCAACGGGATGCCGATGACGGTGATATCGTCACGCTGAAAATTCTCGGGCAGGGGTTTGGAGGAATCATAAAGGAAGTAACCGCCCGGGGCCAGAGTTTCATAATCCTGACGCAAGGTCTGTCCATTGACCGCCACCACCATGTCGACATCGCCGCGACGACCGACGTAGCCCTGCTCGTTAACCCGCACTTCGTACCAGGTTGGCAAGCCCTGGATATTGGAAGGAAAAATATTCTTCGGGCTGACTGGCACCCCCATACGAAAAACGGCCTTGGCAAAGAGGTTGTTGGCGCTGGCCGAACCGGAACCGTTCACGTTGGCAAAACGGATCACAAAATCGTTAACGCCTTGCAACTGTTTCATAACTGCCCCGCCTGTGCTGAATGATAAAGAAATTTTTGCATTTCCCATGCCGAAGTCGGACAACGCTCTGCACAGATGCCGCAATGCAGGCAGACGTTCTCGTCCTTGACCATTACCCGGCCAGTGGAAAGCGGGCCGGAGACATACAGGCTCTGCTGTAGGTTTGAGGCCGGAGCTTTCAGTCGGGAGCGTAACTCCTCCTCAGGGCCGTTGTCGACAAAATTGATGCAGCTCTCCGGACAGGCATCGACACAGGCGTCGCACTCGATGCAAAGATCCGCATGAAACACGGTCTGCACATCGCAGTTCAGACAACGCAAGGATTCGGTCTGGCCGATCTGCCGATCAAAGCCAAGCTCGACCTCAAGCAACCTGTCTTTCAACGTCTTGGCCTTGGCTAGCATGGGCACGGCCTGGCGGTTGGTCTCGGAGACCTGATTATGGTAGAGCCAGTCATGCACCCCCATCTTCTGCCCGGCAAGATTGACCCGCGGTGCCGGCCGCTCGTCAAGGGAATGGCCTTGGCAAAGCAGGTGAATTGAGATCGCCGCCTCATGCCCGTGAGCCACGGCGGTGATAATGTTGCGCGGGCCAAAAGCTGCATCGCCTCCGAAAAAGACTTGGGCATGGGTGGACTGTAGGGTTTGCGGATCAAGTTTGGGCAACCCCTGGGGCGTAAACTCGACCCCGGCATCGGCTTCGATCCACGGAAAAGCATTGAGCTGTCCCACCGCTAGCAGCACCTCGTCACAAGGCAGGAATATCGGTTCCTCACCGGTGGAGCACAGATGCCGCTTGCCGCTCTCATCCCAAACCGCCTGCACCCGATCAAAACGCATACCCACCAATCGCCCATCTTCAACGACAAACTCCAAGGGGACATGGTTATCGAGAATGGGTATATCCTCATGCATGGCCTCCTCGATCTCCCAGGGAGAGGCTTTCATCTCCTCCTTGGGGGAACGCACCACCACGCTCACCTCTTCCCCGCCCAACCGCCGGGCTGTCCGGCAGCAGTCCATGGCCGTATTGCCGCCGCCAAGGACCAATACCCTTTTGCCAACGGTCTTCACATGACCAAAGACCACCCCAGCCAGCCAATCGATGCCCACATGAATCCAGGCATCCCCCTCTTGACGTCCCGGCAGATCGGGCAGATCACGTCCACGGGGAGCTCCGGTACCGACAAATACCGCATCGTAGCCCTGGGAAACAACCGATTTCAAACTCTCAACCCTATGGTTGAAATGGGTACTCACCCCCATATCAAGGATATAGTTGACCTCGGTGGCCAACACTGATTCCGGCAAACGGAAAGAGGGCAGCTGGCTGCGCATAAAGCCGCCACCTTGGGACTGATCATCAAAGAGGTCGATCCGGTAGCCAAGCGGCAGCAGATCCCGAGCCACGGTAAGCGAAGCTGGACCGGCACCGATCAGGGCGATGCGTTTGCCATTTTTTCCCTCGGGGATTTGTGGTAAAAGCGGCAACACCTCATCGCGGTTATCGGCGCAAAGTCGTTTCAAACGGCAGATAGCCACCGGTTCTTTTTCCACCCTTCCGCGGCGGCAGGCTGGTTCACAGGGACGATCGCAAACCCTGCCGAGCACACCGGGAAAAACGTTGGATGCCCAGTTGAGCAGATATGCCTCGGTATAAAGCTTTTCACTGATCAAACGGATATACTCCGGCACCTCGGTATGGGCGGGACAGGCGAACTGGCAATCGATCACCTTGTGAAAATATTGCGGATCCTCAATATCTGTCGGTTTCAAGGGATTGCACTCCAAAAATTTCAGGGAATAAATCGCAGAAGCCTGAATCGGTGAGCGTTCATTTACGCGTCAGCTTCGCTGCTTGTGGCATTCCGATTAAAAAAGCTTTATCGGATGGTTACGAAAAATGAAGTCGACGTGCTGATTAACGTCCGAAAAGGCGACGGTGTAGTTGAAGGAATGACAAAAAATACATGCGCAAAACATCCCGCCTCCACGGATTCAGGGAGACTAAACGAGAATAGTTACCATGCCTGCAGAATAGAAAAAATAGCGCCACAAAGAAAGGTTTTTTTTCAATCTTTTTAGCCCCAAACGTTGCAATGCCCTCCCATCTGTGCCACCATTTTAAGCACACGGCCCCCTTCAACATCTACCAGTGAAAACCGCGCAAACATTATGCCCAACACCTCGCCAATCCTGCGCATCCTTCTCCTTGTACACATCAGCGCTCTTTTCGCTTGGCCAACATGGGCCGACAACGCCCAGCCCCGCAAAATCCTGGTGGTACATAGCTACCATCAGAACCAGTTGGAGCATGTGGTGGAGATGGATAAGGGTATCGAGGATGCTCTGACCGGAGGCAACTACCAAATTCGCTCCTTTTATATGGACACGAAACGCCGCACCGATGAACAGTGGAAGCAATCTGCGGGAAAACAGGCCCAAAAAATCGTGGTGGAATACCGACCAGAGGTGGTCATCACCATGGACGACAACGCCCAGCAATACTTTGCCAAAGATTATGCCGGTAAGCCGGGGCCACCCTGGTTTGTGTTCAGTGGCGTCAACAAGCAACCCGAGGAGTATGGTTTTCCGGCAGTCAATGTCACCGGGGTGCTCGAGCGACCCAATGTCCGCGAAAGTATCGAGCTGCTGCTCAAGATACAGCCGCAGGTTCAACGGTTATTGATCATGGCGGACAAATCGGCAACCACCGACCCTCTGATCGCCTACTGCAAAACCCTGTCGCTGCCTGTAACGGTGGTCGCTTACGAGCAACCACTGACACTTATCGCTTGGAAAAAGGCACTGGATACCTACCGTGACCAGATCGATGCGGTCGGCCTCTATGTACTGCGTACCATTACCCGCAGTGCAACCGATACCACCAAGGTATCAGAGCAAGAACTGATTCGCATAATCAACGAGAATTACCACCTGCCCACAGTGGGTTTTTTTGACAGTGCCGCTGGATCCGGGATCCTCTGCGGCGTATCCGTTTCCATGCGGGAACAAGGCGTGGCAGCAGGCCATATCGCCAAGGAAATCCTTGCCGGCAAACGTCCCGATGATTTCCAGGTACACCCTACCGACCAGGGACGGATTCAACTCAACCTACATACGGCCGAGTATCTCGGCATTCAGATCCCCTACAGCATTATCAAACGTGCCGAGTTGGTTATTCGCTAAAGGTATGCACCCTGGACTGAGCAGAAAAATCCTTTTCCCGACCCTGGCTATCATAGCTATCGGTCTGACGGCTGTCCTGGTGATGGAACATTTCAATGCCCGGGCCATTGTCCGCCAGGAATTGACCAAACGGCTGGATAGGGAAGTCGCCCTTTCTGCCGACCTAATCGATAGCTGGCTCCAGGCGCGCACTATCGACATCGTTGCCTGGACACGCCAGGATGTACTGATCGAAACGCTCACCGAAGGCGGCTATTACGGACGCAGTGCCCGGCAAGGCGCGTTTGATCTGCTTGCGAACCTCAAGACCGGCTACCAGCAGTACGAGAGCATCTTCCTTGCCAATCTCCAAGGTGAGATAGTCGCCATCTCCCCCCATAGCCGCCTCATATCACCGACCGTGCGCCTTGCAGACCGACCCTATTTTAAGGAGGCATTACGCGGCAAACCAGTGATCTCTGATGTCATTGTCAGCCGCTTTTCCGACCATAAAACGTTTACCGTTGCAGCCCCTATGATGGTCCAGGGAGAGGTAATCGGCGTGCTGGGAGGGGTGATCGATTTCACGATTTTCAACACCCTCTTCCTCGAAGATTTTAAAGTCAAACAATACGGCTACGCCTTTCTCATTGATGCCAACCGGCAGCTCCTTGGGAGTTCCCGCAACAACGCGAGCCTACTTTCCAACCAAGAGTATGCAGATGTACTGCAGCGGATCGCCGACACCCCCAAAGGCAGATTCATCCATGACGAGACCAATGGGGCGATGCTTACCGTCTTTCAGCACCTGCGACGGACCAATTGGATCTTTGTCATCGACCAGGACCTGGATGAAACATTACAACCCCTCGCCCGCATTTTTCGTATCAACGCGGTCGGGGCAAGCTGCGTTTTGCTGATTCTCTCCGCCATCATCGTATTTTTGTTCCGGCAGCTGATCGTGCAACGGCTCCAGGATATCCTGCGAGTGACCATGACCGTTCGCCGGGGCGATTTTTCCCAACGAATTACGCCCCCCACCGGTAGCTCGGACGAGATCAGCGACCTAACGGATTCCTTTAACGTCATGATCGAACAACTGTACAGAACCGTGGGCACCCTCAACGAAGAAATCAACGTTCGCAAGGCTACTGAGGCCGCATTGGCACATCACCAGGAAAACCTGGAAAAAATCATTGAACAGCGCAGCAGCGAACTGCAGAAGGAAATCGGCGAGCGACAAAAGGCGGAAGAACGGTTACTCAGGGCAGAAAAATTGGAGATGATCGGGACCCTGGCCGGTGGTGTAGCCCACGACCTAAACAATATTCTCTCTGGCATTGTCAGTTATCCCGATCTCCTGTTGATGCAATTGCCCCCAGAGAGCCCCTTGTACATCCCCTTGCGGACCATCAAGGAATCGGGCGAAAAGGCGGCGGCCATTGTTCAGGATCTACTCACCCTGGCACGACGGAGCATTACGGTCCGCGAACCGGTCAACCTCAATAAACTGGTGACCGATTATCTGGCCAGTCCAGAATTTCATCTCTTGCAATCGCATCATCCGCAGATACGGGTCTACACCGACTGCACCTCGGATCTGTTCAACATTCTCGGCTCGCCGGTTCACCTGGCAAAAACAATTATGAACCTGGTGGCCAATGCGGCGGAGTCCATGGAACAGGGGGGCGAGATCCAAATCCGCACCGAAAACCGGTATGTGGACAGCTCACTGCGGCTTTATGAAAAAATCGGCCAGGGGGAGTATGTGGTGCTGGAGGTGAAGGACCAGGGATGCGGCATCAATCCAGAGGACCTAGACAAAATATTTGAACCATTTTTTTCCAGCAAAAAGATGGGCAAGAGTGGCACCGGCCTGGGAATGGCCGTGGTCTGGGGTACGGTCAAGGATCATGAAGGCTATATCGACTGTGAGAGCACCCAGGGTATAGGCACAACCTTTATCCTCTATTTCCCGGTAACGGCCCAGAGCCACAACCAACAACTCCAGGAAACTCGCTTGGAAGACTACCAGGGCCGGGGCGAGCACATTCTCGTGGTTGACGACATCCTCGAACAGCGGGAAATCGCCACATCCATCCTCACCGAATTGGGATACAGGGTCACCACCGCGGTCAGCGGCGAGGAGGCTGTCCGTTTGGCAGGCGAGCAAAAATTTGATCTTTTGCTGCTTGATATGATTCTGGGCGAAGGCATGGATGGGCTGGATACCTATCGCCGTATTCTCCCCCTTGCTCCCGGGCAGCCAGCGATCATCACCAGTGGTTTTTCTGAAACCGACCGTATTGCCGAGGCGATCCAGATCGGCGTGGGACAATACCTCAAAAAGCCTTATATGATCAGCAAACTCGGTCAGGCGATTCGAGACGAGCTAGCCCACAATTAAAAAATTGCGGGCTTTGTAACTTTGATTTTTCTCCCCCATCTTTCAGCATGTGTTGGACTGATTACGAGTCCATCAATATTCCGGACGATGTAAATCAAACTTTTTCATCCGGTAACCCATCTGCCGCTGGGTGAGCCCTAGCTCTCGGGCGGCCCGTGACTGCACCCAGCCGTTGCGGATCAAGGCCGATTCCACCTGTTCGCGCTCCAAATCCTTGAGTGATTTCCTCCCTATGGGCTGCGGAATCTGCGGGTGCGCCGAAGGAGGCAAAACGGTTTCCATGGCCGGTGGTATGCGCCCGGAATCAGGGCTGATCAGGTATTCCGGCAAATCTTCCACCCGGAGGACATCACTGCTGGCGAGAATGACCATCCGCTCGACCAGATTCTGCAGTTCACGCACGTTACCCGGCCAATTATAATCGATAAGAAAATCGAGAAATTCCCGAGACATGCGCATATTTTTCTCGTTGCGTTTGTTACTGGAGCGCAAGAAGTGATCAAGGAGCAATGGAATGTCGTCACGCCGCTTACGCAGGGGCGGCAGATTGATTGGCACCACGTTGAGCCGGTAAAACAGGTCATTACGGAAAGTCCCCAGGGCTACTGCCCGTTCCAAGCTGACATTGGTGGCGGCAATGATGCGCACATCCACGGCCATTGTCCGGGTGCCACCCAAACGTTCAAACTGTTGCTCCTGGAGAACCCGCAGCAACTTGGCCTGCAACAGTAGCGGTAACTCGCCGATTTCATCGAGAAATATCGTTCCACGATCCGCCTGTTCAAACCGCCCGATCCGGGCCACTACCGCACCGGTAAAGGCGCCCTTTTCATGACCGAACAACTCGCTTTCCAGCAGATTTTCCGGAAGAGCCGCGCAGTTCAGCTTAATAAAAGCATCGTTTTTACGGGGGCTGGCATCATGCACAGCCCGGGCCACCAGTTCCTTGCCGGTTCCCGACTCACCAAGGAGCAGCACGGTCGCACTGGAAGGGGCCACTCGCTCAATCGACCAATAGACCTCCTGCATGGTTTTGGACTGGCCGATGATCTGATGGCGGTGATAGCGCCCGTGCAACTTTTCCTTGAGACTGAGGTTCTCTTTGACAAGCAGCTCACGGTCCTGACGGATGGCACGATTGAGGCTGAGAAACTGAGCGATCAGGGTGGCCAGTACGGTCAGGAAACGAACATCCTCTTCAAAGGATATATCAGCGCCAAAAAGTCGATCCACACTGAGAACACCGACAGGCACCGCTGAAAGCAGAACCGGTACCCCGATAAACGAAATCTTGGTTTTAGATATTTTCGGCCGGGAGCCGGTACGGTTGAGAAAAAGCGGCTCGCTGTGCACATCAGGTACCACAAATGGGGACCCCGTACTGAATACCTGACCGTAAATTCCCTCGTCTAGACCGTAGACACCTCGCTGCTCTTCCTCGACACTCAGCCCGTAGGAAGCACGAATGGTCAGGTGACGCCCGCTCTCGTCCAGCAAAGCAAGGGTAGCCCGCTCCATGCGCAAAGTATCATGCAATACCTTAAGCACCGAAGAAAGCGTTGTGTCCAGATGCACTGCCGAGCCGATCAAGTTGACAATATTATAGAGAGCCTGTACCTCAAGTGCCGCCGTGCTGTTCGCATCGACATGGGGTCGCTGGGGGGGAGCATTTGTCTTCATATTCATCCTGATGAACTCGAAAAAACGAATAACTTACATTTGAGGGACTCGTAAAAAGTCCTTCACATTCAGAGAAATGGCTCACTAAAAAACAGAGCCATACAAGGAGTGGCGCTTTCCTCGAAGCGACGGCATCACCAATGGGTATAGTGCAAGATGTATTCCTGCGACCGCTTCGCGATTTTTGTTCCAAGACTCCCGCAACCCCTTGTCGAGCAAGGGGTTCAAAGGAAAAGGCCCTGATGGTGGCCTCTATAAAATGCAATTGCATGAAAATTACAACAACGTGAAAACAGTATGTTACAGCAACATCGACATTGTTCTCATCTTTTTTCCTGAATCAACAAAAATTGTGCCCTTCCCCTATCCCACTTACCACCCCCAGAATACCTTCATATTTGTTAACAACAAGAGCCATACGTAACACAATTGAATAAAATAAAACCTCATCGCACATAGATGTGCAAAAATGTGATTCTACCAAAGCTATATTTTAGAAAAAGAAGTAAAGAATATGACAGGCCATGAGAAATGGAGTAGATCAGGGCACCCGTTTCCAACGAGTTGAATCAAGTAGTTATGCAGATATGAGGTAACATGTGCTGGTAGGCAGTGGATGGCAAGGGGCTAAGGAACGCCATAGCAACGGTAAAAAAATCAGCAAAGAAGCAATCAACGAATTGCCTCTGGCCAGCTGGCAGGGTCCAGTGCAGCTGGTGACATGCACTGCCGAGGTCCAAAAGGTTGCAGCCCGGTTGGGCAAGCAGACTGTTCTCGGATTTGACACCGAAACACGACCTGCCTTTAAAAAAGGACAAAAATTCAAGCCAAGCCTGCTGCAACTGGCGACATCGGAGATGGTCTTTCTTTTTCAACTTCAGTCCACCGGCCTCCCTCCGTCCATCCTCGAGATCCTGGAGAATAGTGCCACTATCAAAGCCGGGGTGGCGCCTGATTTCGATCTACAAAGTTTGCAGACCATAGCCCCCTTTTCCCCAACCGGGTTTATCGACCTGGCCCACATGGCTCGCCAGCGAAACATCCATAACCAGGGGCTTCGTGGCCTCGCGGCCCTGATCTGTGGTGTCCGCATCTCTAAATCAGCCCGAACCACCAACTGGGCTAAGCCGGAACTCACCACGAAGCAAATTCAATACGCAGCTACCGATGCCTGGATAAGCCGGGAAATTTATTTACAGCTCAAGGATATTCCCGTACCAGCAAAAAAACGTTGATGGCAACATAAGGACTTCGGTCTCGTGCGGCGCAGCGGTTTCGCCAGACACTCGATATACCTTATATCTACCTTCGCACCGGGAAATAGCCAATCTTTGCATATCTGTATTTTTGCTGAGCCATCCCAGCATCTGATGGAACATTTTCGAGTCCATTAACGTTAAGACACATCCGCTTTCCCTGCCCGCCTCAAGTAAAACCGATAATACCCCAACAGATTGCTGCCTAAGAACAAGGCTTCCATAAGCACCGCCATGGGAGTACAAGCAAAGATGTTGTGTACCAACCAGAGGCTGGTTGCACACATCATGACCAACCGCAACTGTTTATCCTCCCGGCAAAATGAGCTGATAGTCCCGAAGATGGCTCCCAGGCAGCTCAACACACTCAGCAGGCCATGAAAGGTCAATCCGGCCACCAACAACGAGGCCCCAATAAAAAAAAGCATCACCCGTTTTGAGGTGGAAAGATAACTTGCCACCATACGAATAGCGGCCAGAAAGGCTAGCCCCATAGCAGTCCACAGGTCAAGCAAGGCGAAATGGGCGGCAATTAACAGGCAGGAACAACATAAACAGGCGAGGATCTGCTGCCTATTCTTGAACTGGAAGGAAACCAAATCAAATCCGATTGCAATGGCAACCAGAATTTGGGACAGGACAAAGGACGACACGGGCTGGCGAGAGGAAAAAAAAGACTGAAAAAGGAGTAAGGGGTTAGCGCACCACGGCACCGGCCCCATAAGCAGCCGCGCCCAGGAGTGCGGTCTCCGGGTTGAGGATGATGCGCACCGGCACTTCGGACAGGCGCTCACCATAGGTGCCGCGGCAAAATATGGCCATGAAATGCTCCGGGGCGATCCAGGATTGGAGCCGGGCAGAAAGGCCACCGCCGAGGAAAAGGCCGCCAAAGGCTAGGGTTTTCAGCACCAGGTTGGCGGCCTCATCCGCCAGGATATCCAAAAAAAGCTGCAGGGTTTGACAGGCGACCTCACAAGGGCCCCCCTCATGAGTAGGCTGCATGGCGGCACCGAGAATAACCGGGGTGGGGTCAACGGCCTGCTGCAGTTGTCCGCTTAACCAGGGGGGTACCGGGAACCGGGTCGCCATGAAAGCAAAGAGATCGGGGATCGCCAAACCTGAACAGACCTGCTCCACGGACACGTGTTCTTGCCGTGCACGCATATAGGCCAGCAACTCGGACTGCACCTCGTTTCTGGGGGCAAAACTGGCATGCCCTCCTTCGGAGGCGCAAGGCACAAAGGATTCACCCAAAGGGACAAGAAAGCCCTCTCCCAAACCACTGCCTGGAGCGAGGACGGCCTGAACAGCCCTTTCCTGAGCTCGGCCCTGATTCAACACCTTCAACTCCGTTTCCGGCAGTTGAAGAGCACCCACGGCCGTGGCCAGCAAATCGTTGATCAGATGCACCTGCCGCAACCCAAAACGCCGACACATTTCCCCACCGTCAATTGACCAATTGAGGTTGGTCATATGCACATGGTTGGCCATCACCGGTCCGGCGACACCCAGGCAGGCGGTGAGAGGTTTTAGTCGCCCCCCCTCTTGGAGGAAATCCGTCAACAGCGACCAGAAATCGCCATAATCGGCATTGCGGAAGACCTGCTGTCTCAATGGCTTTCCCGGCCAGGCCCCATAAAGGGCAAGCACGGTTTTAGTCGCGCCTATATCACCGGCAAGCAATACCTCCGCGTACGCGACCATGATGGTTATCCTTCCTTGAGCAGGCGAATGTCCCAGGCTTCGGAACGGTTGTTATTGGCCGGATTCTCAACCACACGGAACTCAAAAATTCGGCGTGGCTCCTGAAAGAAATGGTCAGAACCGAGAGTCGATTTGGAAAGATGGAAAAATACGGTTTCCGACTCCAAAATGTTGTTCTGCAACCGGTAGTAGCGGAAAAAACCGAAACCGCGTTCCTGGTTAAAGTTGGCGACAGTGCCCCGCTGCCATTGTTCACCGTTTTCGCCGAAGCTTCCGGTTATGGGCAGCAGCCCGGGGACAAGGAATCCGGAGATGTACGAATCGGCAACCTCGCGTAATTCCTTGTTGACGTTGTGGAAACCGATAACCTCCACCCGACAGCCCATGTTCTGTAGGGCAATAATCAGTCGGAGAAAATCGCCATCGCCGGTAAGCAGGATGATCCGATCAAGGTTGCGGGCCTGCAGCAGAGCATCTATGGCCAAATCCATATCGGCATTGGCCTTGGTGGTGATGTTGCCATCCTCGTCCTTGAAACGGCGAACATATTTTTTGATGATCTTGAACCCGCACTGCCGGAGAATATTGTGGTAGGAATAGACCTTTTGTCGGTATTCGCTATCCCGTTGGGTTCGTTCGTGGTCCTCTGCCAGATAGCAGTTGGCCCGCAGCATCACTGAGTTATGGTTATTGGCCAAATCGACAAGCACATCGTAGCGCATGCCGTAGCCACCGCTCATCTTGATATTTTCAGCATCAACGTAAATGGCTGTTTTGAGCATGAAATTTAAAGAATTTTATAAAAAACAAAAAAGGGGACGTGCATCAATCATGGTGGCATCGAAACCCCACATAACCGAAAACACGAGTTAAAAACAGTGGGACACAATGCACGAGACGTCGTTTTCGTGTTTTTTTAAGAGAACGACAAACATACCGAAGATTAAGAAGCACGGAGATATCGTTCCCGCAACCATCTGCGAGAACGACAAAATATTTATCTCTATACGTACATATTCCTCAACACGGCCGTTTATTCCCACTCAATGGTCGACGGCGGTTTTGAGGAGATATCGTAGACCACGCGATTGACACCGCGAACCTCGTTGATGATTCGGTTGGAGATTCGCCCGAGAAGATCATAGGGGAGATGTGACCAATCGGCGGTCATCGCATCCCGGCTGTCCACGCAACGCAGGGCAATGACGTGCTCATAGGTCCGCCCATCGCCCATAACCCCCACAGTCTGGATCGGCAGCAACACGGCGAAGGACTGCCAGACTTTGCGATACCAGCCGCTATCTTTCATCTCCTCGAGAACAAGAACATCAGCCTGCCGGAGGATGTTCAAACGTTCAGCTGTAATGGCACCCATGATGCGAATACCAAGCCCAGGACCGGGGAACGGTTGCCGGTAGATGGCTTCCTCGGGCAGACCAAGCTCAAGTCCAAGCTCACGCACCTCGTCTTTGAACAGTTCCCGCAACGGTTCGATCAGTTCCAGCTGCATCCGTTCGGGCAGGCCACCGACATTATGGTGCGACTTGATCGGGGCCTTGCCGCGAAAGACGACCGATTCGATCACGTCCGGATACAAGGTTCCCTGAGCCAGGTAGCGGACAGCACCGAGCTTCTTGGCCTCGGCCTCGAAGATCTCGATGAAGCCGTAGCCAATGCGTTTACGCTTTTCTTCGGGATCCGCCACCCCGTCAAGGGTGTTCAGGAAGTGTTCACTTGCATCGATATCAATCACGTTGAGATCGGTTTTTTCGCGAAAAAAACGAAGCACACTTTCCGATTCACCGGTTCGCATCAGACCATTGTTGACGTAGATGCAGGTCAGCTGATTGCCGATGGCCCGGTGTACCATGGCCGCAACCACGGAGGAATCCACACCACCGGAGAGAGCGCAGATAACCTGATCGGATCCGACCTTGGCGCGAATGGCCGCCACTGTGGCATCAATGAAGGAATGCATGGTCCAATCCGGCTTGCAACCGCAAAGGCCGAAGATGAAGTTGCGCAGGATATCGGTACCGATCAGGGTATGCGCAACCTCGGGATGAAACTGCACACCGACAAAGGGCTTGTCGTTGTGGCGGATGGCGGCGTAGGGGGAATGGCCGCTGGTGGCAGAAACCACAAATCCCGGCGCCAGTTCCTCGATCCGATCGCCATGGCTCATCCAGACCTGGTAATGGCCCGGTGCCACCTCCATACCGGCAAAAATTCCGCCGGTATATTCAACGTTGAGTTGGGCTTTGCCGAACTCACGCTTTTCCGCCCGTTCCACCCGACCGCCCTGCTGCACGGTCATCAACTGGGCACCATAGCAAATTCCAAGCACCGGGACACCGAGTTCATACACACCTGGATCGCTGATCGGGGCATCCTCGTCATAGACACTCGCCGGGCCGCCGGAAAGGATAATTCCGCTTGGGTGCATAGCCTTGAGACGATCAAGTTCCAATGTATAAGGATGAATCTCGCTGTACACCTTTTGCTCGCGAATACGGCGAGCGATCAGCTGGGTCGTCTGTGAACCGAAGTCAAGAATAATGATTTTCTGCGTATGCGTGGACATGGCTACCTATGCAATTAGGGTTCGGAATAAGGGATTACAGGCCTTCGGTGCGATAGTTCGGGGCTTCCTTGGTGATGATAACATCATGAACATGGGATTCGCGCAGACCAGCGGTGGAAATCTGCACAAAACGCGCTTTTTGATGCAACTCATCAATGGTGGCCGCACCAACATAGCCCATGCCGGAACGAAGACCGCCAAGCAGTTGATAGATCATCTCAGAGATCGGCCCACGATATGGAACCTTACCCTCGATACCTTCGGGCACCAGCTTGCTGCTCTCCCGATCCTGGAAGTAGCGGTCACTCGATCCGTCCTTCATTGCACCAATGGATCCCATGCCACGATACCCCTTGTATTTACGACCTTGATACAGGAAGGTTTCGCCCGGGGTTTCATCGGTTCCGGCAAAGAGCGAACCAATCATGACCGCATCGGCACCGATGCCGAGCGCCTTACACATATCGCCAGAAAACTTTATCCCACCATCGGCAATAACCGGGATACCATGCTTGGAGGCGGCTTCCACACAGTTTTGCAAGGCCGTTAGCTGGGGCACGCCCACACCGGCGACGATACGAGTGGTACAAATCGATCCCGGGCCAACGCCGACCTTAACCGCATTCACCCCGGACTTGATCAGCGCCTCGGTGGCCTCCGCAGTGGCTATGTTTCCGGCAATGACAGGCAGATCCGGATAATGAGCCTTAATTTCCTGCAGGGCCCGGAGAATACCGGCGGAATGCCCATGGGCCGAGTCAAGCACCACCACGTCAACCTTGGCCTTGATCAGGGCCTCGGTGCGGGGCAGCATATCCGGGCCAACCCCCAAAGCGGCGCCCGCCAAAAGACGGCCGTAACTGTCTTTGGCCGCGTTGGGATACTGCTTGATTTTTTCAATGTCTTTAATGGTAATCAGCCCCTTCAAACGGCCGTTCTCATCGACAATCAACAGTTTTTCGATCCGATGCTCATGAAGCAGGGCCTTGCAATGCGGCAGGTCAATACCCTCGCGTGCGGTAACCAGATTTTTCGAGGTCATCACATCGTTGACCCGCAATCCATCGTCGGAGACAAAACGCAGGTCACGGTTGGTCACGATTCCCACCAGTTTATCATCGTCAATGACCGGTAGACCGGAAACACGATAGGTGCGCATAATTTGCTGCACCTCAGCCACGCACTGATAGGGCGAAACAGTGATCGGGTCGGCGATCATTCCGGATTCCGACTTTTTCACCCGCTCGACCTCCCGGGCCTGTTGCTCAACACTCATATTTTTATGAATTATACCAATTCCGCCTTCCCGGGCCATGGCAATAGCGGTTTGATGTTCGGTGACCGTATCCATGGCGGCACTAAGCAATGGAGCCTGAAGAGTTATATTATCGGTCAACCGAGTCTTCAAAGAAACCTCGGAAGGTAAGACCTCGGAGGCCCCCGGTACCAGGAGGACATCGTCAAAAGTCAGGGCCATGGGAATAATTTGTTGCTGCATGCGTTCTCCTCTTCTGCTGGAGTAAAAAAAACGGGAAAATCTCTCCCGGTAGTGCGTCTACGTTGGAGATGGTGTCCCCCTTGAAGGAGGGGTATCACCAAGATTGCTGTAAACACTCCGGTCGTTGGTTCAAGCAACCATCGAAAAATGTTCCTAAAAAAAACAAAGCAGGCCGTGTTCAGGCCGGTCTACCAATGCGCTCCAGGCCAAAACCAGGCCTGTAGTTTGTGAGATATCCTGGGGTTGGGGTTGAGGTTTGAAACAGAAGAATAGTTATTCTCTATCACTTTGCCACCTAAAAAGAAATATATCCGTGTGAAAAAGACGACTTCGCAAGACCCAAAAAAAAACAAAATCGTGCGTCCTGCAAACAGCGCGTTACCAACGCGTAACATGTCGTTCTCACATTTTTTTGGAAGAACAATAAAAATAATGACCGCGTAAAAACTCCATCGCACGCTTAGAGTTGGCTCAGTAAAAACAGAGCTATACAAAAAAACAGCTTTTCCCCTGGCGAAAAGGCATACATACGGGTTGTCGAGTGTAGGGAAAAAGATAAACAACGCTTTTTAAAAACAGCGGCTTACGAGGCCAGAAACATTGTGTTCGAGATTTTTTCAAGAACAACAAAAAAACCGGTGGCAAACACGCCCTGATCCTGCTTAAGTGTTTGGGTTGCCCTGACCTGAAAGATGCTTTCACGGTGACGACTGAACCTCCACAGCCCCAAAAAGCAAACCCGCACTCAACATTCCCAAACTCCAGATCCGGTTTCATGGCTAAAATTCTCTCGATAAATCCCCAGAATCCACAAGCACGCCTGATCAGCCAGGCAGCTGAAATTCTCCGCCACGGCGGAGTCATTTGCTATCCCACCGACACCATGTACGGTATCGGTTGCGATATCTTTAATCAGAAGGCGATCAAGCGTGTGTACCAGATCAAGCGCCGCCCCAAAGATAAGCCGTTTAGCTTCATGTGTGACTCGCTCACCGACATCAGCCAATACGGTCATGTCGGTAACACGGCCTATCGCATGATGCGCAAAAACCTGCCCGGCCCGTATACCTTTGTCCTCTCCGGTACCAAACTGGTTCCGAAGGTCATGCTCACCAAGCAGAAAACCGTGGGCATCCGTGTCCCCAACCACCCCGTCTGCCTGGCGATAATCGAAGAACTCGGCAATCCGGTTCTGAATACCAGCGCCCAGCCGGAAGACGATGATGATCTTCTCGTCTGTACCGCCGATGATGTCGACCGTCTTTTTGGCAAGCAAGTCGACCTGATCATCGATAGCGGTGACATCATCCCGGAACCGTCGTCCGTGATTTCCCTACTCACCGACCAACCTGAAATTCTCCGCCACGGTAAAGGGAATATCGAAACGTTTCTCTAGAAAGAGGCTCTTTCGGGCTCCCCCTCTTTCTAGCCCGTGTTTTTCATGGGCATGTTGTCCCAATTGGACAACATGCTGAACTGATGAGAATTCCGGGCTCAGTGAATAGGGATGACCCCATAAAAAGTCCATCACATTCCAAGAGATGGCTCAATAAAAACACAGATCTACAAGGAGGATAGTTTTCTCCGTTGCGAAGGCATACATGATACATGAGGTATGTCGAGTGTCGGGAGAAACGCCACGGCGCAGTAGATCGAAGCGTTTATTGAGCCATCAATAAAAAAAGACCGAACCCCACAAGGGGCCGGTCTTGATGCCTGAAAAAAAGACCCGCTTAATCGACTTCGTCGATCAGCACTTCTTTAAGCGATTTGCTCATGGTGAAATGGAGGGTCTTGCGGGCAGGAATATTCATCATTTTTCCGGTTTTGGGATTTTTCGTTGTACGCGGCTTACGTGTGCGCACGGAAAAACTTCCGAATCCCCGAATCTCCACCCTTCTCTCTTCAGCAAGTGCCTGCGATATCTCTTCAAGAATGATTTCGACAGCTTGTGCTATATCTTGCTTGTAATAGTCACCAAGCTGTTCAGATACTTGATTGACCAATTCACGCTTAAGCATGATTACCTTTCCTCTTTAACCTACCGCATCGGCAAACGTATACCGCTACCGCTTGCGGGCAATAGAAAGGGCGTTTCATCAACTTGAGTGAACCCGGCTGATGAAACACCCGTTACGTTTCAATAAGAGTGAAAACGTTTACTTATTTATTCTGATCCTCACCAGCGGCGGCTTTCAGCAGATCCCCGATGGTGGAGGGACCGGCGCTTTGAGTGTTCTGGAGATACTCCTCAGGAACGGCACCATTATTATCGTCCTTTTCCTGGAGAGCTTTGACTGACAATCCGATCTTACGATCATCAGCAGATACATTGATCACCATGGCTTTCAAGGTATCGTTGACATTGAACATGCCAACCGGAGTTTTCACCTTGTCTTTGGAGATCTCGGAAACATGGACCAAGCCTTCAATGCCCTCTTCCAGTTGGACAAAAACACCGAAATCGGTCACGTTGGTGATGGTACCCTCAACGGTGGAACCAATCGGATAGTTGCTGGCGGCTGCCTGCCATGGATCCGGCTCAAGCTGTTTAACCCCCAAGGAGAAACGCTCGTTCTCTTTGTCGATTTTGAGAACAACGGCCTGAATGGTCTCACCTTTGGCATACTTCTCGGAAGGATGCTTGATTCGCTCGGTCCAGGAGAGATCGGAGACGTGAATCAGACCATCGATGCCCTCTTCGATACCGATAAAGATACCAAAGTCGGTGATGTTCTTGATCTTGCCTTCGATAACCGAACCAACCGGATAGCTTTCCTCGACCACATCCCAAGGGTTGGGCTGGAGCTGTTTCATACCCAGGGAGATACGTTTGGTCTCGGCTTCGACTTTGAGGACCTGAACTTCGATCTCCTCACCCACACCAACGATTTTGGATGGATGACGCGGCTTTTTCGACCAGCTCATCTCGGAGATGTGAACCAAACCTTCCACACCCTCTTCCAACTCAACAAACACACCATAATCGGTAATGGAGACGACCTTGCCGGTTACACGTGAACCCGGTGCGTACTGCTCCGGCACCCGCTCCCAAGGATCTGTCTTAAGCTGTTTGACACCCAAGGAAACACGGTCGGAATTCTTGTCGTACTTGAGAATTTTGACCTCGATTTCCTCGCCCACACTGTACAGTTTGGACGGATGGGAGACACGCCCCCAGGACAGGTCGGTGATATGACAGAGACCGTCCATACCACCCAGGTCGATGAACAGACCGTAATCGGTGATATTGGTGATGCCACCACGAATAATCTGGCCCTCTTCCAGGGAGGTCCGCATCTGCTCGCGCAGGGCGCTCCGCTCACTTTCGAGGATAGCGCGACGGGAAATAACAACGTTGTTGCGCTTACGGTTGAACTTGAGAATCTTGAATTCAAAAGTCTCCCCAATCAGGCCATCCAGATCCTTGACCGGACGAAGATCGATTTGCGAGTACGGCAAGAAGGCAGGAACGCCGATATCAACCGACATACCACCTTTAACCCGATTCTCGATACGGCCCTCAATTGTCCCGTCTTCTTCCTGAATCTTGGCAATCTGCTCCCAAACTTTGATCGCGATGGCTTTTTCACGGGAAAGCAACAGTCCGCCTTCATCTTTACGTTTCTCGATGAAGACTTCAAATTGGTCGCCGATTTTAACTTCCCGTTCCGGATCTTCGTGGCGGAATTCAGAAAGCGCAATGTAGCTTTCTGCCTTGTCGCCGACGTCGATCAATACAGCATCATTGCTCAGCCCAACAACTGTTCCGACGGCAACCTCACCGACATTGATAACGGTGTTGTTGTCTTCCTGTTCAAACAGTTCAGCAAAGCTCAGATCATCAAAGCTGGTATCATCTGCCGCAAAAGCGGGTTGAGTTCCGTTTTTTGTCATGGAATGTTCCTGTGGTGACCGGTAGTGGTCTTTAATAAGTGGTTGATACGGCGAAAAGGGGAATCTTCTTCGCTCAATTTAGCGAGAACAATTTATTTACCAAAGATCTTCTCGAAAAACAACTGTTTCCTCTTGAAAAAAGGTATTTCTTCGCCATCGGGCCAGACAAGCCAAAGAGCACCGGAACAAGCCGAAACGGGCAAACACGCCAGTTCATAAAAAATCAGTGCCTTCCATAAGCTTCCAGCTCTTCGAGAAAGGCTCCGAACAGTTCCTCGTAGGCAGGAATTGCCTTACGGAGAATGACATCGAGATGAGGCAGGTCTTTGATGTTGACGGTGAGATTGGCACTCAAGGCCAACGCCTCCAGGTCGTAGAGAGTATGCAGGGAATTCCCCAGAAGAATGTAGAACACATAACGGCGCCGATCCATGGACAAACTGCGCATGTGATCATGAAAAGCAGATTGCCCCACTCCGCCCTCCATATCAATGTGGAAGACGATGCAGGAAAAATTGACAAACCGCATCCGCTCCAGAGCATCACTCGTGGTTTCGCTGAAAAAAACCTGGTATCCGACCGACTCCAACGCCTCGACTATTTGCTGCCGTTGCTCATTCTGACGATGGAGCACCAACGCCATGGGGACGTCTTCGACCTTCTCTTCGCCCTGATAAATGCCGGTGTGTAACCAATCAAGAATCGGTGGTGGTGGCGGGGCAATACGGGTTGCAGCATCCTGTGGTGGCAGTCCGGATTTGTCCAGACCGATCGTTTCCCGACAAAGCGGGCATTTCAGATTGAGCAGTTTTCCCGGGGCCAGCTGAGACAGGGCGTGCTCAAGGCGAGAACTTTGTTCCCTGGAAAAACGAAGTGGCTGCTGGCAAAAAGGACATTGGTTCAACATGGCAACTCCTTGGTGAGAAGATCAACCGATGGGCAAAATAGAGGCGCGCGGCACCGTTAATTCTTTAGGGCTCAGAAAGCGCTTTACCAACGACGATAGGGATCCTCTTCCTCCTCCTCCATCGCAAGATTGTCAATGCTTGAAGTCCGCTCGCCGCGGGCTGCCTTTATCGTGTCCATACCGCGTTTGATTTCGCTGCGATGCGAGGCAAAAAGCATGGCGGATTCCTCGGTGATCATACCTGTCTCGAAGAGTTCGAGCAGATGCTGATCAAAGGTGCGCATATCCCGGGTCGAGCCCTCTTTCACCACGTTATAGAAGGTCTTTTCCTCGTTCTCACCGTTAATAATCAGATCGCGTACTCGCAGACTGGTGCAGAGAATCTCCAAGGCTGCCACACGACCGCCACCGATGCGCGGCAATAGGCGCTGACTCACAACCCAACGGATAGTGTCGGCCAGACGGTTCCGCACCTGCGGTTGCTCGTCCTGCTCGAACATACCAAGAATACGATTGATGGTCTGACCGGTATCGATGGTATGCAGGGTGGAGAAAACCACGTGACCGGTTTCGGCGGCTGTCAGGGCGATTTCCAAGGTCTCGCGATCACGGATCTCACCCACAAGAATGACCTTGGGCGCCTGACGCAGGGCGGCGCGCAGCCCACTGGAAAAGGAGTCGAAATCATCCCCCATTTCCCGCTGATTGAAGGTGGCTTTTTTGTGCGGATGGACATACTCGATCGGATCTTCCAGTGTGACGATATGGACCGGCCGTTCCTCATTAATACGATTGAGAATCGCGGCCATAGAGGTGGTCTTACCGGTACCGGTGGCTCCAGTGAACAGGATCAGGCCATTAACCTCCTGGGCCATTTTGGTAAAGGCCTCGGGGAAATTGAACCCGTCAATCGAAGGAATCTTCGTCTCCAATTTTCTGAGAACAGTGGAGTAGTAGCCCTTCTGCGAAAAGATATTGACCCTAAAACGGACCTTGTCTTCAAGCGAGTAGGAAAGATCGCAACTCCCCTTTGTCACTAAGTCGCGTAAGAGTCGACGGTTACCGCCGATCAGGTTCAGGGCAAAGACCTCGGTTTGAAAGGGCGTCAGCTCGGTGACCGGCGGCTCAACATCAACCGGGACCAGGACACCGTCACTTTCAACCTGCAGCGTTTTTCCCACCGTGACATTCAGATCGGATACCCGCGCATGCTTGTTGAGCATGGCGGTGATCCAGTAGTTAATCTCCTGTTGTTTCATGGCGCCTACCAGTATAGAATTGGCTTGAATCTGTGAGCGAATGGCTCCCCAAAAAAGGGCGAGGGGGTTTCTTCAGCTCATGATGGAACTGTCATCATAGTGGTGTAAATGCGACAGAACACACATCACCAGCAATCCCCTGATCACGGATTCAGGATTGACAAACTCGTTGCTATAGGTTCTATCGCTTAGTCGATAAAAGACAAGAAAAAAAACAAATAAGTTCATAGAGGTGAGGACATGGCGAATCCATTGCGGAGCGCGGCGACAACAGAAGGCAGAAGAATGGCGGGGGCCCGCGCCCTTTGGCGTGCGAACGGCATGCGAGAAGAACAGATCGGCAAACCGGTGATTGCCGTGGTCAACTCATTCACCCAATTCGTTCCCGGACATGTCCATCTGCACGAGATCGGCCAACGGGTGAAGGCGAAGATCGAAAGTCTGGGTTGTTTCGCCGCTGAATTCAATACCATCGCCATCGACGACGGTATTGCCATGGGCCACGACGGCATGCTCTATTCCCTGCCCTCCCGTGACCTGATTGCCGACTCGGTGGAGTACATGTGCAACGCGCACAAGGCCGATGCCATGGTCTGCATCTCCAATTGCGACAAAATCACTCCCGGCATGTTAATGGCGGCGATGCGGCTCAACATTCCCGCGATCTTCGTTTCCGGTGGCCCGATGGAAGCCGGCCGAGTCGGCAACAAGACTCTTGACCTGATCGATGCGATGATCATGGCCGGCGACGACAGCGTCAGCGACGCCGAAGTTGCCGAGGTCGAACGTTCGGCCTGCCCCACATGTGGTTCCTGTTCAGGCATGTTCACCGCCAATTCGATGAACTGTCTTAACGAGGCTATCGGCTTGGCTTTGCCGGGTAACGGCACTGTGGTTGCCACCCATGCAGCCCGCCTGGAACTGTTCGATAAGGCCGCAGAACGTATTGTTGCCATGTGCGAGGCCTGGTACGACAGGAGCGATACCAGCGTTCTGCCGCGTTCCATTGCCAGCAAGGCTGCCTTCAATAACGCCATGGCGCTCGATATTGCCATGGGCGGATCGACCAACACCGTGCTCCATATCCTTGCCGTGGCCCATGAGGCCGGGGTCGATTTCACCATGAAGGATATCGATGCCCTCTCCCGCCGGGTACCCAACCTGTGCAAGGTCGCCCCCAGTTCCTCCCTTCATGTGGAGGATGTCAACCGGGCAGGCGGTATTCTTGCCATTCTCGGCGAGCTCGATCGCGCAGGCCTGGTCGACACCAACGTCTCCCGTGCCGACGGCCTCACTCTGGCCCAGGCCCTGGAGCAGTACGACATCATGCGACCGGCTGCCACCGAGGCGGCAAAGGCACTGTATCGCAGCTCTCCCGCCGGGGTTCGCAACCTGCAGATGGGATCGCAGAATACGCTCTACCCCGAACTCGACACCGACCGCCAGACCGGCTGCATCCGGGATTTTGCCCACGCCTACTCCAAGGATGGTGGACTGGCTGTGCTCTACGGTAACATCGCCGAAAAAGGCTGTATCGTCAAAACCGCAGGAGTTGACCCCTCCATTCTCCATTTCACCGGCAATGCCAAGGTCTATCACTCCCAGGAAGAGGCCTGTGAGGCCATCCTCGACGGTTCAATTGAGGCCGGGGATGTGGTTTTTATCCTCTACGAGGGCCCCAAAGGCGGACCGGGCATGCAGGAGATGCTCTACCCCACCTCGTATCTCAAATCACGTCACCTTGGAGCTGAATGCGCGCTTATCACCGACGGCCGTTTCTCCGGCGGCACCTCGGGCCTTTCCATCGGCCACGTTTCCCCGGAAGCAGCCAGCGGTGGCGCCATCGCCCTGGTGCGCGAGGGTGACAAGGTCGATATCAATATTCCCGAACGATCCATCACCCTGTTGATCGGCAACGAGGAAATGTCGGCCCGACGCGTCGAAGAGGCTGCCCGCGGCAACGAGGCCTTCACCCCGAACCGTGAAAGGATGGTGTCCAAGGCGCTGCAGATATATGCCCGCTTTGCCGCCTCCGCCGATCAGGGCGCAGTACGAATCCTCGACTGATAGCCCTGAAGCGTATGCGTGGCCACCGAATATGAATGCCGGTTGGCTTGAAAAAGATTGCCCGAAAACGGGCTTCCAGAAGAGCACGAAATCTTGGCTAAAAAAACGCCCGTTTTCCAAAACCAAGGAAAACGGGCGTTGATGCGTGCCAGATGTATCAGATCTTGGTTACTTTTTCGGCCGCCGGCCCTTTAGCCCCGCTGACCACTTCAAACCGCACCCGCTCACCTTCCTTCAGAGACTTGAAGCCCTGGTCCTGAATCGCGGAATAGTGGACAAAGACATCTTTGCCGCCATCCTGCTGAATAAAACCAAATCCCTTGGAATCGTTAAACCATTTTACCGTTCCCTCTGCCATTACCCTTCCTCCTTGTTTTTCACAACCAATCATACAGGCCTGTTAGCGGCCTTTTCCACAATGGGGTTTTCGCTGTCCGGCCCCTTTTCCATTCCCCATTTGCATGAAAGACCAGAAGAGACCGTGTGCTCAAACCCAAAATAATCACAAATCATGCCCACAACCGTTCTTCCCCCTCAACAAAGAAAGCGGACAGCCCCGGAAGAAGGGCTTGGGTAGGTGAAGGAAGGCCGAAACGGCCTGAAGGACGGAGAAGAGCAGGACATACGAGATCACTCCCTGAAGGGCGTCGAATCCCCGTTAACTAAAACAGGGGGGAACGTAGACGCAATACCGGCGGCATCAAAGCTAGGGCCGGACAGCAGAAGATTGGAAATGACAGCAGGGGGTGAGAAAACGGAGGAACGCAGGACAGAGGGTAAACGAGCACCGCCCGAAAGGGCTTGTGAAAAAAAAGCGATGCAGTCGTTACGCCTCTTCATTCGGCAAAGACACCTTGAAGACAATGAAAACGGCAGGCGCAGTAAGGATGTTCGAACAGGATAAGGTGCGGAGAGAATCTCAAGTGCAGGTGTACCACAGATACTCGAACTGTTTTGCCAATTTCAGAGAGTAAAAAGGGAAATGACGTACAAATGCGAACCACCGTTTGCTTACCGCAAAACAACATGAAACGCTAGAACATTTTTACATTTTTCCTAATTTTGCTGAACTCGCAAACGTTCAGCACATTCAGAGAGATGGGCAAGAAAAACACAGGGATACAAGAAGGGGCGTTTTTCCCGGCTCGAAGCGCAGACTTACGGCACGTCAATTGTCGGGAAAAACGCTGCGACGCAGTTGATCGGAGTCTTTACGGCACCATCATTTTTTTTTGCAGGTAAAGAAGGCCGTCAATCATGCCGCCCCTCAGACCGTTTCCTTGAGCAAGGGGTGCCCCATGGCAGCCCGTTGTTCCACATAGCGCTGGGCAACCTGACGGGCGATATTACGGATCCTTCCGATGTAACGGGTACGCTCGGCCACGGAAATCGCCTTGCGGGCATCCAACAGGTTGAAGGTGTGAGAACACTTGAGACAGTAGTCGTACCCAGGGAGAATCAACCCCTTTTCCACCAGTTTCAACGCCTCGCGCTCATAGTTGTCAAAAGCCACGGTAAGATCGGCAACGTTAGCCTCTTCAAAGTTGAAGGCAGAGAACTCCTTTTCAGCCTGGTGGAAGATCTCTCCGTAGGTCACATGCTCGTTCCAGGCGATATCATAGACCGAATCGACCTTCTGCAGGTACATGGCTATTCGCTCCAGACCGTAGGTGATCTCCACGGTGATCGGCTTGAGGTCCACCGAGCCCGCCTGCTGGAAGTAGGTGAACTGGGTGATCTCCATGCCATCGAGCCAGACCTCCCAGCCCAAGCCCCAAGCGCCGAGGGTGGGCGATTCCCAATCGTCCTCGACAAAACGGATATCGTGCTCAAGCAGGTTGAGCCCGAATCGCTGCAGACTCTCCAGGTACATTGCCTGCACATCCTTGGGCGAAGGTTTGATCACCACCTGATACTGGTAATAGTGCTGTAACCGATTGGGATTTTCGCCATAACGACCGTCGGTTGGACGACGCGAGGGCTGGACATAGGCCGCCTTCCATGGCTCGGGCCCCAATGCGCGCAACAAGGTGGCAGGATGAAAGGTGCCGGCACCGACTTCCATGTCATAGGATTGCATAACAACACAACCTGCGGATGCCCAATAGCTGTTCAAGGTGGCAATGATGTCCTGAAAATACATGGCGAAATCTTTGTGGTATTGATTGTTAAAGGATCATGGCTACAATTATGCGGCAATCTACCATAGGCTTACGCCATGGTAAACGAATTTGTCCCTTCAGGGCGTACATGGTGGTCCGCCGCAAAAATGCAGCGCAGAACCGCCACCATTCGCCGCTTCCGTATCTCGGCAGCCGTGCACTGTTCACGCCTGTTTTTAAAGCAATGTGACACCCCATGGAACCGCAATACCTTCGCATCCGCGGCGCACGCATGCACAACCTGAAAAACATCTCGGTTGATCTGCCGCGCAACAAACTGATCGTCTTCACCGGCCTGTCCGGGTCGGGCAAATCGACCCTGGCCTTTGATACCCTCTACGCCGAGGGACAACGACGCTATGTGGAATCCCTCTCCACCTATGCCCGTCAGTTTCTGGGCCAGATGAACAAACCCGACGTCGATCTGCTCGAGGGGTTGTCGCCTGCGGTCTCCATCGAGCAGAAGACCACCAGCCGCAATCCCCGCTCCACAGTCGGCACGGTCACCGAGATCTACGACCACCTCCGCCTGCTCTTTGCCCGGGCCGGGCAACCCTACTGCCCCCACTGCGACCAGCCGATCCGCTCCCAGTCGATCCACGACATGATCGAATCGCTCTTGAGCCGCCAGGAAGGCGAGAAGGTAATCCTGCTCGCGCCTCTGGTGACCCAGAAAAAAGGGCAGCACGAGCAGGTCTTTCAGAGATTGCGCAAGGAGGGATTCGTGCGGGTGCGTGTTGACGGCGAAATCCGCCAACTGAGCGAGGAGATCACGCTTGAGAAAAAAAAGCACCATTTTGTCGAGGCCGTGGTCGACCGACTGGTGATCAAACCGGCCATTCGCAGACGCCTGGACGAATCGGTGAGCACGGCAGTAGCCCTGGGCGGCGGTACCATGCTCGCCCACTTTCCCGACACTGGCGAAGAGGTGCTGTTCAGCGAGTCTGCGGCCTGTCACCAGTGCGGCATTTCGATCCCAGAGCTTTCCACCCAACTCTTCTCGTTCAACAATCCACAGGGTGCCTGTCCGGTCTGCAGCGGCCTAGGCATCAACCAGTTCATCGACGAGGGGTTGATCGTCCCCGACACCTCGCTTTCCCTTCTGGAAGGGGCTATTGCCCCCTGGACCCGGCGACGCCTCTCCACCCAGGCCGACAACTGGATCGAAGCATTCGCCCGCCACTACCGTTTCGACCCGGCCACGCCCTTTGTCGACCTGCCGGCCAAGGTCAAAAAAGGGTTACTCCACGGCACTGGCCGGGAAAAATTGGAATTCGTCCACACCCGTGGCAAACGCAGCTTGGTGTCGCAGATGCCCTTTGAAGGCGTCGTGCCCCGGCTCAATCGGCTTTTCCGTGAAACCTCCTCCTCCCGCATGCGTGAGGAAATCGAAGAGTTTATGACCGAACAGGGCTGCCCGGCCTGCCAAGGGGCGCGCCTCAAACCCGAGGCCCTGGCGGTGCGGGTTGGTCCCTGGTCGATCATCGATCTCTGCCGCATGGCCATCGAGCAACTGATCAAAGAGTTGGAAACGCTCAATTTCGAACAGCGTCAGGGGATCATCGCCACTCCGATCCTCAAGGAGATCCGGGAACGGCTCTTCTTTCTCCAGGGGGTTGGCCTGGGCTACCTTTCGCTCGATCGCCGCGCCGGAACCCTCTCCGGCGGTGAGGCCCAGCGTATCCGCTTGGCTTCGCAAATCGGCTCAGGCCTGGCCGGGGTATTGTACATTCTGGATGAACCCAGTATCGGCCTGCACCAGCGCGACAACAACAAACTGATCAAGACCTTGATCAACCTCCGTGACCTTGGCAACACAGTGATCGTGGTCGAGCACGACTCGGACACCATTGCCAACGCCGACTTCGTGCTCGATATCGGCCCGGGTGCAGGTGTTCATGGGGGCGAAATCCTCTATTCCGGTCCGGTAGCCGGCCTGCTCGACTGCGAACCCTCCCTGACCGGCGGCTACCTCTCCGGTCGGCTTAAAATCGAAGTTCCCGAACAGCGGCGGTCTCAGCAGGAAGCCCGGTTCATTGAGGTCCAAGGTGCCAATATCAACAACCTCCAGGATCTCACCGTCCGTTTTCCCCTAGGAGTAATGACCTGCGTCACCGGCGTCTCCGGTTCGGGCAAGAGTTCGCTGGTGATCGAGACCCTGTTTAACGAGGCCCAGCGTTACTTCACCGATCACAAAGGGTACCTCAAAGGGAAACCTCTGCTCACTGGCCTGGATCTGCTCGACAAGGTGATCGACATTGACCAAAGTCCCATCGGCCGCACCCCACGCTCCAACCCAGCCACCTACACCGGAGTCATGACCCCCATCCGTGAGCTGCTGGCCCGCCTGCCCGAATCGCGGGCGCGCGGCTACAAACCCGGCCGGTTCAGCTTCAACCTCAAGGGCGGTCGTTGCGAAACGTGCGAGGGCGACGGCGTTATCCGTATTGCAATGCACTTCCTCCCGGACATCTACGTCACCTGCGAGCACTGCCAGGGCAAACGCTACAACCAGGAGACCCTTGATATCCAGTATAAGGGCAAGAACATCGCCGAAATCCTCCATATGACCGTGGAGGAGGCGCTGGAATTTTTCCAGAATGTGCCGCCGATTGCCGGCCGCCTGCAGACCATTGTCGATGTCGGCCTTGGCTATCTCAGCCTGGGCCAGTCATCGGTGACACTGTCCGGCGGAGAGGCACAACGGGTCAAGCTGGCCAAGGAACTAAGTCGACGTTCCACCGGCAAGACCCTCTACATATTGGATGAGCCAACGACCGGCCTCCATCCGGCGGATATCCAGCACCTGCTGCGGGTACTTGGCCGCCTGGTGGACGGCGGCAACACCGTGGTGGTGATCGAACACAACCTGGATGTGATCAAGACTGCGGACTGGGTGATCGATATCGGCCCCGAAGGCGGCAGCGGCGGCGGCCAAGTGATTGCAGCCGGCACCCCGGAAGCCATTGCCCTTGAGCCGAAATCCTACACCGGTATGTTCCTCAAACAGTTTTTGAACGGCGAGGAGTAGGCTTTTTCATTGTTTTTGCTTGGCGTTCCCCGGCCGCCCCTGTTACCATGCGGCACAAATAAACCTCCCGGCACCACAAGAGTTGCCGGTTTTCATTGACTTCGACCACAAGGACAGAACATGGCTGACCAGACCCCCGACCAGCAGGAGATCCCGATCTTTCGCATGCAGAAGATGTACATCAAGGATTTTTCCTTTGAGAGCCCCAATGCTCCCAAGGTCTTTCTTGCGAAAAATCAGAACCCTAAGGTGGATTTCAACCTCCAGCTGAAAAATGCAAAACTCGATGACGACCACAGTGAGGTGTCCATCGCCATCACCGCCAAGGTCTTGGATAAGAACAACGACGACTCGGTGATGTTCATCGTCGAGATCGAGCATGCCGCAGTCTTCATGATGAAGAATATCCCCGAGGAACACCATGAGCGTGTCCTCGCGGTTGATTGCCCGCTGATGCTCTTTCCCTTCACCCGTCAGATTGTCTGCCAGACCGCAGTGGACGGCGGCTTCATGCCGTTCTTGATGGAACCGATCAATTTCATCGCCCTGTATGACAACTCCAAGAATCAACAGCAGGATGCGTAATAGGGCTGTCGGTTGATAACTTGTAGTCTGTATGATAAAAAAACGGTGGTCAGGCTTCGTGAGCCTGACCACCGTTTTTTTATCTTCTACGGCCACTCAATAAAAGGCAACCTCCTGTAAAATCAATCAGTTACATCCTCACAGGCTCAAAGCCTACACACGCCTGAAAATCAAGCAGGCATTCGTCCCGCCAAAACCATAGCTATTGCTCATCACCGTGGTGAGGGCGGCGTCACGATTTACCTCGACGATGTGCATGCCTTCGGCCTCGGGGTCCATCTCCTCGATGTTGGCCGAACCGCAGATGAAGTCGTGGTTCAGCATCAAGAGCGAATAAATGGCCTCGTGCACCCCGGCAGCGCCCAGACTATGGCCGGAGAGAGACTTGGTGGAACTGATCGGCGGATTCGCCTCGCCGAAGACCTCGCGGATGCCTCGTAGTTCGACCAGATCGCCGATAGGGGTGGAGGTTCCGTGGGCATTGATGTAATCAATCGGCCCACCGGCGGTTTCCAGGGCCAAACGGATACAACGCACTGCACCCTCCCCCGTGGGCTGAACCATGTCGGCGCCGTCGGCGGTGGCCCCATAACCGACCACCTCTCCGTAGATCCGGGCGCCACGCTTCTTGGCCCGTTCAAACGCCTCCAGAACCACAATCCCCCCCCCGTTGGCAACCACAAAGCCATCGCGATTACGATCATAGGGCCGGGAGGCCCGCTCCGGCGTATCGTTGTACTTGGTTGACAGCGCCCCCATGGCGTCAAACATGGCGGTCTGGGTCCAGTGTTCCTCATCCGAGCCACCGGCAAAGACGATATCCTGTTTGCCCAACTGGATTTGCTCCATGGCCGCGCCGATACAGTGGGAACCCGTGGCGCAGGCCGAGGAGATGGAATAACAGAGCCCCTTGATGCGATGGGTGCTGGTGAGGCAGGCGGAGACGGTGCTACTCATGGTGCGCGGCACCATGAAGGGGCTGAGCCGTTTGAGTCCCTTCTCCCGCATGATATCGGCGGTGACGACCACGTTCTCGGCCGAGGTACCGCCTGAACCGATGATCAATCCAGTACGGGGATGGGAGACCTCGTCCTCGGAAAGGCCGGCATCGGCAATGGCCTGGGACAGGGCAATCGAGGCATAGGCGGCAGCGTTGCCCATGAACCGGAGGTTTTTCTTGTCCAGATGTTCCTTGATATCGATCTGGGTAAAACTACCAATCTGGGCACGCAGGCCGATTTCCCGATAAGGTTCATGGAATCGGACGCCAGAACGACCTTCCTCCAGGGATGCTAAAACCTCGGCGGGAGAATTCCCCAGCGGCGAGACAATTCCCATGCCTGTAATCACGACTCGTCGCATCGGCCCCTGCCCCCTATACGTCTCGATGAATGGCCAAGGGCCCGCAGCTCTGGCAGACCGGCATGACCTCCACGGTGTTGATGTTGATGTGCGGTGGCACACTGGTCACCCAATGGACGATTTCGGCAATATCCACCGGCCTGATTGGCTCGGTCCCTTTGTAGACCGCATCGGCCTTGTCCTTATCACCGTGAAAACGAACGACGGAGAATTCGCTCTCAGCCAGACCGGGCTCGATATTGGTCACCCGCACCTTGGTGTGATTGAGGTCGGTGAGCAGATTGCGGGAGAACTGTTTGACAAAGGCCTTGGTGGCACCGTAGACATTACCACCCGGATAGGGGTAATTGCCGGCAATGGAGCCCATGTTGATGATATGCCCCTGGTTGCGTTCCACCATGGAGGGCAGGATGCACCGGGTGAGGTAACAAAGCCCCTTAATGTTGGTGTCGATCATGGTATCCCAGTCGCGAATATCGGTTTTGTCGGCCCCTTCCAACCCCAGAGCCAGACCGGCATTATTGACAAGGACATCGATATTTTTGAAACCTTCCGGCAGGTTGCGAACCATCGCCTCAACGGCGTCAAAATCTCGCACATCCAGCTCAACAGTATACACCGGCACCGCGCCCAGCTCCTGTTGCAAAGCCTGAAGCCGGTCAACCCGGCGGCCAGTGAGGATTAAACGCCACCCTTCAGCGGCAAAACGTTCGGCACAGGCCTTACCGAAACCGGAAGTGGCTCCGGTAATACAAATGGTTTTCTGCATAGTTCTCTCCTTATAATCCCCTAAGGAAAACAGGTTTCCCTACAAAAGACAACAAATTTCCAGAAGGCCCTGGAATTCCTCATGGTTGTGCTTATAATCAAACCACTGTTCACAGAACAGTCCATCACTTAACCGACCTTACTCCAAAGGAGAACACCATGCTGAAAAAGAAGATGCTGAAGGCGCTCAACGATCAAATCAATGCGGAAATGTTTTCATCGTATCTCTACCTGTCAATGGAATCCTATTTCCAATCGATCAGCCTGACCGGTTTTGCAGCCTGGATGCGGGTGCAGGTACAGGAAGAACTGATGCACGGCATGAAATTTTATGATTTTGTCAATGAACGCGGCGGCAAGGTGACTTTGGAGGCCATTGCCAAACCGGAATCGACCTGGGATACCCCCCTGGCCGCCTTTGAGGCGATCCAAAAACACGAGGAGCATGTCACCAGCCTGATCAATGATCTGGTGGACCTGGCTATCAGCGAAAAAGACCATGCCTCCAACACCTTTCTCCAGTGGTTCGTTTCCGAGCAGGTTGAGGAAGAAGCCTCAGTTGGCGAGGTTGTCGAGAAGATGAAACTGATCAAGGACAACCCTTCTGGCCTGTTCATGATGGACGCAGAACTAGGCAAACGGGTCTTTGTTATGCCCACCACCCCGGCTTAATAATTCTTCGAACCGTGAGTAGTCGTGCAATAAAGAATAAGGTCCTGGAGCTGTTCAAAGGCCAGGACCTTGTGCAAATCCAAAAGGCTCTTGGGGCTATACCCGCCAAAGATGCGGTCAACGCCCTTTTTCCCCTGATCTGCCGTGAAGACCCGACGTTGCGCTGGCGGGCCATCACCTGCATGGGTGTTCATGTGGCACGTCTGGCGGATCAGGACATGGAGGAGGCGCGGATTATGATGCGTCGTTTTCTCTGGAGTCTTAACGACGAATCCGGCGGCATCGGCTGGGGAGCACCGGAATCCATGGCCGAGGCCATGTGTTGCCATGGGCCCCTGGCGGAGGAGTATGTACACATGCTCATCTCCTACATGCGCGAGGATGGTGAGGAACGCCACCAGGACGGCAACTATATCGAACACCCGCTGCTCCAACGGGGTCTGCTCTGGGGTGTGGCCCGGTTGAGTGGCTGTCGTCCGCAACTGCTGCTGCAAAAGGGAGCAGATGCCGACATTCTACCGTATCTTGGTTCGCCGGACTCCGAAGTACGAGGTCTGGCAACTCTGGCCTGTGGCCGATTGTCCATTAAGGTGGCAAAAGCCGAGCTTACGCAACTTGTCGCCGACACCAGCACCTTCCAACTCTATAGCGAAGGCAGCTTTACCCAGGTCAGTGTCGGACAACTTGCCCAACAGGCTCTGGAGGCCTTGAAATGAGAATGGAGGATGGCCTCTTCCCGGCGGTTGCCTGTCTTCAATTTCCCATTGTTGCGGGTGACGTGGAGTGCAACCTGGACCAGGTACGCAGTCTGCTGAAGGCAAATCCGCCGACGCCGGGCACGTTGGTTTTGCTGCCGGAGATCTGGGCCACCGGCTTTGATTACCCGCGCACCCAGGAGCTTGGCCAAAAAACCCCGGAGATCCTGGCAGTGATGCAGGAACTGGCCAGAACCGGGCAGATGTTTCTCGCCGGTTCCTTGACCGATCTGGACGATACAGGCAACCTGCCGCGTAACACCCTGTTTCTGGTTGGACCCGATGGCGTACTCGGTTCGGTCTCCAAGCAGCACCTCTTTCGCTTTTGGCAGGAAGACCAGTATTACCAAGGTGGCCAGGCAACTTCGCTGATGAGCACGCCCCATGGTCCTCTGGGCGGAGTGATTTGCTACGACCTGCGTTTTCCCGAGGTGGCCAAGCGCCAAGCCTTTGCCGGCAGCCGTCTGTTGGTGGTCTCGGCACAGTGGCCATTGAGCCGGCTTGATCACTGGCAAGCCCTGGTGAAGGCGCGGGCGATCGAAAACCAATGTTACATTGCCGCCTGCAACGGTTGCGGCCTGACCGGCACCATGGAGATGGCCGGGCATTCGATGATTGTCGCCCCCGACGGGCGGATCCTCCAGCAGGCGGGAACCGAGGCGGCCCTGATCTCCGCATTGCTGGATGCTGCAGAGGTCGATGAACAGCGCCGTCGTTTCTTCCCCGCTGGTGATCGCCCGTGGCTTGGGACGGACAGAAATAAAATTGTCCGTTTGGATCAGCTATTGGCCGAACTCAATTTCATCCGCCGCCACGGCAGCCGGGTCGCTTTTACCAACGGCTGTTTCGACATTCTCCATGCAGGCCATGTCAGCTACTTGGAGCAGGCTAGACGCAGTGGAGACTGCCTGGTGGTCGGCCTGAATACTGATGCCTCGGTGCAAATCCTTAAAGGCCCAAGCCGACCGATCAATAGCGAAGATGATCGGGCACGGGTCCTGGCGGCTCTGGGCTGTGTTGACTATGTGGTCCTGTTTGCCGAAGAAACGCCGATGGAGCTGATTACCGCTATTCAACCAGATGTTTTGGTCAAAGGGGCAGACTACCAAGAAGAACAGATCGTGGGTGCGGTGGAAGTCAAGGCTGCCGGTGGCATTGTGAAGCGGATTGTGTTTGAACACGACCGCTCGACCTCAGCCCTGATTAAAACCATTCAAAATCAAGGCTGATGAAATCGGCACCACCCTACAACGAAAATCCTGAACCGATCAAATCCCTAGTTGATGTTGCAACTCAAAGGAGGATAAAAAATGGCAACCCTAAAAATTGACGGCATGAAATGCCAGCACTGTGTCAAGGCTGCTCAAAAAACATTGGAAGATCTGGGCGCCACCGAGGTTGAGATCGACCTAGGTAAAGGTGAGGCCAGCTATCAGGGTTCACTGGATAAAGAGGCCGTACGCAAGGCGGTGGCCGACAAGGGCTTTACCCTGGTCGACTGAGGTGAAAAAGACACAACCAACAAGAAAGCCGACTTCCCTTTGGCGTAGGGAAGTCGGCTTTTTTAATGGACTGCGACCGAAAGGTGATTCTTACGGTCCAGAAAATGAAGCGCGGCGTCGCGGTTGGTGAAGTAGCGCAGGGTTATGCCATCAAAGTCATCCGCCTTGCCGAGGTGCATCCACTGTTCCCCTTCATCCTGATGGAACAAAACGGTGATACGTAACTCTTTCTGCAAAATGACCTTTTTAAACATCTGCAGCAGCGAATGGAGGCGAAAAACCTGATCGGTGGTGTCAAACCAGGCCTGCCGCAAATCCAATACCAACTCCCGGTAGCTATTCCCATAGGCTTCAACTATCGCGTGCTGAATAATACCGCAGGCATTTTCAGCACCAATACGGCCAGCCACCTGAATTTCAATCCGTTGTCCGCTTTTGTCAATAGAGTTATTGAGTTGCATAGTTCTCCTCCCTGAATACATCAGCAGATTTCCTCTTTCCGCAGCAAGCGGAAGAACGGTCTCTCCCTTTTACTCTTACTGTACAACCGCATCCCGGGAAATCCAGTAAACTTTTGGTAAAGGTTATTGGAGGATGAAACCGTTTCGCAAACCATTATTATTGCGCACCGAATTTTAGATAATTTAACGCCCCGACCATTTTGATTGCATCAGGAATGATGCTCCTTGTTGACCAAGATCCATGCTGATGTTACTTTGCCGAAAATCGTGCAGTTATCATCCTCGCAGAAGCCTTGAAAATGGCCTTTCCCGCTTGGTAGCCGACAATTTTTGAGACGCAGGGCTTCTCGGTTTTTGATCTTTCACGAGTCCATCACATTTGGCGGCTTCCGAGCACCGGCTGGGCCGCTTTTCCTTTGTACGGAGAAAGGATGATGAAATTTAAGGCGGTTCTTTTCAGTCTCATAGGTATCGTCGGGGTGGTCGGCTTGCTTGCCGGGACCAAGGTCCTGCAGATCTCAACCCTGATCAAACAGAATAAAGCGGCTACCCTACCGCCGGAGGTCGTGACGACCTTCCAGGCGAAGGAGCAGCAATGGGAATCGCTGGTTACCGCCATTGGGTCTCTAGACGCGGTGCAGGGCGTAACCCTCACCGCCGAGGTAACCGGGAAGATTACAGCCATTGCCTTTGAACCGGGAACCAAGGTTAAAGCCGGCGACCTGTTGGTCCAGCAGGATATTGCTGCTGAAACCGCCCAACTCCGCGCCGCCGAAGCCGCTGTTGAACTGGCCCGGATCAATCTGGCGCGCTCCAAGAAGATGCTGGCGACCAAGGTTGTGCCCGAATCCAATTACGACAATGCCGATGCCACTCTCAAGCAGTCCTTAGCCCAAGCCGACAATATCCGCGCCGCTATTGCCAAGAGAACTATCCGCGCCCCCTTCAGCGGTCGACTTGGGATCCGTCTGGTCAACCTGGGCCAAATCATCAAGGAAGGCCAGGCGATCGTCTCCCTGCAGGCGCTTGATCCGATCTATGCCAATTTCCTTGTCCCCCAACAGCAACTTCCCATGCTCCGGATCGGCTACCCGGTGCGACTGACCTCCGATGGCCTCCCCCCGGGCCGGGTGGTAGAGGGTACCGTCACCGCAATCAACCCGGATGTCGATGCAAGCAGCCGCAATATTCGTATTCAGGCCACGGTCACCAATACCAACGAGGAACTGCGGCCGGGCATGTTTGTCCAGGTGGCGGTGGTGCTGCCGAGAAACCAGCCGATCCTGGCCATACCGGCCACGGCTGTTCTTTATGCGCCCTACAGTGATTCGGTCTTCCTGGTTAAAAAGGCTCAAGAAGGGACTCAAGGGGAGGTGGTACAACAACAGTTCATCCGCCTTGGCGAACGACGCGGCGATTTCGTGGCCGTCACTTCCGGACTAAAACCCGCACAGACCGTGGTCAGCACCGGGGTGTTCAAGCTCCGTAACGGACAAAGCGTGGTGATCGACAATACCCTCTCTCCGGAATTCAAACTAGCTCCCCAGCCCAAGGACCGCTGAGCCATGAAATTCACCGATCTCTTTGTCGAGCGGCCGGTCCTGGCCCTGGTCACCAGCCTGCTGATCCTTATTGCCGGACTCCAGGCCATCGGCTCGCTCAGTGTTCGCCAGTATCCACGCAGTGATAACGCGGCGGTCACGGTCACTACGGTTTATACCGGTGCCAGTGCCGACCTGGTACGCGGTTTCATCACCACCCCGCTGGAACGCGCCATTGCCGCCGCCGATGGTATCGATTACCTCCAATCACAGAGTTCCCTCGGAATATCGACAATTACCGCTCGCCTTCGCCTCAACTACGATCCGATCAAGGCGCTCTCCGAGATCAGCTCCAAGGTAGATCAGGTGCGTGGCGACATGCCGCCTGAGGCTGAGATTCCGGTGATCAACGTTGAGTCGGCGGATTCCGAATTTGCCTCGGCCTACCTCAGCTTCACCTCGGACAAACTCAAACAGAACGAGATCACCGATTACCTGGTGCGGGTTATCCAGCCACGACTCTCCGCCCTTGAGGGTGTGCAGCGGGCGGATGTGCTCGGCGCCCGAACATTTGCCATGCGCATCTGGCTCGACCCTGCCCGGATGGCGGCGTTTAACGTCAGCCCGGCCCAAATCCGCCAAGCCCTGACGAGCAACAACTTCCTCGCTGCGGTCGGTAAGACCAAGGGTTCGCTGGTGCAGGTCAACCTGACCGCCAACACCGACATGCGCTCGATTGAGGACTTCAAACGGCTGGTGATCCGTGAAGATGCCGGTGCCCTCGTCCGCATTGAGGACGTTGCCCAGGTGGTGCTCGGCGCCGAGGATTACGATACCGAGGTACGATTCTCAGGCCAGACCGCAGTCTTCGTTGGCATCTGGCCCCTGCCCAATGCGAACTCGATTGATGTCATCAAACGGGTGCGAACGGAGATGGCCCTTATCAGCCAACAGCTCCCAACCGGCCTAACAGCACGTGTTGCCTACGATGGGACCGACTACATCAACAACGCCATCAAGGAGGTTGTCAAAACCCTGAGCGAGACCCTGCTGATTGTAGTGTTCATCATCTTTCTCTTCCTCGGCTCAATGCGCGCGGCAATCATCCCGGTGGTGACCATCCCCATGTCACTGATCGGGGCAATGTTCCTGATGCAGGTTTTCGGGTTCACCATCAACCTGCTCACCCTGCTGGCCATCGTACTCTCGGTGGGGCTGGTGGTGGATGATGCCATCGTGGTGGTGGAAAACGTCGAGCGTCACCTCAGCGAGGGTAAATCGCCCATGGAGGCTGCCCTGCTCAGTGGCCGGGAACTGGTCAGTCCGCTGATCTCCATGACCATCACCCTGGCAGCGGTCTATGCCCCGATCGGCCTCCAGGGTGGCCTAACCGGGGCCCTCTTTCGGGAATTCGCCTTTACCCTGGCCGGTGCGGTGACCATCTCCGGCCTGGTCGCCCTGACCCTGTCGCCGATGATGTCCTCGCGTTTGTTGAAGGCGGGTATGACCGAACGCGGCTTGGCAGGACGAATCGAGCGCGACTTTAAACGGCTCCGTGCCGCTTACGGACGAGGTCTGAATGTCACTCTGAACAACCGGCCGGCGGTCTACCTGGTCTGGATCGTGCTCGGCCTGCTCTCGATTCCGATGTTCTTGATGTCGGCCAAGGAATTGGCGCCAACCGAGGACCAGGGGGTTATCTTCGGCATTGTCGATTCGGCGGCCAACTCCACCTTGGACCAGAACAGCTTCTACACCGCAGCGGTCGACAAGGTCTTCCAAAGTGTGAAAGAAACCGACTTCGTCTTCCAACTGACCCAGCCCAACTCCGGCTTCAGCGGTATGGTGACCAAACCCTGGCAACAGCGTGAACGGACCATCTTTGAGATCATGCCCGAGGTGGCCATGAAACTTCACGCCATTCCGGGCATCCGGGTGTTGCCGGTCACCCCTCCCGCCCTTCCCGGCGGCGGCCAATTTCCGGTGGAATTCGTCATCGCCTCCACCGCTGACATGGACCAGATTCTCGGTTTTGCCAAGCAGATCCAATTGGCGGCCATCAAGAGCAAAATGTTCGCCTTCCCGCCGATGATCGACGTCAAAATTGATCAACCCCAGTCGGAGTTGGTCATTGATCGCGACAAGGTGGCAGACCTCGGCCTCAGCCTGCAACAGGTGGGCAGTGATCTGGCGACCATGCTCGGCGGCAATTACGTCAACCGATTCAACATTGCCGGACGCAGTTACAAGGTGGTGCCGCAGGTTTTGCGGGTCGACAGGCTCAATCCGGAGCAATTGGGGAAAATGTACGTCACCGGCCCCGGCGGACAATTGGTGCCGCTCTCCACCATCGCCACCATCAAGGATTCGACCGTGGCCCGCTCGCTCAACCGGTTCCAACAGCTCAATGCGGTCACCCTCAGCACCTATCCGGTGCGACCGCTGGATGAGGCCCTGCGCTTTCTCGAAGACGAAGCTGCCAAGATCCTGCCCCAGGGCTACACCCTGGACTACACCGGTGAGTCGCGCCAATTACGCGTGGAGGGTAACTCTTTTATCCAGGCCTTTGGTCTGGCGATTATCCTCATCTTCCTGGTCTTGGCCGCGCAATTCAACAGCTTCCGCGACCCCTTTGTCATCCTGGCCGGTTCCGTCCCCCTGGCCATGTTCGGTGCCCTGGTTTTCACTTTCCTCAAGATGCCGGACCCCAATGTCCCCTTCTTCACCACCGGCTGGACGACCTCGCTCAACATCTATTCCCAGGTAGGACTGGTGACTCTGGTCGGGTTGGTTTCGAAAAACGGTATTCTTATCGTTGAGTTTGCCAACAAGCTGCAATTGCAGGGCTTCAGCAAACGCGAGGCAATGCTCGAGGCGGCCATGACCCGCTTGCGTCCGATCCTGATGACCACCGGTGCCACCATTGCCGGTCACTTCCCGCTCACCCTGGTCACCGGAGCCGGTGCGGCGGCAAGAAATTCGATCGGTCTGGTACTCGTGGGGGGCATGGCTATCGGCTCACTGTTCACCCTGTTCGTCATCCCCTCGATCTATATGTTGGTTGCCAAGGACCATGCCAAGGACCGCAAAGCTCAACCAAAAATTTTGGAGCGACAATGATTTTTTTCCCCTCCCCAAAAACCAGGTATCCCTTTTAAGACAGGAACGATAGAATAGGCCAAGCAAGCACATTTATGGGAGGTCGCATGCGCAACAAACGTCCGCTATTTGCCTCATTGGCCACAGTCCTCATACTCCTGGGCAGCTACACATCCTCTGTTTTTGCCCAAGAAAAAGACCCTACCCTACCCGATGACCCCGGGTTGTTGATGACCGCCGACCTGGCACTTGCCCGGCCGGTTGGCGCAGCGGCAACCGTTGCCGGCTTTGCCCTGTTTCTGGTCTCCTCACCCTTCTCGCTCCTTGGAGGCAATGCGGGTGAAGCCTGGGACAACATGGTGACCGCGCCTGCCTCGTACACCTTCAAACGGCCGCTCGGCCATTTTGAGAAACCAGAGCCCAAGAAGCCTACACCACGGCCTGGTCCCATCAATCACTAAATCCCCGGGTGAGGCAATGGCACCTCAATGCAGCCTCACCTGCTTTTTTCTGCAAAGACAGACCGCTCCATTTGCAAGACTTGTCATTCTCGAAAACAACCTCGAGAATGATAAGTCGACCTTGGTAACATCCTGTTTTTTTTTATTGTACACGCCTCTTTTCCCCGACAATGGCACCACTGACCGCCAAAGGGAGGAAGAATGATGGACCCCATAAAACCCAGCACGGGAGAGCCAATAATTACAGGAGGGGCTCCCGTGCGAAAGTCGCTCCGGACCCATTGGGCCGTCCTTACTGCAGCCGGCCTGCTGCTCCTGGCAATATTGATTGGTATCGCATCGTTCATTGATACCGGCGAATCAACGGCCACCCGCATCGCCCGCACCGGGGTGATCCGCATCGGTTATGCGGTGGAGGCGCCCTTTGCCTTTGAAGATGAAAAGGGCCGCGTCACCGGTGAGTCGCCGGAGGTAGCCCGGGCCATCTGGCAGCAGCTGGGCATTCAACGCATTGAATGGGTTCGGACCGACTTTGCTTCGCTCATTCCTCAACTCTGCGCCGGCCGTTTTGATCAAATTGCCAGCGGGCTCTTTATCCGTCCGGAACGACAAAAACTGGTCGCCTTTACCTCTCCATCACTCTGCCTGGCACCGGCCCTTCTGGTCCGACGGGGTAATCACCTGGGCCTGCACAGTTATCGTGACATCGCCTTGCACGAAGGCGTACGTCTGGCCGTTTTAAACAGGGCCGTGGAACAGGAGGAGGCCAAGCATGCCGGCGTCCCCACGGAGCGCATCATTGCCTATCCCAATGTGGAACTGGCCCTGCAGGCCATACGCAACGGCCTTGCCGATGGCCTGTCTCTCAGTGTGCCAACAATCCGACATCTGGCAGCGACCAATGCCGATATGCAGCAAGCACTGCCCTTTGAGGCCACCTACACGCTGTCGGGTTGTGGCGCCTTTGCGTTTCGCAAAAATGACGAAAAACTCCGCCAACAATTCAACCAGGCACTTCGCACCTTTCTCGGCACCCCTGAGCACTTGCAGTTCCTCCACCCTCTAGGACTGGATGCAGGGGATCTTCCTGCGGCCAGCGATTTCCATCGACGGGAGAACGATTAATGTTTTTTCCACCGGCGCAGCCCGGCACACGTGTCTCCACGTTTCGTGGCGAACTCGCCCTGCTTTTCCTTGGCATCATTGCCCTGATCTCCTCGCTCATGCTTTGGTGGGCCGGACACCTCAACCGAACAGCCTATCCCCAACACATCGCCCTCAGTGACAACCTGCAGCAGGCACAACGTTCCATCAATACCGCCATGCTGACACTCAACCGACACCTAGCCGGAGACGCTGTGGTTCGTCAGGATATCAATGCAGCCCTGGATGTTGCCATGCTCAAGGTCAGGGATTGCCTTGACGGTCGCAGTACTTTGGAGGGCATCCGGGCTGCCAGGCCCACGGGGGACATTCACCGGCTCCTTCAAGCCTATGCCGAGGCCTTGAGTCGACTGGATCAAACCGTCCGCACCCTGATGGATGCGAACAAAAATCGAGCCGCACTCCATATCCAGCAGCTGAGAGAGTTTCACGAATTGGGACAAATCGGCGACACCCTGGAAACCGAACTCGCACGTGGACTGGCGCAGATAGTTGCCAATACAACGCTGGAGCAACGGATTGGTCTGGCTTTTTGGCTGCTCTTCCTCCTCGCCACTTTTTTTCTCCTTTACCGGGCGACCCGTATCGAAACCACCCAATCCCAGCAGGAACAACTCATCCGCGCCCTGCTCGACTCCACCACCGATGCTATTTTTGTCAAAGACCGGGAAGGACGCTACCTTTTTTGCAATCAGGCGGCACAAGGCTTCATCGGTAAAGACGCTAAAGAACTGATTGGTTATGACGATCACCACGCATTCCCCACTGAAGTGGCGGATCGGGTGATCAGCAAAGATCGCGCAATTCTTGAATCCGGCACCACCAGTCACGAAGAGGAACAGATAACGACGCTTCAAGGACAAACACTTTATTTCATGGTGGCCAAAGGGGTGCTCCGCGACCGAAACGGTCAGATAAACGGATTGTTCGGTATCTCCCGCGACATCACTCAACAGCGACTTGATGAAGAACAACTGCATCACCACCGCCGTTTGCTTCAACGCACCAGCCGTTTGGCCAAGGTCGGCGGCTGGGAATTTGATCCGCAAACCCTGAAAGGCATCTGGACCAAAGAATGCGCCCGCATCCACGACCTGAATTCGGTGGTGCCGATCAGTATTGCCCAGGGGTTCACCTATTACCGGGGAGAACATCGGCGGCGTATTGAGCAGGCGGTGCAGAGGGCCGTCAATCAGGGGCAGTCCTATGATTTGGAATTGGAAATGATCACGGCCAAGGGGGCTCGTAAATGGGTACGGACCCAGGGCGAACCACTTATCGAAAACCGTAAGGTTACCCGGGTTTTCGGTGCGATCCAGGACATCACCAAACAGAAAATGGTCGAAGAAGCCCTACGGGCAAGTGAACAGACGCTTAAAGAGGCTCAGCGACTAGCCGAAATCGGGAACTGGAGGTGGGATGTGATCAAGGATAAACATACCTGGTCCGAGGAGGTCTATAGCATCTACGGACGCGATCCTTCCCTGGCTCCGGCAGGCTATCCCGAGGTGCAGCAGTATTTTTCTCCCCAAAGTTGGGCCGCCCTTGATCTGGCCATGCGGCAATGTCTCCAGACCGGCAAGAGTTACATCTGTGATGCCGAGCTGATCCGCCCCGATGACCGCCACCGTTGGGTAACCGTACGGGGAGAAGCCATCCCCGGTGAAGACGGCACCGTGCAGACTCTGGTCGGCACGATCCAGGATATTACCGAACGTAAAGAGATGGAAGAAACCCTACGCAATTCTGAAAAGCGTTACCGGACGCTTTTTGACCACTCTATGGATGCCATTGCTATCTTGGAAGGTTTTCCACCCCAATTTCGTTATGTCAATGCGGCCTTTGTCGAGTTGTTCGGTTACACCCAGGAAGAAGCGAGAGCCATGACCAGCGATCAGATATGGAAGATGATCCTACCCGAGGATCTTCCCATCGTTCAGGCCAGCCTCAAGCAACGAATGGATGGACGGACCAACACTGCCCGCTATGAATTCCGGGCCCTGCGCAAGGATGGCGAGATGCGCTGGGTCGAAGTCACCGGCAGTGTGTCCGAAATCGGCCTCCAACTCATCAACCAAACCATTTATCGCGATATAACCCCCCGTAAACAGGCGGAAGCCGCCCAAGAGGCGCTACAGGAACAGCTGACCCAGGCCCAGAAAATGGAGTCGGTGGGGCGGCTTGCCGGCGGCATTGCCCATGATTTCAATAATATGCTCACCGTAATCCTCGGTGGGATTGATCTGATAGAAGATCAACTCAAGCCCGATGCCCTCATTGCCAGAGATCTCCAGGATATCAAAAAAGCAGCCGAGCGCTCAACGGAACTTACCCGTCAACTGTTGGCCTTTGCCCGCAAGCAAACGGTTTCGCCTAAAGTCCTTGACATGAACGTTACCGTGGAGGGGTTGCTGAAGATGCTTCGCCGTCTGATCGGCGAGGATATCGATTTGACCTGGTCACCGGCCGGGCAACTCTGGCCGGTCAATATTGATCCGTCGCAGGTGGATCAACTCCTGGCGAATCTCTGCATCAATGCCCGCGATGCCATTGAAGGGGCGGGCAAGCTGACCATTGAAACCGAGAATGCGTTTTTTGAGGCCTCGTACTGTGCCAAACACCTGGAGTGTGCTCCCGGGGAATATGTCCTGCTTGCTGTGAGTGACAACGGCTGCGGCATGGATCGGGAAACCCAGGACAAGATTTTTGAGCCCTTTTTCACCACGAAAAAAATGGGGGAAGGGACCGGCCTTGGCTTGGCAACCGTATACGGCATTGTTCATCAGAACAACGGTTTCATTCATGTGTACAGCGAGCCCGGTCATGGTTCAACCTTTAAGATTTACCTGCCGCGATATGGTGGCGAAGTACAGCCGATGGTAGAAACGCCCGAGGTAGAGGCCGTTTCGGCCGCCGGCATTACGGTTTTGCTGGTCGAGGATGAGCAGGCGCTGTTAGAGCTCAACGAGCGCATCCTTTTGGGGTTGGGGTATTCCGTGCTGGCTGCCGCCACCCCGGCCGACGCGATCCGATTGGCAGCCGAACACCCGAACGAAATCGATATCCTGCTCACCGATGTGGTGATGCCGGAGATGAACGGACGGGAACTGGCCATGGAACTGCAACCCTATGTACCCGACATTTGCCAAGTGTTCATGTCCGGCTACACCGCCAATGTCATCGCCCATCACGGGGTGCTCGAGCAAGGGGTGCATTTCCTGCAGAAGCCCTTTTCCAAACGGGAACTGGCCGCCAAATTAAGGGAAGTTTTGGCATAATTACCACCGGCCTGAATGAATGACGACGGACGGGCGGGTGAACGTTTACGGATTCAGGGACTCTTTCAACAGCAGCAGGGCTGCCTCACCGGATTCCTTCATCTGTCCGGCCTCGAGCCCGGCCTGCTCACCGGTGCCCCAAAAAATATCCAATCGTCCTGGCCCCTTAATCGCGGAACCAGTATCCTGAACCGTGAGTAAACGCTGCATGGACTGCCATCCTATCACCTCCCCTTTCGCCATCACCGGTCGACGACTATTCAGGGATAAAATTGCCCCAGGCGGGTAGATGCTTTGGTCGGCGGCAACTGATCGTCCTGGAGTCAACGGCTGATTGAGGCTGCCGACAGCCGGGCCGGGCGTGCTCCACTCAAAGAAAATAAACGATTCATTCTGGTGCAGGACCAGCTCCAACTCCTGCGGATGCTGCTCAAGATAGGCGCGGATACTCTCCATGGTCACCTCGGCAAGTTGCATCCGCCCAGTCCTCACCAGGAACTTGCCAATACTGGTATAGGGCTGCCCATTACTTTGGCCATAATGCACCCCACGAAGGCTGCCGTCGGTCATGCGCAGGATGCCCGAACCCTGGACATGGAGGGCGAAGGCGTCGAAGGGATCCCGCAACCAGACCAGTTCCTGCCCCTGCAGCAGCTTTTTCTGCTCAATCTCCCGCCGGGTCCAGTACGGATGCATCCAGCCACCCTGCAACCGCCCGATAATCGATTGCTTACCTTCCTGTTTTTTGATCAACAAATCATTGGGAATACGATACAAGGGATGAAGAAAAGGAGGCTTACGCCGCATACTGCCCTGGAAAACGGGCTGATAATAACCGGTGACCAGAAGACGCTTTCCGGAAGCTGGGAGACAGGTCAGCAGATCGAAGTCCTGGGAAAGCCGTTGCCGAAAGGCGGTCTCATCGAGACGGGACGCAGCCAATTTCCGCAGATGACGGGCTGTGTCAACCAACCTGGCCACTGGAATTTCGGTGCGGGCAAAGGGGAATCGAGTGCTTGCAGGCCGTGATTCGAGGTAGTGAAGACTGCACGAGAGTGCTTGCGCCAAACTCTGTCGATCAAGGTCATCAACAGGTTGCGGTGCGGCCTGAACCAAATGCGTCGTGAGTGGAAAAACCAACAAGCCCCAAAGCAGAATCCGGGCCAACGGACGACGAGTCGTCACGGATCGCGCCTTGGCGTATCTCCTGATGCACCCGGGAGAGACCGGAGGGAGAGGCCTGGTTTTTTTCAAGGTAGGGTCTTGGCGAAATGCTCGGTAAAGGCGGTTAGAAAATCGTCCACCTGCTCTTGCGGCAGGGCGTCGATCCCGGCTGCGGCTGCTCGACCACCTCCTGTGACAAAGCGGCGACAGAGGGTGTCCGCCCCCTGGCGGGTGGCTAGAGGCGCACGTACACTCACCAGGAAATTGCCGTCGGTTCGCGGGATAAGGGTGGCATGGGCCATATCCGGTTGTTCACGGGCCAGTTGATTGGCAAAAACACCAACCACCCGCTTGGCCCAGGTGGCCGCCGGCAGACAAAAAACCCGACTGGAACCGGAGCTGTGACAGGGGGCAAGGGCAACGGCTTGGGCCATATCCTCGCCATATCCCTGCCGAAGACGGGCAAGGACGGCGGAACTCTGCTCCATTGCCAACGGATCATCAAAACGGCTCACCTCCTTAAACAGCTCAGCCGGATGAATGAGCAGATCGGACTCGACTATGCCGTAGCCGTTGTAATTGAGCAGTCGTCCGAGCTCCCTGAGAGAGGCAATCTCCTGTTCCGTAAAGGGAAACGAGGTAGCCAGGTTTGTGGCCACATCATCGAGATTATCGCCAAAGGCACCGACAATGGCCCAGGCCCGGTACTTTCCCGCCAGCAACCCATCAATGATCAGTGAAGTACAGACCAGCGGAGAAGGGTCGATATGGGTTTCCAGGGTTGCAGCGACGGGAATGTTGCCGCTGTAATGGTGATCGGCATAAAAAACCTGATTGCCTTGATCGAGCAGTTGGGTCAGTGCTTCCCGGTTGCGATCCAGGGAAATATCGAGCACGGTGATGCGGCTCTCCCGTACATCCAAAAGCCGAGCAAGCAAACTGATATCCCGCTTCACCCCTGTCACCAGGCGTGCCTGAGGGCAGGGAGCATGCCGGCGCAACTGGTGCAGGGCACAGATACCGTCGGCATCCCCGTTAAAAACATCGATGCAGTTCACAACCCATCTCTCGTCATCGATTCACGCCGCACCAATTCAATTTCCGCCAAGATCAAACCCTAAAGGATTGCCAATGTTGGCCAAACGAAAGGTGATCATAAAGCTCTGATCCCCGGATTCATCGTGGGAAGAAAGTTCCACCGACCAACAGGGTTGAACATAACGCAACCGTAAAGTTTCTTCGATAGTGTCACTATCTTCAATTGTTCTCTCCAAAGAATATCCGGCCGCGAGGTTATAAGGAAGAAAATACCAGATACTCCCCTTCACAGAATTAACATCGGTGAGTTCGTCATAGCGATACGCAAGGGAGAATATGTCGCCAGAACTGCTGAGATAATCACTATCAAGGGCGTGATAATAAACACCATCACCATAGACATCAACTTTAGTTGTGTATTTAATGCGCATCCGCTCGACGGGATACCAACCGGTTTCCGCCTCGATCGGGGTCAGCGGGTTTTCCTTTTCGATATCTCGCAGATCATAGCCCTGCTTGATCTTGAAGTAGGCGTATTCACGGTCAAAGGCTCGACCGTTATGCATACCTGAAATGGAAAAGAAGTTGTTCACCCCAAGATAGACTGCATTTTCCTCCTCCAGGTCGTCCACCCAGTCAAACTGCGGCAGTTTTTTTTCCTCGGGAATATCGATATATCCGTAGGAGACATAGGGCCGCAGGGTGTGGGTCAGGCCGCTGACCTCGCCGAAGGCAACCGAAAAATCCCTTGCCAGGGTCGTCCCGATCTCCGCATTCAAATTATAAAGAAAGCGATTTTTGGAATTGGTGTCCTGCCATTCCGAAGATCCGTTATCCTCGATCAGGTAGGAGGTGTTGCGCACCCCGCCGCTGACATAACTTTCGATATATGGCGACAAGGGGATACCGGTGGTAATGGTGGGCATCAAATCAAAACGCTGCCCATCGACCCCTTCCTTCCGCCAAAAAGAGGTATAATTAGCATCCCAGGAAAAATCGGGCCCGCTCATCAAATTCCCGATGGGCAGCAGCCCGGAGTAGGTCAGTGAGGGCAGCTTCCAGGGCAGCGAGGGGTTATCTGCAGTATATATTTCTTCACTCACATCATTGACGGCATGGAATTCGCCAAGAAGTGCGGTTCCATTGCCCCACGTACGAAGAGCGGCAAATGTATTCTCGCGATAGGGATTATTTTTGTCGGTAAAGCCCCGTCCAAAAACATCTTGAAAACGTTTATTGGAGACATCAAAACTCGTGGAACCCGAATTAAATTCCCGTAAATAGTCAACATCGGACACAACATCGACGTCGAGTCGAGTCGTCCAAGCACCAATGTCTTGGTCTGCTTTCCCCCGAACCCAATACCGATCGCTGTTAGTATGGGTAAAATTACCGTCTTGATAATAGGATGTTTCGGAAGGATCGGAAAGATCGTCATCCAAAAAATGCCCCATGAACATGCCCTTGCTGTCCTCGTCATAAACATAGCGGAATTCAGCCCCCACCATGACGCCTCTATTGGCAAGATATCGAGGATACAAAGTTACGTCAGAACTTGGAGACAAGTTGATAAAGAGTGGTATTTCGAGCCCAAAGCCATCACGGTCCGACATGAACATCGACGGGAAGAGCAAGCCGGTTTGCCGTTTGCGCTTCGCCGGCAGGAGCATCACCGGTGAATACAAGATGGGCACATCTTTGATGCGGAAGGTGGCATGTTTGAGCAAGGCGTAGCCACCATCGGTGATTTCGGTTTCGGCGGCGGCAAAGCTCCAGGGAGGCACCTCACCCGGCTGCAACTTGCAGGTGACCACCCAGCCATCTTCTATATGATAGGTCAACTCACCGGTCTTTTCGATCACCTGCCCTTCAAAATGCATATCCTTTTCATTGCGAATAACCGTGGCATGCTTAAAACTGCCCGTTGCATTTTCCAGGTTAATCAGGCCCGAATCCGCAGTGAGTTGGTCGCCGCCCACGGAGATCCGCAAATTACCGGTGGCTTCCAGGGTCCCTTTGACAAAATTATAGGCAACCCGATCGGCCCTTACCGTGGTAACTGTTTTTAGCTGCGGTGTGGTTTGTCCGGCTTTGGCAGTCGTCTGCGCCCCAGGATCCACCGGTTCTTTTTTTTCCAAAAGAACATTTCCCTCGGCCACCAAAAGCGGTGGGTTCTCCTCACGGATCATCTTGTCGGCGGTGATATTCCACTGTTTGGCGTCAATGGAGACGGCTGCCCAAACTGGGGAAGAAAACAAACCGAGCAGCGCCGGAAGCAGGAGCAACATGGGTTTGATACTATAAAAAGAGGGATGCTTCACCTCGACGTGCTCCTTGTTGAAGAAAAAGGATGGTGGGGAAAACGGGCACATCGGTTTGTGGTCGATGACGCACGGGTATGTGCCCAACCGGCTGGAGCGATTAAAGAAACGTAAATTCAATAACCATAGATAACTGGCCCGAATGTACGAGCCCCCCTAAATCGTGTCAAGCTAAAAGCGTAAATTTGCCTTGCGTGAGCGTGGAAATTGGTTTACAAATCGCCAGTCATAAAATTGCCTAATAACTTGATTTTCCAAGGCTTGCATCTTCCCCCTTGTCCACGCTTTTCACGGCGGCATAAACCAGTCACAACCCTGCATGAATTGTATCTTCGGCCCGGTGAATTCCAGGCGGCTCGGCCGATCTCTGGGTATCGATCTCTTTCCGAATAAGATCTGTAATCTCAACTGCGTTTACTGTGAAGTCGGTCGCACCGACGTTGCGGTCGGCAGACGGGGCCTGTATTCGGCGACCAACGAGTTACTGGACGAGATTGATTGTTTCTGTGCCGATAAAGCCCGTCTTGCCGAGGTGGATGTGGTGACGGTGACCGCCAAAGGGGAACCGACGCTGCACCTCGAACTGGGAAAAATCCTCCGCCACCTGAAAGAGAGGACGAATAAGCCGTTAGCAGTATTGACCAACGGAACCACCTTGAGTGACTCGCAGGTCAGGGCAGAGCTCTTGCCGGCCGATATCATCACCCCTTCGCTTGACGCTGCCCGGGAAGAAAGTTTCCGCAAGATTGACCGCCCAATGCCCGGAATGAACCTGGGCGAAATTATTTTCGGCTTGCAGACTTTTTCCCATGAATTTACGGGAAAACTCTGGCTGGAGATTCTGCTGGCTCGGGGAATGAACGACGCACCTGAAGATGTCGACGCCTTGATCGCTGCGATCCAACCAATGCGCATTGACCGGATCCAGCTCAACACAGTTGTCCGCCCTCCCGCGGAGACCTTTGCCTTGGCAGTCCCTCCCAGGAAACTCACGGCCATTGCCGAGCGTTTCCAACAAGCCTTGACCCTGCCGGTCGACTTACCCTTTGCACCGGCGACAGCACCCATTCTTTCCGAACAACCGATTCTTGCTGTCCCGCATCCCACGCCGGCAGACACGGTTATCCGGAAAATTGTCGAGATGTTGCAGCGGCGCCCCTGTACCGCTGCTGATATAGACCGGACTTTTCACTTGAATGGTCCGGATAAAGTTGAGCACCTGCTTGAACCGTTGATCCGATCCGGCACCCTACATCTTCAGGAGCACGGCGGTAAACGTTTTTATCAAATCGCTTCGTGAGGACCAAACGTGCACCCGTTTTCCATCCACAGCACGCCCCCCACCAGCGCACCGGTTCAGCTGCTTGTAACAAATTACCTAAAGGATACGAATGACCAAGAACGATTCCAAAGAAAAAGCTCCTCCCGTACGGAAGGCAAAAAAAGGTGCATGGTGGAAAAGCCTCTCCACTGAGCCCGAACCCCAGGTAACAGAACAATCCACTCCGCCTCCCGAACCTGCCGAGGAAAGTATTGCCGAGGCTCCAGTCGCTGAAACGACTGCGTCTGTTCTCGAACCGACACCCGAGACAACCGTGAAGGAAATCCCGATCACTCCGGTGGCGGCAAGCACAGCAGCCACACCAGATCCGGCGGTGATAGCGGCGGAGACAACCGAACCGGTTATAACGGAACCGGTTCCGGAACCCTCCTCCGCGACCATACCGTTAGACGTTGAGCTCCAAGAGCACGAGAGACTAGAACCATCCACCGTTGAGGTTGAAGAGGCCGCGGCCCCCTCCTCGGCGGACGCCGTCGTTGCATTACAAACAACCGAAGCACCCCAGACGACATCGCAACCCGAGGAACCTCCGACCGAGAGCAGCGACGAACTAGCCGCTGAAGCGACCGCAGCCAAAGAGCAGGCGGAAGAGGCCACGGCTGAGGAATCTCCGGTACCACAGCCTGCCAAAAAGCGACGGTCCCGCCGCGGTGGCAGGAAACGGAGTAAACCGACTGAAGGCGCTTCTGCGGAGTCTGTGGTAGCGGAAATGGAACAGCCGATCAGGACGACGCTGGAATCCGAGACGGACGAAGAAGAAGAGGAAAACGACACGGTTCCGGACGACTCCAACTCGGATCCGGCAAAACCGGTGAGCTATAAACTGCTGATCAACGCCGAGGAACCTGAGGAATGCCGTATCGCTCTGGTCGAGGACGGACGACTTGAGTCCTTCCACGTGACCACCGTTGACCGCGAGCCCACTAAAAACAATATTTATAAGGGACGAATTGTCTCTATTGAGGCTAATCTCCAAGCCGCCTTCGTCGATATCGGCACCGGTCGCAACGGCTTTCTCCCCTTTAATGAAATCCATCCCGAATATTATCGCCAGGATGTCAACGAGCGGGTACGCAGCCTTATTGCCCAGCAGCAATGGAAAAAGCTCAAAATTGAAGAGGTAATGCAACGGGGCCAGGAGGTTCTGGTCCAGGTGGTCAAGGAAGTCACCGGAAATAAGGGTGCCAACATGACCACCTACCTTTCCCTTCCCGGTCGGTTCCTGGTCCTGATGCCCGGAAGCGACAGCACCGGCATCTCGCGCAAGATTGTCGGCGAGGAGCGACGCTCCTCACTTCGCGAAATCATGGCCGAATTTGAGATTCCGGAGGGTATTGGCTATATCATTCGCACAGCTTCGGTTGACATCACCCATAACGCCCTGGAAAAAGATATCCAATCCCTGCTCAGCCTCTGGGAGGATATCAAACAGCGCGGCCAAACCAAAGAGGCCCCTGCTCTGGTTTATGAGGAACAGGACACGGTTGTCCGCTTTCTCCGCGACCACTTCATCCTTGAGATCCAGGAAATTCTGGTCGACACCCAGGAATCACTGGACAATGTCAACGCCTTTATCGAATTGCTGCCCTCAAAACAGCGCCAGGTCAAGGTACGCCTTCATCGCGGCAGCAAACCGATCTTCAATCAGTTCAACGTCGAAGAGCAGATCGAGTCGATTTTCAAGCCCCAGGTGCCCCTGCCCTCAGGTGGTTCCATCGTGATAGATCCCACCGAGGCCCTGGTGGCCATCGACGTCAACTCCGGGCGGACTTCTAAAAACTCCGATTTCGACGAGACCATCTTCCTCGCCAATATGGAAGCCGCTGCCGAACTGGCTCGCCAACTGCGCCTGCGCGACCTCGGCGGCCTGATCGTGGTCGACTTCATTGATATGCGCAACAAAAAGCATATCCGCGAGGTGGAACGCCAGGTGAAGGTGAGCATGAAACGGGATAAGGCCAAAGTCGATATCAGCAAGATATCCCGTTTCGGCCTAATGCAGATTTCCCGTCAGAAGATGGGGGCACCTATTGAAAAGGGCAGCTATCGCACCTGCGAATACTGTCAAGGCCGCGGGGTGGTCCGTTCAGTGGAAACGCTGGCACTGTACTACCTCCGTCGGATCCAGACCGGTATTACCCGGAAAAAGGTCGCCCGAGTTGAATGCCGCCTGCCGTTGGATGTGGCCCAGTACCTGCTCAACAAAAAGCGAACGGAACTGGCCGATCTCGAGAACAAGCATCAAGCAATAATCGATATCATTCCGCGAAATGAAATGAAACCAGTGGATAGCCAGATCGATTTTCTCGAAGCGGATCCCAACAGTTAACGGCAGGGCAAAAAAAACGCCCCGAGAAGTCTTCAATGCAAAGAAAATTCTTGAATATAATTTCTATTCAGAGTAAATGAGGGACCGTCATTGCGCCTGTAGCTCAGCTGGATAGAGCGTCGGACTACGAATCCGTAGGTCGGGAGTTCGAATCTCTCCAGGCGCACCAAACATTCAAGGGTTTAGAGAATTTCTCTAAACCCTTTTTTGTTTTCTCCGGTCTTCCTCCGGTCCGCAGGCGAGGTTCCTTTTCGGATAACGCGATTTCCCCTGATTATTGTTCACCGGGGATTCAGGCACCAGTCTTCGCACTCTCTCCATTTTTCATATCTGTGACGCTCATCTGTGAGCAATCTTGCACGTAAAAAGGATACAGTAAAACTGAGCCACTATGGTTTGGCGGCATCTCGGTGGGCTTGGTGGACCGGCGAGAGGATAGCGGCGACGCATTTCCCAACCGTCTCACTTACTCAAGGCCCAATATAACTCACCACCCCCCAACTGGATTGCCTGTGTTTTTTTCTTATACCGGGTATGGGGCTTCTTGAAATGATTTGGGAAAAGTCGGTTTGTTTATTGGCACCTATTTGACAATCTTGTTATTGATTTTGGTTTTGCATAATGCTAAGCGGGAATAACTCAGTGGTAGAGTGCAACCTTGGTAAGGAGGAAGCCATCGGTTCAAGTCCGATCATGGGCTCCAAGCACCCGTCTCCCAATAAGCAGCACAGAGAACAGCCGCAATAGGTGGTTATCTCCATCATTCTACAAACAGACTTCTTGGTGCAATCAATCATCAAGCATGGAACAATGACAAGCAACAGGTGATTCCAGTCGGGACGAACAATCTCTTTCTTCTGCCAAAGCATACGGAGCCTTGAATTGATGATGCCCCCTCTTCCCGGTCGTCATAATGGGTAACACGAAAGGTCAGGATTTAGTACGATGAGGGCTATTGCTCCAACGCCTGTTACATACTTTTTGCGGTCCTTGGACCTTGGATATTAGGCAGAAAGGCACCAACAACAAAGTGCGCATCGGAATGGCCGTGTTCTTTGACAACACAGGGAATCCCCACTCTGTAGAGGTGCACCATGTCCATAAACCAATATAGGTACGGTTACGCACTCCACGCTGTATGGTGGGTTCTGCTGATAACCCTTTTGTCCACTTCTGGCCAAGCCGCCACGCCACCTCTTCTCCTCGACACGCAAGCCCAGCAGCCCTTGGCAGGACATTTGGAACAGTTCATCGATCCGAGTGGCCAGATGACCTTGTCCCAAGTGCTTGCTCCAGAAAATTCGGCCAGCTTCGTTCCGCTGGCTGGCAATATGAACCAAGGATTCACGTCAGACGCGGTCTGGCTGCGCTGCACTCTGCGGCGAGGGGCGAATTTTCCAGCCCAGGCCTTTCTCACCATCTGGCCGCCTTATCTGGATTCCTGACCGTCTATTTGCAAACAGGGGAGCATTCGGCCGAGGTTGCCGCCTATCGGGAATGGCGCATAGGGGACAATGTTCACGTCCATGCCGATGAAACGCCCTCCATGGATTATCTGCTTCCGGTCAGCCTGCCCCAGGCGGAGACGGATTACGCCCTGTACATACGCGTGCAGTCAAACAGCACAGTGGCGCTGGTGGGCAGCGTCCACGACATTTCCTCCATCGTCAGTCGGGGTCAACTAAGCATCCTCTTCAACGGCGGCTATCTGTTGGTGACGTTGCTCATGGCCCTGATCAACTTACTTTTTTTTCTGCGCCTGCGTGACACGCTGTACCTGACGTTTGCTTTATACATTTTTGCCCTGTTTGTTACCCACAGCAGCCTGGTTGGCGTGCTCAAGCTCCTCTTTCCCGGCCATGTCCACCATTTTTCCGATTATGTCACCGGCTGCGGCCTGGGCGTGACCTTGAGCACCTATTCCCTGTTCATGATCAATCTCTTTCAAATGCGCCCCAGACAATGGCCGAGGACCGTGTTTGTGGGCTTTGCCTGCTTCGGCGCAGTGGTCGTTGTGTCGGTCCCCGCAGGGCTCTACGCCACAGTCGCCCCGATCATGGCCTTTTGTATGATGCTGGCCGTTATTTTGCCGTCCATTTTGAGTGTCGGCCTTGTGCGCCGTGGCGAACCCCAGGGCTGGCTCTACATCGTTGCCTTTGGACTGAGCAATCTGGGCTATTGTGCCCAGTTGTTGCGGGTACAGGGGCTCATCCCGGCCCAATGGTGGAACGAATCACCGGTGCAGGTTGCGACCCTACTCAACGTGGCACTGATGACCCTGGCCCTGACCGAGCGTTTGCGTATGGCCGAACACAAGGCCCTGGTTGCCGCCCGGGAGGCCGAGCACAAGGCCGTGAAACTGGCCACGGGCATGACCGCTGAACTGCGCGCCAGCTTGGCCAAGGAGCAGCAGGTCATGCGACGGCTGACCCGCTTTTTGTCCATGCTTTCCCATGAATACCGCACCCCCCTGGCCATCATCCAGGCCAATGTCGATGTCATGGCCCTGGAAAACCCTGCAGAAACGCCCATCGGGCGCAAGCTCGAATCCATGAAGCATGCCGTGCATCGGCTGGCGGATCTGCTCGAAGTGTCCCTGCGCGAAGAGCGGCGCAATAATTTTCAGGGTGCGCCCAAACATGTGCCCGTAAAGGTGACGAACCTGCTGGATGAGGTTCTTGACCAGGCTGAAGGTTTTTGGCCCGAGCGAACCTTTATTTTTACCCCGCCCGAGTCCGAGGACATGCTGATCTGCGGCGATACTGAACAGTTGCGCACTGCGGTGTTGAATTTGCTGGACAACGCCCAAAAGTATTCCCCGGCCACCACGCCAATTCTCATCCAGTGCGATATCGCCCGAGGATACGTCGAAGTGAGCATCACGGATCACGGCCAGGGCTGCACGACGGACGACATTGACCTGCTGTTTGCGAAGTATCAGCGCGGCGCCAACAGCCAGGGTATCGGCGGGGCCGGGCTAGGACTGTGGATCGTCCGCCAGATCGCCGAGCAGCATGGCGGCAGTATAATCTTGAACGCGCATGATCAGGGCGGCACACGTGCCACGCTGAAGCTGCCTACCCCGGACGCCCCATGCAATGAACCTCGTTCTGCTTCGGAGGAAGTATCATGACCACGGACACCCCGCCCGCAACGCCAACTATCCTGCTTGTTGAAGATGATCAGGCCCTGCGCGAGAGCACGACCGAGTATCTGAGCAAAACCGGCTACACCGTGACCGCCGTGGGTGACGGACTGCACTTTTTTCAGGCCCTGGCGGCCGGGGCATGTGATGCGGCGATTATTGATCTTGGCCTGCCGGACATGGATGGGATGCGACTGGTGGAATATCTGCACGCCAATTCCGTCATACCGTGCATCATTCTCACCGCCCGCGATGACCTGGAAGACCGCGTCCTGGGGTATGACTCCGGTGCTGACCTGTACCTGATCAAGCCCGTCGATCTCCGGGAGCTGGCCTCGGCCCTGGGCCGATTGCTGCGGCGGGTGGCCGAGATCACGCCGGCAGAAAACCCGTCGATGCACTGGTGTCTGAGCCCGCGCACCACCAACCTGCTGACCCCGGAGCGGGTTGCTATTTCGTTGTCCTACAAGGAATTGGCCTTGTTGCGCTGCCTGATTACCACGCCACAGCAGCCGGTGGCTAGAGCAATCATCTTTGAATCTCTGGGCCAGAGAAACGACGATTTCGCGCATCGCGCCCTGGAATCCCTGGTCCGTCGTCTACGCCGCAAGATTGAACAGGTGACAGCCGCCGCCCCGATTCAGACCTGTCATGGCGTGGGCTATGCCTTTGCCGCCCCCGTGATTTTGGAATAAACGGAGGTGGGCCGCGCCAGCCCCCGGCCTACTCACCCGCAGATGAACGGCAGCCACCCGGTTCCCTGGGCCCGCGCCACATTTCGTCAGACTTTGTCAGATTTCCCTGACACAAACCCGACTTTCGTCAAATCCCGTCAGAACTCGTCATAATTGCTGTAATTCCGTCAGAATTCGTGGGGTGAAAAAATGCCTGTCGCATTGTACAGATGAGCATCTGTTTTCAACCCAGGAGGCTCCTGCATGACCACGTCTTGTGCCCCAAAGCACCTTGTTTTTGTGCTTGACAATATTGTCGATTGGCAGCCCCTCGGTGCCGACTGCCGGCGTTGATGCCATCCATCTGTTTAGCCACGACAGCAGCGCCAGCCTCAATCTGGGGCCGATCACCCTGGATAACTCGAATCTCACCACCTACCGCGACACCCTGGCGCAGATCGATTCTGGCCTGATGAACAAAGAGGGCGCCCTGCTGCTCTACGGCTGTAATGTAACAGGGGCTGAGAATGACCGAGCCTTTATTGATGAACTGGCACAGATAACCGGTGCCGATGTGGCGGAGTCGGATGACATTAGCGGCAACGCGGCGCTGGGTGGGGATTGGGTGCTGGAGGCGGTAGCGAAGAGACCGATGAGATTGTATCTGCCGGATTCAGCGGCCAATTGGGGGACAACAAGCCCCTCAATTTCGATGTTTCGGACGATTATGTCGATCTGGGCAATATTCTGACTTCAGCCAGCCCCGTTTCCCAATCCACCATCGAATTCTGGATGAATATCGACAACTTTACCGATGACAATCATATGGTTGGGGGTGGGGGCAAAGTGAGGAGAACTATTCGTCAACTCAGAATAATTTTGGCTTCTACTATAGTATCTTTTTAATCAATTTCAAAATGTTGAATGTTTTTAGCGAGGGTGAAAGATGAGTACACCGGTTGCTGGATTTGACACTGCATTAAGTTTTGATGGCACCAATGATTATGTCTCTATGCCTGATAGCGAATATAGCATTACAACAAGCCTGACGATGGAGGCTTGGATTAATCCGAATAGCGTTGCTGGTGTTCAACATATCATGGGTAAGTGGACCGCAATTGGGGGGTATGTTGATTCCTTATATGGGTCCGATAATTATTTATTAGCCATTAATGGTGGAAAGATCGGCGTTTGGCTCTCTCAGGATGGTTCAAGCGACGAACAGAGTTTTACAAGTGTTTCATCGATTGCCCTAAACACCTGGACGCATGTCGCTTTGGTTTTTAATTATGGAACGGCTCAGATATATATAAACGGTGTTTTAGATCAAACATACACGGCACCATTTGATTCATTAAAGAAGAATACTTTGAACTTTACTTTAGGTGCAACGAGTTCTAATGCTCAGTCATATTATTTCAATGGGAGTATGGATGAGGTCCGCGTCTGGAATATTGCTTTAAGTCAAATTCAAATTCAAAATAATCTCTATCACACTCTTCTGGGAAATGAATCCAACTTAGTTGGTTATTGGAACATGGACGAGGGATCTGGGACATCTATTACAGATCGCTCCTTGAATGCGGGCACTGGATCACTGATAAATGGCGTTAATTTTTCTAATAACACGTTATCTCTGGCTATTTCCACTCAAGAAGACTCAACTTGGGTTGCAGTGCAAACCTTTGGCGGTTCTGATGCCAATAACGATGGCAATACACAGACAGATACTCTTCAGACAATTCTTACCACAATACCAAGTCATGGAAGTCTATTTCAAACGGCAGATGGAACAACTAAAGGTATACAAATTACATCTACTGGGACCGCTATCACAAATACTGCTGGCAAGGTAATTTATGTGCCTGATCCAAACTTTAACGGTACCGACTCAATCGCTTATTGCGTGAATGATGGGGCTGCGAATTCATCAAATACCGTCACACAAAGTATCAGCGTCACAGCTGTCAATGATGTCCCCACCATCACAGCTGGCGGCACCACCCCCTTTTCCGAACAGACTCCGGTGGCTGTGGCCAGCAGTATCACCATCAATGATATTGACGGAGATGCTGACTGGAACGGCGGCACCCTAAAGGTTCAGATCACCGCCAACAATGAAGCGCCTGACAGCCTGATTCTCCCCACAACAGACCCCGGAGGAGGGGCTATCTGGATCGATGGTACTAATGTCAAAACAAGTACCACCATCATTGGTACTGCCTCTGCAGCTTCGATCAGCAATGGTACCGCCTGGACCTTTACCTTCAATGCCAACGCGACCAATACACTAGTGCAGAGCGTGGGACAGGCTGTGCTGTTCAACAACTCCAGCAACACGCCGGGAACCAGCAGCCGCACGGTTACGTTTACCGCTACGGACAAAAACGGGACGGCCAGTGTTGCCCCCCAGACCGTGAGTGTAGCCACGGTTCCTGATGTCACCTCGGTATCCTCCACCAAAGCCGACGGCACCTATAAGATTGGTGACAGTATTGCTCTAACCGTTACGTTTGATGAGACGGTTACCGTTACCGGTACCCCCCAGCTGACTCTGGAAACTGGCGCTATGGATCGGGTGATTGACTACACCTCCGGCAGTGGCAGCAACACCTTGACCTTTACCTACACTGTACAGGCCGGCGACACCAGCGTCGATCTGGACTACACCGCCACTACGGCACTGGCGCTGAACAGTGGCACCATCAAAAACGCTTCCAACGTTGACGCAACCTTGACTCTGCCCGCACCCGGCGCAACCGGTTCGCTGGGAGCCAACAAAGCCATCGTCATCGACGCCACCGCCCCGGTCTTCCAATCCGCCGCCACCAGCGCCGACGGCACCAAGGTCATCATGACCTACGACGGCGTTCTGAACGCCACCACCGCGACGACAACCGACTTTGATGTTAAGGTGAACGGCAACGGCGATGTCGTAACCGACGTGACCGTCAACGACAGCACGGTAGAACTGACCCTGACCACGCCCGTTTCCATCGGCCAGACCGTCACCGTGGCCTACACCGACCCGAACGCCGGTGATGACGCCAATGCAGTGCAGGATGCAGTCGGCAACGATGCCGTCACCCTGGCGGCGCAGAGTGTCACCAACAACGCGGTTAATACCACCCCGACTATCACCAGCGACGGCGGCGGGGACACCGCAGCGGTCAACGTGGCTGAGAACAGCACCGCCGTCACCACAGTCACCGCCACCGATGCCGACGCTGGCCAGACCATCATCTACAGCATCAGTGGTGGTGCGGATCAGGCCGAGTTTAGCATCGTGGGTGCCACCGGCGTATTGACCTTTGCCACGGCCCCGGACTTTGAAAATCCGACCGACACCGGCGCTAACAACACCTACGAAGTCATTGTCCAGGCCAGTGACGGCAACGGCGGTGCCGACACGCAGACCATTGACGTGACCGTGACAGATGTGGGGGAAGGTGGCGGGACGACCGATCCAAGCCCCCCTCCCACGCCGACTATCCCCCCGCAGGAGCAGTGGCCTAACCTGCCCGACGACGACAGCGATGGCATCCCCGCCCTAGTTGAAGACTTAGTTCCAGGTCTGGGAGATGCGCTGCAAGGAGATGGTAATGGCGATGGAGTGCCCGACACCAGTCAGCCGGACGTTGCCTCCGTGCCCTTCCGCAAAACGGCCCAAGTCACTCAAGATTCTGACGCACCACAGGTCTTTTTGACCTTGGTCGGAGGATCCGAGAGTGGTACGCCTGCCCAAGGAGATGCGCCTGTCACCTTGCGCAGCGTGCTGCAGCTTTACGCTCCGCAAGACCGACCGCCGGATGTAGAGATGCCGCTGGGATTAATCAGTTTTGAGGCCGATGTGGACACGCCTGGAGCCACACAAAACTTCAGCCTGTTCTTAGACGGCGATATTCCCATCAACAGTTACTGGAAGCAGAACAGCTCGGGCGTATGGGTGGATTTGATTTCCGCTTTTGGCGGTTCAATCACGGTAGAAAATGGTAAAATACGCTTGGACTTTTCACTGACCGATGGCGGAGAGTTCGACAGCGATGGAGTGGCCAACGGAGTGATTGCTGACCCTGGAGCCCCAGGCTGGCGAGAAGCCTTCACCGTCTTTGATGAAACTTATTACCTTCAAAGCAAGCTGGATCAGCTCCAATCCACCGGACAGTCACAGTACACCACCACCGCCCAAGTCAAAGCGGCCATCCAGCAGGCAGGAATGACCGTCCATGAGCATTTTCTGCACTACAGCCTCGCCGAAGGAACAGACCCCAACGCCTTGTTCAGCACAACAGAGTATATGCTGGCCAAGACGAGGCAGGTCAACAACGTCGCCCTGAATGGCAAAACAAGCTGGACTGTTGAGGAAGTCGAAGCTGCCTTTGTGCAAGCCGGGTTCTGCAATGCCTGGGAGCATTTCGTGATCCATGGTTGGAAAGAAGACGTTAATCCGTCCAATAAATTTGATATCAGTAGCTATTTTGTGAGTAAGCAGAATCAGACAGGCCTATCCGTGGAGCAGGTCAAAGCCGCCTTTGAACAGAACAACCTAGACCCACTGACGCACTATGTTTTTTGGGGACAACATGAAAATGGCGTGTATGTCACGGACGTGCAGGGGAATGAACTGGCCGCCAGCCCAACCAGTGCGATGTCGATGGATGACATCGGCCTGGTTGGGGTCAATAACACAATATCTTTAATCTGAATTGGATCTGATTTTGATGATCAAAATCAAGGGGGGGCTTAATCAGGGATGTGTCTTTTTGACATGGTCAAAAAAAGCAGATAGTTTATTTATTATGTGAAGAATGATCCGATTTTCGTCTGGTCTTTTTTCGGTCTTCTGGCAAGGTGCATATTGCTTCTTCATTTTCGCCCTTGATTCTCGATAGCAAAAAACATCGTTACACCCTCGTGTAACAGGCTGTTTTCTTAGAAAAAATTAATCAGTTAGCGTGCTAATTACCATCTGCACCTAAAAGGCTACGAATCCGTAGGTCGGGAGCTCGAATCTCTCCAGGCGCACCAAACAATCAAGGGTTTAGAGAATTTTTCTAAACCCTTGATTGTTTTCTCCGGTCGCCCTCCGGCCCATCGACGAAATTCCTTATGGAATAAGGAATATTTTGTTGTTTTTCCTCGCCATAAAATTCCCATTAGTCTTCAATCTGGAGGAGAAGGCCTTTTACGACATCCTCAAAGGATTGACGATCAAGTACGACTTCACCTACCCGGAGGACAATCTGCTGATCCTCGCCAAGGCGGTGAAAGCGGTAGTGGACGACAAAATCAAATACACCGACTGGAACCAGCGCGACGACATCAAGGCCGAATTAAAGGTTGGACTGATTCTGGTATTGGCGGAGCATGGCTATCCGCCGATTGACCGGGATGGGTGTATAAGGAGATTTTTGAACAGGCGGAGAATTTCAAGAAGTACCAGGAAAAAAGATGACCATTGGCACAATTTCAGATAAAAATCTGTAATCAATTGACCCAGTCAATACTTATCGGAAAGGTGTTTACTTCCACCTCTCACCTGCCTTGAATCACGAATTGAAAAGGCAGAGGTACTCAATACAAAATCACAAGGAGTTTGGAATGTTGCAGAGAGTGATGGTGGTTGCCGTACTGTTGACGATGTCTGCGGTCTTATCGAATTGGAGCATTCAAGTTTCTATTGCTGGTGAAACAATAGGGGCGGCGCAAACGCAACCATTGGATGGCTTGGAGGCAAAGAAGACCTTTGATGCACATGATACCGGCGTCCGCTACCACTTTAACGACACGGATATGGATTTCAACTTTGGCACCTTTGTTCTCGGTGGCACGGTAAACCATGGCGTCGAAATCGGCGAGGCTTTCAATACCGCCGCTAAGATAAAGGATGGCGACGCTGCAAGTTGGCAGGAGCAATGGTTTAGGTTGGCGCAACTTGTCGAGGCAAGGGGGGAAAAATCTCTTACAGATGGACACAAGGTGAGCGCAAGGGATCAATTTCAGCGCGCTTCCAACTACTATCGCATATCGCTCCTTGCGATCTTGGCGGATGATCCGCGTCTAAAGGAAAGGGCGCTCAAAAGCCGGAGCCTTATGAAAAAGGCTGGAGAGCTCTTCAATCCTCCAATGGAATATATCGAGATTCCTTTCGAGGGGACGATCCTTCCAGGTTATTTCCGCAAGGCTTCTTCCGCAACATCGGCAACAAAGACCCTGATCATGATCGGCGGCGGCGAGACCTTTGCCGAAGATCTTATTTTTTACATCGCCCCCCAGGCCCATGACCGAGGTTATAATTTCATGACTATCGATCTGCCAGGGCAGGGGCTCCTCCCGTTGGAAGGCAAATTCTTTCGCCCCGACATGAATGTTCCGCTCAAAGCGGTTGTTGATTATGCCCTCAGCCGCAAGGACGTGGATTCCAACAAGTTGGCCATGTTTGGGTACAGCGGTGGCGGCGGTTTCGTACCGCAAGCCGCCATGCACGACCCCCGAATCAAGGCTATTGCCATGAATTCCGGCGTAGTTGATGCCTATCCGCTTTTTTCTACAATGCCTGTGGTACTGGCAACAAAAAAAGAAAGAGCTAACTGGTCAACATTTCATACCAACATAGCTCGAGCTGTCTGCTGGCGCTGGGGGACTTCGCTCGATATTCCAATGGGCCTGGCGAAGGCCAATAGAGGGTTTACCTTTGATCCGGAAAAAATTGCAGTCCCTGCATTGCTTATGGTTGGTGAGGGTGAATACAAGAGTGCCGAGGTTGTACGACAGCAGAAAGTCATCATGGACGGTCTTCCCAACCCGTTGAAGAAAATGGTGATCACCCCGACTGCCGAAGGTGCAACCAATCACTGTGTCATGGAAAACCGTAGCCTTGTGGGACAGGTGCTGTTCGATTGGCTGGACGACGTTTTTCAATAATGTGGCTTAATTATGCGCTAATTGATCTCATGCTCTATCAATTTTCGGAATGTTGTTGCTTCCGTCCAATACTGTATATCACACTTCCTTTCCCTGGAAGAGGCCTTATGCGACGCCTTGATTCTGTTGATGTTTGGCCTAAAAATAGTTCAGCCGAGGATAAATAGTTGAAAACCATTCCGTTGACTGCTTTTTTCTTATTCCTGATCGCCTTACCCCTTGTCGTTTTTGCCGATGAGCAACGATCTGATGTCGTTCAACTCGATAGCGGCCCAATACGCGGCAAGGTGGAAGCAGGCATGCGAATGTTTTTGGGCATTCCATATGCCGCGCCGCCCATTGGAGAACTGCGCTGGAAACCTCCACAAGAAGTTACTCCGTGGACGCAAGTACGCAACGGTTCGGAGTTCGAACCCTCCTGCCCACAGTTGAATCAGGATGAAAAAGGCAAATATAGCGAAGACTGCCTCTACCTGAATATCTGGACTCCCGAAAAAGAACCCGTTGAAAAGCTGCCGGTCATGTTCTGGATTCATGGCGGCGCTTTTAATTTCGGTTCCGCATCTCTGCCGGAATACAATGGCAAAAATCTTGCCCAGAAAGGCGTCGTAGTCGTGACCATCAATTACCGCCTCGGTCCGCTGGGATTTCTTGCACATCCGCTATTATCCAGTGAATCTCCCCAGGGCACCTCAGGCAACTATGGCCTACTCGATCAAATTGCTGCCTTGCGATGGGTGCAAAAAAACATTGTCGCTTTTGGCGGGGATCCAAAACGAGTAACCATTTTCGGCCAATCCGCCGGATCCAGATCCGTTTCGCTTCTGATGATCAGTCCACTATCAGCTGGGCTTTTCCATAGGGCGATCGCTGAAAGTGGCGGGCCAATAATTGGTTCGGAGTATTTATCGCCCTCGTTTAACGGCAATATGGCAAACGTGTCGAAAATGGGGTTACAGCTAGCCGCAAGACTTGGCTGCGATAGAGCTCAAGATGTCCTAGCTGCAATGCGCGCCAAGTCAGCGCAGGAAATAGTGAAGGGGGCCAATTGCAATACAAGCATATTTATGGACGAACTGTTTTTTGCACCGGTATCTGATGGATGGGTACTTCCTCACGATCCGCTAGCCGCATACTTGGGCGGAGAACAGCACGATGTGCCGATTATTACCGGCAGCACTCTCAATGAAGGCAATATTTACCTGGCCCAAGAGAAAGACTTATCCATCGAAAAATACACATTATTTTTAAAGGCGAGGTTTGCTGATAATTTTTCGAAAGCGTTTGAAATATTCCCTGCGCTAACGGCTCAAGACGTTGCCCCTGCTTTGGATAAAATCCTTACTGTGGCAGCTAACGCACAGCCAGCAAGGCTTATGGCTCAATCCATGGAAAAAAAACAATCCAAGGCCTACTTGTATCAGTTCACTCGTCTGCCTGCCACGGCACTGACGCGAAAGCTTGGGGTGCATCATGGCGTAGAACTGGCCTATGTTTTTGGGAACATGCCCGCAACCGAGAACTACACCGACACAGACAAAAAACTTTCTGCACAGATAATGAATTACTGGGTAAATTTTGCCAAAATCGGTAACCCGAACGGGAGGGGGCTCCCTAATTGGCCAGCATACAACAGGGAAAATGATCTTAATCTGGAATTTGGGGATACCATCAAAACGAACAAGAACCTCTACAAAACAGAGGCTGATTTCATAGAGCAAATAGCCCGCATCAAGCAAGATAAGATCAATAGCGACAACAGCAGCAACCGGTAGTTCGCGCGTGTGAGGATATATTTCTGGTTGAATGCCCCAGAAACAAAATAATAGGGGACGCCCCACGCTTTTCTATGCCGAGTCCCGATGTCTCCTGTAATAAGGACTCATCGGGATTTTTTTTACCGCTGCTTCAGCCTAGGGTGTTGGCCTGACCTGGTACAGCTTTTTTTGTTTGGCCGGTCTACAGGCCCTGCTAATAGAATCCACCCCACAAACAGCCCCCTTTGTGCAGGCGCTGTCAGCGGGGCAGAATTTCATGGGCGTCTATTCTTTGCTGATACACGCCGCCGGGCACGACCCAATGGCCTCGTCAACACATGACTCCTCGGCATTGGCATCGTCTTTCACAAAGGCCTTTGCCGCATCACCGTCAAAATCAAACACCGCCGGGCAGATTTCAACGCATGCTTCGCAGCCCAAACATTCATCCTGATCAATCACTACTTGTGCCATGGCTTTCTCCTCTTGATTTGATTGACTTCCAATAATGGCGCACATCGCCATCATTTCCACGCAAGCAACCGACGCTGCCCCTGCAGCGAGCGCACATGGGTCGCATCCCGGCCGACCTCAACGCATCCCCAATATCTACCCCCTTTTGTCTCGCAGGGCCAAGCTACGTTTTTGAAAAAATTTTGGTGGGAACTAGATGTACTGCCAGACTTTGCCGATTGTTGTTTCCATAACGGCAACGGCGCAAAGATCGCTGTAGGCGATTTCGACAAGTTCGGCCCGAAGCCTTCCTTCCCCCTGCCTTTTGTTAAAGGCGTCCATTACTGCAATGGCGTCACTGAGGGTGTGCGATTGTGGAGAGCTGCCGTCATGCGTCCTCGGGTGATAGCCAATGTAAATGGTTTTGACCTTTTCCTGTTCTCTGTTCATTTCCTGTCCTCGTTGGTTTGGGGGTTTCAGTGAATTTCCTTAGTCTACGCCTAGTTACGTTTAATGTGAGGCCGGGGCTATGTTTTACAAATCCATTCGTACCAAAAGTGAGCCCGTTTGCAAGTAAACGGCGGCCGAAACCCCGCCCAAAGGACGGGGTTTTACAGGACTGAATAAAATGGGTCCGGCCTCATTTATAGTCGCAAATAATCTGAGCCCAATTTGCCCTTGTGTGCAGGTCCCCAATAGGCTGCAAATCAATCAGCATCTTGACGTCTGGCTTAGCCGCACCGAAAGCCTGCTGGTGGAGATGTGCAGGTCTTGATTACGTTTTTGTTTTGCAAACATTATTTCCATTGCTGATTTCTCCTGTTTTTCAAATCTTTCACTTTTTTGGAAATATGCTGCCACCGTTCTTTTTCCACTCTGTCGGCGCTTTTGTTTTGACGCTCGCGGCTGTAGTCAAGCTCATTGTTCAGCTTGATATAGTTGTTCAGCCGTCTGGAGGATATTTCTCCTGTGGCTATCGCTTCAAGCACCCGACATCCAGGCTCGCAGGTATGCGTACAATTGCTGAACCTGCATTGTCCGGCTAATGCCTGAATATCAGGGAATGCGCTTGTACTGTCAATTACTTGCCGAGATAGGCCGATTTCCCTGATGCCCGGATTATCAATTACCATTCCGCCCCCGGGCAGAAGAAACAGGTCACGGCTTGTTGTTGTATGCCGGCCTTTACCCACCCTTTCCCCGACCGCCTGGGTTTGTCTGATGTTTTTCCCGGCAAGGTGATTGATCAGGGTGGATTTGCCAGCACCCGATGAACCGATTAAAACGGCCGTCCGGTGAGGATAGAGCAGTGTCGCAACACGCATAACCGCCTCAGTGTCATAGAGTGACAGCGGGTAAACCGGTACACCGTGAGCGATGGCTTCCACCTCGCAGACGAATTGCGCTGGGTTTTGCTGCAGGTCTGATTTGCTGAGCAAAATGATCGGCTCAATTCCGCAATGATAGACAAGGGTGAGGTATCGCTCGATCCTGGCAGGGTTGTAATCCCTATCAAGACCGCAGACGATAAAGACAAAATCAAGGTTGGCTGCTATTCCCTGTTCGTCATATACTTCAGCATTCCGGCCGGATCTTCCTCCGGCTGCCTTTCTGGACAACAGATTATTTCTTGTAAATATGTTTGTAATAATCTGCTCGTTTACAAGCACCCAGTCGCCAACAACCGGATATATTCCTGTCGCCTGGTTATACAGCCGACCGGCCAGCGAAACGTGGAATACTTCATCTCCCTGTATTACTGAAAAAACATGCCTGTGTACCCCGACTACTCTTGCCGGGGTGGAATCGGAAGCTGAATTTTCGTATTGCTGTTGGAAAAATGATGACCAACCCAGCTTTGCCAGTCTGGACAAAACCGCACTTTCCCCCATACCACTGTTATCATGTAATTTTTGCATATATTTTTCCCTGTTGCGTTGTATACACAGCCGAGAGCAAGTCGAATTTACGGTATACGGAAATACCGAAGCCGAAAGCTCGTCAGGCGTGAAAATTACGACGAAGAACAGTTACCGGAAAAAATGCGCAAAAATATTGCAGAGGTTCGACAGAACCAAGAAGGAAGAGCAGCTGGCATAGCCTCGGGGGTGGAGTCCGAATCTGTCGCTGCGGCTTTGGAATCAATCGTCTGCCTGACTTACGCGGCGGTTTTCCCGGTAACGTACAGCACAAAATCAATTGAATTGATGAACATAAAATCTCCTAAATGGATTGAATGACGAAAAACCGAATACAAAAGAACTGCCCACTTGTCAACAGGCAGATTCTCAAAAACTATGAGGCATTGCTATTTCTTTATCCGTTGGTCTCAAAATGCCAGACTATCTGAAAAAGCTTCACCGGACTTTCTTTCATAGGAATTTCCATGAAAGCTGTCCGGCTTGTTTGCTGCTTCTGCAATAGCAGCGTTTTTTTGATACCTTCATGACACAGTGCCAGCGTTTTTTTTTTGGCAGCCTCAATTAAACACATTCTTGTGCCATTGACATCCCTTGCGCCCAGCATAAGTCGCTCAGCCACTCACGTAAAGGCAAGAGCTCCCAATATATAAGGAGTCCCTGCTTGGCTTGGTCAAGGAGGTTGGAACCAGAAAAGAGGTATCCTCACCAAAGTAGAGGGCGCCATTCCTGCCAGGTGCGCTAATGCATTTCACGATTGAGGAACATAAAGCAAAAAATAGGGAACAATAGGGAGATTCGTCACTCATTCAATCCGAATATACGCAATAAAGGCCTTGCCTGCTTCGTGGGTGTTGTCGGAGTCGCACATGATGGCGAGACTGGCTTGCGCCGGGGGCTTTTGACCAAAGGCCATTTCGTAATCCTTGACCACGTCGACGTTGTATTCCTGCCAGGTGTTGACCTGGGCTGTTCCGGAACTCACCGGAATCATACGTGCATCCGATGTATAGGCGTTGACGATGAAGGGTTGGTCGTTCTTTTTGTTGGCCCAGATATAACTAATGGAACTGTCCGGCGGATATTGCCCGTATACCAACTGGGCCATCTCGTATTTGAGCCGCTTGCCCAGGGATGCCTTGTCCGGGTCATAGGTAAAGAGAACATAAATTCGTGCCGGATAGTCATCGCCGCCTTTACTTGCACTGTCACCTTTGCGGTAGACATTGCTCACCTTCCAGCGCCATGAGAGTATGGGATGCTGATAGATATTATAGGTCTTTTTCAGTACAAGACCGGAGGCCGCGTTGTCGCTTCTCATCTCCAGGCAGGATGCCTGGCCGCATTGGCTCAGGGTGTAGGTTGAATGGCGATCGATTTTCGGAAAAATCAATGGCTTCCATTGATCTAGGGTTGCAAATCGTTCATCAAGAAATGCTGTTTCCGCAGCTATTGCAGAAGAGAATAATGAAAAAAGTGCGAACCCGAAGAACAAAAAAACTGTCAGCAACCTCTGAAGTTTTTTGGCCTGGTTCATAAATTCCACCCATTGAAGTGCAAATATCGCCCAAAATCATTCATATCGGAGCTGGTCCGGTTCCAGGGTTTCAGGCTGGTATAGAAAGGATTACCGCTGACGCCGGTGTTGCCGTATTCTTTATCCATGCCCACATAAAAATCCAAGCTCACCAGGCCCAGGAACAAAGTCTCCCAAGGCTTGATTGCCCCACGCACATGCCCGGTTAACGGCCAGTTCCGGTAATACAGGCTGGTCGTGGTTCCATCTTCCAGGGGAAGTTGTTTGAGCGAATCCATTTCGGCTATAATCGCCCGCGTTGCCCCCTCTATCAGGGATGTTTTGTGGACCACTTGCATGTCCATAACCCTATGGACTTCAGGACGTACTGCTACCACAAGAATGTCCTGTGGGGTAATTGCCGGCAACCTGGCGGGCAAACGCTCTCCGTATATTGATATTGATGAGCTTGGCCAGTCTGTAGGATAAGCTGCCTCGGGTAAGGCAGCCGTGGGGAGTGTGACCGCGTAGCAGCCGCATGTCTGTGCTGTGGTCACCAAAACGACCCGTCGGTCTTGATCGAGAGTGAGAATGACCAATACTCCGACGTTGCTTCCGGCGCCAAAATGAAATGGGAGCAATGAATAGGGCTGTTCGGTAAAATGAACCCGATACACAAGATTGGTATAGGTGGATTTCGCCGTGATCATTCGACTGATGCCGGAGTAGAACACCGCGTGATCGGGATCCACATCCACCTTGTTGCAAGCCTTTGTCCCTGTGGCGATGACCTGGCCGATACGGTTATAGGGCTCCTGCGCCTCAATAATGCGGAAACCGGGGGCCATGTCGCTGGCGAGGGAAAGGTCCACACCCAAGGCTGGGAGTACCAGTTGATCCTGCCGAGGTAATCCTGAATGTTTACTACATCCGCTGACAACAAGAGCAATGAAAAGAGCTGTGAAAAGCGGAAATCGCGCTCCATGGGGGATAGTCTCCATGCAGAGTGTTGCCTCCTTGGTCAGCGACCATGTTGGGCTGAAGGTGCAATTACAGCAAAGTGATGGTGTCGCAGTTCTCCATGAGGATATTCGTCAGCTGTCTTTCCCGCCGGGTCAATTCGGATTCGTCAAAGGAACTGCCGTAATAGGCGTTGATGATCGTGGTCGAGCTTTTTGCCAGGAGCCCGAGAAACAGGTCCATGTTTCCCGCCTGCAGATAGAGGGTGGCATCGTTGATAAAGAGGAAATCACGGGTGTGACGTCCCAGGTGCGTGAACAGCTTTTCTATGGTCCGAGCGTTGTTGGTTGCCAGCTCAAGGGTATGAGCTGCATCCCTGCCCATGAGGCGAGGTGCAGCGATGTGGTCCGTCAAATAGAGAACGTCGGGTGCATCATTGATGGAGAGCTTGCCGCCAATGCCCCTGATCGGATCGGGGGCGAGGTCCAGTATCGCCAGGTCCTTTGCATAGCCCGCGGCGAGGAATTGGTGGAGAATATCCTTTGTTTTCGTGGTTTTTCCAGAATTAACTTCTCCGGCAAGCAGCGTTTTCCGGCCGAGAAACCGGGCAATGTCGGTGGTGATCATGACAGCATACCGAATTGGGTGAGCAGAAAACGAACAGCAAGCACCGTGGTGACCAAGAAGGTGAGGCCGCCCATGCAATTCAGGAGAATGGTATTATGCTGCTTACAGCCCGATTTATTGAGCAGATAGAGAATAATGACAATGATGAACGGTGTACCGGTCAGCCCAAAGGCCAGCATGAGCGGCAGGAGCAGGAAAAAACTCCCTTTAATAAAGGGCCCCAGCATGCTGATGAGACACCCGGCAATTATTACGGATGCAAAACCTTTATGTCCGACTTCGAGCTTCCAGCCCAATTTATCGGATAAAAAGTAGGCGCCGGCCATAAAAGTCGGCGACAGTGTGGACAAGGTCGCCGCCCAGAGACCTGCCATGAAGATCTTCGTTGCGTTCTCGCCCAAAAGGGGGCGCAGGGCCAGCGCCGCATCGGTAGCTTTCTTTATGGAAATACCGTTTGGGTGGAGGACGGCCGCGGCAACCAAAAAAATAGCGGTACTGTATAATCCAAAGGCGATCCCCATGGAGGATATGGTATCGAAGCGAGCCAGGGAAAGGTTGTGGATGGTCCACTTTCTCGTATTGGTGGTATAGGTGTGCATGCCGATAATCGTTACATGAACAGCACCGCCCATGATGGCCGCCATCGTCAGGGCTGCATCTATCCCCCCGGGAAGGTTGGGCAAAAGGCCCCTGCCGATTTCCGGTACAGAGAGCTTTGCCATACACAGGGTGGCGAGGAAGCAGGCAACGACAAAAAGCACCAGGATCTTACAGAGGGTTTCAAAGGTGCGATACCCTTTCCGTATCAGGAAGAGGCCAATCAAAATGCCGTAGACTGTTCCCCAGTAGGGGCTTTCTATGCCGGTCATCAGCGAAGTGATTCCCGACAGCGCACTCATTAGCACCATGGCGGCAAGCCAGGTTGCCAGGAGTGCGTCTATAGTCAGAAACCATGCCCAGGTTTTTCCAAGGTGTTGTTCTGTTGCGGCGACAATACCTTTGCCTTCGAGGATTCCGACCCTTGCCGCAAGATACTGTGCCGTGGTTCCAAAGACCGCACTGAGGAGAACCACCCAGAGCATGCTGTAGCCATAGGTCGCTCCGGCGATGGCGACACTGGCCAGGGTTGCAGGGCCACAGGCCACCGCACTGATGATCCATGCCGGTCCCATTTCACGAATATGGGTGAGGTATGTGCTGTTCATGGTATTTCAGCGGATGATTTAAAAAAACGTATGCGGCCTTATCCGTGCAGCTGCCAATAGTTCTGTATTTCTTCTAACACGAAACCCAGTGCGCGCGGTAGTGTTCTAACCACTCCGTACATATGTTTTGCATGGGGCATCGCATCGGGATGTATCAAAAAAACGGCCGCCGCCCCGGTTGTCACCCTCGGAATAATAGGGGACACGCACCACGGTTTTTTGTACAGTCAAAATATCTTATATGGACGCCTCCCGTTGAGCCATCGATATTGCGCCCCTATTTGCCAGGTTGGGTTAACTTAATGCAAGTCCATAGGTTGCGACTGCCATTTCGAAGATCTGTATAAATTTCAATTTATGGTAGTTGATCTTCGACTGTGAATGTCTGGTTCTCAAAGTTACGATATTTCCTGTAGATATTGCCCCTTCGGTAAGGATCGAAAAAACAAGAAGTGACAAAACCACCCCTGACACACCTTTTCAACCGGAAAGATTAGAACCAATAATGAACAAAAAACCACCATCGCTGAAGCTTTGGGTGAACAAGCAGCCGAGGAAACGGAAGAACGATGGACCGCCTATGGCAAAACTCCACCCGTCCAGACAGCGGGTCATGATGCGTACCGGCTGGAGCGATTACAGGCTTATCGAGGTGCCCAGCATCGGTGAGTCAGGAGTGATTTTTCGCCAATGCGTTGAAGAAGGGGAGCCGCCAGATATTCTTATCTTGCTTACACAAAAGGCTCTTGTTGATGGAATCATCACCGAAAAGGAAGCCTCGACCCTCAATAGCTGGTTGCAAAATAACGTAAAAAGACAACACAACGTTCTTTCCCTTTTATTATTCGATCGCATACGGGCCTTGCTTGTCGATGGGTACCTGGACGATGACGAGCAGGAAGAACTCCTGTTTTTTTTAAAAACCATCCAATGGAAACCCTCTTCTACGGATTACCTTGGGTGTCCATTGTCTCCACCGTTTGACGATCCTCCGCCACCGATCGACTTTGATGGCAAGGTTTTTTGTTTATTAGGGCAATTCGCCTTTGGGCCGCGTTGCGAATGTGTTGCGGCTATCCAGGAACTTGGCGGTAAAATTGAGCAGAAAGTTACCTCGAGAGTTGACTACATCGTTATTGGTACACTTTGCACCAGGGCGTGGCTCCGATCTCCTTATTCACGTAAAATCCAATACGCCTTAGCGATGAAGCGTGAACGGAAAAAGGAAATTCAAATTGTTTCGGAGGCTCATTGGGCACAAACTGTGTTCAATTTTGAGATTGTATGACTCAGATTTTTTCTGGAGAGGGATTGATGGCCCCCGTGTTTTCACATTTCCCTAGCTGTGGATGCTCCCCCAACTGGTCACGGAACAAGGATTCAATATTTTTGGTTTACCTACCCAAATGACAGAAGAGGATCTTGCCCCATCCAGTGACATTGTTACCTACGAAGATGCTGCGCTCCCAGGACTTCGAATCGAGTTGCTTACTCTTGAACGCAATATTCAAGATCTCGATAATACCAAGGCGGAATACCTCAGCATGATCCATGCGTTCAACGAAGAGTGCGACCGAAGACTCGGTGAACTTATCAAAAAACTCGTGAAACTTCGCGAGGAACGGCTGTTTATGTTTAAGCCTAAATTGCCCGACAGTTCCAATGACGATACTTATGAAAAATCAAAGAACGCATCAGAATCGTTTCGAAAGCAGCATAAGGAGATCTTCAGGGAACCAATTGCTGAATTATCAGCAAAGGACAGGGCAGAGATAAGAAAAAATTATCGCCAAGCAGGTCGTTTGTGTCATCCAGACACTGTTGGCGACGGCAAGAAAAAGAAGGCTGAGGAGGTCTTTAAAACACTGAGCACCGCATATGCGAAAGGCGACAAAGAGGCCGTCAAAAAGATTTTAAAAGCCTTGCAGAGCGGAGAATGTCTTGCCAGTAATTTTGAGGTCATTAACGACAAGGCGCTGCTCAAAAAAAAGATAGAAAACTCCAAAGCTAAAAAAAAGCGCCTGGAAAACGAACTGAAAAATATAAAAACCGATAAAATTTTCCAGCTGTTAAGTCACATTGACGATTGGGATGAATATTTTGAGCACAAAAAAGAAGCATTGGAATCTCAAATTCATCTATTGCTCATTCGGTCAGCCATTGGTGACCCAGAACGAATCTCTTTTTATTAAGCAGCTTTTTCCGTGCAATGATTCCTCCTTGTGTGACCTGAAGCACTCATGGGAAAAATCACATTATTTGTAAATCTATTTTTCAAACGAACGACTAGAACGCCCAACTCAGTTTGGCTGAGGCAGAATGGCTCAAGAGATCACTGCGATACTCGGCATCATAACACACACTGATTTCCATCCCGGTCTTGGTTTTATGCACTAATTCCAAGCCTCCATGGGCCTGCCAAGGGCTTTGATCGATGCCATACGTGGTAAACGATGCCCCCGGTGCACCCGCATATGAAGCCAGGATGGCGGTATTATTGTTGATCACATCGTACCCTACCCCCGCATTGGCATTGACCGTCGTTGAACTGTTCAGCTTGTGGTTTATTTTGCTGTTCACGCCCAAGATCAACTCGTCCGAACGACGATCATCAACATTCAGCAACAATGGTGAAACGGAAGATGATCCGGTTTCCCGATAGGCACGATCCTTGATCCAGGTATAGTCAACATGGATTGACGGCAAGAAGCTCGTTTGCGCATTGAGTTTGACCGTCTTTTCCAGACCGATGCCAGCGGTCGCGGTCAAGCTGTGATAACTGGCACCTGCCGTGCCGGACGCAAACGAAAGAGTGCGGTGGCCGTTGGTCGCATTCGCACCGATGCCACTCTGACAGGTTAGTTCTGTATTTTTATCCAGCTTATGGCTACCGTAGCCAAGCAACTGATAACTATTAATGGTAGCGTCATTGGGGGCGACCGACGAATTTCCCGTCACATTGCTATTGGCATAGGCGAAAGCAAAGCCAAGGCGACTGGCAGGAGAAGTGGCAGCATCGACACCGAGCGCAATTCCACCGGTATTGGCGCTATAGCCAGAAACACCGCCCTGATCATGCTGCTCGGCCCAGGAACCGAACGGCTTGATCCACATTTCCTTATCGCCAAAAAACGGGTCACCCGATGACAAGCCGTTGACGCCATCTTGACGTGCCTGCACGATACGGTTGACACGCCCCAGTACGGATTGGGCGACGAGAGTCGATTCGCCGGCCAGCAGCGGCAGAGTTTGGCTGAGGGCATTCGAAAGTTGCGTTTCCTGTCCATCAGAGAAACCGCCAAACATGCCAGCGAGAGAACTCGTTGGGTCGCGGGCAAGTTCACTATCGATAACCCGCGCTGCACCAATAGCTGATCGGTTGCCGGCGTTAGCGACAATGTTTTGCAATTTGACAGTAGTGTCATGCACAACTGTCAAATCGACCGTATTGCCATCCTTGATCACCCCGAAATTGAACAGCAGAGAGTTATCCGCCACATTAAAAGTGCCATTGCTATTCAGCGTACCCGCACTAATAATGTTATCCAATTTGCCAGAGGTGTTGTAAGTGGAACCGATCACATCCACGACGATATTGGCATTATCAGGTAGCACTGCCATCCCGCCCACATTCAGCTTGCCATAGGAGTAAGTACTGGCGACCTTGGTACAAAACGTACTTCCCGCATTCATTGTCATACTGGCTACAGTGAGTGTTCCGACCGAATCCCCGGGCGATAGAGTACCATTTACCGTAAGCGCGTCAGACAGACTGCCGGTACCTCGCAAGGTTCCACCGATTGCAACTGTAACCGGGCTAACAAGGCTGCCATTGACCACCAGCGTACCAGCGTTTATCGAGGTCGTGCCAGTATAGGTATCAGCGCCGGTAAGTGTTAATGTACCAGCGCCCAGTTTTACCAGACCACCATCCAGTCCAGCACGATAGCCAATATCATTGCTAAACACTGACGAGCCACTAGGGACATTTGCCTCAAAATCCTCTTCGAAAAGAGCTGGACCTTTGATCGCCTTGCCGACATCCAAAAGGCCGCGGCCCCATTCGTCATCAGGATGAGCCGCTCTGTTTCCGGTGGTGAGGATGGTCACGCTTAAGTTTTTGTTGGTCATCCACGGAAATTGCTCTGCAACCAAGGCAACCGCCCCGGAAACAATAGGCGCTGCAGCAGAAGTGCCGTCAGCGAGAAAATAGCCGGTATTGGAATCTCTATCAGCACCAAGAATTTCCGTGGCGGAAAGTGGCAGGCCGACAATAGAGTCGCCCCCGGGTGCGGTAATGCAGTATTCTTTGCTGATGCCACAGCGGTTCGAGTAAGAGGCCAATGACGTACCGTCGTTCGTGGATGCGGCCACTACGATAAACCCGCCTTTGGCGGCAACATCGCTATCATAGAAGGGTACTATCGCTGGCGTACCGGGATTGGCTACTGCCTCATTGCCAGTGGTAAAAATAAGAACACTACCGCGATCCAACGCGGTTTTGATCGCAGAAATAACTATCGAATAGTCCGTGGCGAAATTTTGATAATTCGCGGCAGCAGCTGAATCATCTGTTCCAGAGGTGAACTCCCAACTGTTATTGATGACTTTGGTCGATTGGCTGCTTGCATAATTCAGCGACGATGCAATATAGCGTGCGTTGACGCTATCATCGGCAACAAAATTCATACCGCCGATTACCAAGCTGGAGTTGAAGGCAACGCCTTGTATATTATTGCTACGCGCAGCGCCATCCAAGCGGGCTGCCAAAACGCTGGCGACAAAAGTGCCGTGATTGAAATAATCTTGCAAGAAAATCGAAAAATCGCTGGTTCCGGATCGGTTGGCAAAGGAGTCATAACCAGCCACGATGGCATTGGCAAACTCGACGTGGTTCGGGTTAATGCCGCTATCAACCACGCCAACCCTGACACCTGCGCCACTTAAGCCAGCGTTGTAGGCAGGAAGGAGGTTAACGGCGGACAAGGCTGGCTGATTGTAGAACTCGGCATCAGGCGTGAATTCAGCTAAGGATGGCGAGGCAAAAACTAAGAGAGCAAAAAATGAGGCAAATGTTTTCAATTGAGATTGCTTTAATTCCAGGTGTCACGCCAACAGCAATCTTCGGTTCCCTTGAGCAAAAGGACAAGTCGTTCGATAAAGGTGAGAAGTAATTGCTTTTTATGGCCACTCTAAATAATTTGGTTTCCTGACTGAAACCGCTCCAATTTCGATTACCAATCGTAGCTGTTCCACACCGATCTTACAAGGTTGCCTATCCCTAAATTTCAACCACGCGTCAAACACTCTGGTTGCCTCCTCCATCACGGATTCGCGCCGATCCTTTCACTCAATCTCATTGTCTTAAATCAACCGCGCGTTGACATCAGTCGCCTGATATGCGGGGACTTCTTTCAAATATTTCCGGATCCTCCGCCGGATTTGAGGGTGGCAGGGGTGACGGAGCGGCAGCCCCCCCTCCACCTCCAATGGGGCTCAGATTCTGTGGACGAGGCACTTGCTCTATTTGTCAATGAAGGCCAGAAAAGGAGATATCACCAGCAGTGCGCCTGTGAGAACGACCATCCAGGACTGAAGACCTCGATATCTGGCCAGGCTGTCAACCCTGTAAATGAGAACGACAGGGATAAAACAGCCGATAACGGCAAAAATCGGGCTGCAGATACTTGTAAAATAAAGAATGGGAAAATCAATGACTGTGGCACCCCAGCCGAGAAGGATGATAAAGGCAACAACCCCGGCTGACAGCCTTTTCATATTAATGTTTTCTCTGGGCTTATCCTTGGCCGCAAGATTCATATACAGCCCGACGCAGGCTTCGTGCATGCCCAGCAGAACTGCAAAAAAAGAGGTAACCACCGCGCATATATCAATGATCACTCCCATAGCCGGGACGATTGTCCCGGGTACATCGTTGACCATTATAGCCAAAAAGGAAGTATTGGCAGCAAATGCCTGATAAGCCTCCTGGGAAGTAATGGACATTGTGCAGGAAAAGGCAAAGAAAAAAACAACACTTCCCAGAATACCGAAAGACCAGTTCATTATCTGCGCAGCCTTGCGACGGGCAATGTCTATATCCTGATGCTCGGAGCGTACATAAATGACCATTGGGCTGAGGGACTGCAAAAAAAGAATCGAGGTCATGGCAAAAGGCAGGGTTATGACCGTCTGGATAAGCATTTTTTGAATCGAAACAATTCCCTTGATATTATCAATATCCCAGTGAGGCATAATTAGTACTGCCAGCATAACCAGAGAGGAGAGGACGACAATCACCAGTAACTTCGAAAGATTAAAAAGCAGCGTCTTGCTTGCAAAGGCAACAAACACAAGCAACATTACGACAAACAGGCCGTAAAATACATTGGCTGACAAAAGTCCTTCAGTCAGCCCCGCAGTCTGAAGATAGGAAGCACTGTCATTGGTAACTGTTTCGCTGTACACAAAAAGCCAGATCACAAGCATCACAAAATAAATCAGCCCCAGTCCCGTCCCCCACTTAGTTCCCAGATATTCACTTATGGTTGCGGGATAGTCTATGGACTGCTTTGACTCAACAAGGGTATTGATAAAAAGCCTTTGAAACTGGTACAGGGCTGGATAGGCAACAATTACTGCCAGCAGAAAAGTCCATAAGCCGACAATTCCGGCCTGAATCGGAAGGAATACAATTCCGGCCCCAATGCCCATGCCTATATTGATAGCTACCCAGCCCCAGTCTTGGGAATTCATCTTCATTTCGGGTGATTTTGATTTCATGCTCTCACTCAGCCGTCATAATCTTTAGAATCACTTCATCGGTCTGTTCCATGCCCGCACTGGCAAGTTCACCGATATTGCGGATCGTGGCCTCCACGTCACTGCCCACAATGCCTTCGCCTCCATGCAGATCTTTGTGATAGGCAGCCAGAGTAGCCGAGTCAAAAGCGGCATAGATTCCGGTGGCAATCTTCATGGCACATGAAGGCTTGGCTCCGTCACAGATTATGCCGGAAACATTGCCAAGTGTATTGACTATGGCGTGAGCTACGGTGGCCAGGTCTTTTCCAATCAGAAAGGTTATGGCCCCGCTGACTCCGGCTGCAGCGCACATGGCCCCGCAATAGGCAGACAAACGCCCTACCTGCGTTTTGATATGCACGGTGCATAGGTGCGATAGAAAAAGGGCTCTTATGAGTTCATCCCTAGAATACTGCTGAAGCTGGGCAAATTTGATGACAGGAAGGGAAGCTGTCATCCCCTGATTACCGCTTCCGCTGGTGGTCATGACCGGCAGAGGACAGCCGCTCATTCGCGCGTCACTTCCGGCAGCGGCATAGCTTGCACAGCGGTTGCGCAGGTCGTCACCGTATATTCCCTGTTCAATATTTTTAACAATACTGCTTCCGATGTTCACCCCATACACATTTTGCAGTCCTTCATCCGCAATGATGCAGTTCAGGGAGATAACCTGCTCGAACAGAGGTCGTATCAGGTCAAGATCAATGGTTTTGGCCAGATCGTAAATTAGACGTACCGACAAGACAGAGCGGTCTTCCTGTGTGGTATGAAAGTTCTCGGGACTGAAACCGCGATCAAGAAGCACCTGTCCATTTTTGACTACTTTAGTCAGATTGGTATGCAGATACTGCACCTCAACCAAAGCGCTTTTTTCTCCTGCAGAAATCTCAACACGTACATACAATTTTACAGGTGTCTTTTCGTGAATCAGTTCAAAAGAAGCTTTCTCTAGGTATTTTCGGACTACAACCATATCTCCTTCGGTTATATCACTGATAACCATCAGATCTTTTTTACAGTCACCTGCCACAATGCCCATGGCAGCCGCAGTCTCGATGCCGATCATCCCGCCGCTGTTGGGCACGACCACGCTTTTTACATTTTTGATTATATTTCCCGAAACAAACATTTTAATATGCTCGGGAATTTCGCCAAGTACCTCTCTTGCTTTAGCTGCCACCAGAGCAATTGCTATAGGCTCTGTGCAACCCTGTGCCGGTACAATTTCTTCGTGCAAAATTTTTACTACCTTTGTGACAGTTTCCTGATCAATGCTCATAAACGCCTCCGGTTCATGATTCTTAAAGAGGTGAAAGGACAAATAACTATTTTTTAATCCTGTCCTAAAAAAAGCCCAACAGAGCCCTCGCGGTTCCGCCCTTGCCTTCGGTTAATATTTATGGTCCTATTTCACCACAGCACCAGGGTTTATATACAGGGGACGCGCACCCCATGAGATCACGACCATGCCGGGCATACACCTTTCGACCAGGCAAACAAGCACCTGAAAAACTGAATATTTATTAGAAGTTACCCCGCTAACCTGAGCAAGATTTAAGACTTTGAAAAACACTTTTTCTCTTAAAAAATCAACACCCGGACAACATGGCTAGATTCAATGTGATCGTATCGATAGCTCTCAAGCATCTCTCACTTTACATTTTAGCACCATTGGTTTTTCTATTCATAACACCATCTCTTTCAATATCCCATGCCAGCACCTCCTCTTCCTGGGATAAAACTAACCTCCAATCTGCCAGCGAACTAGATTATCCGCCTTTTGCAATAGTACATCCTGACGGCACAGCAGGTGGATTTTCCGTCGATCTTCTCGAAGCGACTGCTCATGCCGCTGGGCTTACCGTCACCTTCAAAGTTGGGCAATGGAGCCAGATCAAAGAGGAGCTGGCCAGGGGTGAGCTGGATGTATTGCCGTTAGTATCCTATTCTGAGGAACGAGGAAAAATCTACGATTTTACAGCGCCATACCTGACAATGAACGGTGTAGTGTTCGTGCGAAAGGGATACCATAAAATCACGACACTCTCTGATCTAAAAGGTAAAGAAGTTCTTGTGATGAATGGCGACACGGCCCATGAATATATCATGCGTAAAAATCTAACTGACAGCATCATCACCACGCCTTCCTATGAAGAGGCTTTCAGGCTGCTGGCTGCAGGAAAACATGACGCTGTCGTCGTCCAGCAGATAGTTGGATTTGAGATCATCAAAAAACTCGGACTCACCAATATCGTCGCCGTGGAACAGAAGCATGTTTCGAACCTCAAGCCTGTTACCATGAAACTTGAAGGTTTCGAACAGAAGTTCTGTTTTGCAGTCTCCAAAGGCAACCAGCACCTGCTTTCTTTGTTGAACGAAGGGCTGGCAATTCTCTATCTTAACGGCACCTACAATCGCCTCTATGAAAAATGGTTCACCCCCATTTTACCGCAACCGGAAATTCCACTAAGTGGACTTATCAAACAAAGCCTGCACCTGCTAATCCCTATTCTCTTCCTTCTTACATTGATTGGTCTATGGTACCTGAGACGACTGGTGGCAGAGAAAACCCAATATCTGCAAGAAGAAATTAAGCAACGCAAATTGATAGAGAATGAGCTTGCTGATGCCAACGCCAAGTATGTTAAGGCACAGCAGCTAGGCAAGGTCGGTAACTGGGAGTACGATATTGTCACCCAGGAATTTCAGGGCTCCTCCGAGGCCATACGGATCTATGGTTTCACAGGTGACACGTCCCATTTCACCATTGAGAGGGTAGAGAACTGCATTCCAGAAAGAGGAAAGGTCCATCAATGTCTCGTCGATCTGATTCAAAATGATGTGCCCTACAATCTTGAATTTGACATTATAGCAGAAGGCAGTGGTGAGCGTAAGACCGTCAACTCGCGTGGAGAGCTTCAGAGGGATAAATCCGGCAATCCTTTCAAAATTCAGGGTGTCATTCTGGATATTACTGAACGCAAGCAGATAGAAGAGGCGCTGCGTAAAAGTGAAGAGCGATTTAGGGAGTTGTTTGAAAATGCACCGTTTCCTTATCAAAGTTTAGATGAATACGGTTATATCCTCGAAGTGAATAGAAAGTGGTTGGAGCACTTAGGGTACTCTCGATATGAGGTTATTGGTAAATCCTTTGGGGATTTTTTGCATTCTGACTGGCAGGGTCATTTCAGAAAAAATTTCCCTACATTTAAATCTGTTGGTGAAATCCACAGGATCGAGTTTCAACTGAGAAAAAAAGATGGGACACATATTTGGGCCTCTTTTGATGGCTCAGTCAGTAGAGACCTAAATGGATCTTTTCTTCAAACACATTGTGTTTTTAATGATATATCTGAACAAAAAAGACTGCAAGAGAAGGTGAATCAGCAGCAGGAAGCCCTCAATCAATCTCAAAAACTGGAATCTGTGGGGCGACTGGCCGGAGGTATAGCCCACGATTTCAACAACATGCTCAGTGTCATTATCGGTTATACCGAATTGGCTTTGGAAAAATTAGAACCAACCGATCGCCTTTATAGCGATCTGAAAAAGATTCACCAGGCTGGTGTACGCTCTGCCGACATAACACGGCAGCTACTGGCCTTTGCTCGACAACAAACGGTTGCCCCAAAGGTGCTTAATCTCAATGACAACATCGGCAGCATGATGAAAATGCTCCGTCATTTGATCGGTGAAAACATCCGTTTTGCGTGGATGCCAGGAACAGAACTGTGGTCAGTTAAAATTGATCCTTCACAAATCGATCAAATCCTGGCGAATCTCTGCGTCAACGCCAGGGATGCAATAACTGACATAGGGAAAGTTACCATCGAAACCAAAAATATTGCCTTTGATAAAGACTACTGCGCAGATCACGTAGAATTTATTCCCGGCGAGTATGTAATGCTCGCGGTGAGCGACGATGGTTGTGGAATAGCACCAGAGACTATGAACCAGATTTTCGAGCCGTTTTTCACGACCAAAAATATTGACGAGGGTACTGGGCTTGGACTGGCCACGGTCTATGGCATTGTCAAACAGAACAATGGATTCATAAACGTCTATAGTGAACTAGCAAAAGGGACAACCATGAGGGTGTATTTCCCTCGATATGCAGAACAGGCTATCAAGGCCAAAAACGAGACGGTTGTGGAAATCCCAAAAAGCCGGGGCGAAACAATACTCTTAGTTGAAGATGATGCTTCTATTTTGCAACTTGGGCAAAGGATACTAGAAAATTTGGGGTATACAGTACTCTCGACCATGAGGCCAAAAGATGCTAAAAAATTGACCGAGGAATACGATGGGCAGGTCAACTTGTTGATAACAGATGTGGTTATGCCAGAAATGAACGGCCGAGAACTTTCTGAACAATTGCAGCACCTTTACCCCCAACTCAAAACCCTGTTTATGTCCGGTTACACAGCGAACGTCATCGCCCACCGGGGGGTATTGGATGAAGGTATTCATTTCATATCAAAACCGTTTTCTCCGAAAGAAATAGCTATTAAAATTAGAGAGGTTTTGGATTGAGGCAATTTTGCCCCACTTGAATACTCAGAAGGGATGAGGCCAAGGAACGACATCAGTTTTTCTGGTGTTTCAAAGCGGGTGAGGTCGCCGAGTTCGGCAGCGATGGTCGCTGCAACGATCAGTAAAATTCCACGCATTGACTGAAGAGCTTTGATTAATTCGCCACCTACTACTTCGCTGGGTAATTGTAGTCGAATTTGCTCGGTAAATCACTGGACACGGTTGATGGTGTCCGTAACCGCAAGGACCCGCTTCGTATACAAATCGAGGTTCCCCTCCTTGTGAAAAGAGATTTCTGACAACTTTATCTTATTGATTCAGATCATTATTGATGGTGCCGTAATATCTGACCTCTCCATCGCGGTCATCATCCGCGATACTGTTCGCTATGGAGTTTTTGTGGACATCCAATTCGACATTTTTATCGTCTTTTTCATGACCTGCCTCCTTGGTATTGGCTCTACGTTGATTGATTATCTCTCAACGCAATCCACGATGACAAGGTCGGCAGGTCTGTTGCTGTTCAATAACCATGATATCTGCGAATCTTGACTGATCCAAGCAGGAGAATCCGATAGTGATGCACGTCACTTGATTCTCCGCAGCTTAACCGCGAGTCATGTTCTCAAGTCTGGTAATAAGCCAACCGTGTGCTCCGCTTGCCGCCGGAACCACGGTTCGCTATCACCCGCTGCCAATTGAGAAAGCCCCAAAAAACCACCTTCGATCACAACGCACGTCTGTCTTTCCAGCGCAGTTTATCCCCACCCATGCGCGCTCAGAAAAGAGCAACGTTGACAACCCGTTTACTTACTCGGAAAGTTTTTTGGCAATTCGCCGGTAGGTATCTTTCAACTCTTCCCCGACCATCTTTGCTTTGGAGACATACTCCTCCGAGGTTTCGACGGCATCATCCGCTATTTGGGACGCTTTTCCCTTAAGCTGATGCCATTTCTCCTCGGCTGCCTCGAGTTCATCTTTCGCGTCCATGGAGGCAAGATGCGCTTTCAGCAGAATTTTGTCTCTTTCAGTCGTGAGTCTGTCGATCAGATTACTGAACTCTTCTTTAATTTCCATAAATAACCTCTTTTTATCATTCAACGTTCTTTTCAGTCCGATGAACAAAGTTGATGGATTCGTCAAAAATCTAACATGACGGTTTCGTGAAAATGCCAAAAGTCAAAACATCGAAACCTCGTCTTTGGTATTTTTTACGAAACCTACAACGTTACCACCGGTGATATTGATCGCGGTCCCTGTTGTGATCGTAGCGATCCCGTGAATCGTTTCGTTCGTATCGACCTCCATCTCGACCATGATGGTGTCCATCGTGCCAAGGCCCAGGCCAATAACATCCCGAAAGGGAAAAAAGCATTGTCGCTACGGCAAGGACGGCCAAAACGATTTTTTTCATCATACGCTCCTGATTCGGTTAAACAATAGGCTGACCGTATTCTTTCTCAGACAAAGCATCACCGGAGCAAAGGGATACGTCAGGGGTGGTATGCAAATAGAATAATCACATTCATATCTCCAGGTTGAGATTTTTTTGCGTAATCCTCCGGTCACAGGGTGGATGGCTCCTGGAACCAATTCACCGCTGAAGAGGGGCCCCAATGCAGTGGTGGAGGCGATCTCCGATGCAGTTCGACCAACATCAATTGAGCGAGCCTTTCCTCACAATTGCCGTCACCAACAGGTTTTCGCCCGGATCGAAATGGAGTTGGAGCCGCACCTGATCACCGACCTGTAATTTTATTTGCGGGTCAATGAGCATCAGATGATAGGATCCGGGCTTCAAAACAACAGATTCTCCCGGTGCTATCTGCAAACTTTCCAGGGCCATCATACGCATCTTCCCCTGGTGCATCATGCTCTGGTGGAGCTCAACCATTGCAAACGCACTGCACTCAGCCCCTTTGAACCGAACGGGATTCTTGCCGGTATTGGTGATCACCATATAGGCGGCAAGAACCCGCGCAGAGGACGGCGCCTCCCGAATCCAGGCATCGCGAACCTGAATCTCACCGGCCCAGGCAGAGTGAGTAATCAGGTAAAAAAATATCGCGCCCAAGTAAGGCAATAGCTTTGCCGTCATTTTCAGCCTCCGTGATTTCAACGCAGTTTGTTGTACAGCGATACAATATCCGCTGCCGTAAAAGGGGGAATCAGCATCACCACCACCTCCCCCTGAGGATTGATAAACAACAACTCAGCGGAGTGGACCACCGAATATTTTTCTGGTGTAGGACGATGAAGCACGTCTTTATAGACGGTTTTCCCGCTGGGATCGGCATAGGCATAGTAGAGGCCGATACCACGGACCAAATGGGAGATTTCTTCAGGCATACCGGTCAGGCCAACGAATTCCGGCCGGTAAAAGGTGACGTAATCGGCAAGGATTTGCGGAGTATCCCGAAAGGGATCCACACTGAGAAAGACAAAGGAAGGCGATTTGGCCTTCTCCCCCATACCATCAAACTTGTCGTAAAAATCGGCCACTATGGCCAACCCCAAAGGGCAGACATCCGGGCAGTAGGTGAACCCTATCAGGGCCAAGGTCCAGTGTCCCTGGAGATTTTTTGCGGTAAACGGTTGTCCACGGTGGTCGACCAGGTGGAAGGCAGGAAGCGGCATCGGCGGTGAAAACACGCGCCCCTGCCGGGGATCGAGATGCACCGGCTCGTTCATCAAGCCGACAAGCCGCAGCAACAGGGCCGCAACAAAGAGCACAATACCGGCGAGAACAAAAACAACGGGTTTAAACCGGGTATTCCTGGTTGTTGACGCAGTCATGAGCCCCCCTCACCGGAAAAGTTAGAAAAAGGTTACTCCGCTAATTTATGGGGAAACTTAAGGATGCTCAATTCGCACCCAGGTTTTTCGCCGTCCCCATTGGTGGGCATCCTCGTGGGAATCGAAATAAAGATCAATGCGATTGGGCCCCTTGATCGCACCGCCACGGTCCTCGACCCGTCCCCAGCCGTACCCTTCCACATACATTCGGGTACCAAAGGGGTAATACTTGGTATCCGCAGCAATGGTTCCATCCTCCTGAAACCAAGACCAGGGGAGTATCCGGACCGGCATCATCCAGGGTCGAGCGACCGTATCCCAAGAAAAAAAACCAGGTTCCGGTTCCTGAGGTTCGGTGCCCATAGCGGTGAGCCCCGTATACGAGCGTCCCGCATTGCGCCCGGAGCTGACATAACGATTCCAAAAATCGAGTTTGAGATAGGCCCAACTACCGCGCTCCCAGCTACAGCAGAGCGAGCAACCGCAGTAGGCGGTGGTTTCCATCATCCTGCCGACGGGTTGCTTTGCGCAACCACCCATCAGCAAAAGCGATCCCCACAATACAAGGCAGCAGATCAATGCCAGCCAGGGGGGAAGGGTTCGTTTTTTCATAACCTATTTACACCATCGTCAGTATCATACAGAGCTTTTGCCAATCTCTTCATGGTAACCATTTAACAAGACGAGAGAAAACAGAACAAGGTTTTTTCCCTTCCCTTTAGAAACGGCTGGCGATCGAATCCGGAGAACCTCAGCCAGATACACCGAGTGACAAAATATGATTGCAGGGAACCCCATCTGCCATTACCCTTGCAGGTCCCCGGGTTGGCGCGTTATGGGCCTTCTGCAGGCAACTCCGGCAAAGACGACCAAGTAACCTTCGAATCTGCAGGCACTAGAGACAAACAATGACCAACACGCCTCGACTTCTCGACAAACTCGTCAGCATGACGGCTCTCCATGACGTTGAACTCATGGAGTTTAGCCTCTTGAAAACTCTTGAGGAATTTATCAACCCCCAGGAGTTGCTGATTTTGAAATTGGACCGGAACGGCCAGCCGTATTATCAGTTACGCCTGTGTCAGGAAAATTATGAAATCACTGTCGACAAAATTACCATTGGCGAGGAGATTCTGGCCGCCATCGACGTGGTACGCAACACCAATCAATCGTTTAGTCGACAACTTGGCCCAAACCGGATACTTACTATCTGGCACCTCATGCAGTTGAAATCCGTTGAGGCCATTCTGGTCACCATCACCTCGCAGTCCCTCAGTAAATTGGATTCGTATTTGGTGAACGGTCTGCTTGGGGTATACCGCAATTTTTTCACGGTCCTCAACGAGGCCCAGCACGATCAACTAACCGGACTGGCCAACCGCAAAACTTTTGATGACCTCATCAATAAAATTCACTCCCAGCGCCGCACGGCTACCGACCTGGTCCCCATCGAACGACGTCTGAAATCCGACAGTGCTCCCTACTGGCTGGGTATGGCGGATTTGGATCATTTCAAACGGATCAATGACACTTGGGGACATCTGTATGGCGACGAAGTCCTACTCCTGATCGCACAACTCATGCAAGGCCATTTCCGCGAATACGACCACCTGTTTCGCTTCGGTGGCGAAGAATTCGTGATTATCCTCCGCGCAGCCAATCAGGAGCTAGCCAACCAGGCCTTTGAACGATTCCGCATATCCATCGAACAGCATGTCTTCCCTCAGGTCGGCCAGGTGACTGTCAGTATCGGCGTCACCCAGATGGATCCAAACCTGTTTTCCGCCACTCTGCTCGACCAGGCCGACAAAGCACTCTATTGTGCCAAAGGGCATGGCCGCAATCAGGTCTGTTTCTATGACACGCTGGTCAAGACCGGAGAGATTCTTGAAAAAGAAATTGTGACCGGCGATATTGAACTTTTCTGAGACCGATCACCCAATCGGCCATACCACCCCAAAAAAGGAGCCCTGTTTCCATGGATGAGCTTTCCCCACTTCCCAGTTTACCTTTAGGCCGTTACCGCCATTACAAGGGCGGCGAATACGAGGTATTGGGTGTCGCTCGCCACAGTGAAACACTGGAGCCGCTGGTGCTGTACCGCCCGCTCTACAACGAATCCGGCCTCTGGGTTCGGCCTTTTGCCATGTTTGTCGAACAGATTGCCCTCAACGGCCGAACACAACCACGTTTCGCGCCGGTGGAGACGTCCACTCCCTGACGCACTCCCAAGACGACCGCCCTTTTCACCAACCCTTGCGTTTTTAGATAATCCATGTCCGATCACGCCCAGCATATTGCCCAATCCCTGAAGATCACGCGAAAGCAGGTGGAAACCGTTGCCATTCTGCTTGATGACGGGGCCACCATTCCCTTTATCGCCCGTTACCGCAAGGAGGCCACCAACTCGCTCGACGAGGTGCAACTGACCGCCATTCGCGACCAGCGGGGCCAACTGATCGAACTCGATAAACGAAGGGCCTCGATCTTGAACTCGCTTGCGGAACGCGACCTACTCACTGATGATCTGCAAACCGCAATCAACGCAGCCCCCGACCTCGCCGCCTTGGAGGATATGTATCTGCCCTATCGTCCCAAACGGCGAACCCGGGCGCAAAAGGCGAAAGAGCGGGGCCTGGAACCGTTGGCCCAGATGATTTACGCCCAGAAGAACAAAGCGATCGATCCGGGATCGTTTATCAGTAAGGATCTGGAGGTAAACAACGAGGAAGAGGCACTGAGCGGCGCCCGCGACATCATCGCCGAATGGCTCAACGAAGATGCCACGCTGCGAGCCCGTTTACGCGGACTTTTTCAGCGCAAGGCTCTCATTACCGCCAAAGTGGCCAAGGGCAAGGAAGAAGAGGGCAGCAAATTTCGTGACTATTTCGATTGGCAGGAACCCTCGGCCAAGGTGGCCGGACACCGGCTGTTGGCCATGCTCCGTGGCGAACAGGAGAAGGTGCTGAGTTTGAATTTTCTGCCGCCGGAAAGCGAGGCCCTGGAGATCCTTCAACGCCACACTCTCCGCGACAACGGATTTGCCGGGCAGCAGGTCCGTCTGGCGCTCGAGGATAGCTATAAACGGTTACTGGCACCTTCGCTGGAAAACGAGCTGCGCAGCAGCCTCAAGGAGCAGGCCGATCAGGAGGCGATAACGGTTTTTGCCGATAACCTGCGCCAACTCCTGCTTGCCGCACCGCTTGGCCCCAAACGCACATTGGCCCTGGACCCCGGTTTCCGCACCGGTGCCAAGCTGGTCTGCCTGGATCGCCAGGGGCAACTGCTGCACCACACCACCATCTACCCTACCCTATCGGCCAAGCAGCAGCAAGAGGCCGGCCAAACGGTACAGCAACTCTGCAAACATTATGCAATCGAGGCCATCGCCATCGGCAACGGCACTGCCAGCCGGGAAACCGAGACCTTTGTCCGTGAACTGGGGCTACCGCCGGAGATCATCGTGACCATGGTCGATGAGAGCGGGGCCTCTATTTACTCGGCCTCCGAGGTGGCGCGGCGGGAATTTCCGAATCACGACCTCACCGTTCGCGGTGCGGTCTCCATTGGCCGCCGCCTGCTTGACCCCTTGGCCGAACTGGTCAAGCTCGATCCCAAGGCAATCGGAGTCGGCCAGTACCAGCATGATGTGAACCAAAAGGCGCTCAAGCAGGGGTTAGAAGACGTGGTCATCAGTTGTGTCAATAGGGTCGGCGTTGAGGTCAACAGTGCCAGCCCGGAACTGCTCACCTTTGTCTCTGGCCTGGGCGATACGCTTGCAACCAATATTCTTGCCTTTCGCCATGAACAGGGACCATTCACCAACCGCAAGCAGTTGCTCAAAGTACCACGCCTGGGCAAGAAGGCCTTTGAGCAGTGTGCCGGGTTCCTCCGCATCCACGACGGCGCCAATCCTCTGGACCGCTCCGGAGTTCATCCGGAACGGTACGCCATTGTCGAGCAGATGGCCAAAGACTGCGGTTGCACTGTGGCCGAGCTGATGCGCGAGCCTGCCCTGCGGCAACGGATTAAACTCGAACGTTATGTTCAGGGCGATGTCGGTCTACCGACGCTGGAGGATATCCTCATCGAACTCGGCAAGCCGGGCCGTGACCCGCGCAGTCGGTTCGAGGCCTTCGCCTTTGCCGAGGGTATTGAAAAAATGGAGGATCTGGTCGAGGGAATCTGGCTTCCCGGTATCGTCACCAATGTCACCAAATTCGGCGCCTTTGTCGACATTGGTGTGCATCAGGACGGCCTGATCCACGTCAGTCAGATGGCCGACCGCTTTGTCAAAGATCCGGCCGAGGTGGTTAAGGTGCGGCAGCAGGTGCGGGTAAGGGTGCTCAGCGTTGATGCGGCGCGCAGGCGGATTGCCCTGTCCCTGCGTAGCGACTAAAGCATGTCCCAATAAGCGTTACTTCTTAAACCGGAATGCATGCATCAGCCCCTGAATCGATTGCTGCCAGGCTTGAAAATTTTTTTCGGCCTGTTCCGGCGTCTGGCCCCGGCCGCTGCAACTCACCGACCAGGTTAGCCCCGGGGTGGCGGTCATGGCTATCTGTCCTGAGAAATACTCGTCAAAACCCAGGCGCATGCGATAACGGGCAACGTGGGTCGGCCTATTGTCGAGTTTCCCGGTTGAAGCCTTGGTCACCTTCAACTGCTCCCCCTCCTGCCCCAATACCTCCTGTAACGCCTCCACCGTGGGGGGTTCGAGAAAGACCTGATCGATCTCGCTCTGCTTGGCCTTAACCGCGTTAGGATACTCCTTGACCATCACCGCACACTCGGCAGCGGGGCCATTCTCCGGTGCAACAATCTTCACCCGCATGTTGCGGACCGATGTATGCGCAAAAAACCAGGAGGCCGGATATTGAAAACTAAAGCCGAACTGGCCATTACTGTAGCGAGCTGTTTTTTCAGCGGCCAGAACGGTTCCGGCCCACCCAACCACGACAAGAACAAAAAGGCAGAAGCGAACCAGGGGAATCATGGACGGCATGGCAGGTTCCTCAAAAAGAGAGAAAAAAAAGTGGCGTTCTCGTCAGTTGTCACGAAAATCGGTCTTTGTTGTTGATGCATTCATCATGTTCGGCCGCCTACTGTAGCACAGCGAAGCTGTTCTGCCAATTGCTCTCCATCACTCGAAAGCCCCTGTTGCAAAACGTCTATCTTTTTAAATTTTCAAGATATTTTAAAAAAAATAATTTGACTTTGCCGCTGTTTTTATCAAAAATATATCTTCCAGGTACATTTGCTCACAATACCGGAGGGAAATCATTATGCGCATCATTCTTGCCACTGCGTTCCTGCTCTTTTTGTCCGCCCTGAATATCAATGCCGTCGATGTAATCCGCCGCGATGTCATATCCACCTCCGGCGGTGATCTGGAACTTTTTTTTATCGGCCACTCCTCCTTAATCATGACCTACCGCGGCAAAGTGATTCACTTTGACCCCTACGGCAAGGCCGGCAACTATGCGACCCTGCCCCGCGCAGACCTGGTTTTCTTCACCCACGACCATGTCGACCATTTCGACCTCGATGCGCTCCAAAAGATCCGCAAGCCGGATACCATCATCATCGAACCACCGATCTGTTCCGATCGGGTGCCGGATGGATGGATCATGTCCAACGGCGAGAGTCTGCGGGTTTGGGATCTTCGTGTGCAGGCGGTTCCGGCCTACAACGTCGTTCACCGACGGGAAGACGGTCAGCTATATCATCCGCCCGGAGTCGGCAACGGTTATGTGATCACCTTTGCCAACCGCCGTCTCTATGTTGCTGGCGACACTGAGAATATTCCAGAGATAAAGGCGTTGAAGAATATCTACTGCGCTTTTCTGCCCATGAGCCCGGATTCGACCATGACCCCGGAGATGGTGGCCGATGTGGCTCGGGCGATCAAGCCCAAAATCCTCTATCCCTACCACTACAAGGAAACCAATCCCGAACGGCTGGTGACTCTGCTCAAGGATCAACCGGAGATTGAGGTACGAATCCGACCGTTGCGGTAAAAAAATGAACGTTCTCACCGCAAGTTAGCCAATCGAAATATGCATTTATTTTTCCCACTTCAACCTGTTAGCTTTTTCAACGCCTCAAAATCCCATGTCCACCCAGCAAATCCCTCCATTTACCCGTGAAGCACTGGCACTGCTCTTTGCCACGGACAATTTCCAGGCCTTTCAGAAACCAGGCTTTCCCTCCCATTACTGGGCACCGTTGCTGGCCGCCTGTTGCGGAGCGAGCCGCAACGAGGTTTTCTTCCTTTTCCCTGAAGATCTGGTGCAACGGCAGGGACTGTGGCTGCTCTGTCTGCGCCGCATAGGCACAAAAGAGGCGCCGACACGTGAGGTGCCGGTACACCCTTGGCTGCATCGCCTGGGATTTGTTGAGTTTGTGCAGGAATGCTGGGCCCAAAAACCCAATGAACGGCTCTTCACTGAATACAAGGCTGGCCGCGAAAATGGGGGAATGCCCTTCTCCCGGGCCTTTGTCCAGTGGATCAAAACCACGGTGGTAGCACCGCCGGTGGAGCAACAGCAACTCTTTGCCGAGGATTTCCATTTCCCCTCTCTCAGGGCTCTGTTTCGACACGAGGCTGAACAGGCCGGTGTAAGTTCACAAACCTTGCAACTCTTACAAGACGGCACTGGAGATCTCACCCGGGCAGCCTCCGAGGTGGCCTCCATCCCGATTGAATCCTGTTTTCCCGCCTTGCCGCCTTTTTCCGTGATGGGTGGGAAGAGCACCGAATAATTCCAGTCCGTGACGCCCTCCTAAGAACGCCACGCGCCTTTAACCAACCACAGCGAGGTGACACCATGCAACAATCCGCCCCCAACTGCGCCAAATGCTCCTTCAAACCCGATGAGCGGGTTTGCCGTACCGAAGGCGGTCGCTATCCTGAAAACTGCCCCACCATCGGTAAAGCAAACCTCGTGGAGGTGGCGCGCGGCGAATACGAGAAAACAGAGAACGCTGAATTTGCCCGTCAGGCCTCCCTGCAGGAACGCGACGGCTACTCCAATCGCGAGCTGGGCTATGCCAAGGTACGGCCGGCCAAGCCGAGAATTGAGGAGATTTTGGATTTCATCGGCAAGATGGGCTATAAGAAAATCGGCATGGCCTTCTGCCTGGGCCTACGCAGTGAGGCCATGATCGTGGAACGCTTTTTCAGCAACCACGGCCTGGAAATGGCGTCGGTGATCTGTAAGGTGGGGCGGGTGCCCAAGGAAGAACTGGGGCTGGGTGATCAGGACAAGGTCAGCATCTGCACCTTTGAGACCATGTGCAATCCGATCCTGCAGGCGCAGGTGCTCAACTCGGAAAAAACCGAATTCAACATCCTGCTCGGCCTCTGTGTCGGCCACGACTCGCTCTTTCTCAAATACGCCGAGGCCCCCTGTACCGTGCTCGCGGTCAAGGATCGGGTCACCGGCCACAACCCTCTGGCTGCGGTGTATACACTTGATTCCTATTACCGGGCGCTGAAATAACAGGCTGAGGTTGAGAAGAGGGCAAGCAGCAATCTCAGGTAGATTGTTGCTTGCTGCCGCGACTGAGGGAGAGGATCACACCCAAACAGGAGAAAAACGAAAAAACAACCAGCGCCGTCTTCATGCTCAGGATAAACCGGGTCAGGTTGGCATCGGTGACCGCCTGGTCCCCCAGGAAGAGAGAAAAAACGAGGGTGATGGTGGTGAGGCTTGTTGCCATGCCCAGGGTGCGCATGGCGCCGATCATGCCCGAGGCCACCCCGTACTGGCGCCGCTCGACGCTATCCATAATCGCGGTGGAATTGGGAGTGATGAAGATGCCAAACCCGGCACCGATCAGCATCAACTCCATGGCCACCAACCACAGTGGTGTATGGGGGCCGAGGGTGATCGCCGCCAGCAGGAGCCCGGCAGCACTGATGAGCATGCCCACGGTGGCCAGTTTGGCGATCTCGATTCGGTCGGCCAGACGACCGGAAATAGGCGAGGTCACCACCTGCATCAATGGCTGTAGCAAAAGGATAAATCCGGCCTGGCGGGCGGTGAGACCTTTGGCATATTGAAGAAAAAGGCTCATAAAAAAAATAATGCCAAAGGTGGCGGCATAGTTGCCCAGTGCGGCCAGGCTGCTGAGGGTGAAAAAACGGTTGCCCGAAAGCAGGTTAACATCCAGCAGCGGACTCTGACTCCGTTTTTCCATGGCCAGGAACAGCCCCAAGCCAACGGTTCCGGCCACCAGCAAGGGCACACCGACGAATACCATCTGCGCATGAGCGGCCCCGATCATGATGCAGCCCACACTGAGCGCATAGACGAGGCTACCGAGCCAGTCCATCCGCTCACCCGAGGCATTTTTCTCGGTCTCCTTCATGCCCAACAGACAAGTCAGCACCGCGGCGAGACCAATGGGCACCGGCGCAAGAAAGACATGCCGCCACCCGAAATGCTGGGTGATATAGCCGCCGATCACCGGTCCGGTCGACAACCCCACATAGGTACAAGCCGAGACCACGCCGATCTTGCGCGCCCGCTGAGAGGGAGGAAAGGCAGCAGCCACCAGGGCCATGCTGCCGGAAAGCATCATTGCCGCCCCAATCCCCTGAAAAAAACGAAGCACGATAACCGTAAAAATACTACCACTAAATCCGAGAACAAAAGTAAACGAGGTAAAGATGGCCAGGCCAATAAGGAAAATGATCCGCTGGCCGACGATATCGCCCAACCGACCGAAAGTGAGCATGAACATCGCCAGGGAGAGGACATAGGTCTGTTCGACTAAGCCGATCTGCATCGCGGAGGCACCGAGATCGCGCCCGAGCGATGGCAGGGCCACGCCGATTGAGGTCAGCATGAATGGGGCCATGAATTGAGCGATGCAGACCGTCAACAAGATCATGGCTGCTGTTTTTGATGAAGAGTGTTGTTTCATATTCTCGCTGCCGCAACTCCCAAAATCCTGTTCATTCAATTGGATAATGCGCGTACTTGCACATCGTTTTTTTCAATCCTGTCCTCTTTGCAGATTGACAACCAAGTGCAGCATCATTAATTCCAGGGAGGGGAAATGTCAATCTTGGGCGCCAAAAGCATACAAAAATACAACGATAAAACAGTATCTTGACAAATAAAAAAAGCCACCTTTACGGTTTTTCAGGAGAACGGCACTCCAGGCCCCTAAAGCCCCCCCTTCTCCCCTTTTACTACCCGCCAAACAGTTTCGTGGAGCAAGCCCATGGATATCGGCACATTCAATGAATATTTCAAATTTTTCGTCGCCCTGGTGGCGGTGGTCAACCCGGTGGGTGCGGTCCCGGTCTTCATCAACCTCACCGCCAACCAGGAAATCAAAGAGCGCAATACCACCGGCAACGTTGCCGCCCTGTCGGTGGGCATCATCCTTTTGGCGGTCCTGTTCACCGGCGAGGCCATCCTTCGTTTTTTCGGTATCTCGGTGGGTTCGTTCCGGGTCGGCGGCGGCATTCTCGTCCTGCTGATGGCCATTTCCATGCTCAACGCCAAGATGAGCAACATCCGCCAGACCAAGGAGGAGGAGTTGGACTCAGCCGTACGTGAAAGCGTGGCGGTTGTGCCGCTGGCCACACCACTCTTGGCCGGTCCCGGTGCCATCAGTACGGTTATCCTCCATGCCCAGCGCCACGATTCATCCCTGCATTACCTGTATCTCAGCCTGGCCATCATGGCCCTTGCCGGGGTAACGGCGTTGTTAATGCGCCTGGCACCGCATATCAGCCAATGGCTAGGCAAGACCGGGATCAACATCGTCACCCGACTGATGGGGCTGGTGATGGCAGCCATGGGGGTGGAGTTTATCGCCCATGGATTGAAACAACTGTTTCCCATTCTTGTCCAGAGCTGAGTTAAAAGATCCATTGCCTCCCAACCAAGGAGAATACACCTTTGCAATCAATCACACTCCCCAAGCTCTTCTGCATCGGTCTGGTGCACGGCGATATTGTCGACCTTGATCTGGCGCCGAAAAATTATGACATCTCCGACCACACCGGCACCCTGGAAATCGATCCCCAATACCTGGAAGCCATGGACGGTATTAAAGCTGGCATGACCATTGTGGTCCTGTTCTGGTTGCACCGTTCCTCCCGCGATATCCTCAAGGTTTATCCGCGTGGTGACCGCAGCCGGGGCCTCAGCGGCGTCTTTGCCACCCGCAGTCCGGTACGGCCAAATCCAATCGCCCTCTCCGAACTCACCGTGCTGGCGGTTGAGGGAAACCGCATCCAGGTTCGCGGCCTCGATGTGCTTGACGGCACACCGATTATCGATATCAAAAAAAAGGTTTGAGCCGCTCGCCACAGGAGTGAACCATTTTTTCTGCCCGAAGGCGGGATTCAAGGTAGACACCTCTACCTGAATCCGGGAAAATGGAACAGTTCCCAATGGTAGGTACCCACAACAGTTAAAATATGCGCTGACAACAAATGATGCCAACCACAAGGACGCCTGCCGGTGAACGACTCAATCCCAGGAAAGTCTCTTCAGGCGCATGTTTGCGTTGGTCTCTCCCGTAAAAATAGATCAAAACGATTTTCAGATATTACCAGGGAAAAACACAGGATGGGCTCGTAAAAAGTCGCAACTTAAACTGCTCAATATTCCAAACGGAGATGTCCTATGTCGGAAGCGTTACTACTTGTTGATATTCAAAATGATTACTTTAAAAACGGGGCAATGGAACTGATAAATATGGAGAAGGCTGCGGATAAGGCGGCAGTACTCCTTGATCTGTTCAGAAAGAACGCCCTCCCGGTGTATAATGTCCGTCACCTTTCCTTAAAGGAAGGAGCGACTTTCTTCCTGCCCGACACGGAAGGTTCGGAAATTCATCTTTCGGTTCGCCCTCTGAAAAATGAACCTGTCATAGAAAAACATTTCCCGAACAGCTTCCGTGAGACAGACCTGCTTGCACAATGCCGCAAAGACGGGGTTGATACGCTGGTGATCTGCGGCGCCATGTCACATATGTGCATTGATGCAACAACCCGCGCCGCTTTTGATCTCGGTTTCGGATGCACCGTTATTGAGGATGCCTGTGCGACGAGGAATCTGGCGTTCAAAGGTCGGGAAATACGCTCTTCAGATGTGCATTCGGCCTTTATGGCAGCATTGGGTGCTGTTTACGCCCGCGTGATTTCTCTGCAACAGTTCACGGAGCATGGGGCATAAACCTTTGCGCCGGTAAGCGTATCGTTGGCAACAAACGTACGCAGAAGAAAAATTCCTTCTGACCACAACAAGGGGTAAAATCATGAAATTAAAGATACTTCTGGTAATAATAATTTTGCTTATTGGCATTCAGTTCATTCCTTACGGAAAAAATCACACCAACCCTAAAACTGTTGCAGAGCCACCATGGGATACGCCCACCACAAGAACAACATTTTTCAAAATGTGCGGTGACTGCCATAGCAACGAAACGAGATGGCCATTGTATAGCAAGTTTGCACCTGTTTCATGGCTGGTTCAGCATGATGTAGATGACGGACGTAAACATCTCAATGTTTCTATGTGGGATGTTCAAAAGAGAAATAAAGGGGACGAGGCTGCTCATGAATATAAGGAAGGGGATATGCCTCCATGGATTTATAAATTACCAAGACCTGAAACCAGACTCTCCCAACAAGAAAAAGAAGCATTCATAAATGGCCTGAAGGCTACCTTTGGAAGTAAATGATAGAAGGCACCTTGAATATTGACGAACGAATTTGACGGTAGCCAGTACGATCAAACCTTTTTTCTCCCTGAAATTGTGTCTGCCGGTATACACTTGCCCTAAGGAACAATGCTATCAACAGGGTCATTGGTAAGGAGACGACTATGTTTGAATCTGCGGAATTGGGACACAAGGTTAAAAAGTCGGAATTTGAGAAGGAGGTGCCGGCCCTACGAGAAGCCTTGCTCGATGTGCAGTTGGAGCTGGCGCAGACGAGCGCCTTTCAGGTGATCATTCTCATCGGCGGCCTGGATGGCTCGGGGCGTGGAGCCACGGTCAATATGCTGAACGAGTGGATGGATCCGCGCCATATCCAGACCCACGGCATGGGCGAGCCCACGGACGAGGAACTCGACCGGCCAATGATGTGGCGTTTCTGGCGAGCCCTGCCGCCCAAGGGAAAAATCGGTGTTTTTCTTGGCTCCTGGTACACCTGGCCTATCCTCAACCGAGTCAATGGGAAGACGGAAACCGCAGATCTGGAACAGAGCCTGGAACGCGCCAAGCGTTTGGAAAAGATGCTGGTGGACGAAGGCGCACTGATCATTAAGTTCTGGCTCCATCTTTCCAAGGAAAAGCAGGAAAAAAGGTTCAAGGAGCTGGAGAAAAATCCGCTTACCCGCTGGCGGGTGAGCAAACGTGACTGGAAACATTTCAAACAGTACGACAAGTTCAGAGAGGTGCATGAGGTCGTCATCCGCCACACCAGCACTGCCGAGGCCCCGTGGTTGATTGTTGAGGGAGAGGATGCCCGCTATCGGAGCCTCACCGTGGGGAAAACGATTCTCAAGGCCATTCAGGAGCGACTGGAACATGCCAATACCCCCACGCCCAAGGCACTGGCACCGCCGCTGATCCCGCCGATCGACAACCTGCATATCCTCAAGACCCTGGACATGACCCAGGCCCTTGATAAAAAGGAGTACAAGGTCAAACTTGAAAAATACCAGGCCCGGCTCAACGAACTCACCCGCGACCCCAAGTTCAAATACATGTCGGTGATTGGGGTGTTCGAGGGCAACGACGCCGCCGGCAAGGGCGGGAGCATCCGCCGCATCACCGGGGCCTTGGATGCCCGTTACTACCAGGTCATCCCCATTGCCGCCCCGACCGAGGAGGAAAGGGCCCAACCCTATCTGTGGCGATTCTGGCGGCATCTGCCGCGTAAGGGCCGGGTGACTATCTTTGACCGCTCCTGGTACGGCCGGGTGCTGGTGGAGCGGGTTGAAGAATTTTGCGCCGAGGCCGACTGGATGCGCGCCTACAGCGAAATTAACGATTTTGAGGCCCAGATGGTACGCCACAACCTGCTGGTGGTAAAATTCTGGCTGACGATCACCAAGGATGAACAGTTGCGCCGCTTCAAGGATCGGGAGAAGACCACTTTTAAAAACTTCAAGATCACCGAAGAGGACTGGCGGAACCGTGAAAAGTGGGAGTTGTACGAGCAGGCGGTCTGCGACATGGTGGATCGGACCAGTACCTTACTCGCGCCCTGGACCCTGGTGGAAGCCAACAGTAAGTACTTTGCCCGGATCAAGGTACTCAAAACCCTCTGCGAACAAATTGAATTGAAGCTTAAAGAACTGCACGAATCCGGGGTTGACTACCTGGATAACCCTGAGAAGAAATAAATATTCACAGGCAGATCATGCAACCATCGGAGGAGCAACAGACTCCGCAACAATCGACATCATCGCTTTCGGCGGGGATGATTCTGGCCACCTTGGGCGTGGTCTATGGAGATATAGGCACCAGTCCACTCTATGCCATCCGGGAATGTTTTCATGGCGACTACGGACTTCCGGTCACCACGGACAACGTTTTTGGGGTGCTGTCGTTGGTCAGTTGGGCGCTGATCCTGGTGGTGAGCTGCAAATACCTGGGTTTTGTCCTGCGGGCCGACAACCAGGGTGAGGGGGGCGTGCTCGCCCTGACGTCCCTGCTGCGGCAGACGTTCTCCAATGTCTCCGGGACCTCCCGTGGAATCCTGGGGTTGGGACTGTTCGGGGCCTGTCTCCTTTATGGAGACGGCATGATCACCCCGGCTATTTCGGTGCTCAGCGCAGTCGAGGGTCTGCGCATCATTACCCCGGCTCTCAAACCCCTTGTCCTCCCGACCACGGTTGCGATTCTCATCGGTCTCTTTAGCCTGCAACGTGCGGGAACAGCCAGGATCGGCCGCCTGTTCGGCCCGATCATGCTCCTTTGGTTTATGCTGCTCGCACTGCTGGGTCTGGTGCAAATTATTCAGCATCCTCAGATCCTCGCGGCCCTCCTCCCCTGGTATGGGCTGCACTTTCTGCTGGTGAACAAACTGGCCGGGTTTGTGGTCCTTGGCGCGGTGTTGCTGGTGGTCACCGGAGCAGAGGCGCTCTATGCCGATCTCGGCCATTTCGGCAAAACGCCTATTCGCCTGGCCTGGGCTTTTATTGTCTTTCCCGCGCTCTTGCTCAACTATTTCGGCCAGGGGGCAGTCCTCCTCAACCGGCCAGAGATGTCCCATCATCCCTTTTATGCGCTGGTGCCATCCTGGGCCATGATTCCCATGGTGCTTTTGGCCTCCGTGGCCACGGTTATCGCCTCCCAGGCAGTGATCTCCGGCGCCTTTTCCCTTACCCAACAGGCAATCAAGCTGGGTTACCTGCCCCGCTTTCGGATTCTCCATACCTCGGTTTCCCACATCGGCCAGATCTACATCGCGCCGGTGAACTGGCTGCTGCTCCTCTGTGCCATCATCCTCGTTGTCGGCTTCCAGAGTTCAAGTAAGATTGCAGCAGCCTATGGCGTGGCCGTGACGGCCACCATGCTCATCACCACCTTGCTCTTTTTTCTGCTGATGCGCAAAAAATGGCAATGGCCGCCGTTGGTGGCCGGCCTGATCACCGGTGTCTTCCTCACCGTTGATCTGCTTTTTTTTGGAGCCAACATCATTAAAATATTCCATGGGGCCTGGTTTCCCTTGGTCATTGGAGCACTCATCTTTCTGGTGATGATGACCTGGGCCGAGGGCAACGAACGGCTCAGAAAGGCTCTGCTGCTGCGCACCCCGACCATTGAGCATTTCCTTGCCCGCATCGAGCAGGAGGCTCCGCCACGCCCAAAAGGAGTAGCGGTTTATCTCACCCGCAGCCACAATATCGTCCCCATGGCCCTGATCCATAACCTGAAGCACCCAGGGTCCCCAATTTTGAAAAAATTGAGACCGAACAGCTCGGTTCCGGATTGGTGCGCATCGTTGCCCGCTATGGTTTCATGGAAGAGCCACGCATTGAGACTATCTTTGCCCTGGCCCATGACCAGGGGGTGGAATGTGATCTTGCGGAGGCCAGCTTTTTCCTTGGTCGCCAAAACCTGAGCGTCGGAGACTCGCCAACCATGGCCAGATGGCGGTCCAACCTCTTTCTTTTCCTGTCGAAAAATTCGATGGACGTCAGCTCCTATTTTTCCATCCCCAAGGAGAATGTGATCGAGATCGGTCTGCAACTGGAGCTCTAAATCCGCCGGTCTCCAGACAGAAAGAATAAAAAAAATGGCGCAAATCAAGGATCAATCTCTCCTTGGTCTGCGCCGTTTTTCATTCTCTCTGCCCCCCAACGGAGGGGTGATCACAGGCTGTGATCAGCGAGGCTCTTTTTTGCCGCCGCGCACGCCCTTAACGGTGCCACTCCTTATTGGGCTGCTGACGTGCAGAAAGGGAAATGAGAATCTTACCTCCTTCCACAACGCCCTTCTCCGCCAACAAAGTTTGAAAGGTTGATTCAAAGGCTGCCAGAGCCGTATAAGGCTCATCGGCAATCTTCTCCACGCCCACCGCCTTTGTCGCCATCATTGCCGAGGCAACAATCTCTGCCCAGTGCGCATCAAGCATATCACCCGGTGCACAAAACTCCGCATAGGCGACCGTTGACGATGTGCGGTAGTAGATGTACGGGGCTGGTATGGGTGAACCTTCCCATTTGACCTTGGACTCGGCCACCATGCCGATTCTACCGAGTTCCAACTGCCGACATGTGTGCGACATAATAAACAACCTCCCCATGGTTTAATTTTGTTTCTTGCATCCTCAGGTACGTTTTCAAATGAGGTGTCCGTCGTCTCCGGCAAACATCGTTCTAACTATACAAAAAAATAAGCCTAAATCAAAACATGGCAATCGCCAAAAAGGCTTTCCCAAAAACCGGAAACTGCCATTTTGCTCATGCTTCCCGGCAAAACGACTTTTTCCCCAAGGCGTAACAGGTATCCCAGCGTGCACAAAAAGACGATTTCCCAGCCAGATACCATTACGATAAAACAACCGCCCGCAGCCAAAGTCTGTTCTAAATCTTTTCACCCAAGGCGGAACAATTTTTCTCGCTATCGTCCACTATCTTGCAATAATCCACTAACTTGGTACCGTACGATAGCGGTCTAACATCGTATTATGCTCAACATACCATCTCTCATACCCGTAAACGCCTTGCAGCCGAATCAAGGAGTGAATGCAGATGCCTCCCCACGAGCAATCAAGTCCTGAGTCGTCCCTCGTTTCCGCAGCAATCACCACCGATCCGTCCGGGCCATCAGGGGACTCTCCCTTCTTCATCGTCGGCATCGGGGCATCGGCAGGTGGCCATGAACCTTTGGAAGAAATCTTCACCCATCTGCCGCCCGATACCGGCCTGGCCTATGTGGTTATCATGCACTTAACACCAAAGGGACCGTCCCATCTTGCCGATCTGCTCCGCCATTACACCACCATGACAGTGGTTTGTGCCGAAGAGGGCATGGCCGTGCAGCCGAATACGGTATACGTTATTCTACCCGGCTGTTATCTGACCATCCAAGACCGCACCTTCCACCTTGAAACCTATACCAGTGGAAGTGGTCTCCACCATCCTATTGATCAATTTTTGAGCAGCCTCGCCCAAGAGGCAAGGGAGTCTGCCATTGGGGTCATTCTCTCGGGATTTGGCAGCGACGGTAGCCAGGGGGTACAACGGATCAAGGAATTCGGTGGTTTTGTTCTGGTGCAGGATCCCGATATCGCGCTCAATCCCCCCATGCCGAGCCACGCCATTGCAACCGGTGCGGCAAATCAGATCCTGCCTGCAGCAGAGATTGCCGCACGCCTGTGCGAGCTGTCGGAAGGATACGCCAGGGACGCGGGACCGACCTACACCACGCCCGTTCAGGAAGAGGAACTGCAACTGCTTTTCCCCCTGTTGAAGGCCAAAACAGGGCATGACTTCAGCGCCTATAAACGGAACACCATCCTACGCCGTATCGACCGACGCATGGTGGTCAACGAGGTCCAGCGATTTGAGAAATACCTCGCCATTCTCGCTGAAAATCAACAGGAAGCGGGGGCCCTCTACCAAGAACTGCTCATCGGTGTAACCTGTTTCTTCCGCGATCCTGAAGCATTTAACCTGCTGCGTACCGAAATTATTCCCCATCTTTTTGCCAACCGGGCCGAGGACGACCCGGTACGCATCTGGCATGCCTGTTGTGCCACCGGTGAGGAGGCCTATTCGGTGGCCATCCTGCTCCAGGAATACCTGGAGGAAAAAAATCTGCACACCAAAGTGCAAATCTTTGCAACCGATCTGGATGAGGTTGCCATCAACCAGGCCCGGGCCGGGGTGTACTCCTCCACCATTGAAAACGAGGTCAGCGAGGCCTGGCTGCAAAAATACTTCACCCGCATCAACAATAACTGGCATGTTAATAAACAGTTACGGGAAACGATCGTCTTTGCCCATCACAACATCATTAAGGATCCACCCTTTTCCCGCCTTGACCTCCTGGTTTGCCGCAACTTTCTGATCTACCTCAACCCTGAAATGCAAAAGCGGCTTATTGCCCTCTTTCATCAAGTACTCCACCCCGGCGGTTTCCTCTTCCTCGGATCTGCGGAAACCGTCGGCCTGCAGAACAACCTCTTTGCCCCGGTGGAGAAGAAATGGAAAATCTTCACCCGCCAGAATGGCGAGCATCGAACGAACCTGCCTTTTCCCTTCTTCGGCCCGATCCGAAGGATGCCCGGCATGGAAACGCCCACAAGAAGCTCCGAACCACAGAGCCTGAATCCGACCGTGCTCGCGGAAAAAATGCTAATGGATCGCTACCTACCGGCGCGGGTTATTGTCAATGAACACTATGAGGTCATCCACTTCTCCAAGCAAGCAGGTTCATTTCTCGTGACCCCGGAAGGCGAGCCGACCCGAGACCTCCTGCGGCTGATCCGTGACGAGCTCCGACCCGCTCTGCGGGCCGCTATTTATAAGACATTTTCCGAGCAAAAGGAAAATTGCTTCCAGGGCATCAAGGTCAAAACCGAAAGTGATGATCTGTTCATCAACCTTATCGTCCTTCCTTTGTCCAACAACTCGCCGGGGGAACAACTGGCCCTGGTCATTTTCGAGCCTGCGCCACCGCCACAGCTCGCTGCTCCTGCGGCAAAGGAAGCCACGCTCCTTGTTGACACCTCCCACGATTCCGTAGTCCGCCATCTCGAGGAGCAGTTGCGGGTCACCAGTGAACAACTCCAGGCCACGTGTGAACAGCTTGAGTCTTCCAACGAAGGCTTTCTTCTTGCCAATGAAGAGCTGATGGCCACCAATGAAGAATTGCAGTCCGCCAACGAAGAGCTCCAAGCCACCAACGAAGAACTGGAGACCTCCAAGGAAGAACTGCAGGCGCTCAACGAGGAGCTGATTACGGTTAACGTGGAGTTGCAGGGTAAAATCGAAGAACTCGACCGAACCAACAACGATCTGGAAAACCTGTTCACCAGTGCGGAAATTGCCACCATCTTCCTTGATCGATCACTCCACATCAAGCGGTTCTCCCCGGCAATGGCCAAGCTGTTCAACCTTATCCCGGCTGATGTTGGCCGACCGTTCCGGCATCTCTCCGCCATCTCCGATTGGACGGAACTCCCCGCAGACGCGGCCACTGTCCTGGAAACCAAGTCGCCCCGTGAACGGGAAATCGATCTGCCCGATGATGATCGCAGCTTTATCATGCGGGTTCTGCCGTATCGGAATACCGATGACACGGTCGATGGCATTGTACTCACCCTGATCGATATCACCCTGCGTAAGCAGATGGAGATAGCGATTAAAGAGAGTGAAGCCAACCTCAGGCTCTTTATCGAGCAGGCCCCGGCGAGCCTGGCCATGTTTGACCGTGAAATGCACTATCTTCAGGTGAGTCATCGCTGGCTCAGTGACTATGGTTTAGGGGAACAAAAAATCCTCGGAAAATCGCATTACGAAATTTTCCCAGAAGTAACAGCCGAATGGAAAGAGGCGCATCAACGAGGGATGAACGGAGAGATCCTACGGTGCGAGGCGGATTTTTTTCTGCGGGAAGACGGATGCCGACAGTGGATTCGCTGGGAAATACGCCCCTGGATAAATGCGGAGGAAGAAATCGGCGGCATTGTCATCTTCACCGAGGACATCACCGCGATCAAAGAGGCCGAGGATATTCTGCGCCGCTACGACCTGCTCGCCGAACACAGCCGTGACATCATTCTTTTTGTGGACCATGACAATGGGCACATAGTAGAGGCTAATGCCGCAGCCTGCCGCGCCTACGGTTACAGCCGCGAAGAGCTGCTCGCGATGACTATCCACGATCTGCGTGGGCCGGAAGCCTACCTGCTCACCGAGGCCCAGATGGACGAGGCCGAGGTTCATGGGATTTTGTTTGAAACCAGCCACCGCCGCAAGGACGGCACCACCTTTGTTGCCGAGGTCAACTCCAAAGGGGCGGACTTAGGCGGCAAACAGCTGTTATTGAGTGTGATCCGCGACATCACTGATCGAAAACAGGCAGAAGACGCCTTGCTGCATGCATTCGAGTTACGGCGATTAGCCCTGAATGGCGCAGGGTTGGGTGCTTGGGAACACAATCTCGTCACCGGCAAAATCACCTGGAGCGATCAATGCTACAAGCTGTTTGGCCTCGAGCCCGGCACCACGGTTGACTACGGGAAAATCCAGAAAAGAACCCATCCCGAGGACCAAGAGACCTTTGGGAAGGCGGTGCAGCAGGCGCTTGCCGAAAAAAATCAGGGACTCTTCCAATGCGAACACCGGGTCATCTGGCCCGATGGTTCCGAACATTGGCTGCATTCGCATGGGCAGGTCTACTTTGAAGGAGAAGGGATGGCGCGTAAACCGGTGCGAATTACCGGGGTCAGCAGGGAAATAACCAGGGAAAAGCTGGCGGCAATCCAATCGGCCCGTTTGGCTTCAATTGTCGCGTCTTCCGATGACGCGATCATTTCCAAAAATTTGCAGGGCATCATAAAAAGTTGGAACATCGGTGCCGAACGGCTTTTTGGCTATCAAGCTGAGGAGATGATCGAAAAATCGATCACACTCCTCATCCCTGCAGAATTACAACATGAAGAGCAACAGATACAGCAGACTCTGACCGAAGGAGGTCGACTCGATCATTTTGAAACTGTCCGCCTGTGCAAAAATGGGCAGAAGATCAACGTTTCACTGACGGTTTCCCCCATTTACGACCGTGACGATCGCATTATCGGCATCTCCAAGATTGCCCGCGATATCACGGAACAAAAACGTTCCGCCGAAGCCCTGCAGGCGAGCGAAGAACGGCTTCGTCTCACCTTGGATGCGACCAGTGAAGCCCTTTGGGATTGGGATGTTTCCAACGACAGGGTCTATCGATCCCAGCGTTATTATAGCTTGGTTAATCAATGCGCCAATACAGATAGCAAAGATTTCGCTTTTTTTGTCCGTACCATCCATCCAGAGGATGTCGACAATGCCTTATCGATTATCGAGGCCCACAAACAAGGTATTACGGAGTCCATTGATTTTGAATATCGCCTTCATCCAAAATCGGGCAAAAACAGATGGCTAAAAGTCAAGGGCATGGCGATTACCCGGGATGAACATGGGGCCCCCTTGCGTATCGTCGGTACCCTGGCGGATGTGACCGCGATAAAGACGCAAGAGGAAAAATTGCAAATAAGTGAGCAACGCCGGAAATTAGCCCTCGAAGCCGCCCAGGCCGGAACGTGGGAATGGGACCTGACCACCAATAAAAATTACTGGTCCGATGAGTTGTGGTCGTTATACGGGCTGGAACCGTACAGTTGCAGTCCTTCCTATGATGAATGGCTGAAGGCCATCCTTCCTGATGATCGGCAACAGGTGGTTGATAATCTCAACAAAGCTGTTGCACGCCAAGAGCCTTTCCGCCTTGAATGGCGCGTCCGACGTCTCCAGGATGACGCCCTGCGCTGGCTCATGGCTCGTGGACGGCCGACCTTTGACGAAAATGGTCAACTGACTCGCTACCTGGGCGTGGTGATGGACATTACTGAGCGCAAGGAAAACGAAGCATCAAGAGGGATGCTGGAATCCCAGTTGCAGCAGGCGCAGAAAATGGAGGCAATCGGCACCCTGGCCGGAGGCATTGCCCATGATTTCAACAACATCCTTGCCGCAATTATGGGCTACACTGAGATGGCCAAGGACAGCAGCGCCTCTCGTGCCGAGATCGACAAAGACCTGAACAAGGTTCTGGAGGCCGCCGGTCGGGCCACCAACCTCGTGCGGCAAATCCTGGCTTTTAGCCGCCATAACCAGACCAAACGAGCGCCGCTGGAACCGATTCATCTGGTCAAAGAGGCGGTCAAGTTATTGCGACCGGCCCTGCCTTCCACTATTACCATCAAGCCGATTCGCAACAAGAGCAACCAGTATATCCTTGCCGATCCTACCCAGATCCATCAGGTAGTGATGAATCTCAGCACCAACGCCTTCCATGCCATGGAGGCAACCGGCGGCGAGCTTGAAATCAGTCTTGCGGATTGTGATCTGCAGCAAGAAAACCTCTCCCATGAGCCCAAAGTGGAACCGGGCAGCTATGTCCGACTCTCCATTGCCGACACCGGTCCTGGTATCGCCCCGGAGATCATGGACAAGATCTTTCACCCCTATTTCACCACCAAGGAAGTTGGCCGCGGAACGGGCCTCGGCCTTTCCATTGTCCACGGCATTGCCACTGCCGCCGGCGGATTTGTCAGCTGCGAGAGTACTGTCGGTACGGGGACGGTTTTCCACGTCTATTTTCCAGCGGTCGCCCGCGATAATCAACCGCAGCCTCCAAAGGTGAACGCCGATTTTTCCGGCAAGGAACGAATTCTCCTTATTGATGACGAGGAGATGCTGGCAGAAATGGAGCGGGCCATGCTCGAACGCCTTGGCTACCAAATTACCGTCCAGACCAGTAGTATTAAGGCTCTGCAGCTCTTTCAGCAAACACCGGATGCCTTTGATGCGGTGATCACCGACCAGACCATGCCCGGCATGACCGGGGTCGATCTCGCCCGCAAAATTCTGGAACAACGGCCGCAGATGCCCATCATCCTCTGCACCGGCTACAGCAGCCTGATCAACGAACAACAGGCTCGTGCCCATGGAATCAAGGGATTTGCAATGAAACCACTCACCAACAAGGGGCTGGCGCAGTTGCTCAGGGAAGTACTGAATGGGCAGAAGGAGTGAACGGAGACAAGACGCTGCCTCGCCAAATCAAGCCATGCCGAGGATGTACCATAGGGGCATTCCGTGGTTGCGCAAATCTATTCTTCCCTCTGGACCCGGGACTTTCCGGCTGATGGCTCCTTAAAAAATCAAAATATTGGCACTCACCAAAACAGTTCCTTACGAAGCTCGAAACGGCGTTCTCGCCGCTTTTTGGGAAAACACCACGTGCATAAAAAAATCGTTGCTTGCCAAAAACTACCACTCTGTCCTAAAATACGAATCAGTCACTCTTGATAGAGTTCAATTTTCTCTCAATTTTTTCCGCTACGGAGTCATCATATTCACCCCGTGTGGGTTACCCGAATTCTTCCCTGTCGACCTCCATGAAAACGTCTTTTCCAATCCGCCTAAAATTGTTTTTCAGCCATGTCCTGGCAGTGCTTCTGGTCTCCGGGAGCATCGGCACATATTTCTACGCCAGCGCCGCCGAGAGCCTGATGGAGGGTCTCAAAGAACGGCTTCAGGCTAGTGCTGCCCTGATCAGCCAGATGCTCGATGCCGACAAGTTGCGCTCCGTTACCTCGGTCACGGATACCCAACAAAGCGGCTACATCGAGGCCTTGCACGTACTGCGACAGCTGAAACGGATGAACCCGGACATTGCCTTTCTCTACGTGATGCGGCAGGAGGGGGAAAAGGTCTTTTTTGTCGTTGATTCCGATGAATCGGAGAAGCAGGCCCTCCCGGGACAGGAGTACACACCCGCAATATCAAGGCTAATTCAAGGTTTTACCGGGATCAGCGTAGACAAGGAGATCGTAGCCGATAAATGGGGTGCTTTTCTCTCAGGATATGCCCCTTTGAAAAACGGCCACGGTGAATATCTGGTCGGCATCGACATGCGTGCGGACAAAGTCCGTGGCAAATATAGGGATTTGCGAATTTCCGGCCTATGTTCCCTGCTCGCCTCCATCGTCCTGGCCTTTCTTTTTTCCAAATATTTGGCGGCCCGTTTCACCGGCCCGATCGATCTGGCCATAGCCCGCTGTACCGCCATTGCCAAGGGCAAGCTCGATGAGCAAATTACCCTGAGCACCAATGATGAGCTCGACCAACTCCTCAAGGCCTTCAACGAGATGTCAGCGGCCCTGGCCCAGAGCGAAGAGGTCAAACAGAAGGCTTTTATCGCCTTGCAGCGCTCCAAGGACGAGTTGGAAATTCGCGTCCGGCAGCGCACCAGTGACCTCAATGAAGTCAACACCAGGCTCAGTCATGAAATCGCTCAACGGATTATCGCTCAGAACGCGCTCGAAGAAGCGGCCATGGTCGATCCGCTTACTCGACTGTACAACCGCAGGGCCATGATGGAGCAGTTTGAGCGTGAGAGCAATCGCAGCCTCCGCAATCGCGTGCCGTTCACGGTCCTGTTCATCGACCTGGATTATTTCAAGGCGGTCAATGATCAGCTGGGCCACGATGCCGGGGATACCATCCTCATTGAGACCGGAATACGGATGAGAAGCATGCTCCGCAGTCAGGATGTGGTGGCCCGCTGGGGCGGTGAAGAGTTTGTCGTTCTCCTGGCGGAGACGGAACTCTGCAGCGGCCTGTTAGTGGCGGAAAAGATTCGCAGCCGGATCGGCGATACGCCCTTTTACGCGAATGGCACGGCGGTGGAGGTCACGGCCAGTTTCGGTGTGGCCGAATACGAACCGGGTTCAGATGTGCAACGGGTGTTGAAGGCCGCTGACGAGGCGGTATTCATCGCCAAAAACAAAGGCAGAAACCGAATTGAGCTGGCGGACGGGAAGACATGCTAAGAAATGCGCGGGGAACAAAAAGCCTGCACCCGGAGAGAACCCCATCCGGGTGCAGGCAGGCATCAGGCCTATTTTTGGCCGAACTGCTCGTAGCTGACCTGATTGCGGCAGAGCGAGGAGTCGGGGTGTCCTTTCTTGGTGTCGGTGGGATAGCCGATCCCCACCATGGCCAGCACCATCATCCCCTCGGGTAGACCGAGCCGTTTGCTCATGTACTCCTGGGAGGAGGTGCCGTCTTCGCGCTGACGCAAGCGTAACTGGACCCAACAACTCCCCAGGCCGAGATCGGTGGCCTGCAGGTGAATCAGGGTGGTGGCGATAGCGGCGTCCTCCACCCAGACATCGCTTTTGGCCGGATCGGCACAGACCACGATCACCAAGGGCGCGCCAGCAAGAAAAGTGGCACCGTGGGCTTTGGCCACCGAAAGTTCCTTGATCATCTCCGTATCTCTGACCACGATAAACTCCCAGGGATTAGTCCCCTTGGACGAGGGAGAGCGCAGGGCCGCCTCCAGCAGCAAATCGAGTTTTTCCTGTTCCACAGGCTGGTCGGTGAATCGGCGGAGGCTTCGACGGGTACGCAACAAATCGATCAACATGGTTTCCTCACGGATGGAGATGAAAATCGTTACGCCATACAATGCATGGTGTAGGAGAATTTCTCAGCTTTAACCGCCTTGACGGCCGGATCAACGCCTCAATCGGCCAAATTCAAAACGAATCAAGCCAGGGACAGGGCTATCTCCCGCTGAATGCCACTGATGCAAGCCTCGGGATCAGCAGCATCTCGAATGGGCCGGCCGATGACCAGGTAGTCGGCACCGTCGGCAATGGCCCGGCCTGGTGTAGCCACCCGCTGCTGGTCGTTGGGATCGGCGCCGGAAGGACGTATACCAGGGGTGACCATGACAAACTCCTGTCCCAGTTGCTCACGCAGCAACGCCGCCTCCTTGGCCGAACAGACAATCCCGTGGCAACCGAGCCCGAGCACGGTCCGGGCCCGCTGCAAGACCAAATCCTCCACCGTTCCCTGGTACTGGAGCTCGCTGACCTGTTCCTTGCCAAAGCTGGTGAGTACGGTGACCGCCAAAATTTGAATGCCGGTACCGGCTTCAAGGGCCGCTTCCACCACCGGGCTATAACCGTGAACCGTGGTCAGGGAAATGCCGCGCCCGGCAAACTGCTGCACCGCCAGCTTAACCGTGGCCGGGATGTCATAGAGCTTGAGATCAAGCATCACCTTGCAACCCTTACAGATAATGTAGTCCACGACCGGCCAGCCACCGGAAAAAAAGAGCTGCATCCCCACTTTGAAAAAACGAATATGATCCGAGAGCCGGTCGACCAGAGCCATGGCCTTGCGGGGGTCGGACACATCCAGGGCAAAAATGATCCGGTCTTCCAAGGGAATGTCGTTTACGTTCATGCGCTGATCATCTCCTCTTGCAGCATTCGGTCGGCAAAATCGAGGACGAACTGCCGCTGGGCCGGGGTGGCCTGGGCGATGCAGGAGCAATGCATGTTGGAGGCACTGCGCACCAACAGTTCAAAGCGGACCGAATTTGATTCCAGAACCACGGTGAAGTAGAACGGGCCGCAGTCATCGTGCCCCAACTGTTCAGGCCCGAGCAGATCCGGCGGAACGCTGAGAAAATAAACCCCCTCCAAGCCGCCGGGCTTGAGGGTGCGTTTGAGATAGGTATCCAGGTTGTCGCGTTCGAGAAACGAGATCTCGTCAATCATGTACTGTCGCATGGTGTGTTTCCTTCACTGCCGCAGGCGGCTGAATGATTACAGATATTCGGCAGCCAACGAAGCCAAGTGGCTACGCTCGGAACGGGTCAGGGTGATGTGGCCGCAAGCCTCTTGGCCCTTGAGCCGCTCAACGGTGTAGCTCAGCCCGTTGCTGCTGGCGTCGAGATAGGGGTTGTCAATCTGCTCGGGATCGCCGGTGAGGATCATTTTGGTGCCCTCACCCGCCCGACTGATGATGGTTTTGACCTCGTGCGGGGTCAGGTTCTGGGCCTCGTCGATAATCACGTACTGCCGCGATATCGAGCGGCCACGTATATAGGTCAGGGCTTCGAGTTCGATCTGGTCCTCGCGCAACAGCCGCTTGATGCCAAGCTCGGTCGTGGCGTCCTGCTTACCGCCTGTGGTCAGCCCCATGAGGTAACTGAGGTTGTCGAAAATGGGCTGCATCCACAGCTTCATCTTCTCATCCTTGGTTCCGGGCAGGTAGCCGATATCTTTGCCAAGCGGAATTACCGGCCGAGAAACCAGCAGTTTTTCATATTTGGTCGTTTTAACCGCGTTGGCCATGCCAGCGGCCAGAGCCAGCAGGGTTTTGCCGGTGCCGGCCTGCCCCACCAGTGAAACCAGCGAGACTTCGGGATCCATCAACAACTCCAAGGCCACCCGCTGTTCCATGGAACGGGGCCGAAGGTTGGAGGCAGTGTCGAACACCGGATTGAGGGGCTTGAGCTGATTTCCAGCCACCACCGAACGCCCGATGCCGGTGTGCTTGTCGTTGTTTTCATCCACCAGGAGTGCAAACTCGTTGGGGAGAAACTCTTCCCCGTCAAGCGCCAGTTCCTTGCCCTGATAGAGACGGTCGATCATGGAGGAGCTGGCCTTGATACGGCGCCAACCGGTATAGAGCTGATCGAAATCAGCCTTTTCCTGCTCAAAATCCATCACCGCAATGCCCAGGGCATCCGCCTTAAGCCGGGCATTGATATCCTTGGAAACAAAGATGACCCGCCGCCCCTCTTGCAGCAACCGATATGCAGTGGCGATGATGCGGTTGTCCGGAATATTGAGGTCGATGCAGGTGCCGCAGTCGTCCTCCTTCTCCATTGTGATCCAGACCGTGCCACCGTCTGCGGTGGGCACCCCCTTGCCCAGGCTTCCCTGACCACGCAACTGGTCCAGGGTTCGGATGACCTGGCGGGCGTTGCGGCCAAGCTCATCATTATTTTTTTTGAACTTGTCGAGTTCCTCAATCACCGTCATCGGCAGAACAACGGTGTTGTCCCCAAAACAGGTGATAGCTGCGCTATTGTGGAGCAGGACATTGGTATCAAGAACGAAATGTTTATTGGCGGACATGCAACTCCTGTTGTCAGGGGTTTGGTAAAAAAAACGGGTTTATGAACACGGGCACGCTGCTTGAGAAAACCCTCTTTCCCGAGCAACTACAATTTCCTGCTACGTAGGCTGAGCCCCTCTGATCCGGCCATACCGCTTACAGATCCAAGCTGGTTGTATCGCGATTCATCACCTCGGCGCCCTCCTCGGTGACAATGACCATATTCTCCAGGCGAATACCGCCCCAGTCGGCCAAGTAGAGTCCCGGCTCGACCGTGACCACCATCCCGGCCTGCAGTTGTTTGCTGCCACGGGGGGAAAGCCGGGGATCCTCGTGGACGGCGATACCCACACCGTGCCCCAAGCCATGCCCAAAGGCGTCGCCATACCCGGCATCAATCAGCACTTGGCGCGCGGCCCGGTCAACCTCTGCCCCGGTGACACCGGCACGGATGGTGTTGATTCCGGCAAGCATGGCTTTACGCACCACCCGGTGCCGATCAATAAAGGTCTGGTCCGGTTTGCCGGCAACAAAGGTGCGGGTCATATCCGAACAGTAGCCATCCAAAATCAGGCCCATGTCGATCAACACCAGCTCCCCTGTCTGCAGCACCCGATCGGTAGGCACTGCGTGGGGCCTGGCAGCGTTGGTCCCGAAAGCGACGATGGTTTCGAAACTTGGCCCTTCAGCCCCCATCTCCCGCATGGTCAGCTCGAGAGCCAGGGCAATCTCGCGTTCGCTCATGCCCGGTTCAAGGGACTGGTAGACCGACTGGAACACCTTCTCGTTCAGGTCGGTGGAACGTTTGAGCAACTCCAGTTCACGGTCGTCTTTGATGGCCCGCATCTTCTCCACCAAACCGCTTTCCGCCTTCAGCTCCAGGCTTTGCTTGGCGGCCATCTTCTCCAATTTGAGGTAGGTGGCATGGAGAAAATAGTCGCTTTCAAAAGCAAGCGTTTTCAACCCCAGCTTACGACACTCCTTTTCCAACGAATTCAGCAACCCCTTGGTGTACGTATCCACCGTGAACAGGGGGGCCTCGGCCTCGGCCTGGAGGGTAAAACGTGAATCCGTCAAGAGGATCGGCTTGTCGGCGGCGGGAATGAGGAGATAACCCGAGGTTTCCTGAATGCCGTGGTCTGGAGCGGAATATCCACTGAGATAGCGACGATTCTCGGGTTGGGAAACGAGAAGGCCGTCGATCTTGCGCCGACGCAGGGTTTGCTGCAAGCGGTCGAGTCTCTCTTGTTCAGGGCAATACATAATTAAATCCCAAGCCAAGCCTTGAGCTGGGCCTTGAACTGTTCCAGAGCCTGACCGTACTGGCCGTCCAAATCGGCCTCCAGCCGGGCCCACTGCTCCTTGAACTGCGGCTCGGTGGTGGGGTCGAACTGCATGCTGTCGGCCTGCATTCCCTTGCGGATCAATAACTGTTCAATCTGCATCCGGACCTGCTCCTTGAGCTGATCCTGGAGCTGTTGACGGTGCTGGCCATACTGGAGGACTATGGTCTGCAATTCCCGGCACAGGGCTCCGACATCGGGAGTGGCGGTATTGAGCTCTATAATCCCGGCGATTGCCCGTTCAATGCGGGCAATGCCTTCCTCGTCGCGGGGAAGGAAAAGGTTGCGCAACAAGGAGGTCAACATCCCCCTACGGACCGACTCCTGCTCACCCGCCGCAAAATCGGCCAGGAGTTCCGCCAAAGAGGGGTTGGTGCCGTTGAGGAAATCGACCGTACTCTGCATACCCTTTTTCAAATTTTCTTCATGACGCATCTCTTCGGGGGTGGCCATGCCCATACGGGCAGCGCGCTCCATCACCAGGTCCATGGTCGATTTTATTCCAGCCATTAACGAATTCTCCTCGTTGTTCGATTTGTAGTGGATATCGGCGTCTGGGAGGTTCTCATTGTGCCGAAAATCCGTTTTTCATAGTCGGTGTGGCCAGTTTTTTCTCCAGCCGTGCTGGTTGGGATACTATTTATGGCTCACGAATATAAACACTGTCGCCGGAAACTACAAGCAGCCCGACTCGATCAGACGAGCAGCAAAAAAGCCGTCCAGTCCGTCGGCGGGATTGGGCCGGAAACAACCCAGGTCATCCACCAATCGTTGAGCGTTTTCGGGTAAATAGGGTGTGAGCGGATCAAGGGCAAAGCGGGGGCAACGCGCAAAGAAGATATCCATCACACCCTGATTCTCCTCGGGTTCGAGCGAGCAAGTGGCATACACCAGCGCCCCACCGGGCTTGAGCAGACGAGCAGCGACCTCAAGCAGATGGACCTGGGTTTGCTGGTATTGAACAAAATCCTCGGGCCGACGGTTCCAGCGGATATCGGGCTGTCGACGGATGACGCCGGTGCCCGAACAGGGGGCATCGATAAAGATCGCATCAAAAAGCTCGGGACGGGTGCCAGCATAGCTCTGCAGATCGGAACGAACGGCAATCACCGACTCCCGCTGCCCCAGGCGCAGGAGATTTTCCCTGAGCAGACGATAACGCCGGCTATCCGGTTCCACCGCCACCACCGTACCACCGGGCGGCAGCATCTCTACCAGATGGGATGTTTTGCCACCGAGCCCGGCACAACCGTCGAGCACCCGACAACGATCCGGCAGTTTGCCCACCAGGAATGAGGCCAGTTGTGGAGCCTCGTCCTGGATCTGAAACAAGCCATCTCCATATCCGGGCAAGGAGGAAATGGAGCCGGGATAATTTTCAATGGTCAGGGCCAGCGGACTGAAAAATCCAGGCACAGATTGGATGCCGGATTTTTCCATCATCTCCCTCAACGCAGGACGACTGGTGCGGCGTTGGTTGACGCGCAGGGTCAGCGGCGGTTCACTGTTATTGCAAGTGCAGATGGCCCGTGCCTTAGCTTCACCAAACGCCTCTCGCCAGCGGTCGACCAGCCAGGTGGGGTGATTGAGTATCGGTGGTTCGGCCTCGGCCAGCTGCTGGTGCCCAGGCAAATTGGCCCGAGTTCTAGCCACGTTGCGCAGGATGCCGTTGGCAAACCCGATCAACCAGGAGGGCTGCCCTGAAGACTTGAGGGTGTTCACGGTGGTGTTAACTGCCGCCGATTCCGGAATGCGGCTTAAAAAGAGCAACTGATATACCCCGATGCGCAGGGTCATGAGTGTGCGCGGCTTCATTTTCCGCAGAGGATGCTTGGAAAAACGGCGGATGATCTGATCCAGATACTCTTTCTGCCGCAAAACCCCATACACCAAGGTCTTGACCAAGCCACGATCAATATCGGCCACCTGTTCGATGGCGCTATGAAACAGGAGATCAATAGAGTTGTGGGTGGTGGCCCAAAGGCACAACACTTCGACCGCGGCAGCACGAGGGGAAATAGGGGGAGGTCGTGGGGTCATGGATGAAAAGCAGGCAAAAGTGGATAGATACGCTCACACGCACCCTCGCATTTCTGCGAATGAGGGAGGGCAGAGTAAAGGCCCACTCTGCCATGATCTTGATGAAATGCAATATTTTTCGTAATTTCTGTGTCCAAGTCATCCTTTGAAAAGGAAGAACCCCTGCCAATCGGTGTGAACGCCCATTGATTCTCCTTGACAGTGAAAAGGTGGGTAAGGTAAATAGAAGTCCACATTACGCCGGAGTGGTGAAACTGGTAGACGCACTGGACTCAAAATCCAGCGGGGGCGACCCCGTGTCGGTTCGATTCCGACCTCCGGTACCAAAAAATTCAAGGGCTTACAGAGATTGACTCTGTAAGCCCTTTTTTTATTCACTGGCATCAACTTGCATTTTTCAAAACCGGATGTTAGCTGTCACGTATTCATGGAAACTTTTTTATGTAAAGTGTTCCACATAAATTGTATTCCTCATTAAAGGTAAAATTTGGGGTTATTCGTCTTTTTATCCTTCCATTCTTTCGTAAAAAATTTACACAGGCTTTGATTATTCGTGGCAAGACTAGGCTAATGGTGTACAAAAAATGTGAATGGAATTGTAGAGATACTGAAATCTTTTTTACTTGCATTTGGGGCCATGAGCGAAAGAATGCCGCAGCTTCGGGATCTGCCTGTTGGCGTTACAACGAGCCAAATGAAATCAAAAAGCTGTATCCCCTCCCCCTCCGACCGATCGCTCTCCCGTCTTAACAGGCTAGGAGAACTACTTCCCCTGGTGTCCGCCCGAATCCTCAAAGCGACGGCCGGCACCCTTGACGAGGTGATCAATTCCTCGCTACAGGAAATCCTCCAGTCTCTCGGATTGGAGCGCGGCGGGCTACTCCATGTCTTTCCCAAAGCTCCTCGTGTCTTGCTCGCGTATTTTTGGTGCAATGAAGGCGTGTCGATCGTGTCCAAGGAGGTGGATCTTGCCCAACTCCTTCCCTGGACCTATCACCAACTCGTTGTTCTTGGCAAAACCGTGGCCAAGCACAACATCGATTCCATCCCCGTAGAAGCAGATAGCGACCGGAGAGCCTTTGTTCGACTTGGGATGAAGTCCGGCCTTGCTATTCCTCTTTTTGTGGGCCACGAGGTCCGCCACATCATTGTGGTCCATTCGCTTCAGGAAGAATGTATCTGGCCCTCCCCCTTTATCGTTAATCTACGCCTGCTTGGCGAAATCCTTGTAAGCGCTTTGGATCGGCGCAACATCACTAGAGCCCTGGAAATTTCTCAGACTCGTCTTGAAATGGCGGCTTCTTCTGCCAATGTTGGTTTTTGGGAGATTGACTTGGTAACGGGTGAACTGTGGCTCTCCAATAATGCGCGGGAACTCGTGCATGTTGCTGACGAGGACAATGTTACCATTACAAATTTTTTGCAAAAAATTTATGTGGACGACCGCAAACCCGTTCTTAACGCAGTGAAGCAGGCAGAAAAATCGGGGATGGAGTCACGAATTGAATTTCGTGTTCCCAGTACGAAGGGAACCTATAGATGGATGATTTTGCGCGGCAGGCTACAACAAATGAACAAGGGGGCTGCCAGCCGCTTAATGGGCGTGGTCGCTGAGATCACCCAGCGCAAGGAGATGGAACAAAAACTTGTTGAGCACGTGCAGGAGATCAACCGGTTGCGTGAACGTCTCGAGCAGGAAAACACCCTGTTGCGTGATGAGGTCGGAGGGGGTGAGAAAGGATCCTGCCCATTGGGTTCCAGCCGCGCAATGCGTCAGGTTAAGCAACTGGTTGATCAGGTGGCGATGACCAGCAGCACTGTACTTATTCAAGGGGAAACAGGAACCGGCAAAGAGCTGATTGCCCAGGCTATCCATCACTCGAGTGATCGACGCAAGCGGTTGATGATTACGGTTAACTGTGCGGCTCTTCCTTCCGCTCTTATTGAAAGTGAGTTGTTTGGCCGGGAGAAAGGGGCCTACACCGGCGCTTTCAGTCGTCAGGTAGGCCGTTTTGAGTTGGCACATCAATCCACATTGTTTCTCGATGAAATTGCGGAGATGCCGCTCGAGACCCAGACAAAATTACTCCGAGTGCTTCAGGACGGAACCTTTGAGCGTCTTGGCAGCCCAACGAAACTGACGAGTGATGTTCGGATTATTGCCGCGACCAATCGTGATCTTGTTGCGGAGGTGGAACAGGGGCGATTTCGCAGTGATCTCTATTACCGGTTAAACATCTTCCCTATTCATGTCCCCCCGCTGCGGGAACGCGTTACAGATATTCCTTTATTGACCTGGAAATTCGTTAATGAGTTCGGCCTCAAAATGGGAAGAAAGATCAATGCAATTCTCCAGCAGGACATGGAAAAGCTCATTGCCTATTCTTGGCCCGGCAATGTCCGTGAATTGCGTAATGTTATTGAACGCGGCATGATCACATCCACCGGGAGAACCCTTGATCTTTCCCATCTGGACTTGCCCGGGTTAGGCCACGATCCCTCCGTCATTCTCCCCCTGGAGGAGGTTGAACGTTCACATATCATCGCAACCCTCCAGGCAACTCGTGGGAAGGTAAAAGGGCAAGGCGGAGCAGCGGAACTCCTCGGGCTGCATCCTTCGACGTTGTACTCGCGAATGCGCAAGCTCTCGATTAATCGAGAAAAGAGGCGAAGGTAAGCAATAAGCTGTTTTTTCGATTGATGCACCTATGAACCAATACCTAACGCTCGTCTTGCCATGATGAATTGGTTGCGTTGACCGCCGCTTCACTTTTTCTCATTAGCCTCTATTTCATCTTAGCCTCCACAAGGGGGGCGATATATCAACCTCCACAGGACGATATATCGCCCATTCCCTACAGACAGTTTCTGTCTCGCATACAGCTTACAAGCTATAATTGCTAAATTTCAGCTAGCTACAATGCTTTTTTAAGGGACCGTGAAAGTGGAATATATCCTGCTGGTACTCATTCCATGATTCTTTCTTTTGTCACCATATATCCTGTTTCAGGGGAAGAGGACAAAGTGGCCGACCTTCTTGCCTCCATGCACGGGCTTATTGCCACCAAGCCTGAGTGCACGGGGTGTCGAGTGTTGTTGGAAAGGGGCGAGCAAAACACTATTTGCTATCTGGAGCGGTGGAGTAATCGGGAATCGTTTGAGCATCATCTGCGTTCCTCTGATTACACCCGGATTTTGGAGGCGATGGAACTTTCATCTAGGCCTCCTGATGTTGAATTTTTTCAGGGACAAAATTTTGGAGGGCTTGAGGTTGTCGAACTTGTTCGCCTTTGTGGGAAAGGGAGCCTCGATCAAAATCCGTTTAGGAAAAATTCCCACAAACAAGAAGATGATTGCAACGATTTGTAAGATCAAAGGGGCTTTTTTCCAGGGCCAAATGGAAACCCAATTTGATGGCCTCGTAAAATGGGCCTCATATGCTGAAAGATGGCTGCGCAAAAACAAAGCTATACAGAAAGAGGCGTTTTTACCGGCGCGAAAGCATCCATAAGGTATGTGTAAGTGTCGGGAAAAACGCAGCGACGCCGTAGATCGAAGTTTTTGCGGCACCATCAAACATTACACTCCATGATATGGCGTCTCGCAAATACGGCACGTTACGAAGTACAGAGTGTCGTTTTTGGGACTTTTTAACGAGAACGGCAATTATATACGCAATCAATCAGGGGAGCATTGTCGGGAGAAATTAATGCAAAATAACAATCAATTTGTCTGGGATGGACAGTTTTGTCGTCAGGTAGCATCAACATTGGTTATGGTTGCTTTCCTTTTTACCTCACTGTCTCTGGTTGGGTGCCGCAAAGAGGAAAAGAAGGCTGCTCCCATGATTCCTGTGGTTGAAACAATGACCGTGATCCAAAAGGATGTGCCGGTCAAGAGGGAATGGATCGGCGTTCTCGATGGATTTGTGAATGCGACTATCCGCCCCCAAGTTTCCGGCTACCTTACCCGGCAGAACTATAATGAGGGTGATGCTGTCCGTAAGGGACAAATCCTGTTCGAGATTGACCCGCGCCCCTTCAAGGCAGCACTCGACCAGGCCAAGGCACAGCTTTCTCAGCAAAAGGCCCGACATGCGACCACCAAAGCCGACCTTGCTCGGGTACGACCGCTGGCCCAGAAAAAGGCTGTGAGCCAGAAGGATTTGGACGATGCCGTGGGGCTGGAACTCTCCGCCCGTTCCTCGGTGGAAGCGGCCCAGGCTGCGGTTGAGGAGGCGCAACTGAATCTGGATTTCACCCGGATTACCTCTCCCATCGATGGCATTGCCGGTATCGCCAAGACGCAATTGGGTAATTTGGTCGGTCCGAACAGTCAGGAAGAATTGACCTCGGTCTCCACACTCGACCCGATCAAGGTCTATATCAATATCAGTGAAAGGGAATATCTTCGAGCAACGGAAGCTGGCAAGGAGGTCGAGGCGATACCCCTGGAACTCATCCTCACCGATGGCAGCCTTTATCCGTACCAGGGGCACTTCGCCATCATGGATCGCCAGGTCGACCCGACCACCGGCACGATGAAGATCGGCATCCTCTTCCCCAACAGCGACAATAGGCTCCGTCCTGGTCAGTATGGCCGTATTCGCGCCACGGTACAGATGGAAAAGGGGGCTTTGCTGGTACCGCAGCGAGCGGTCAGTGAGGTTCAAGGAAAATACATGGTGGCAGTGGTCGGCGGGGATAACAAAGTTGATGTTCGTCCGGTCCTGGTGGGCGAACGGATCGGCAGCAATTGGATCATTGCCAAGGGCCTCAACCCCGGAGAACAGGTGGTGGTCGAAGGGATCCAAAAGGTCCGGCCCGGTATGGAAGTGGCGCCCAAGCCGTTCATGACAGAGACAAAAACGGCTCCTGCCGAACCAACAGGGAAAAGGTAGGCGCCATGGCTAGATTTTTTATCAACCGCCCCATTGTGGCCATGGTGATCTCAATCCTCATGGTTCTTGTTGGCATCGTGGCCATGACCGGTCTGCCGACGGCGCAATTTCCTGACATTGTACCGCCGGAGATCAAAGTTTCCGCCTCCTATACCGGTGCAGATGCCCTAACCATGGAGCAGTCGGTCGCCACCCCGCTCGAGCAGGAAATGTCGGGCGTGGACAACATGAACTACATGTACTCGATCAACTCCAATAACGGCGACACCAATCTGACGGTCAACTTTGACATCAAGACGGATCCAAATACCGACCAGTTGCTGGCCCAAATGCGCGAGGGCCAGGCTGAAGCACAGTTACCAAGCGATGTGCGCAATTTCGGGGTGAAGGTTGCTAAATCGACCTCCTCGCCTCTGATCATGTTTGGTCTCTACTCACCCAACGGGACCTACGATAACGTTTTCCTGGCTAATTACTGCTATATCAATATCAACGACCAGATGACCAGGGTCAAGGGGATTGCCAGCGTCACCATCTTTGGCGCCGGCAAATACGCCATGCGGTTGTGGGTCAAGCCGGATCAGTTGGCCAAGCTCAATATCACCATTCCCGAGATTATCAACGCGATCAATTCCCAAAACACGGTCAATCCGGCCGGGCAGGTCGGCTCCGAACCGGCACCTGCTGGCCAGGAGTTTACCTATGCGGTCCGAGCCCAGGGACGCCTGCAATCGGAAGATGATTTTGGGCGGGTGGTGTTGCGTGCCAATACCGATGGGTCCATTGTCCGGGTGAGTGACGTGGCCCGGATAGAGTTGGGTGCGCAAAACTACAGCATCGAAGGTCGGCTCAACGGCAAACCGAGCGCCTTAATTGCCCTGTACCAGATGCCGGGCACCAACGCGGTTGAAGCCGCTAAAGGGGCCAAGGCAATGATGGAAGAGCTGAAAACGCGCTTCCCGCCGGATCTCGATTATGTGGTCAGCCTTGACACGACTTTGGCGGTCACCGAAGGCATCAAAGAGATCGAGCATACCTTGGTCGAGGCTTTAATCTTGGTCATCATCGTGGTGTTCATCTTCCTCCAGGGCTGGCGGGCCACCCTGATTCCGCTTCTGGCGGTGCCGGTGTCCCTAGTGGGCACCTTCATGTTTTTTCCGTTGTTCGGGTTTTCGATCAACACCCTGTCCCTGTTTGGTCTGGTGCTCGCTATCGGCTTGGTCGTTGACGATGCCATCGTCGTGGTTGAGGCGGTGGAACACCATATCGAGCATGGCCTTACGCCGAAGGAGGCGACTTTCAAGGCCATGGAGGAGGTCTCGGGGCCGGTTATCGCCATTGCTATCATTCTTGCGGCAGTCTTCGTGCCCACGGCTTTTATCCCAGGTATCACCGGGCGTCTGTATCAGCAGTTCGCGCTGACCATTGCCCTGTCGGTCATCATTTCCGCCTTTAACGCCCTGACCCTATCACCCGCCCTTTGCGCAATGCTCCTTAAACCTAAAGTCAGGGGACGGGGACCTCTGCAGAAATTTTACGATTGGTTCAATCGAATGTTTGGCCGGGCAACAAACGGCTACGTCGGAATGTGTCGGTTTGCTGTACGTAAAAGTTTCATTAGCCTTCTTTTTTTGGTTGGAATAGTGGTGCTGACCGGTTTTTTCGGAAAAGCCGTCCCTACCGGATTTCTACCTGAGGAAGATCAAGGGTATGTCTTTGCCGGCCTGCAGCTTCCCGATGCCTCCTCGCTACAGCGAACCCGTGCCCTGACCGAGCAGGCGGAAAAACTTATCATGGATACCCCGGGTATCAAATATTGCACCTCGGTTATTGGCTATAGCATGCTCAGCCAGGTCACCAATACCTATAGTGCGTTCTTCTTTATTACCTTGGATGAATGGGGGGCACGCAAAGCTCCTGAAGAGCAGTACGAGGCGATTAAACAGACGCTCAGTAAAAAGCTCGCTGGGACCAGTGGTGCCATGGCGTTTGCCTTTTCGCCGCCGGCTATTCCCGGCATCGGCACTTCGGGTGGTGTAACATTTTTGCTCGAGGATCGGGCTGGCAAGGACCTCGACTTTTTAGCGGACCAGGTGAGTACTTTTCTCGAGGCAGCGAGAAAACAGCCGGAATTAGCCAGCGTTTCCACCACATTCCGTCCGACTGTCCCCCAACTGTACGTTGATGTCGATCAGGACAAGGTCCTCAAACAGGGCGTTAACGTCAGCGATGTCTATCAGACGTTGAAAAGCTTTATGGGGAGCGGCTTTATTAACTATTTCAATAAATTTGGCCGTCAGTGGCAGGTCTTCATCCAGGCGGAGGGTGAATTTCGCACCAATATAGAGAATATCGGCCAGTTTTATGTACGCAACAAGGAGGGCAAGTCCGTTCCTCTCTCGGCCCTGACCACAGTGAAGAACATTTCCGGTCCGGAATTCACCATGCGCTACAACCTTTTCAGGGCCGCCCAGATCAATGCCACAGCCGCGCCCGGATACAGCTCCGCCCAGGCGATGAAGGCCTTGGAAGAGGTTTTTGCCGAGACCATGCCCACCACGGAGATGGGCTATGACTATATGGGAATGAGTTACCAGGAATGGCAGGCGCAACAGGGCGTTTCGCCGATGGTGATCTTCGGTTTCTCGCTGTTGTGCGTTTTTCTTATTCTGGCTGCTCAATACGAAAGTTGGTCTCTACCGTTTTCCGTTCTCCTCTGCACGCCCATCGCGGTGGCAGGAGCCTTTGGCGCGCTACTGTTGCGTGGTCAAGAAAATAACGTCTATGCGCAGATAGGCTTGGTTATGCTTATCGGGCTGTCGGCCAAAAACGCCATCCTCATCGTCGAGTTCGCCAAGATGGAATATGAAAAAGGACGGCCGCTGCTCAAGGCGACTCTGGAGGGGGCCAAATTGCGTTTACGTCCTATTCTCATGACTTCCTTTGCCTTCATCCTCGGCTGTGTGCCGTTGGCCATTGCCTCGGGAGCTGGAGCCATTTCACGGCAGGTTATGGGGAATGCGGTTATTGGCGGTATGATGGCCGCAACCTGTATCGGTGTGTTTCTTATCCCGGTCTGTTTTTATGTCGTGGAAAAATTAAGCCATCGCAAAGTGCCATCCGCAACCGATGCCCCTTCCCAACTTGGCGAGGAGCAAGGGAGGAACCATGAAGCGTAACTGCTGGGCTGCTCTGATACTACTCTGTTGTATCGGCGGCTGTACTCTTGGCCCTGATTATCAACGGCCTTCTCTTGATATGCCTGCTGCTTGGCGGGTGAGCGAAAAAGAAGCCAAGGACTTGGCCGGTACCGACTGGTGGCGGCAGTTCAACGATCCGGTCCTGAACACCTTGATCTCGAACGCTTTGCGGGAAAATAAAGACCTATTGATCGCCACGGCTCGCATTGAGGAGTTTGTGGGACGCTTTGGCATTGTTCGTGCTGATCTGTATCCGCAAGTAGGAGCCGGGGCGGAATACAGTCGGCAACGCATCACAGAGTTAGGCGACAATAGACTTTCTCAGGGTTACAAGTCAACGACCGATAATTTTTCTGCGACCTTGAATGCGGGATGGGAAATTGATCTTTGGGGTCGTATTCGCCGCAGCACCGAGGCTGCTAAAGCACAACTCATCGCCAGCGAGGAAGGCCGCAAAGCTGTCATTCTCAGTCTGGTGAGTAATGTTGCCAGCGCATATATCAATCTCCGCGCGCTCGATCGGCAGTTGGAAATCAGCCGCAATACCGCTAAGAGTCGTGGAGCCTCCTATCGCATTTTTGAGGAAAGATTTGCTGGTGGGGTCATCTCAGATCTCGAGTTGAGTCAAAATCGTTCCCAATATGAAGAGGCGCTGGCACGCATTCCAAGCCTGGAGAAAGCGGTAGCTCTGCAGGAAAATGGTTTGAGTGTCCTGCTTGGCCGTAATCCCGGGCCTATTGCCCGAGGGAAGAATATTGATCAATTGGGTGTACCAGGCATTGTTGCCGGCCTGCCGTCCGATCTGCTTGAACGGAGACCGGATATTCGCCAGGCCGAGCAGGAGCTGATTGCCGCAAATGCCGAAATTGGTGTGGCAAAGGCCGCCTATTTTCCCGCCATTTCCCTCACCGGTACTCTGGGGTCGGCCAGTGGTGATTTGGGCGATCTGTTCAAAGGACCTGCAAAAATTTGGTCGTACAGTGCACCGGTTACGCTCCCCATTTTTACTGCCGGTAAGATTGCAGGTAGTGTCAAGGCTGCAGAAGCCATGCAACAGCAGGCCCTTATAGGTTATAGGCAAGCGGTTCAGAATGCCTTCCGCGAAGTCGACGACGCCCTGACCGCTCATCGGCAAACCAGTAAACAGCTGGCCATCCAAAAGAGCCAGGTCATGTCGCTTCGCCAATATTCAGATATTGCCCGTTTGCGCTATGACAACGGATATACGGATTATCTTTCCGTGCTTGATGCTGAACGCAGTCTGTTCAACGCTGAACTGTCCTATACCGAGACCCAGGGAACATTGCATCAGTCCTTGGTCAATCTTTATAAAGCTGTGGGGGGCGGTTGGGTGAACAAGGCAGAGCAGATGACCAGCGAACCAGCAAAGCTTTGAGAGGGTCGTAAATGCCAAAAATACGAAGAACCGTGCATTATATAAAAAGTCCGTTACGAAGCGAAAATCATTGAACGCGATTCACCAAGAGAGCTTAGTTGGAAGGTCGGGCTTCTTGGGCAGTAGGCAAGCTGTTGCTGTTTTGGATGGATTTTCTTTAATAACTTCAAAAAGGAGGGAAGTATGAGGAAATTGTTGAGTCTAGTGGTCATGTTATTGTTGTCTGCGGTCTTATTCGCCTGTGCTCCAAAGGAAAAACCGTCGAATCTTGATGTTAAACGCACCGAGACCACGAAAACTGTAGCCATGGTAGAGGGGGTCAACCTGAAGGAGAGGCTGGTTACCTTGCGCAGCATGGAAGGACGGCTTTTTAAAGTTCATGTTGGTGAGGAAGCCGTCAACCTGCCCCAGGTGCGGAAAGGCGATCGAGTCGAGATTGCTTATTCCGAAACAATTGAGGTCCGTATGGCCGAACCCGGAGAGGTGAGAGATGAAGCCGGAGGATATCTGGCAACTGCCAAACCAGGCTCTAAGCCGGGTGCGGTAGAAGTGAACGAAACCGTTGTGACTGCCACGATTCTGGAACTGGATAAAGCCCACGAAACCGCCACATTGAAAATGGCGGATGGATCAGTTGCGAAGGTAAACGTTGTGAATCCTGAAAACCTTGACAAGGTAAAAGTTGGGGACACTATTGCAATAACATATCTGGAAGCTATCGAGATAATAGTAAAAGGAAAAGAAAAATGAGGGGGGCCATCTATCAGTGTTTTCTGAGAAAATACTGGAGCTGATTGAAGAAAAATAAACATGATGGCTTCGTAAAAAAAAGTACAATCGTAGTATCACCCAAAAGCGAGCTACGAAGCTCGAAACGTCCTTCTCGTGGATTTTTACGAGAAGGACACATATTATCTTGTTCTTATCCAAGGAGCACGTTCATGAAAATCAACAACAAACAGCCTTTGATTGGGCAATCATTGAGATCGGCCTGGATGCAATGGGGACTGGTTATTACGCTTCTACTCGCGATCCCGCAATTTGCATTGGCGGACACTGCGGCGCAAATTGACCGTGATGTGAATAACGCCTTGAATAAACTTTATCAGACCACTCCGGCGGCCAGGAAAATGGCCGGTATTGCCAAGGGAATACTTGTGTTCCCCAGCATTATCAAAGGCGGTTTTATTATTGGAGGGCAGTATGGCGAAGGCGCACTGAGGGTTGGGGGCCGGACAACTGGGTATTACCGCTCTTTGGCCGCCTCTTATGGTCTACAGGCAGGTGCGCAATCGTTTGGATATGCCTTGTTTTTTCTCTCGGATGCTGACCTGCGATATCTGAAAAACAGTGAGGGTTGGGAGATCGGTGTTGGCCCGACCATCGTGGTCGCCGACGAGGGGCTTGCCCGTTCTTTTTCCACCACCACCGCCAAATCAGGCGTCTATGCCTTTTTCTTTAATCAGAAAGGGTTGATGGCCGGACTGGGAATCCAGGGCAGCAAGATCACCAAGATTAATCCGGGTAACTAATCTCATTGTTGTTATTCATTACGAGGAGAAATTGTGCAAATCAGGCATGCCTTCATCATCGGACTGTTTCTGCTCGTCAGCGGCATACTCGTTGGCTGTGCTACTCCGCCCAAATCGGCGCCATCTGGATTTCTCGGCAATGGTCTTCATTTTCAACCGGGACCATCGGATGGAGTTGATCAAGTCTACATTAAACCAGATATAGATCTCAGTAAGTATCACCGCATCATGCTCGATGAAGTGCAATTTTTCCTCAACAAGGATACCGCCGAACATGGGATTCAAGCCAGTGAATTGAAGGAGTTGTCCGATAGTTTTCATCGAGCTGTGTTTGAAGCCCTGGGGACGGAGTATCCGTTGGTTACCGTACCGGGGGAAGATGTGTTGAGGGTACGGCTGGCGCTGACTGATATTGAAATCAGCAACCCTGCACTGAGCGGTGTGGCCACGGTACTACCGGTGGGGCTGGCGATTGATGTGGTCAGGGCAGGGGCCACCGGTAAGCACTCCGGCGTCGGTGGAGCCAGCATGGAGGTCGAGTTTTTGGACTCCATGACAGGCGAACGGCTCATTGCTGGCATCGATACCTTTAATGGTTCCAAGATGAGTGGTTTTTCCAAACTTGGCGCAACCAAAGAGGCATTTGAATTTTGGGCGAAACGGTTGCGTATCACCTTGGATATGGCGCATGGCAAGGAGCCGAACAAATAACGTTTTACCTGCGTCTGACAAGTATCAAAAAAATAGGAGAAGAAATGAAAGGAATATTGGGGGGAAAACAACTGGTGCTGGCAACGGTCTTTGCCGGTGCCCTTGGAATAATGCCCTGTTCAAATGCGTCGGCTGGCGGGATGCTAGAATTGAACATGGAAACCGTGCCCACGGTTTTTGGGCTGGCTGTGGGAGTTTTACCTGACTATAGCGGATCCGACGACTATACCTTCGGTATTGCGCCGATGTTTCGCTATACCTTTAACGGTCAGGATCGATATATCCAGTTGCTTGCCAACGAACTGACGATCAACGTGCTCGATAATGAAATGTTTCGTTTCGGTCCGTTGGCGAACTATCATTTCGGCCGTACCGATAGTGTGGATGACGCACAGGTGAGCCAGATGAAGGAAATTGATGATACGGTGGAGGTCGGTGCCTTTGCCGATGTCGTCTGGATGCTTTCCAATGACAAACGTAATCGCTTCATTTTGGGGGTCAAACTGTATCAGGATATTGGCAATGAAAGTGACGGTTTCCGCGCCAATGCCAGTGCACGGTACTGGGTTCCGGTGGCCAACCCCCTTGATCTCAACATCAGTGTCGGCGCTATTTATCAGGATGACGACTATGCCAACTGTTATTATGGGGTGAACGCGGACAATGTTGGCAGCTCCGCATTGCCGTTCTTTACCGCAGATGGCGGGGTGAACGAGTACTACATGGTCCTGGGAGGAATCTTCTATCTCAATAAAAATTGGCTGTTGAGCGCAGGCGTTCGTGCCTCGGTCATCGCTGGCGATCCTGCCGATAGTCCGATCGTCGATCCGCGTGGCGATTCGACCCAATGGGTCAGTGGTATCGGTATCGGTTACGCTTTCTGGTAAACGGTATACGGGGAAGGAGAGAAGAAGGTGTCCCGTTGCGGTAAACCTCACCGACGCAGGGACCTATTCCCTCTGATCCGAGTCGTTTTCACAAAATGGCGCGAAATTGACTTTTCGCTCTTTGTAACATCCTGTTATTGTGACGTATGGTTTTCCGTTTTTGGGCATTCCGAGGCTCTCATGATTAACCGCTACCTTTCGCCATGAAACAGCCGCTGCTGCATTGTCGAAGTGCAGAACTCGACCAGTTCAACGGTGCTCAGCAGGTGGTAATTGCCTGCCCGGATTGTGATCTACTCAACCGACTTCCCGGCGAGCAGACGACCAACACCCTCCTTTGCGCCAGGTGCGGAGCGGTACTTTCTCGTTACCGGCCAAACAGCATTGAACGTGCCTTGGCCCTGACCCTTACGGCCCTGGTCCTTTTTGTCATCTCTAACAGTTTTCCTTTTCTGGCGATGAAAAGCGCTGGGTTGGTCAAGGAGACCATTCTCGTGACCGGTATCCATGAATTGTGGAAGCAGGACTTGCCGGAATTGTCCGCTCTTGTCCTGCTGACCTGCATCTTGGTGCCGTTGATGCAGATGTTCGGATTGTTGTACATTTTGGTTCCGTTGCAATGGGGGCGGCGGCCGGCCGTTCACGCCACCCGAGTGTTTCGTTTTATCCAGGAGGTCGCCCCTTGGGGTATGATGGAGGTTTTCATGATCGGGATATTGGTCGCCCTGGTGAAACTCGGCCATATGGCCACCATTGTTCCCGGAATCTCCGTTTTTTCCTTTGGCGCCCTGATTTTTGTCATGGCATCCGCTTTCTCAAGCCTTGATCCGGCTCTGTTATGGGACAAAATGGATATGCGCCGATGAAGGAACACGCCTCCACTGCTCGCCAATTGGGGCTGATTAATTGTCATGATTGCCAATTGCTGGTCAGGATTGAGTTAGCACGTCAGCATCCACTCTGTCCACGTTGCGGAGCCCATCTGCATCTGCGCAAGCCCAACAGCCTCGGTCGCACCTGGGCGCTTGTCTTTGCCGCCATTATTTTCATCATCCCTGCCAATATCCTGCCGATGACCATCACTACGGCACTCGGTGCCAAGCAGGCCGACACGATCATAAGCGGCGTCATCTATTTCATTCAAAGTGGGTCCTGGGAAATTGGTGCGGTGATCTTTATCGCCAGCATCTTCGTCCCGTTTTGTAAACTGCTTATCCTGATTTTTTTGTTGCTCAGCGTGAAATACCGCTTGGTCTGGAGACCCAAAGACCGAACAACCCTGTACCGTCTCACTGAGTTGGTCGGTCGGTGGTCGATGGTCGATATCTATGTGGTGACCATTCTGGTTGGATTGGTCGAGCTTGGCGCAGTGGCGTCTATCGAAGCCGGTCCGGCGGCTGTCTTTTTTGCTGCGGTCGTGGTGACGACCATGTTTGCCGCAGAAAGTTTTGACCCCCGTCTTATCTGGGATGTAATCGAGGAGGATGTATGAGTGACCCATCGTCCCTGGAGCAACAAGCCACCCCGGCGGCGATCCAGGCAAAACGCCGTTTTTCCATTGTTTGGCTCGTGCCTATGGTGGCGCTGGTCATTGGGGGTTGGCTGGCCTTTAAAGCCATCAGTGAAAAAGGGCCAACTATTACAATCACCTTTGCCTCCGCCGATGGACTAGAAGCGGGTAAAACGAAGATTAAATTGAAAGATGTGGAAATCGGCCAGGTTGACACCATTGACCTGAATGCGGATGCCTCCAAGGTGGTGGTGACGGCAAAAATGGTCAAAGGCAGTGAACCGTACCTCACCGATCAAACCAAGTTTTGGGTGGTACGGCCGCGAATCAGCGGAGGCTCAGTGTCCGGTTTGAGCACTGTTCTTTCCGGTGCCTACATCGGTATCGAAGGCAGCAAACTGGGGGTGCCGACCTACCGGTTCACAGGGCTTGAGATTCCACCGGTCGTTACCGTTGGTCAGCCGGGCCGGCATTTCGTCCTTAAGGCCGAGACCCTTGGGTCGCTTGACATTGGCACGCCACTCTATTACCGCCAGATTCAGGTGGGGCAAGTGGTCGGTTACGGCCTTAATCGGGATGGGAAGTCGGTGGAGATCAAAATTTTTGTCGAGGCCCCGCATCATACCCTAGTGACGGAGAACACCCGTTTTTGGAATGCAAGTGGTGTTGATCTTACCTTGAACTCCCAAGGGCTCAAGGTCGATACCCAGTCAATGATATCCATCCTTTCCGGCGGCATTGCCTTTGACCTACCCAAGGGATTGGTTGCGGGGGACGAAGCCAAGGAAAACACAAGCTTTTTCCTCTATGCGGACCGTAACTCCATTTCGGAGAAAAAGTATACAATCCGTAACTACTATGCACTGTTGTTCGATGAGTCGGTGCGAGGACTGAGCGTTGGGGCACCGGTGGAATTGTATGGGATTCAATTAGGGGAAGTTGTCGATCTCAAGTTGCAATTTGATCTCGACAAGAAAAAATTTTTCGTGCCGGTGATTGTGGCGTTGGAACCTGAACGTGTAAGTTCCGTCCAAAAAGAGCAAGCCTTGAAAATTGCAGGGCGCGATCCTGGAGTTTTTCTCAAGGAACTGGTCGAAAAACGTGGGTTACGTGCACAACTGCAAAGCGGTAACCTGTTAACCGGCCAATTGATGATCAATCTGGTTTTTGTAGAGGATGCCCCCGAGGCAAGGATCACCAATTGGGATGGATTCATGACGGTTCCGACCATCCCTGGATCGTTCCAGCGTTTGCAGGACGGTTTGAACCGGATTGTGACCAATCTTGAAAAAGTCCAGTTCGATCAAATTGGCGGTCAACTCCAAAAGACCCTGAAAGAAGTGCAAACTACAGTCGCCGATATTGGAGGGCTGACGCAGCAGTTGAATCGTGAAACCGCCCCCAAAATTCAGGCAACCCTGGTTGAGCTGCAAAAGACCCTGGTCGCGGCCCAACAGGGATTGGGCAAGGATTCGCCGTTGAACTACACCACCACCAAGACCTTGGACGAGTTGGCGTTGACCCTGCGTTCGATCAGGGAACTGGTTAATATGCTCGATCATCAACCGCAATCGTTGATTTTTGGCAAGGAGTATAAAGCCCATGAATAACCTTCTGCAACGCCTTGGTTTCTTTTTCCTGAGTTGTTGGCTCGTTCTCGCTCTCACTTGTTGCAGCTCCTCGGTACCAAAAATCAACTATTACAGCCTGGTTGGCCCGCCGGAGATTGCACCGACACCAACCACTCAATCCGGCCGATTTGCGATTCTTATCGGCCCGGTTTCCCTGCCCGATATCCTGAGAAGACCGCAGATCGTCACCGGACGCTCGGAGGATCGGTATCAACTGAGTGAAAATCACCGATGGGGCGGAGAACTCGATCAGGAATTCGCTCGTGCCCTGGGAGAGTGCCTTGCCGGAGAACTGGGTACGGAAAAGATAGCCCTCTATCCTATGGGACAATTTCTGCACCCAACCCATCAGGTCATTGTTGATGTATTGACTTTGGACGGCATGGTCGCCAGTGAAGCCCGGTTGATTGTTCGCTGGTCACTGATGGACCCTACGAACAAAAAGGTGCAGGTTACCCGCCGTAGTTACTTTAGACAGCAACCTGCCGACAAGAGCTATGATGCCTGGGTAGCGGCGCAGAGGAAAAATCTTCAGAGGTTCGGCCAAGAAATTTCCGCAGCAATACAGGGGCAAAAAACTTAATAATTTTCCAGATAAACCGTGAGCAGCCACTAGGCCAAGGATTGCCCGCAGGATAAAACCATCAAGTTTTACCCGGAGATGGATGTCTTATGGTCACAAAGCATTCGACCGAAATCGTTCGGCCCACCTTGGCGATTCTCTTCATAGGCCTGCTGATCACGGCATCTCTGTGGATTCTTCGCCCCTTTCTTTTCTCTTTGGCCTGGGCGGTGATGATTGTCATCGCCACTTGGCCGTTGATGCTTTACGTACAACGAAGGTGCTGGAATCGGCGTGGACTTGCCGTATTGGTCATGTCCTTGGCCCTCCTCATGCTTCTAGTGTTGCCGCTCTCCTTTGCCATTTTCACCATACTCGAACGAACCGGGGATCTTGTTGTTGTCGTCAACAAAATGAAGTCGTTTAGCCTTGGGGCTCCTCCCGAATGGTTGGACAAGGTGCCGTTTTTTTCCAACAGACTGATCGAGGGTTGGCAGCATTGGGTGCAGATCACTCCCAAGGAACTTTCTGAACAATTTGCCCCCTATGTGGACACGGCCCTCAAGTGGTTTGTCGCCCAGGTAGGGAATATCGGCTTGCTGGTGGTGCAGTTTGTGTTATTGGTTGTGCTTTCTGCAGTCCTTTACTCCCGGGGTGAAAAGGCCGCTGACCTGGTTTGCGCCTTTGCCCGCCGCCTGGCCGGAGAGCGCGGATTTGCGGCTATCCAGTTGTCGGCAGCTGCAATCCGCAGTGTCGCTATCGGGATTGTCGGTACCGCGGTTATTCAATCCGTGCTCGGAGGGCTGGGGCTTCTTCTGGCGGGCGTTCCCGCCGTTTCACTGCTGATAGCCATTATGATGTTGCTGTGTCTGGCCCAGATAGGACCCGGGCTGGTGTTGTTTCCAGCGGTGATCTGGCTTTACTGGAGCGATCAATCGATTTGGGCAACGGTTTTACTGGTGTGGTCGGTGATGGTGACGCTAAGTGATAATTTCTTGCGACCCTATCTTATTCGGCAGGGGGCTGACCTGCCGCTGATCCTGATTCTTACCGGAGTCATCGGCGGCTTAATAGCCTTTGGTGTGATCGGTCTTTTCGTCGGTCCGGTAATGCTGGCCGTTACCTACACCTTATTGTTGGCCTGGATTGGCGACTATGATCCGGGGGGCAATGACGATTCGGCCAAGGAGCCCCTGGCACTTTAACCCCGTCGACGAAAAAGATAGAAAGGAACCAGAATTGCTCTCTTTGAGCAAACTGCAAACAAACCAATCAAGGAGGTCTGTGATGGGTAAAGCGAAAAAAGAGGCAGGTGTGCCGGAGAAAAAGCGACTGAACCGTAAAACCTATGAGGCTGAACTGGTTAAACTCCACGGGGAACTGGTGAAACTGCAGCAGTGGGTCGTGCATAAAGGGCTCAAGGCCTGCATTGTTTTTGAGGGGCGCGATGGGGCGGGCAAAGGGGGGACGATCAAGGCCATCACCGAACGCGTCAGCCCACGGATCTTCCGGGTTGTTGCCCTGCCTGCACCCACGGAACGCGAAAAATCGCAGATGTATGCGCAACGATATCTCCCCCATCTGCCGGCTGCCGGGGAAATATCCATCTTCGACCGAAGCTGGTACAACCGGGCCGGAGTTGAGCGGGTCATGGGGTTTTGTCCTGAAGATGGGGTCAAAAGGTTTCTTGGCGTGGTGCCGGCCTTTGAACGCATGGTGCTCGAATCCGGGATCATTCTGCTCAAGTACTGGATGGAGGTCAGCCCGGAGGAACAGACCCGCCGCTTGACCGCGCGCATTGATGATCCCCGGAAGATCTGGAAGCTCTCGCCCATGGATCTTAAATCATTCAATAAGTGGGATGAGTACACCCAGGCTCGAGATGAGATGTTTGCTGCCACCGATACCCCGTGGGCCCCATGGCATGTGGTCCGCTCCGATGACAAGAAGCGTGCGCGGTTAAATACCATCCAGCATATTCTCCACTCCATTGAGTACAAGGAACTGAAACGGGAGAAGGTTGTGCTGCCGAAACGTAAAATTGGTAAGACCTATCAGGCGATTGACTATCCGCTTAAATTCATCCCGGAATTGTATTGATCGGCCTGCATGCAACCTGTTTGCAACCAGGGCAAGGTTTTTTTCGCAAAACCTCGATGAAATAACGAATGCCTATGCAAGATTTGACAATCAACAGCCAAAAATCACCGCTTGGTCGCTGGATACACCGTTTTGTCCCCGGTTTACCCTCTTTGATGAACTATCGGCGAGCTCATTTTCGTCCTGACCTGATTGCCGGCGCTTCCGTGGCGGCGGTTTGCCTACCAGTTGGTATCGCCTATGCAGCAATAGCCGGTGTCCACCCCGTGTACGGCATATATTCAGCACTCTTCCCGCTGTTCGTCTATGCCCTGTTCGGTTCGTCGCGGCAATTGATCACCGGGCCGGACGCCGCCACTTGCTTGATGGTCGCGGCTGCTATTGGCCCTCTGGCCGCAGGCGACCCACAACGGTATATGGAATTGATGATTTCCCTGACCTTGATTACCGGGGTGGTTAATATTATTTTAGGCTTATTGCGTTTTGGCTTTCTTGCCAATTTTCTCTCGCATCCTATTCTTATCGGCTATCTCAACGGGGTGGCCCTGATCATTTTAGCGGGACAACTGTCCAAGCTCTTTGGCTATCAAGCGAATACCGGAAAGTTTTTTGGTAAGTTGGCCGAGTTTGTCTATAAAATTGGCGACTCGCATCTACCTACCTTGCTTATTGGCGGTACAGCCTTGGTGTTTCTCCTGGGTATGAAGCGATGGGCGCCCCGGTGGCCAGCGGCATTGATTGCCGCCACACTCAGTATTGTGGTGGTCTCGCTTCTCCAGTTACAAACCAAAGGTGTAGCTGTCCTTGGTGCGGTTCCTTCGGGATTGCCCTCCTTGCATCTGCCGGTTTTTGATCCGTCGCGGATGCGTATTCTCGTCCATGATGCCTTCGGCATCGCCTTGATCAGTTTCATCAGTGGCATCTTGACCGCCAAGAGTTTTGCCCGTCGTAACCGCTATGATATTAACGCCAATCAGGAACTGATAGCTTTCGGTATATGCAATATCGTCACTGGCCTGGTGCAGGGTTTTCCGGTCACCGGGGCCGACTCGCGGACAGCGGTCAACGATGCAATGGGAGGGAAGACGCAAATGGTCGGCATCGTTGCAGGCGGTGTAATGCTTCTTTTTCTTCTGTTTTTGACATCGCCACTTGCCTTGTTGCCCAATTCCGCTTTGGCTGCAATTATTGCTGTTGCCAGTCTTGGCCTGATTGATCTGACCTCACTCCGTGAGCTTTGGACCGCCAGTCACCGCGAGTTGACCTTCTCTCTGGTGACCACCGCCGGAGTTCTGTATTTCGATGTGCTCCCCGCAGTAGTTTTTGCCGTGATGCTGACCTTTTTCTGGCTCCTGCTTGCTGCCTCCCAACCGCGCGATGCGGTTCTTGGCCAGGTGCCGGGCATTAACGGTTTTCACAGCATTGCCGACTACCCGAATGCCCAGTCCATCCCCGGACTTCTGCTGTACCGATTTGAGGCGAACGTCCTTTTTTTCAATGTGGATTATTTTAAAGAGCGGCTATTAACGGAAATTGACAAGGCGGCAACGCCTGTGGAATGGGTGGTGGTCGATGCCAGCCCGGCCAGCCTCATTGATATTACAGCCTTACACAAACTCATAGATTTGCATGATGAGTTGCGCACACGCAACATTACTCTTCGCTACGCCCGGGTCAGGCAGTCATTATGGCGATGTTTTGATGCCTCTTGGGTTAAGAGCCATGTACGATATGACAACAACACCCAATACTATACCCTTGGAGCGGCGGTCGAGGCTTTTCATCAGCGGAACAAGCAACCCATTGGTTGATCCAGCGGCAACCTGCCGGGATAATATTCAGTTGGTGCGATGGGGCGTCCGTTGGAAAACGCTTTGATCATTCTCTGGCACTATGTATCACGGGGGCGGGATGAAACAGCAAAACAGCGCGTCAGGAATCAGGGGCTGGATGCAACAGATGTGGCAGGCATTGCGGTCGAACAAGGGAAGCGACGATCCTCTCTTGCAGGCGACGGATCGGGTTGTTGAAATCGCCGATCCGGTGATCCGTCAGGCAAGGCGGTATCGGCAGGTGCTGCGCGAGCCGATTGCCGGGTCCATGGCCTATTTTCGCTCGCTAAGCGATGTCCTCCCCGGTCCGGTTATGCTGAGACCGGATAGATATTACGACGACCCAATGGTGACGGCCCTATTCGGCTCACCGGGTGAACTCGAGGAAGTGCTCCGCTACAATCCGGCAATCAATCGATATCGCAAACAGGGATACGTCGGTGAGGTGCAGGCCTTGATGACCATGGAGCAAAATGAACGAACCATTTTCGGGCAAAAGCAGGAGGGGGAGTTACTCCTGCGGGACGTCCGCCAGCAGGCGGTTAGCTTTTCCGATCATCGGATTGTGGCCATTGGCCCTGATCTGGAAACCACCAAAGCTGGTATCGTTGATCGTGGTCTTGAGGTGTTGGCCACAGTGGCCATGGAGAGGATTACTACCCTGCGGGCGCACAAAGCCGAATTACAAGGGAAAAAAGAGTACTTGCAGGGGATGGTGAAAATACTAGGGGGAAAATCTCATCGTCAAGGGATGTTTGCCGGTCCCTCGGTAAAAAACCGGGAAGAGTTGCGCAAGGTCGAACAACTTTTGGCTGAAGTCGCACAAGAATTGGAAGAGTTGTACAACCGGATTATCCCACCGGAACATTCGCTTGGCCACTTGGAGTCGGTCATGCTGGAACCGGAGAAGATGCTGACTGCGCGCACACAGACCCTTCGCCTTGATTGGAAAGGGGTGCGTGTTGACGATCTTCCTGGCAGCGAAGGGAATGAAATCACCCTGGCTGAGTTTGCCATAGAGGATGTGCGGCGCTCGGCGGTGCTGGTCACTTTTTCGGTTACCGCAACAGTGGATGCTTAGCCGCGCACGAACAGGGAGAAAAGGGGTTGCGGGCGGCCCACCTAACCTTTCCCCGAAAATTGGAACCCTGACGATATGCGCCACGAAAGCAACATTATGCCAAGGAATTAAAGAAGACCGTATGCTGGCTTTAACCGCAACCTATCGTTGTCTGCCCCGTTTGGTGGTGCTGTTGTGTATTGTTACGGCAAGTATGTCGACATGGTCGGCTGTGCTTGCGAAAGCCTCGTATACTATCTGGTCGGGGGTGTCTGCCGAAGTAATCACCGCCAAAATGGACGAGATAAGCAAAAACGCCGGCCTCGATCAAGGAACAAAGGCACAACTCCTCGAGTTGTATCGCAAAAGTCTCAATAATCTGTCAACAGCCGCATTTTATGAGAGCCTTGCCCAAAAAAAGGCCCAGTCCTTAGAGACAGCACCGGCAGAGATAACACGACTTCGGGCGGCTATTGATCTCCTAAACCGCCAAAAGGGACTTCCAGAAGACCAGTCCAATATTTCCGGGAAAATTTCCACCGAAAAAATCGAGCAGCAGCTCTTAAGTGCCAAGGCTCAATATGAGGCTATTGAGGAAGAGGTTGAAAGCTTAGCCCGTCAGGCTGACGAATTGGATGAAGAACCCCTCAGGGGCAGCACGCGGCTCAACGAAATTCAAGTGCGTGAAAATGCCATATTGGCCGCAGTGCAGACCCCAGAATCGGCAACGGTATCGTCCAATATTGAGGAGGCACAGCGTTGGCTGCAGCAAACCGAACTGCAAGCTCTGTCTAGTGAAGCCCGTCAACTGAAGCAAAAGTTGGTGAGTATGCCGCTGTTGTCGGAACTGGCAACCGTTCAGCAAGAGGAGGCGGAAGGGCGATTGGCAGCGGCTGGTTCAGCCGTGCACTACCTGGAGGCAATGAGCAATCGCAAACTACAGGAGGAAGCCGAGCAAAGCGTGGATGCAACGCTGGCTGAAATACGGCGGGTTGCAAACAGTCCACCCATACTACAACAGGCTGCGGCGAAAAATACCAAGTTGAGCGATGCCCTGCAAACCGTGGCCTCTTCTCTGAAGCAAGTGCGTTCCAAAAAGGATGCGCTCGAGAAAGAGTTGACGCAGATTGAAGCAGGCATTGACAACACCCGGCAGAAGCTGGCGTTGGCTGGCCTCAGCAAGGCGCTAGGCTTCCTCTTGCACGAACAACTAAAGGCCCTGCCCGATGTCCGGTTGCTGAAGGAAAATCTGGCCGAAAACCAGAGGATGATTATTGAGACTGGATTAGTGCAGTTGCACGCCCTTGATGAACGGAAACAACTCGATGATCCCAATGGGTACATCGCGCAACTCACCGCCGGTTTTACCTCGACTGAATTGGCAGATGTGGAACCGGAATTACGGAAAATCTTCGCCATTCGCGGGGATCTCCTGAACAAGCTCTTTGCCGCCAACCAGGTCTATCTGGGTACCCTTACCGAGATAGAGATTCTCTATAACCAACTGTTGAATGCAGTCACCTCGTTTCAAGGTTTGCTGGCGGAACGATTGCTGTGGATCCGGAGCATGCCTCTGTTCCGCTTCCAGGAGTTGAGCCAGCTCCCGCAGGAGACTGCGGCTATTTTTGCCCCCGATCAATGGCTTGCTGCCGGTACAGCGTTGGCTGTCCGGGCCGGCGATTCACCCCATCTCATTCTTGCCTGTCTTCTGACCGGTGTCCTGCTCGGTTACAGGAAAAAAATGCTTGCCCGGTTGGCAACGCTCATCGACCGGTCCAGCCATTCGGCAACGTATAGTTTTGGCCTCTCTTTGCAGGCTTTAGTCCTCATCATACTGCTTTCCCTCTCCTGGCCGTTGCTGCTCTTCTCCCTGGGCTGGCAGTTGTTCACCGCCGTGCCGTCAACCGTTTTTATAAATGGATTGGCGATTGGTTTGCTTTCTCTCTCCTACCGTTTCTTGCTCTTGCGGATTCTTCGCACCCTGCTTCTGCCTGATGGCTTGGCAGTCCGTTTTTTTCACTGGCCGCACTCCACCATAACGGTGTTGCGCAGCGTAGCCGGACTGATGATTGCGATCTTCCTGCCCGTCGTCTTTTTCACCCAAATGGCCTTTTATGCCAATATGGCCACTGGTGACACGAATGCATTGGGTCGCCTCTCCCTTAGTCTCTCTTTAGCCATCGCTGCAGTGTTCCTTTATCGCATCCTCCATCCCCGAACCGGAGTATGGCATGGGTTTGTTGAACAACATGCCGAGCATCTGATAGCCCGCCTCTATCCGTTCATTGTTTTCCTTATCATCTTGCTTCCCGTGATGCTGATTGGCTTGGCCGTGGCCGGCTATGTTTTTGCAATCGGCAGCCTGTTGCGTTGCCTCATCAACAGCGTCTGGCTGGTCATGGGACTTATCCTCTGCCATCAGCTGGTCGAACAGTGGTTGATCCAATCGAGCCGACGGTTGTTCCGGAAAAAGGCTCTCCTCGAGCACGAACAAGCCAAGGTCAACCAGGCTCCCGGACATGCGGACGACAGCAATGCTGATCACCTGATCGAGGAAACGGTGGAGGATCTTGTCGAATTGAGCACGGAAAGCCGCAAGCTGTTGCGCACGGCAACCTTCCTTGCGTGTGGCGCTGGCCTGTGGCTGGTGTGGGGAGCTGTCCTACCGGCCCTGAGCCTATTCAACGAAGTCATTCTTTGGCATTATAGCTCGGTCATCAACGGGCAGACAACCGTGGTACCCGTCAGTTTGGGCGATGTCGGCCAGGTTGTCCTGATTGGCATCGTAACCTTGACTACAAGCCGACATTTCCCGGCCCTACTCAAAATTAGCCTGCTCCAGAACCTGAAAATGCCTCCCGGGAGCCGCTATACGATCACTACCCTGTCCCGCTACCTGATCGGCGGGACGGGAATGCTGGTTATTGCCAACATCCTCGGGTTCAGGTGGTCACAAATCCAATGGCTGGTTGCCGCCCTGGGGGTTGGTATCGGCTTCGGTTTGCAGGAAATCGTCGCCAACTTTATCAGCGGCCTTATTATCCTGTTCGAGCGCCCCTTACGCGTGGGTGATGTGGTGACCATCGGCAGTACCGATGGCGTGGTCACCCGAATTCGCATCCGGGCAACAACAATCCGCGATTTTGACGGCAAAGAACTGCTCGTTCCCAACAAGGAATTCATTTCCGGCCCGTTGCTCAACTGGTCGCTGACCGATCCGGTTCTTCGGATCATGCTGCCGGTCGGCATTGCCTATGGCAGTGATGTTCAAGCAGCGATGGCCTTAATGATGGAGTCAGCGGCGGAAAACGCCCTCATTCTTGTTGAACCCAAACCCTCCGTCACTTTTGATAGTTTTGGGGATAATGCCCTGTTGTTGACGCTACGCTGTTTCATCGGTTCGGTTGGTGACCGGATTGTTGCAAAAAGTTTGCTGCATCAGGCGATCGACCGAAAATTCCGAAAGGCCGATATTTGCATGTCATTCCCCCAACGTGATGTCCACCTCGATGCTGTCAAGCCCCTGGAGGTCAGGATAGTTGAACCTGACAATGATACCCCGCAGCAGCCGCTTGTCCCGGAAACGCCTATCGTTCCATAATGGTCGTTCCCGGATAAAGTATCGAGAACGACGTGCTGTTTTTTAAATGCAGTGTATTTACGATGTTTAGCGGCTCAAGATTTGACCTTTTACGAGCCCATCATAATTCATAAGGAGGCATACAATGAAAGCTCGCTTCATTCTTTTTGTTCTGATGCTGATGTCGCTGTTCATCGGAACAGGCTTCGCCTTTGCTGACACCACACCAGTCGACGACCCCGGCTGGCCCAGGGTGATTAAGCAAAACGGCAAGGAACTAACCATCTATCAACCACAAATCGATTCCTGGGGGGATTACAAGGAGTTGCGTGGCCGGTACGCCTTTGCTCTCAAAGCCAGCAAAACCTCCCAGGAAATTTTTGGGGTGGCAGAAGTAGTCGCGGATACGGTGGTCGATCAGGAAGCGCGAGTGGTGGCGATTATCCCTAAAAGCCGGGAGTTGCGCTTCCCAAACACCACGGAGAAGGAGGCAACCGCCCTGCAGCGTACGATAGAGTCATTGCTGCCGCCACGCCAAGCTATGAAGGTTTCCCTGGAACGTGTCCTTGCCTATATCGACACAGATCAACAACGCCTGCAGCACCCTGTTGATCTTGACCTTGATCCGCCCCAGATTTTCTATAGCAGCAAACCGGCCATCCTGGTGATGATTATGGGGGAGCCACAACTCAAGCCGGTAGTCAAGGACAAAACCGACTTGATGTTTGTTGCCAATACCAATTGGGATATTCTCTATGATACCGCCGGACAAAGTTATTACCTGCTCGACCAGTCGAGCTGGTTGCTCTCCAAGGATCTGCGCAATGGGCCATGGAGCCCTGCGAGCGGACTCCCGACCGTTTTTTCAGCGTTGCCCAAAGACGAAAATTGGGCGGAAGTCCGTGAACGGATACCCGGAAAGCCCGCGCAAGCATCACCGCTTGTTATTGTAAGCACGGGACCGGCAGAGCTGATTCTCACCAAGGGTGAACCGACCTATGCCCCGATACCCGGCACCAAGTTGATGCGCATCAACAACACCGAGGCCGTCGTTTTTCTCCATTCCGGTGAGGGAAAATACTATTTTCTGACCGCCGGCCGCTGGTTCAGGGCTGCGAGCCTGAACGGGCCTTGGTCGAGTGCTAGCAAGAACCTGCCCACTGACTTTGCCCAAATTCCGAACAACGACCCTGCAGCCTTTGTCAAAGCCTCGGTTCCGGGCACGGAAGATGCCAAAGATGCTGTTCTACTCGCATCCATTCCCCGTACTGTGACCATGGACGCCAATGCCCCTGCCAAATTGCAGGTGGCCTATGAAGGACAGCCGAGCTTTCAACCCATTCCTTCCACCACGGTCAAATACGCCACCAATACGCCGAGTGCCGTTTTTCTGGTAAAGGGCAGTTATTACTGCTGCGATGGGGGCGTTTGGTATGCCAGTAATGCCGCCACCGGTCCATGGGCTTACTGCACCAATGTTCCGGCCGCCATTTACACCATTCCCGTCACCCAGCCAACGCATAACGTTACCTATGTCACTGTGCAAAGCAGTACACCCTCCACGGTGGTTTATGCGCAAACTGCCGGATACAGCGGTGAATATGTTGCCGCCACAGGCGTGCTGATGTTTGGTGCTGGCATGATTGTGGGAGCACTGCTTAATGATCACCACCATGATTACTACCGTTATCCTGTCCCCTATTCCTACGGCTGGGGGGCACGATACAATTATTCCTACGGCGGATATTACCGGCCGCCCGCTATCAGCCATTACGGGCCATACAGGGGGGCTACCGTGGCCACCGCGTATAATCCTTCTACCGGAACCTATGCCCGGGGAGCCTCGGTTTATGGACCTGGGGGTAGTCTATCCAGAGGGGCCGCCTACAATCCATATACCGGTGCCCGGGCCGCCGGCGCAAGAGTGGATACGGCCTATGGTTCCGCCGGACGAGGGGCATATTACAATCCAAGCACCGGTACGGCTGCGCGAGGCGGTTATCGAAGCAATGCCAATGGAACTGTTGGTGGGGTGCAGACCAACCGGGGGACCGGAGCTGTTGGCTGGAACACCGCCCAGAGCCAAGGCGCGGTGGTAAAGGGAAAAGGCGGCAATGTTTATGCCGGTAAAGACGGCAATGTCTATCGGAAAGACAAAAATGGCAATTGGAGTTCCAACACCGGCAACGGTTGGGCCCCGGTAAACAAGCCGCAAGCACCAGTTAAACGTGCTCAGACGCAAACAAAACAGGCCCAGAATCTGCCAAAGGCAAACGTAAACCAGCCCAAAAGACAGCAGGCACAAGTGCAGCAGCCGAGACCCAATCGCCAATATACGCCAAGGAGTAGCAGTCTGGAATCACAGGCGAATGCACGTTCTCGAGGTAATCAACTCAGCCAAAATCGTCGAAGTTTCGACACCCAAATGCGTTCAGGTGCATGGGCAGGCGGCGGACGTTCGGGAGAAGGTGGCCGAAGGAGATAGTAATACCTAGCGATTGTTTTTGGTGGCCCCTCTGGCTAGTGTACCCCCTTGTTGCGTCCCCGCCCCTGGGGGTATACCGGTCATCTTTTATGCCACATCGAAGCACCCCTGAACGATTATTGGCCTCGTTGTTTCTTGCCCTCATTGCATAAAAAGGGGTGTCAGCGAGGCATCCCTTCCTTGCGGAGACACAACAAATGACCATTTTCAACCGCCGGGCAATCCCCATAGAGCGCCCAAATAATAGGTGCAGGAAATTCCACACCGCTTATTCCCGCCCAGAGTCATGCGTAGTTAACGTGCTCTCATGTTGTGCCGCTAAAAACTGGTTTTATTCCGAAATGTAGAAATATACAGCCTTTCAACTTTTTCCCTGTCCCATGGCGTCTTGCGCAAAAAAATTAACGAGGACTTCACTGAAGGGGTATTTTTAAAACAGTTGACACTTATGATACGAGCTAATTTTTCCCAGCCATAATGCTCAGCCAATTTTGTTACGATTTGCTCTAATTTTACACCATGCAATGGATTCTTCGGTTGTTCAGTACTCATATTCAACATGCTTTTCTCAATTTTCAGGGCTGCTGACCGGTATTGCAACAGAACAAATCCGACCGCAGCAGCTTGACTTTTTGATCCAAGGGACGACTGAAACGTCCGCTGATTCTCTTCTTATCACCGATCCACTAAAGTTCATATCAACTTGCCACAAATTGTTCGTTGTAAATGACAGACTGGAGTTTGGAGTTTCACCGTTAAGCCATCGTCATGACGGCGGGGCCGGATGAGTTGCCTTGTTGTTCTTTACTCTCAGTTTCCGGACATTTTTTTTGTGAATCGGCAGTGTTGTCCGGTTTTCCAAGGGCTGAACTGGGTTCGAATTTTCGGCATGTCGGGCTCCACCAGTTCCGAACCTGGACATGGCTGAAAAACATCCGTAGTCCCAAGCGAATCTGCCCGGCGGTCATCGGCGCCTTTTTCCGCCACGGCGTCAGTTGCAGCAATCCGTGCATCTGCTCGCTGCAATACATGCTCAGCAGTTGCGGTAAGGCATAGGCGGCCGAAAGGATCTGGGGCCAGCGATGCAGTCCCTGCCGCGACTGCTGCCAGGCCTCGCGCCACCCCCAACCGTTCTTCATCTGGTTGAAGAGGTCTTCGATGGCCCAGCGGCGGGCGTAGGCCTTGCACAGCTCGTCTGCACTCAGCTTACTATTGGTGGAGATGAGTAGGCGTGGCTTGCTGAGCTTGCCATCTTCGTCTTCGAACTGCATCCACACGGCCCTGACCTGGTGGCCACGGAGGAATTTAGCCAAGCAGACAGCACTCCGGTAGTGCACCCATTGCCACTTACCGTAGAAGAACAACCAATGGCGCACCTCCGGGCAAGAGACCGAGCGTATCCGGGGTGTATTTGGCGCCATACTTGGCCGGCCGACCCCGCTTGCCGGTGGCGACGGGAAGCGCGGTAGACGAAGGTATCGTCAATGATCAGAAACCAGACCAGTTGGGGAAAGAGGCTCACCGACATCCGGGCCATCTGCACCCCAAAGGCGACCCAAGACCACTTACCGTCCTGGAGCCACTTGTAATAAGCGCTCCAGCTCCGTAGCGGGCTGATCGCCAGCCATGCCCCGGTCACAAACCCGGTCTGGGTGAGCATGGCACCGATCAGCAGCTCGATAAAGGTTGGAACGGAACGTACCGGTAGAGCCCTGGCAAGGAATGTGATACATTCAAACAGGATCCCGGGGATACTGCCATATCCCTTTTTGCCCATGGCGGCCTCCAGAAGAGTGAAGTTGTTCTTTTCTGAAGAGCCGCGTTTTTGCAGCTATGTCAATATTTCTATGTATTTTCTTCAGGCTGACCCTAAAATTCGCCGGCCTGCCGGGTTGATCTGAAACTCCAGTGACAGCTACATGCTTTCTTCAATTTTGGTGGCGTCGTAATACCTTCCTGCGGGGAAAAACGCACTCCATGTTTATCTTTGCTTTTACGTGATTTATGGATAAGCACTACTTAACCATCATCATTGACGGATTGTTCTTTTGTTTTGGCAAAATAAACGGTTCGCTTGCTTGCCACACGAAAACCAAGTTCCACTGAAAAAGCCAAGGCAAGCATCACGAACAGGAACCACAATTGGTGAGGGGTCGTGGTGGTAATCTGATAGAGAAGACTGCCGAGGGCACCAAGACAAAAAACCACTCCCACCAGGGAAAGCCAGCGGCGGCTTTTGGTTTGCTCGGCAAGCAGAGCATTGGCCGCATTAACCGCGGCAAAAATGAGCAGGAACCCCGCACTTCCCATGGTGGAAATACTCGAAAGATCCACCAGATTGGCAAGTATAATGGTAACACCAGCAGTGATTACAAGACCGAGCAAAGGCTTATCCCAGGTTTTCCTCTCCAATATTTCCGGTAATTCGCCATCCTTTGCGATGACGAAACTCAACCTTGCCGCCCCGTAAATCGTCGCGTTGACGGCTGAAGACGTCGACAGCATAGCGGCAATGGCAATCAACGTAAATCCGGCTTGTCCCAGAGAGGGCCTGGCGGCCTCGGCCAATGCATAATCCTGGGCAGTGAGGATCTCGGCAAGGGGTAATGTGCCCACGGTGACCACCGCCACGCAAATATAGAGCAGGATGACGAAGACTACACTTGCGTAGTAGGCGCGTGGCAAAATTTTCGATGCGTTTTCCACATCTTGCGCCGTGTTGGCAATAAGCTCAAATCCCTCGTAGGCCACAAAGATAATCATTCCGCCAGCCACCAGAGAAAGCGGCGATGCCCAGGTGGACGGCATCAATTGGGTCGTATCCACCCCGGAAAAACCAACCCCTATAAAGAGAAAGAGGATAAGCAATTTCAAAAGAACAATGTAATCCTCCGCCTCCCCTATTAATTTGGTACTGAGCAGGTTTAACCCGGTGATTCCGAGAACGCAGACTGTGATCAACCCATGTTTTCCCAAGACCTGCGCCGTTGCCGGAAAAAAAATTGCCCCATAACTGCCGAAGGCATAGGCATACAGCGATAACATGACCATATAACTTATCCACAACAGGAGGTTTGCGCTCCCGGTAAGCAATCCGGAACCAAAGGCCCGGTCAAGAAAAGTGACCGTTCCCCCTTGGCTTGGAAAGGTGACGGAAAGCCTGGCGTAGGAATAGGAGGTCACCAGGGCCACTAGCCCTGCGACCAGAAATGCGATCGGGGCGCCACCGCCGGTGAGTTGAACGGAAAGGCCGAGTACAGCAAAGATGCCACCTCCGACCATTCCACCGATACCAATGGAGGTGACCTCCCAAAAACCAAGTTTCTTTGCTGCCAAATTATTCATTATCCGCTCACCTTTATGTTCATGACTGTACAAGGCATTATAGTTACCCCTCCTGGATAAGGACATCAAGTTTCCATCGGTTCTTCCCTCACCATGCTTTCCGACCTCACTGCAAAACTTGTTTTTCCGAGGTGCGAAAAGTTGATGATCAAGGGTAATATCACCAAATGTTTTCCAATACATGCTCACGGTGTGGTCTCTTTGGATAGCTCCGTCAGAGGTGTAACCTTTTTTTTTTAAAACAGTCGTTAGTTTTTTTTGGGAAAACTCTAGCCAGTCTAACCACTAGGCAGCCCATAAATACAACGTGGACAGAAATCATGAAAGATATTGAACGGTTCATCAGGGGCTTTCGCCAATTCCAGGAAGACTATTTCAGCGCAGAAAACGCCACTTTTGAACCTCTCAAGCATGGGCAGCAACCGAAAACCATGATGATCGGTTGTTCTGATTCACGCGTAGATCCGGCAATTATAACCAAATGTGCGCCAGGCGACATTTTTGTGGTACGCAATGTGGCCAACCTCGTTCCCCCCTGTGAACAGGGCGCCGGCCTCCACGGTGTGAGTGCCGCCTTGGAATATGCGGTCTGCCATCTGGAAATTGAGCACCTCATCATTTTAGGCCATTCCAAATGCGGAGGCATTCAAGCCCTGATGGCATCCGATCAATGTGTTGGTGAGGACTGCGGCTTCATCGACCGCTGGATGTCAATCGCCGCACCGGCCAAATTGAAGGTGCTTGCTGAATTGCCGGAGAAGGAACCGCAGTTGCAGCACCGGGCAGTCGAACAGGCGGCAGTATTGCTGTCCTTGGAAAACCTGCAGACTTTTCCCTGGATCCGGCAGCAGATTGCAAGCGGACACCTGGTCCTGCACGGCTGGTATTTTGATATCGAGGCGGGTGAACTGCTTGAATATCAACCGGCTCAAGGTGGATTTATCAAGATCAGTTAACAGAAAGGGACAGTTTCCTGCTCCTTGCGGAGAGCCCGGCGTTTGCCGACAGGGTTGTTTTTTTCTCTGACTGGTTGCCCAAGGCCGGGATTCCACTCACTCGGAAAAAGGCTGAGGCTTTTTCGTTGCTTGTCGGTGCGGCTTATGCTTCAGTTCGAACAGAAGATACCTACCAGACAATCTTTTGCCGCCAGGGGCTTACGAACACCATGGAAAAACGAAAATTTAGTCGTATTACACTTCAAATGCCTGCCAAACTGACCATCGGCGAGGACATTTATTCGTTTAAAACTGTTGATAATCTCAGCGTGGGAGGCTGTTCCCTGGACATTGAGGGAACCATCTCACCCGGCAGCGAATGCCGTCTATGGATTCCTCTTGATTCGACTACCCCAGCATTGGGCATTGATGTTAGCGGCGTGGTGTTACGCTGCACCGGGGACAACCTGGGGATCCACTTTAACACTATCACCCCTGAGAGCCTGTTCCATCTCCACAACCTGATTCGTTACAACGCCCCGGACCCCGACCAAATTGACGAGGAAATCGCCCTTCATCCGGGCCTTAAGTAATCAGGCGGCAAAAAATTTTGGACAAGCGATAGGGGCGCACCTAATGTACGCCCCACTCAAAAAGAGATTTCAGCGCAATTGCACCCGATTGATGAGTGCTTCGTCGCGCTGTACTGTCCGGTGATACTGCACCGCCGGATAACCAAAGAGCAGGGTATATCCTTTGATATGGTCCTCGGGAATCCCCAATCGCTTGAACATATCGGTATCGGGCTCAATAATCGAAAAAGCCCAGCGAATCATGGCATTCCACAGCGTACCGATGCCCATGGAGCCGGCCAGTAAATCAAAATAGCTCATTGCAATGAGCGAATCGGCATCCGGTGTGGTGATGGTCGGCGGGGCCGAAACCATCAAAAGATGGGGTGCATTGCGGAAGATGATATCCCTGCCCTGATCCCAGGCCGTGACCACATGGCGAAAATACCCCAACCCCTCGGAGAGCCGTTTTTCCATAACAGCCTTGCGGAGTCCCTCCATGGTTTCCCGGCGGAGAATGTCCATACTCTCTTGATCCTCGACCACCGTAAACAGGCACAGACGATTATTTTTCCCGGTGGGTGCATTGGCGACGATGGCAAGCATCTCGGCAATGGTTGCGGCCGGCACAGAATCGGGCTTATAAAAACGCACCGAGCGGCGACCGCGAATCAAAGCCTCCAGCTGCCTGCTGCTGGGCAATGACTCCGGAAGCGGCAGTGAATTTTCCGGTTTGACACCGCAGATCGACAATGCCCCGGTCGGGCAAACAGCCAGACAGTGCTGGCATTGGATGCAGTGGTGAACCCGTTTGGGATTAGTTGCGGGATAGCCCTCTTGCATCTCAATGATGTGGAAGGGGCAATCATCCACGCAGGCACCGCACTGGATGCAGAGATCGCGATCAATGGTAAATTGCAAATCCATATTATTCTCCTTGAACAAGGAAACCGATTACCCTGACGGGGGTAATTGGTTACTGTTTTTTTAGGTTACCGTTCTTGCAATACAGGTGGACTCGTAAAAAGCCCCACTCATCCTGAGAGATGGCTCAGTAAAAACACAGATATTCAGTCAGTAATGTTTTTCTCGATGCCATCAATCAAGCGCGGTAACAGTGTGCTGTGCGGCATCGCTTTTTCAAAAAAGCAAGGCACAGAGGAACTGTTGATTGCTACGAAAGTCTCAAACTTGAGGAAAAGATGCCCATGGGGCCGCAGGAACAAAACGACCAGGCATTGAAACGGGTTTGTACCGCATTGCGGGGCCTTCGTGGCGGGGTCACCGACACCTCGACTCTGATTTATCTGGATACGCTGAAAATACTGCCGCTTGCCGGACAATGGGTACAGCTTATGCTCATTCCCCAGGTGGTGACCGAATTCGGACGCCAACCCGTGGGTATGCCGTTGGTTACCTCGGCATCCACGACAACGACGGATGAAGCAGTCGTGCAAACGGCTATCACTTTGGATGTACCTCTTTTCTCAGAGGACGGCCGGATGCTGCGCAAAACCCGGCGCCTGCAACATCCGCATTACAACAGCCTGATGCTTCTCTTGGCGCTGCATGTGCAAGGCATACTCTCGGAGGCCCAATTTTTCCGATTACGCGAGGAGCTCCTAGGCTTTGCCCACTACAGCAAAGGGGTTGTCGCCTACACGGATATCATCTCACATGTGCTCCGTGAAATGGGGCCCAACCGGTTATAAATGCGCCTCCAGTTACTCGCCTTACTCGCCGCGCAGCAACTCTCGCGCCAACTGGTTGGCCACATTCAGGTGTTCATCAATGTCTGAGTTGGACTGAAGCGGCAATCCGCCGGCTGTGATGGAATGCACCTCAAAACCATACAGTTCCAGATAGGTGGTGTAGCGCTCCACCACATCTTTGTACACACCCGCGCGTTCCACATGGGTGAGGATCAAAACAGCAATCTTGCCAGGGGGCAAGCGGCTGCTGTTCTCAGCGTCGTTAGCCCGATCGGTACTGATCAGCGACCACATCCGGTCATAAAACAACTTGAACTGACCACAGGTGTCACCAAAATAGATCGGCGAAGAAAAAACAACGATGTCGGCACCATACATCTCCTCCAGCAGTGGAGTGACATCATCGAGTAAAACACAACGGTCCGAACGGGTATGACAGCCCTCGCAACCCTGGCAGCCACGGTAATGCATCTGATTTAACTGATAATCGGCCACCGTTGCCCCGTAGGCGGCTGCGGTTTCGGTAAAGGCATGGGCAATACGGCTGCTGGTTCCGTTTTTTCTCGGGCTACCAAGGATGTTTAGAATTTTCAAAAGGTTCCCCTTATCAATGGAGATTGTCGTTCTCAAAAAAAGTAACAAAAACGACGTTTATTTCTTCGAGAATAACTGTTTTTGCGATACTTTATTCTCGTTTTTTACCCGGAGGCTCAATCCGTGAGCGCTCATCAGCACCTGCGTTTCGTTATTCGTGCCCCTCCGATTAAGGGCTACTTTATCGAAGAGCTCGGGCAAGGAAGGGGCGTCACCGGGGAGGCCAGAGAGGCGGCAGGTGAAGCTGCAGGGACGACCAAATGAACCCCGCTCACGCATTCCACCGTCACGGATTCAAGATTGCCGGTATTGTACGAACAAGCCTCGAAATTTTCCAGGGAATAATGGGCGAGCCCCTCTCATTCAATTTCAATATCGTTATTCCTCTCGTAAAAATATCGATTTTCTGGTAGGATGACAACTCGTTTTTCATCGCCTTCAGAACAACTACCGCCCCTGAAGACACCTCCTGCATCCCTGCAGTAACACTCCGTTTCTTCTTGCCGCTCAGTCAGGCATGGGATTATCCGCCATGAATCTTCGCACCAACATCGATCAAATTAAAGCCTGGGCCCACCGGCCTTCGCACACGACCCGCACCTGGGGTTTTCCCCTTAATGTGTTTTACTGGCTGGCCGGTGCACGCCGTGCCACTCTCAATCAGCTTCCGGAGAGCGAACGCGAGCGAATCGCCATTCTCGGCTCCTCGGTGATGATACCGACCCTGCTCGCCTTTTTCGGAATGTACCTCTACGCGACAAGCAGATTTCAGTCTGCCCGTCCGCTTGTCACCCTGTTGATCGCCTTGGTCTGGGCTTTCATCATCATGAATGTCGACCGCATCCTCATGGCCACTTATCGCCCCTTTCAGTCCCGGCGTCGCAGGGCTATCCAGGTTTGTTTCCGCATCGGCCTGGCGGCGGTAATCAGTGTGGCCATTGCTTTCCCCTTCTGCCTGGAGCAGTATCAAGGCGCGGTCAAGGAACGGCTGCAGGGAGAATACCGCCAGCGCCTGGACACCCTGCAAAATCAGGAACGCAGTGAACGCGACCTGCTCAGCCAGCGAGACGGCACACGTGTAACGGAATTACGGGCCCAGCTCGGCACCATTCTGGCAGCAGGACCGTCCGAACCAACACTCTATGCCGAGGAACTGGCCAAACAGCAGGTGCGACAACGGGTCGACACCAGCCGATCCTTCAAACAGCAACTCGACCAGGAGGCGGCCAAGGCGCTGGAGGAGTGGAAACAGATATCTGCGCACATGCGGGTGGTGGAACAGGATCTCAAGGACGAGGCCCGGGGACGGCTGGACGCAGGACGCGGAGGTACAGGCAAACCCGGCCAGGGAGCCAAATACCGTGAATTATCCCGCGATCTGGAACTCATGGGCACAGCCGAACAGGCTGCCAGGGCACGATACGAGCAGTTGCTGTCCCGGTCGGCCCATGTTCAGCCGACAGCTCCAGCAAAAGACCGGCTCTCGACCCTGGAACCGGAACAACGGGATCACTTTCTTGCTGAGGCCAAGACCCGTGCGAACCGGATAGATCAGCTGACTCAGTCCCTGGCAAGTGCCGAGCAGGAATGGGCCGAGCATCTCGCCAGTCACAAACTTCGTTTTGATCCAGTGATCAAGAGCTATACCGCTAAAAGCCAAGGGAATTTTGACCCCATGGAAGAGACCATCGGCCTGTTTAAAGTGATCTTTGTTCCGGAAAGCGGCACCGACAAGATTGACCCGATCGTAGCACAGTATAAATGGATTGCGGCCCTGTTCCAGTTCAGCATCATCTTCGGCACCCTTTTCCTGCTCGATCTGATCGCCATCCTCTCTAAAGTCATGTCCCGTCCCGGTCCGTATGACGTTATGGTCGAGTTTCCGGAACTGGTTGCCGCCCATAACCTCGATGCCCTACGAAGTCAGTATCCGCACCTGGCTGAGACCTGGGCTGCTCACCACAATGATGCCACATTCGAAAATACCACCGGAGTGGATCTGCGGAACTCGGAAGAGGTGGCCAGACTATTGCTGACCGCTCATTTGCCGACTGAAAAAAACCGTTCTCAAAAAGAGGCGGATGAGCAATAGGCGCTGGCGAGGCGACAAATCCAGAGTTGCACCAAGAGTCGCACTTACGCCACCCACGACCCCGAACAGAAGATGCGGTAATGCGACCCTTTTCACGCCACTCTCGAAAAGGGGCAAAATAAATAACGAAAATTCAGCAAGATTTACGTTTATCGTTTCGTTTCGCCTCTTGGTATCGGGATTGCTTAATGCATTGCCAGATAGGCTTCACCTACGCTTCGACTTGTTCAAGGCTCAACAGGACACTCTTTTTAACTTTGACGGCAGTTAGGCTGCTTGCAGGCACATCCATGAACCAATCTGGTATTACTTTTTCCCCCATCGGAGTCATCCGTAGCGAACATACCGAGGCCAAACAAACCCCGATCCAACCTACCTATGCCAAGGGCTGCCGTGGCCGGGCCGAAATCCTGCCCGAATTCAGCCAAGGCCTCCAGGATCTGTCCGGTTTTTCTCACCTCTATTTAATCACCCATCTGCACCAGGCTGAACCGGCCAAACTGATCGTCAAACCCTTTCTCCAGGATGTGGCCCGAGGGGTCTTTGCCACCCGCGCCCCCTGCCGCCCCAACGCCATTGGCCTGAGCATCGTCGAACTGATCAGCATAGAAGGGTCGACCTTACTCCTGGATGGGGTTGATATCCTTGATGGCACACCACTCTTGGATGTAAAACCGTACTGCGCCAAATTCGACCGGATCGAGAACACCCGCAATGGCTGGCAGGACGAGGTAGACGAACCCACTGCCCAAAAACGTGGTCTGCGCGACTACGAGCCGACCCGGTAGATGCACCGATGAAAAGTGGCATCGCTCACGAGCACTGTTTGCTCTGCGGCGAACTCCATCCCCGCTCGTGGAACCTTCGCTTCGCCATGGATGCAACGGGAGAAGTTTCCACCAATTTTGTAGCAGGAAAAGATTTACAGGGGTACGATAATCTCGTTCATGGCGGCGTGATTTGCTCACTCCTTGACGCGGCCATGACCCATTGTCTGTTTCACCAATCCATCCAGGCGGTGACCGGCGACCTCCGTGTCCGTTTTCTCCATCCGGTGATCTGCGACGTCCCCCTGGAACTTCGGGCAAGGCTGCTCTTTGCCTGCCCGCCGCTGTACCAGTTACAGGCTGAGCTGCGATGCGATGGACAATTGATGGCCAGGGCCGAGGGCAAATTCATGCGACGAGGTTGCCATGACGGCATTGACAGAGTCCCGGCAGATCAGAATCACCATTCTTATTGATAATGAAGCCGGAGCTGGCCTGGAGGCGGAACACGGCTTTTCCCTCTGGGTCGACACCGGCGACCGGCACCTTCTCTTCGACACCGGTCAGAGCGAACTTCTTCTGGCCAATGCGGCGGCATTGAATGTCGACCTGGCCCAGACCGACAGCGTCATCCTCAGTCACGGCCACTACGACCACAGCGGCGGCTTGGCCCCCCTGCTCCACCACTGCCACGCCTTTGAGCTGTATTGCCATCCGGCAGCAGTGCATCCTCGTTATTCGGTCCGCAACCACAAAGCCAAATCCCTGCAGATGCCGCGCTCGTCCATGGCCGCCCTTGACCGCTTCCCCCAGGAGCAGCTCCATTGGGTACAGCAGTCGATGCTGCTCGCCCCCGGAATCGGCATCACCGGCCCCATCCTCCGCGAAACCGGTTTCGAAGATACCGGCGGCCCATTTTTCCTCGATCAGGCCGGCCAACGTCCAGACCCGGTGGATGATGACTTGGCTCTGTGGATCGGCACCGACTCCGGCCTGATTGTCTGTGTCGGCTGCGCCCATTCCGGTCTGATCAATACCCTGCAGCAGGTTCTGCGGCAGAACCCCGGCCAACGCATCCGTGCAATCATCGGCGGCTTTCACTTGCTCAATGCCGACCGCAGGCGGATGGAACTGACCATTCAGGCTCTGCAGCGCATGGCACCGGACGCCATCATCCCCTGCCACTGCACCGGCGAGGAGGCTATGGATCAACTCCGCCATGCCTTTGCTCGGCACTGCCGACCAGGTATGGCGGGAATGAAGCTCAGCTTTAAAGTCCAGCGGGTCTGAGAAAATCATCGCGAACTGTAGCCACCGGGAGAATAAACTTATCCAAAAGATATCGAATCGTTAGAGTAACAGAGTAAGGGAGCAGAGACCACCAACAGCAATCAACAGGAGGAGTGTGGATGAGCGGGGACAAAGCGATCTTTGAACAGGCAGACAACGACATGCTGGTGCAGATGGTGATGGACGGATTCCACCGCATTGTGGTTCATTACGGCGCCTGGTTTGCCGAGGTGGCGCATCAAGTTGGCCAGGAGAAGGCCATGGAGGTTGAAAACCAGGTGTGGCAGGCCAGCGTCGGCAATCAGGTTGACCGACTGGGCAAAACGCTGGGATTTCCCACCCAAAACGGTCTGCCATCGGTTCTGCAAAACCTCCCCAAGGAGACGTTGGTGGACCTGATTGAAAAACTGAGTATCAACTGGCTGGCCAACGACGGCATCTGGTTTCAGGCTGTGGAAAAACAGTTTGGCATGGGCGATGCCAAGCGGTGCAACGATACCTGCTGGACCAGGTTTTCCCCTTTTGAGGCCAGCCGAATCAAGAAACTGCTCAATCTGCCAAAAAATGGCGGCATCCCGGCTCTGAAGAAAGCACTGGCCTTTCGCATGTACGCCTTTATCAATGAGCAGTCGATGGAGGATGTGGGCGACAACTGTATCATCTTCTACATGAACAACTGCCGCGTACAGGCCGCCCGAAAACGCAAAGGGCTACCCGATTACCCCTGTAAATCAGCAGGCATGGTCGAATACCCCACCTTTGCCAGCGCCATTGATACACGCATCGTTACCGAGTGCGTCGGCTGCCCGCCGGACCGACACCCGGACAAATGGTTCTGCGCCTGGAAATTTACATTGGAAGCGTAGCACATATCCCTCAGCCGTCATCGTTGATGCCTTTTTTGGGGCATGACGGCTGAGCCCTTCCCTTACCCGAGCTCTTTCACGCCAAAAGGGGGGGACACCAATGGCGGCAGCAGATTCTGCACCTCAAGCACATTCCACTGCGGCTGCCCGGACAGGGTGGCGACGTTGATCTGATTCAGCCCCCGGGCAATTTCCTCGTAGCTCTTTCCCTTGGTACGGAGCCGCTGGATGGAACGGGAGAGTTCCTCTCGGGAGAAAATCTTTTTCTCCATCACCTCAACATCCTGAAAATCGATTTCCTCCTGCAACTCGACGGCACTTGCCACGACGACGGCTTCAGCCTGCGGCAACTCCACCACCTCGTAAATGCCATTGTTTTTCACCTCCATCTGCTCCATGGCCTCGGATGCATGCGCCTGAGGTGATGAAACGACGGAAGTATTTTCAGCAGGCATCGGTTTGTATTCAAGCTGCAACCCGACCATCAATCGCATCAGATCATCAATTTGGCGATCACGCCGAGCAAGTTGCTCGCGCATATCCTCCAACTGATCCCTCAGCAGCTCTATCTGATCCTTATAAGAGTCGAGCAAATCAGCAAGATAACTCTCAACGCTCTCCATTGAGGCAGACGACCGCACGCCGGTGGAACGGGAAGCGGACTCGACCGATTCTTCGCCATCGCGGGCGTAAGTGGCCAATAACTGCCGGCCTTCGTCCCAGCGTTCGAGATCAGCGTAGCGAAAGCGAACCTCCTGCTTGCCGGTTCCTGGATTGAGGATCAATTTGAAGGGTAATCCCCGTTTACGGTAGCGGCTGATGGATTTGGTGGAGACGTTGAGAAATTCAGCCGCCTCCTTTTGCGTGACCAGATATTCGTTGTCGCTCATGCCTACCTCGTTATTGCGTTCTCTCCGGGCCGCTCCTTTCGGCCAGCAGTTCACGGCCGGTCTCAATGACCGCTCGGAAAAACGTGTCGATCTCGGGTTTATCGACATTGACGTTGGTGATCAGAAGCCGCAGGACCAGCTCACCGTTGACCAGTCCGGTGCCCACCAAAGAACGGCCGGTGCGGTGCAGCCGTTCCCGCAAGGCTTTATTAAAGCTCGCCACCGGGACACCCTGGGGTGCCCGGTGCCGGAAACAAATATTGAACGATTCCCGGGGAACTACCATTTCAAGCTCCTCGGCTTGCTCAACCTGCTGCTCGGCGTACTGACACAATTGCAGATATTTTTCCACCCGTGTCGCCAATCCGGCCTGACCGTAAAACTTCCAGTCGAGAAACCATTTCAGGCTGTCGACCCGCCGTCCGCACTGCAGCGACATGGTGCCCAGATCGCGGACTTCGCCATTGTCTCCTTCGCGGAAGATGTAACTCTCATCGCCTGCACTGCAGACCTCACGCAAGATGCATGGTCGACGATTAAACAACAGGACATTGCACATCAGAGCCGTACCCAGCATCTTATGAAAATCCAGGGTAAAGGAATCGGCCTGTTCCAGATGGGGCAAGAAGCGGCTGCGAAGATCTTCACTCAGGACCGCCGCCCCACCCCAGGCGCCGTCGACATGGAGCCAGAACCGGTAGCGTTCTCGCAACTCGAGCAAAGGTGCAATTTGATCATAGGCGCCACGAACGGTGGTTCCAGCGGTGGCAGCCACCCAAAAAGGCACGCCACCCTGCTCCACCACTTTGGCGAGCTGCCGCTCGAGCTCGTCCACCCGCATCCGCCCGTGGTTATCGACCGGAATTTTTAACAGATGTTCGGAGCCCAGCCCCAGAATATTGGCTGCCCGGTCCATGGAATAGTGAGCATCGGCATTGACAAAGCCAAACAGCTCGGCCCGATTAAACAGCCCCCGTTGCTTGATCTCCGGGCTAAGATCGTTGCGGGCCGACATCATTGCAATCATGTTGGCATTGCTCGAGCCGGTGGTCATCTGGCCGCAACCATTTTTAAACCCCACCAGATCAAGCATGATCTGCAACATATATTTTTCCATCAGGGTGGAGACAGGCGCGGTCTCGAAGGTGCAGGCCGAGGTGTTGGTGATCGCCGCAACCATCTCGCCAATCATCGAAGGAGGATTGGCACCGGCCCACATCCGGTTTACATAGCCTGGGTGATTGGTTTTGACCGCATGGGCCAGATATTGTTCCACCCAGGCAAAGAGCGCGTCCCAATCGCCCTGTTCAGCCTGATGTTCGAGATGCAACCGCTGCCGCAATTCATCCGGGTCCAGGTAATCGACAAAATTGCCGACCTCCCGTTCCTGACAATAGCGAGCGAGCACTTGCAACAACCGCTCGAAGACTTTTTCCTGCTCCATACGTCCCGTGAATGCTCCCTGTGATCAGTGACGATTGTCGTTCTTGTAAAATACGACAAGACGACGTTTCGAGCTTCGCAAGTCGCTGTCTACAGAGGCAGGACTTTCCGTTGGGGATATTACGAAGCTATCACAATTCAAAATAACGCAACCTGAAAGCACCCCGGCGCGGAGTGACAAGCCGCCGGGTGGAAAACTATCTACTCTTGGCGTTTTTGCAAGGCTGTTTCCTGGAAAAAACCGTCACTGACAAAATCGTCCCCCTGGACAACGGAAGATCCAGAAAATGTGCAAAAGCGATTGCTCATATACTACAGGGAGGGCGGATTATCGAACAGAAAGTGGCCTCGGGGACCATCTAACGGGAATAGAGCAGAAAAAAGGCAAAAAAGCAGAAGAGACGAGCCCTGCGTCTCTTCATCCCTACAAATTTTGATAACGGCGCAAGACGTCACAAAAGCGAACAGGAACGCTTCGCGAAAACGGTGCGTTAGTGCGCTGATCGCTCCTTGCGCAGGCTACCGGGAATATCGATATTTAGGGGGTAGCTAAGCTGTCCAGATAGACCATACCTTCCAAAAGAAGATGGTCCACCCGCTCCTGCAGCTGTGCGGTTGCCGGAGCCGGCTCTTCTCCTGGATAGTAAACAAAAGTTCCTTTTTGCCAGGCCAAGGCTTCAAAAAAGGCCTCCTTGACCTGCCGCTCCAGAGACACATCAAGGAGTTGCGGATCCACATAGCCTTTATCAACCAGAATCCGGCCCAGGGGCTGCTGTTGTTCGGACGGCTCGTGGAACTGCAGGCATTCTTCGAGTTGGGCACGGGTAATCACCCCATTTTCGAGCAACATGGAACCGATCCGGTGTGGATTGATCCGCAACGTACCGTAAGTAAATACACCGCCGTTGAAATAGAAGATGCCATCATTGTCTTGAGAATGAACTTCTAGCTTACCGCTGAGGGCGGCAAAATCAAAAAGTTGAAAAATATTATCCAGTGCAATAAAGGCGATATCGCCTTGGAAACCGATGGATGCTGGGTTCTGGGGCATAGCGCCAGCTGATTGCAGACCAGAAGCTGCGGGCATAGACGGTCTTCTCCGAAGTAAGGGGGGCTAAAGTGCTTACACTTCCTTTATTTTTTATATTTTCTCTTCAGAAGTCAAGCGGAGAATCGGCCGACGATCCTCCGCTGCGATTGCTTGCCAATAACTCAAACTCGGATAATATCCTCCGGTGCCCGGGTCAGAGCCTGGGGCCCACCATTGGTGAGCACAAAGGTGTTTTCCGTACCGATCGCACCGTCGGCAAAAACGAATTTCGGTTCCAAGGCAAAGGTCATCCCCGCAGCTAGAGGCATCTTCACCCCTTTGGCGAATATGGGGTATTCGTCGAGTTCCAGCCCTACACCATGGCCGATAAACCGAACACGATCGCCACCGATACCCATGAAGTGCGGTTCCAAACCCATCTGGTCGGCCAGCGCCACCGACTTGGCATAGACCTCCTCGCAGAGGACTCCGGGCCGAATCATGGCCACCAGGGCGGCCTGAATTTCGAGGGATGCGGCATGCGCTTTGCGCAATTGCTCGGAGACATCTCCGATGACAAACATACGGGCGCCATCGGCGGTGTACCCGTTAATGACACAGGTGTAGTCGATATAGACGACCTCATTTCTACCGATCACCTTCCAGCCAGCGCCATGAGGGTTATTGGCCGGGGTAAGGCCGAAGCCCCCCACCGGACCGTCGAAATAGGTTGGAGCCGCACCACTGGCACCGGTGGTGACATTCCCCATAAAGAAGTCCTGGTTAAAGGCGCGCATCTTGGAACAGCCTCCATAACCGCGCCGCCGCATTCCGGCCTCAAACAGGCTGGCCAGGTCGATCTCGGTCATACCCTCACGCAACCATGAGGGTACCTCGGCAAAGACCTGATCAAGCACACCGCAGGCCCGCTGCAGCAGATCCACCTCAAAAACCGATTTGACGGTGCGGATACGCTTGATCCCTTCGGAGATGTCGCTGAGATTACAATCCTTAAAAACCTTCTTATAAAACTGCCAGGTATTGTAAGGGATAACATCCAGCTCCAGGCCAATATTTTCCAGGTTGAAGCCCTTTTCCTTGAGCAGGTCGGGGATCGCCTTCAGGCTCTTGACGTCAAGAATTTCCTCAAGGGGCGACTCCTCGCAGGCCCGCGCATAACTTTTGCGAACCATGAGCACCGGCTTGCCTGCCTTGGGAATAAAGAGATGGGCGGCTTGAGAGGTGCCGCTGAAATAAAACAGGTTGGTGTGGTGAATGATCAAGGCTCCATCGAGGCACAACTGATCAAGGATGGTCTGGAAGAGCTGAATGCGGGCGTCGATCTCGCTCTTTGGTGTATACAGCATATCCGTCATGATTGTTTTCCCCTGTGTACAAGATGACAACAAGATACCGGTTTAACTGCAAAGTTACCGGCAACCCTATCCACCCTGAAAGGTTCTGTCAATGGCAGATCACTGCTAGGAGATCGGGGAATCGAGAGATAAAGAGGCTCAGGAGAGACGGGTTTTAAAATCCTGGTAGCCGAAACTGCGCACCAAGGTAAAGGCATCGCTTTCCGGCTGATAACGGATGATCGAGGGGAGTTGCACCCCGTTAAAGGTATTGGCCTTGACCATGGTATAGATGGCCATGTCGGTGAACACCAGCCGATCGCCGGGAACAAGGGGAGCATCAAAGGAGTATTCCCCGGCCACGTCACCGGCCAGGCAGGAAAGCCCGCCAATGCGGCAGGTCCAGTTTTTCTCGCCCGGCTCGCCGGAGCCGACGATATACGGACGGTAGGGCATCTCCAATACGTCCGGCATGTGGGCCGGAACCGAACCATCCATAATGGCAATGGGCATGTCGGCCTGGACAACATCGAGTACCGTGGCCACCAGGTAACCGCTGTTTAAGGCCACAGCCTCGCCGGGTTCAAGATAGACCTGCACACCCCAGCGCTGTTGAAAACGAATGATGATATCGACCAACAGCTTCAGGTCATAGCCCGGACGGGTAATGTGATGGCCCCCGCCGAAGTTGACCGAGGTCATCCGGGGAATAACGTCGGCAAAGGATTGCTCCACCGCGGCCACGGTCCGCTCCAGGCAGTCGGCATCCTGCTCGCAGAGGTTGTGCCAATGCAGGCCGCTGATCCCCTTCAGCTGGTCGAGGCGAAAATCGCCCCTGCGAATACCAAGGCGCGAGCCTGGGGAACAGGGATCGTAGATCGGGGTGGCACCCTCCGAATGCTCGGGATTGATCCGCAAACCAAACTCCAGACAACGGCCAGCCTCTTTCGCCTGCTTTTCAGCCAGGGCCCGGAACCGGATCCACTGGTCAAAGGAATTGAACACAAGATGGTCACAGGTCCCGGCCAACTGGACAATATCACCTTCCGAGTAGGCGGCGGCAAAGCTGTGCACCTCGCCGCCGAACTCCTCCCGCCCAAGACGGGCCTCATGGGGCGAACTGCAGCAGACACCATCAAGGGTCTGGCGCAGGAGCGGGAAGACGCTGTACATGGCAAAGCATTTCAGGGCGAGCAGGATTTTGCAGCCGGTGGCCTCTTTAACCTGGGCCAGGATGGCGAGGTTATCGGCCAGCAGTCCCTCATCAACCACAAAAGCCGGGGTGGCGGCCACCCGCGCCGGATCAAACCGGTAGGATAAGCGGCCGTTATAACGCCCAGGACCGGTCAGATTCACAGCTCGACCACCACCCAGGGCAGGCCATGCTTGTTGAGATCCTCCATAAAAGGATCCGGATCATACTCTTCCATATTCCATACGCCGGCGCGTTTCCATAAGCCTTGGAGCATCATCTTGGCTCCGATCATGGCGGGGACGCCGGTGGTGTAGCTGATCGCCTGGGAGCCGACCTCGCGATAGGCCTCTTCGTGGCTGCAGATATTGTAGATATAAATCTGCTTTTCCTTGCCGTCCTTGATCCCTTTCATCACACAACCGATACAGGTGCGACCTTTGGTCAACGGACCGAGCGATGCGGGCTCGGGCAGAACCGCCTTCAAGAACTGGATCGGTACTATTTCCCGCCCCTGGTACGTAACCGGGTCGATCCGGGTCATGCCCACATTTTCCAGCACCCGCAGGTGGGTGAGGTACTGCTCGGAAAAAGTCATCCAGAACCGGGCTCGTTTGAGGCCGCGAATGTTCTCCACCAGGGATTCGAGTTCCTCATGGTACATAAGGAAACATTTTTTAGAGCCGATCCCTTCGGGGAAGTCGTAGTTCATCGACCAGGAAAGCGGATCGGTCTCGACCCACTCGCCGTGCTCCCAGTAGCGACCGCGCTGGGTGATCTCGCGAATGTTGATTTCCGGGTTGAAGTTGGTGGCAAAAGGTTGCCCATGGTCACCGGCGTTACAGTCGATAATGTCCAGGGTATGGATCTCATCGAAGTAATGCTTCTGGGCATAAGCGCAGTAAACGTTGGTCACCCCGGGATCAAACCCGGAACCGAGCAGCCCGCTCAGACCCGCCTTTTCAAACCTCTCCTTATAGGCCCATTGCCACTTGTACTCGAACTTGGCCACCTCTGGCGGCTCGTAGTTGGCGGTATCGAGGTAATCGACTCCGGCCTCGAGGCAGGCGTCCATCAGCGGCAAATCCTGGTACGGCAGGGCCACATTGAGCACCAGATCAGGCTTGATCCGCTTCAGCAGGGCGACGGTCTCGGCCACGTTATCGGCATCGACTTGTTCAACGGCCACGGTTACGCCGGTGCGTTCCTTGACTGATTGGGCAATGGCTTCGCACTTGGAGACGGTGCGGCTGGCGAGGGTGATTTGGCTGAAGACCTCGCCGACCTGGGCGCATTTATGGACAACAACGGAGCCGACACCGCCGGCGCCAATGATAAGGACGTGGGACATGGGGACCTCCTCAAAAAATAAAAAAAACCTGTAACCTGTTGACCCGGTATCACTGGGCAGGAAAACTATCGTTCAAAATAGGTGTAACCGCGCAGACCCGCTTCATAGGCGGCGACAATCTCCCGCCGTTCCTGGGCACAGATCTTGCCATCGCGCACCGCCTGTTCTGCTGTTTCACGGAAACGGACAAAGAGCCGTTTGGGATCATACTGGACGTAAGACAGTACCTCGGCCACGGTGTCACCTTCCTGCTCGCTGACGAACTCAAATTCGCCCTGCTCCTGGATACGAATGGTGACGATGTTGGTGTCACCCAGCAGGTTATGCAAATCACCCAAAGTTTCCTGATAGGCACCAACCAAAAAAGCCCCGAGAATATACTCTTCGTAGGGTTTCAACTCATGCAAGGGCAGGAAGCGCTTGACCCCGCGCTTGTCGATGAACTGGTCGATCTTCCCGTCGCAGTCGCAGGTGATATCGGCCAGAATTCCTTTGCGGGTCGGTTCCTCGTCGAGCCGGTGGATCGGCATGATGGGAAAAAGCTGACCAATAGCCCAAGAGTCCGGCAGACTCTGGAACACGGAAAAATTGCAGTAGTAAAAATCCGACAGCACCCGGTCCAGGTCGGAGAGTTCCGCACCCGGATTCTTCAGATCCTTGGCCAACCGGCTGATCTCGTTAATGGTGGTCCAAAAGAGCCGTTCCGCCAGGGATCGTTCACGCAGAGTGATCTTGCCGGTCTGGAACAACCGCCGTGTCTCATCGCGGTAAAAGATGGTGTCGTTGAACACCTCCTGGATATTGCGAATGGTCAGGTCCTTGAGCGCCTGGCGCATGTACTCGAGCTGGGGCGGGCAGTCCTCGGGCAAGGTATTGGGCAGTGGGTCGGCCTGAAACTTGGTCACATCAAGGATGTTGAACAGCAAGATCGAGTAATAGGCCACCAGGGCCCGGCCCGACTCGGTGATGATCACCGGATGGGGGATACTCTCATCTTCAAGCGAGGTCATGACGGCCTCGATGATGTCGGTGCAGTACTCCTTGAGAGTGTAGTTGCGGCTGGAGAGGAAGTTGGATTGCGAGCCATCGTAATCCACGGCCAGACCACCGCCGAGATCAAGATACTCTACCTGGGCCCCCTCCTTGGCCAGACCGGCGTAAACTCGGCAGGCTTCGTTGACGGCAGTACGGATCTCGCGAATATTGGAGATCTGAGAACCCAGATGATAGTGGACCAGTTTGAGACAGTCGAGCATGCCGGCGTTGGTCAGCAGATCAACCGCCTGTATAAGCTGACTGGTATTGAGGCCGAAGATGGAACGCTCGCCGCCGGACTCGGACCAGTGCCCACCGGCCTGGGCCGAGAGCTTAATACGAATACCAAGGATCGGTTTGGCCTGCAGTTTTTTCGAACGCTCGATGATCAAGGGCAGCTCATCGGGCATTTCAACCACCAGGATGCAGGTATAACCGATCTTGGTGGCATAAAGGCCAAGATCGATAAACTCCTCGTCCTTGTAGCCGTTGCAGATGAGCACCGCCTTCTTGTCGCGCATCATGCCCATGGCGGCAATCAGTTCGGCCTTTGAACCGGCCTCCAGACCATGGTGGTAGCGTGAACCGAACTGGGCTATCTTCTCCACCACCTGTTGCTGTTGATTGACCTTGATCGGATACGCGCCCATGAACGAACCCTTGTATCCAAGTTCCTCCATGGCCACGCGAAAGGTCTCGTTGAGGCTGGTGATCTGGGAATCGAGGATGTTTTCAATCCGCAGCAGCACCGGCATATCAAAGCCGCGTTCACGGATGCCTCGGGAAATCTCCGCAATACTCACCGCACGGTCGGTGTCTCCGGGAGCGGGCATCACCATCATGTCGCCATTCTCGGCCACAAAAAAATAACCGCCACCCCACTCGGTGACACCGTACAAATCCGATGACTTGTTGATATTCCATCGTTCCATTGCGTAATTAACCAATCCTCTCCTCCTCCTTCTACAACGTGCTGCTGTTCTATACTCAACGCAAAAGCCCGGCGTCAAGGCCTGGGGGCTATCCTATTCTAACTCTAACAAAAGATGTCCCCTACCGCGGGAGCCGCAGGGGGGTGTCCGCATCATTGACCGGCCGGTGCAGGGTCAGTTCACGGCCGGTGGCCACGGCTTGCCGGTAGGCCTCACCATGCATGCTTACCGACCGACCTCGCCGACGACTCAAACGAGGAAAACGCCAAGCAACAAAGGCATCCAGGCGCTCCTCTGCCAGCAAGGACGGCAGAGTATTGGACAATGGTGGAGACGCCTGCGCTGGATTCTTTCCATGGTCTGGCGATGATCGCTGCAGATTTTGTTTGAACCCGGCCAGGATCCCTAAAAAATAACTCTTGCGAGCCCTCAATCCGCCGCCAACAAAACGATGCCGATTCTGCGCCCACAGGGTCAGCAACCGGTTTTCGAGGAAATGGTAGCAGTGCTCGGCGATGGCCACATCCTCCTCCGGTCCCAAAAGTTCGATCGTCTTCAGCGAGCAATCGGCAAAAGGATCGTACAAGGAGGCGCAAATTACCCGCACCCCGAAATGGGCTTCAAGCAGGGCGCAAATCGTCTTGCGGTGGGAAGGAAACGTTCGACTGCCGGTATTGATGGTCTGATGTACCATCTGTTGGTCATTGGCCAGGCTTGAAAAATCAAGCCGGTAGCGGTCCAACAGTTCACGTGCCCGCTGCATGGCCAGGGCTGCCTCATGCTCGTTTTCCGACTCGCCCAGGGCCAATAGTTTGCGCACCTTTTCAATAATCTGCCGGCCAGGTTCCGTGGCGGCCGTTCCAGGCTCCAAAGTGGACACAGATTTCTGAAGATCGGCACCGGCACGGTGAAAAGAGCGATCAAGGCCTAACCGGCTGCAGGCCTCACGAAACAACGGCCCATGGCCGTCATCGTCCCTGCCGTGAAGCTCGCTGCAGATCTGATGAGCCATCTCGTGCTTGAGCACCTGAAGGGTCAAGGACCAGGGATATTCAATGATAAGGAAATGACTCAGGCTGAGAATCCGCTCTTGAGCCGACCAACTGCCCAGCTGCTTGCGGCTCCGGCTGATGGTCAGAATCGGCAACTCCAGTTCTAGCCGATACTGGTAGCAGATATCTCGGTACTCCCGGACCAACTGGCTGAGCCAGGCCGCGTGCAAACAGCTGTCGATCGACAACGAATCAGCCATTACAACCAAGAGGATGTTGCTGCCGCAGGGCTTCAACACGAGCCAGAACAGGCGGGTGGGAGTAATTGAGAAAGACGTTCAATGGGTGCGGGGTCAGGTTGCTGAGATTGCTCACGCTCAGTTTTTTCAACCCACTGATCAGGGCCTCGCTGCCGCATTCTTCTTGCAGGGTTTCAGCGGCGTAGCGATCGGCCTGATACTCGTTACGGCGGGAAAAGATATTCAATCCAATACCCAGAAGAATGGAAATGGGGCTATAGAGAAACCCGAAAAAGACCAGCGACGCATACGTCGAGACCTGCTCCATGCCAAAGGCGGCGGATAGCCCCTGATTACCGAGAAAAAGTGAGAGGATAAAAAACATCAGCCCCATCTGCAAAATGGAAAGCACCATCATGGTGGGAATGTGCCGCAGTTTGTAATGCCCCATCTCATGGGCCAAGACGGCGAGCAGCTCGTTTTCCGCCAGCTTGCCGATCAGGGTATCAAAAAAGACAATACGGCGAAAACGGCCAAATCCGGTAAAAAAGGCGTTGGCCCGGTTGGAACGCTTGGACCCGTCCATGGTGTAAATTCCCTGGAGGGCAAATTTTTGTTTTTGGGCATAACGGGTGATCGCCTCTTTCAACGATCCTTCCTCAAGCGGAACAAAGGTATTAAACAGCGGCATGATCACCACCGGTGCCAAAAACTGGATCACAAGGATAAAGAGTACCGCGGCCAGCCAGCAGTAAAGCCAGGCCGCGTGCCCGCTGGTTTCAAAAAACCAGAGAATGGCAGCCAAAAGAGGCCCACCAAGCAACACCACGAGAAGCATCGCTTTCAGCTGATCCAAAACAAAGGTTGTCCAGGTGGTGGTATTAAAACCGAAGCGCTGCTCAAGAACAAAGGTCGAATATACGGCAAAGGGCAGATTCACGATTGAGGTTAACAGGGCAAGCAGACCGGTGAACACCAGTCCGGTGGCGATTGATCCCCACCCAAAGCTACGCGCCGCCAGATCTATGAAGTTGAAGCCTTCAGCCAGGATGAATCCGAGGGTGAGTACCAGACTCACGCTCGACTGTATCAGGGAGAAGCGAGTGGTTGCTCTGGTGTATTCCTGGGACCGGGCATATTCCTGGGCATCAAAAACGCCCTTGAATTCCGCCGGAAGCTCAGGGGAGAGACAACGGAGATTGAGCAGGGCCACTGCCAATTCCAGCAGATAACCAAGCAGAAGAACAGATAGAATAAAAAGGAAATAGGTATTCACCACCATAAAAATTCCTCGGAGAGTTTCAAGGCCCTGACAACGGGTGCGATGCACTTACCGGAGATTGCGCCGTGGCGCAAGTCAATAATGATGGCCCCGCAGAAAAATCTCGAAAGCCATGCTCCACTAAAACAACGAGTTACGAAGCAGAAAACCACGACGACACGGCTTATTACGACAACGTAACGTAAAGGATTTCCCCCTTAAAAACTTGCACTTTCGTTTTTTGAACCGCTTTTTTTCACCCCACTCATCGGTGTTTGACAGAGGACCTCGGCTATCGTATAGAGAAAGATCTTTCAACCATGGAGAACCTATGGAACCTACCCCGCAAAAGACTGGATTATCAGCAACCAAGTTGTTTGGCATTGTCTTTTCCGCAATGCTCCTGGCAATGCTGGTCACTTTCTTCATCATTAGAAGTTGGCTTTTTCCCCAACCGTTTCAGCCGGTGGAACTCAGCCGCGCGGAAGAACAACGGCTTGAACAAAAGCTGGAACGATTTGAACACTGGGGCAATCGCGCGGATCGGTCGTCTCGGCCCGATGCGCAAATAACCGATACCGACCTTTCCCCCGAGCCCTATAGCGAGGAAGGAGCCTCCCACGAAATTAGTTTGAGTGAGCGGGAAATTAATGGTCTGATTGCCCAGAATACGGATCTCGCCCGGCGAATGGTTGTTGATTTTTCCCAGGATTTGATCAGCGTCAAACTGCTCATCCCGGTTGATCCGGACTTCCCCATCATGGGTGGCAAGGTGCTTAAAGTGCGGGCTGGAGCGGAAATGACCTATCGCCAGGGACGGCCGGTGGTGATCCTACGTGGTATTTCGGTCATGGGCGTGCCTCTGCCCAATGCCTGGTTGGGAGGATTAAAAAATATTGATCTCATTGAAACCTTTGGGACCGATCCCGGTTTCTGGAAAAGCTTTGCCGACGGGGTTGCTGTAATCGAAGTGCGGGAGGGTAGCCTGCGGATCGTCCTCCGGGAATAATTGCTGTGCCGGGAAAAATCAGACACAGGCAATACAAAGCACAGATTTTACGATAACTGATCAGACCATGTGCCCCAGCACCTTGGCAGCATAGAACCCGCTGATATACTCCGCGCTCTCCGGGGGTAAATCTACAAACTGCAGTCCGATCACAAAGCCCTCTTTCCCGGCCTCAACATGCCGCACTCGAGCCCGGGCAATAATCTTCGTTTGAGCCAAAATCAGGCCGACCTTGACCGGCAGATCTGTTTCCAGGGCGACTGGCAAGCGCAGGGCCAAGCCACCTTCGCTGATATCCACCAACCGGCCATTATAGGTCTGTTTACTGGTGGCCAATTTGACCACGATCTCCGCCACATCGATTAATTTGCCGACCACGGGCATACCAAGCCGCACATGCGCTCTCTGATCACGAGCACTCTCCGGGGCATAGTCCCACTCAATCTCCAATCCCTCCAACGACGGGATATTTTCCCACGATTTATTCTTATCCATCACAACAACTGCACAATCTTTCCCTTAAAATCGGCTGAGTCAAACCGATCAGTCCACATAATGATTTTTTTGGTCGACCATTTCCATCACACCTTTACACGGTAAGTACACTTACTCCAGACTGTCTAGGTAAATTTACCTAAAGAAAGGTTAAAATTCTCATAATCGATTTTTTGGTGAGCATGATTATTAGACTAAATTTATTTTACTTTTTCAATTCAATGCTATAATCGCCTTACGATCAGCAATGCACTTTTTCCCTTTTCAACCCAGACGATTTTATTTTTTACAGGAGCTCCCATGACAGTATGTCGACGACCTCAGGTTAGGGGCAACACCTGTGCTTGCGGCCGCCTCCTAGTGGGAACTCTACTCAGTTTTGCCGCCTTGCAGCAACCCGTACAGGCCTCCGGTTTTCGGATCACCAACCAATCCTTGGGTGCCGTCGGTCTTTCCGGTGCCCATATCGCCTATACGCCTGGCCCGGACGCCAGTTATTACAGCCCGGCCAACATGGCCTTTCAGCCTGATCAGTGGCGGGTTGAAACCAGTCTTACCACGCTTTATCTTCCATCCATCAGCTACGCAGACAACCGATTGTCGGCGCTCAACGGTGAATCGGACAGCGAACTGTTTTTAATGCCGCTTATCCACGCCGTTTCCCCACAGTACGGGAAGCTGCGTTTCGGATTTTCCCTCACCTATCCCTACGGTCTGGCCAAACAGTGGCAACAACCCTATCCCCAAGCCTTTTCCCAAAAATTTTCACTGATCACGGTGGAGGCCAACCCGACCGTGGCCTATCAGGTCAACGATTGGCTAAGCCTCGGAGGAGGTATAAGCCTCATCTACGGCAAGGGCGAGGTAGACAATGACTTCACCGCCCCCACCTTTCCCCTTGCACCTTTAAGCTCGGCAAGCCGTTCCTCGGAGGCCTCGGATACCCAGTTGGGATACAATCTCGCCCTCAGCCTGCGCCCGACCGATGATTGGAATGTCGCCGCCACCTATCGCTCTGAAGTTACGCTAAACCTCTCCGGTAGCGGGCAGTTGCGGGCAATGGCCGGTTCCGTGCCGGTTCTTTTCTATTCCGGCCCCACCGCCATTGACATCACCTTGCCAGCCGTGTTCAGCCTGGCGACCGCCTACAGTTTTGACCGTCTCACTATCGAACTGGGCTGGGACCGCACTTACTGGAGTTCGTTTAAACAGCTGGACTTCGAATACGCCCAGGACTTCACCACACCGCCCCTTAACGTCTTTGACAGTGCGATCACCAAAAACTGGAAGGATACCAACGCCTACCGCATCGGGCTGACGTACGACTGGGATGAACGCTGGACCACCACCCTGGGGTTCACCTACGATGAAACACCCGTACCGGACCAGACGTTAGGCTTTGAACTCCCGGATACCGATGCCACGGTCTACTGCGCCGGTGTTCGCTACCGCTACTCGCCGACCGCCGAAATCGGCCTGTCCTACATGTATCATCGTACCAAAAACCGTTCCATCAGCAACAGCCAAGGGGTGGATGGCACCTTTACCGATGGTGGCGCCCACGCCGTTACCATTGGTCTCATCACCTCTTTCTGAACGGATGTCTATGCAGTTCCTCCTCTCATAGTGCCATAACATTGCCTAAAGGACTCCCCCCATGACCTCTCCCCCCACGCCCATTTCTCCGGCCCTGCTTGATTCTGTTCTCGTCTATGCAACCATTCGTAATTTCTCCACCGGAGAGCCCATTCTCAGCCCCGAAACCGCCACAAATGCCTTTTACTATCTGGTCAGCGGTGCGGTGGAGGTCAACTATACCGACCGAGTCGATACCCGGATCACGGTCGCCTTGATCGGTGAAGGCGAATTCTTTGGTGAAATCGGCTATTTTGATGGGGAGTCGCGTGTCCGCAACATTCAGGCCACCGGAGAGGCCCGGGTCGGGATCTTTGACGAGATGGTCATGACAAAGCTGCGAGCCGCGAAGCCTGAGCTTTTTGTCGACTTCCTTATCTTCCTCACCCAAAAAATCTGCGGCAAATTCCGCCGCATTGCCGGTGAGCGTGAACCAATTGCCGGCTATGCCGATTCCCTATCCACTCGCCATGCCAGCCGTTACACCGAAGCCAAACCACTGCCCTCCGCCTTGATCAACTCTTCGCAATGGCACAGTATCAGCAGCCGCATGGAGGCCTTTAAGACGGAGTTGTTCAACCTCTCCCATAGATTGCAGAAAGCAGAGGCCGAAGGGAAGCAGGATCCGGAAAGCGAGGCCCGTTGTCATGCAGTGCTGGCCGAACTCAACACGTCCCTTCCCCAATTCGAGCAGATCATGGCCGGGAGCAACTACGGGGAAGTTATGTGGGGCTATGTGTTTAAGGAGATCTTCCCCTACTTCATGCGCAGCCGTTTCGCCGAACGCGCCTACTTCAAACCCAAGGGATATGCCGGCGATTTTTTGATGATGGAGCATATCTACGCCGATATTCCCAAAGGGGAAGGAAAACTTGGCGAGATCATCGATGCTTTTTGCCTGCAACGGCCTGGATCCCTGGCTATCCGTGGTCGGCGTATCCTGATGAAACAACAACTGATGCAGCGCAGTGCAGCCATCCACGCCGAAGGGCGGACAACACGGATCATGAACTTGGCCTGCGGCCCCAACCGCGAGCTGTTCGATTTTCTCTCCGAATGCGAGTACAGTGAAAGCATCGAAGCCCTATGCGTGGATATCGATTCCGAGGCTTTGCAATATACCAATCAATATGTCAATATCTTCCCCCATCGTGCCGCAATCAGGCTGATGAGCGAGAATGTGATCAAATGGGCCCTGGGGCGTGCTAAGCACCATATTGAGCCTCTGGATATCATCTACTCCGCCGGTCTCTGCGATTACCTCGATCCACGCCTGTTTCGTGCCCTCATCACTCAGTGCTACAACCACCTCAAACCCGGCGGCACCCTGCTTTTGGGCAACTTCACCTTTTACCCCGACTCACTCTTTCTCGATAAGCTGCTCAAATGGGAGTTGATTTACCGAACCGAGGATGAGCTGCGGGAAATCTTTGCCCCCACACCTTTTGGCGACAAAATCGACATTCTGGTTGAACAGGCGGGCGTCAACCTCTTTGCCATGGCCACTAAGGAATGATGACGACAGCAACCCGAACAGGCTACACCCCGGTAAAACAGGAATTGGAGGAACTGTTTTATCAGCGTACCCGAATCTGCCTCTGGATGGGCGCGGTCTTTTTCTCGTTCTTTGCCCTTTTGGATTATGTGCACGCCCGCCCCTTTTTTTCTTTGTTTTTGGCCTACCGTCTGAGTTTCGTGCTCGTTTTGATCGTCCTGTTGCAACTCTTACGCTCCCCGGAAGTGAAACACTACAGTCGCACGATAATGTTCGGCGCCATTCTTTTAGGCACCCTGATTATCGCCCTGATGACAGTCAAACTCGGTGGATTTGGTTCGGGGTATTACGTGGGCATTCTCTTGATGATTGCAGGCGGCTTTTCGGTTCTTCCCCTGAATGTCGCCCAGTCCCTTGGTTTGGGTGGGGCCATGTACCTCGTCTACGCCATTACCGTCTATCTGGGATCACGTCCATTGAACGGGGAAGCCACTAACTTTTTTATCAACAACTCTTTTTTCTTTCTCAGTATAGTCATCGTCACAACGGTCCAATGCTTCGACGAAATCCAGACCTTGCTCAGCTCCCTTCGTGCACAAAAAAGTCTTCAGTCGATCAACAACGAACTGAAGCGCTACACCGGCAATCTGGAGTCCCTGGTCAAACAGCGCATGGCCCAACTGGAAGAATCGGATCTCAAATTCCGTGATCTATACAACAACATCCTCGATCTGGTGGTCTTGATTGACCCACGCGGTATCATTCAAATGATCAACCACCATGGGGCACAGATTCTGGAACTCTCGGCCCAGGCCCTGAAGAACCGACCACTGACCGACTTTTTCCCGCCCCAGGACCGAGACCGACTCAACCTGGAAATTTTTACACGTCTCGGCCAGGGGGAACAAATCCGCGGCATACAGATGCAAATGCTGACTTACCGGGGCCGGACCCTGGAGGTGGAGCTCAGCGGCAATGCGGTCACCATGCCGGAAAAACAAAACTGCTTCCAACTCATCGTCCGTGACATTACCCTGACCAAGCGGATGGAAAAGCAGGTTCTTGAGTCCAAACAATTGCTGGACACCTCTCGCCAAGCTGCCATCTTCGGCATGGCGAGTTTGGCGGAATGCCGTGATGACACCACTGGTACCCACTTACTGCGGATTCGTGCCTATACCCGCATCCTGGCCATGGAGTTGGCTCTTTCCCCCGATCCACCGGCCATCATTACCGATCACTTCATTGAAGACTTGTGCATCTCTTCCATGCTACACGATATCGGCAAAATCGGCATTCCCGACGCCATCTTGCTCAAGCCCGATCGATTAACCGAACACGAATTCGCCGTAATCAAACAACACTGTGAACTTGGCAGTAATGCGCTGGCTTCAGCGGAACGGGATTCGGAAAGCCTGTCTTTTCTCCGGCTCGGTCAGGAGATAACCCGCTGCCACCATGAACGCTGGGATGGCACCGGTTACCCCCAAGGACTCAAGGGAGAGGCTATCCCCCTGTCGGCCCGTATTGTCAGCCTGGTGGATGTCTATGACGCCCTGACGTCAAAGCGGCCCTACAAAGAGGCCTTCAACCATGAAGAAGCCTGCCGGGTTATTCTCAGCGAAAGTGGCCATTTGTTTGATCCCGTGGTGGTTGCAGCCTTCCTGCGCAGAGAACAGGAATTCAATCTCACCAGACAGCAGATGCCGCTTCCAAAGACGTATTGAAAAAATCAGCGAGACTCATGGCTCCCGACCGGCAATTTCAACAGGAAGTGCAGCAACTCCATCACAAGCGGGTGTACTCCATCCTTCTGGTCGGAATCGGCATCATGCTGCTGTTCACCGCTCTTGATTATCTCCTGATCAGAGAACACTTTACCGAATTTCTCCGCTATCGTCTTGGTGCGGTCGGCTTCGTCGGCCTGCTGCTGGCGGCCAACTATTTTGATCGCTCCCACACACGCGCCTGGATGATCGGCTTTACCGGCTATCTCTTTGCCGGTGGTATTGCTGTACTCACCGTCTACCGTATGGGGGAGGTTACCTCTCCCTACTATGTCGGCGTGATTGTGGTCATAACCATGTATACGGCTCTCGCTCCTTTGAACGCCTGGCAAACCCTGATCAGTGGCTTTGCCCTGATTGCAATCTACCTGGTTTCCATGACCATGATCGGCTCGCTCTCCGAGTACGAGGTGGTCAGCTTGTTCAGCAATCTCTTTTTCATGATCAGCTTTGTCTTCATCGCCGCAACCCAAAGCTGGGCGGACAGTTCCGCCCGCCGGCTGGAATACCGGCTGCGTCAGGAAGAAAGCAGAGCCGCTGAAAAGCTCACCCAGCAGGCTCAATATTTAAAAAAAGAGGTCAAGCGACGGACTGAGGAACAGCAGGCCACGGAACAACGGTTTCGCATCCTCTACGAAGCCATTGTCGACGATATTCTACTCGTCAATGCCCATGGCCATATTCTCCAGGCAAATCAAAATTATCTCACCCATTATTACGGGGGAACGCTGCCTCAACAGGCTTCTTTTTTTGATGTCGTGGCGCCCCAGGATCAAATACGGGTGGAACGTGAACTGCTGCAACCGCTTGTGCGTGGCGTGGTCATCTCGGCCTGGAGGATCGCACTAAACTCACACCTCAACAAACCGATTGAGGTGGAAATCAGCGGGGCTCTCCTGCAGCGGTCTGAGAAAAAGCTCGGTCTGCAATTGGTTTTGCGTGACATCGGAATCCGCCAAGAGTTGGAACAAAATTTGGTCGCTTCTCTCAGCCGGGTGCGAAAAATGGAAAATGCGGCCATTCTTGCCCTGGCCAAACTCTCGGAGTATCGAGACGTCACCCCGGGTAACCATCTGGAACGCGTGCGCGAGTATTGTCGTCTTCTGGCGGTAGAACTGGCACGCCGGCCAGAGTATGCCGATGAGCTGACCCCAAACTTTATCCAGAACCTCTTCCAAGGTGCCATCCTGCACGATATCGGCAAAGTAGCGGTGCCCGATGAGATACTTGCCCAAAAATCAACCCTCTCCGCGAATGAAGAGTCCCTACTCCGATTGCACACCCGCAAAGGCGGGGACGTAATCAAGACTATGATGGAAGGCATTCAGAAAAGCGGCTTTTTGACTGTTGCCCAAAACATTGCCTACTTTCACCATGAGCGATGGGACGGCCGAGGGTATCCACAGGGCCTTCGAGGGAGCAAAATCCCCATTGAGGCACGCATCATGGCCGTGGCCGATGCCTACGAAGAATATACCTCTGCTCTTGATCCAGAAAAACGAATACCCCATGCGCAAACAGTGCAGAGGATCATAGAGGAAGTCGGCCACCAGTTTGATCCGGCTATTGTCGATGCGTTCGTCCTCATCCAGGACTCCTTCAACTGGGTCCGCCAGACATTGGCAGAGCCCGATCCTGGTTTGTGCATGGAATCAGGGGATTGCAGCCTGGAAAAGAAATGAATTGCGATTCACACTTGTCCCCCCGACAACCAACATTTTCCCTTGCCGTTCCCACGCAAATACACTAAAACCACACAGAATTAACCGACACACGTATTGTGAGCGAATTGTTTTTCGCCCTTTACGTACTTTGTGATACCCAGCGATTGGATGCGAGTTTCCTAACGGAGGAGTAGAAGATGAGAACAAATATGATGCGGGCACCGTTGATTAAATCGGCGGTAGTACTCTTAATTTTTATCCTTTTGGCCTACTTGACCAGCGCCTCTCCCGAAGGTGGCGTTCTCAATTCTCTGGGCCTGATTATCATCGGAGCCTTCCGTTTTGTTCAATGGGCTATTGCCATGATCATCGGTATGGCTGTCTGTATAGCCTTCCTTATCGGTGTTTTTCTTTTCGCGGTCGCCTTGGTCAACAAAGAGACTGCTGCGACCATGTATGGAGCCGTGAAAGTGGGTGTGGCTCAACTCTTGTCTCCTGTCTTTTCCTTTGTTGGCTCTTTGGCCTGTAAAGGCGGTACGTGTTGCGCGCCCGTGGCACTCGCCGTTCCAGAGGCTCCGGCAGCCCCAGCCGCGAGTGAGCTGAAGGATGAACTACAATCCATCGTCAGCAGTGAAGTTCAGAAGATCACTGCCTGTCAGCAGACCCTGGGCGATCAGGTTGCAGCCCTCAACAGCAAACTTGAGGCTCTGGAAACCAAAAGCGGTGAATTTGTCGCGGCAGCACAACTGGAAACCATTGCCAGTGAGATTTCCGCCTCCGGTCAGGCTCTGAGCGAAGTAAAAGGACAGGTTGCAGCCCTTGAAAGTAAACTCAATGATACCGTAGCCAAGCTTGACGGTCTTAGCCCGGAAAAAATTCTCGGTGATCTCCCCACCCGTCTGGAGAAATTGGAGCAGCAGGATAACGGCTTTGATCCCCAGCCGCTGACCGAGGCCATTGAATCCTTGAAAACGGAAGTGGAAGCAGTAAAGAACGCGGCGACCAAAAGACCCCCAACCAGATCATCAGCTAGGCCCAAGAAAAAAGCCTGATCCGCCACCCAATAAATCGCGAAAAAAAGTCCGCCTGTTCATGAACAGGCGGACTTTTTTTTATGTATAACCAGTTTTGATGGACTCGTAAAAATTTTATCGCTTCCCGAGAGATGGCCAAGAAAAAAAACAAATATGCAAAGAGTAGCGCTTTCCCCGGCGCGGAGGCATACATAAAGCCTGTCGAGTGTCGAAAAAACGCGACGACGCAGTAGATCGGAGTTTTTACAACACCATCAAGTTTTGCAAAGCTTAACGGGGCAGCAGTTCCTTGAAATATTCAATCGAGGGAAAATTACAGGAATATTGCACACGTTGACGACTACTGGGCCTAGCCAGGAACAGCAGGTAGGCTAAGCCATGCTCACGAGCCGAAAATAACACTTTTTCGGTGTCATCCACCAACACAGCCCGCTTTTTGTCATAACCAAGTAGGGACTCTAGGCGTTCCCAAAACACGGGTTCTTCCTTGGCAACCCCCACCTCGGATGCGCAGACAATGCGGTCGAACCAGGGCCCAATCGCTGTTTTCTGTAATTTTATCGCGAGAGATTGCGAATGGGCGTTGGTGATCAGGTAGAGTTTTTTTCGGTTTTTGAGACAAAACTCAAAAAATTCGATCACATAGGGGTGTACCCCTATCAGATGATTGATCCGCATCTTTAATTCCTGCAGATCAAGGCCCAACTCGCGCGACCAAAAGTCAAGATCAGCCCAGTCCAGGGTATCCCGCACCTTATGGTAGCGTTCAAACAACTGTTTTTTCGCCTCTTCCACCGAAATCTCATATTCCAGGCTGTAATGTTCCGGCAGATACTGCTCCCAAAAATAATCGTCGAAATGTTTGTCCAAAAGGGTGCCGTCCATGTCCAACAGCACGGTATCGATCTCCCCCCAAGGGAAGACCGGAAATATTTTTTCACAATAAAGTGGCGTAGCGCTCATTGTTTATCTCCCTGTAAGGCGTTGATAATTTCGTAAACCCGGGGAAATACACTTTCCTTGGCCGAATACGGGACAACCAGCCGTTGGTCCGGGGTAAGACGAATGGCCGGGGACGGCTTTTTCTTGGTGGGCTTTTGCTGGATCAGGGCCAACAGCCGGTTGGGATCAACCGGGGCTTGCTCGACGAAGGAAAACACGAGAGCCTCAGGAGCCTGCTCGAGCTTGTGGATACCGAGCGGCCGAAACTGCTGTTTGATCCGGATGATCTCCAAGAGCGTTTCTGCCTCAAGCGGCATTTTACCATAACGGTCGATCAATTCACTTTCGATATCAGCGAGATCCTCCTCGGTCCCGAAGCCAGCCATGGATATACGTCGATATGCCTGGTAGCGCTGGGTGGTATCGCGAATATAGCTGTCGGGAAGGTAGGCCGCTACTTTCAACCTAACCTCTGGGTCAATCTCCTCTGTTGTGGTGATCTCGACTCCTTCCAGGGCCCTTCGTTTCAAATCAGCCACGGTGGATTGCAACAGTTCCAGGTAAAGATCATAGCCGACAGCGGCAATATGACCCGACTGGGAAACACCCAACAGATTACCGCCACCCCGAATCTGTAGATCGTTCATTGCCAGTTTAAAACCACCGCCCAACTCGGAACAATCCATCAAGGCGCGCAAACGCTGTTGCGCGTCCGGGGTGAGGTGGTCAAGGGAGGTAACTAGCAGGTAGGCGTAGGCCTGACGGCTGGAGCGGCCGACCCGCCCACGCAACTGGTAAATATCGGCCAAGCCAAGGTAGTCGGCCCGATTAATAATAATGGTGTTGGCATTGGGGATATCGAGCCCGGATTCGACAATGGTTGTGCAAACCAGGACATCAAGTTCATGATTGATGAAACGGACCATGACATTTTCCAAATCCGGGCCGGCCATCTGTCCATGGGCAACACCGATACGGGCATGGGGAACGAGTGTACCGACGGTTTCGGCAATACGATGAATCGACTGTACTCGGTTGTGGACAAAAAAGAGCTGACCGCCACGCTCAAGTTCCCGTACCACCGCTTCACGGATGACCAACGGATCGTGCTTGGCAAGGAAAGTTTTGACCGCCCGTCGCTGTTGCGGCGGTGTCGAGATCACCGAGAGGTCACGAATGCCGAGGAGCGACATCTGCAATGTTCGCGGAATCGGGGTGGCGGTCAGGGTGAGGACGTCGACGCTTGCCTTGATTCTTTTGATCTTTTCCTTGTGAGCCACACCAAAACGGTGTTCCTCGTCAATGATCAACAGGCCGAGCTTGTTGAACTGGATATCTTTTGAAAGCAAACGATGGGTCCCAACCACCAGGTCAATGGCCCCGGAGGCAAGTTTGGCAACGATCTCCTTTTGTTGTTTGTTGGTACGAAACCGGTTCAGGCAGGCAATTTCAACCGGGAAGGAACCAAATCGTTCACGGAAGGTGGCGGCATGCTGTTCCGCTAAAACTGTGGTAGGCACGAGAATAGCCACCTGATATCCGTCCTCGATAACCTTGAAGGCGCCGCGGGCTGCAACCTCGGTCTTACCGTAGCCGACGTCGCCACAGATCAGGCGATCCATGGGCTGATCATGGGTCAAGTCATCCACGACTTCATCAATGGCTTTGGCCTGACCACTGGTTTCATCATAGGGAAAAGACTCCTCCAACTGGCGGTACAGATCGCCTGGTGGTGAAAACCGATGTCCCTCGCGCATAGCTCGCTTGGCATAAATCTCCAAAAGTTCCTGAGCGACTTTCCAGACGGCATCACTGACCTTTTTCTTCGTCGTCTGCCAGCGTTGCGACCCAAGACTGTCGAGCTTTGGTTCCTGGTCGGTCAGCCCCTGGTAGCGGCTGACCCAATGCAAACGATCTACCGGCACGTAGAGTTTATCGTCGTCCCGATAGCCAATGAGGAGGTAATCGCCCTGCTGGCCGGAAATTTCCATATTGACCATGCCCTGAAAAACCCCGATGCCGTGGTCACGATGAACAACACAGTCCCCTTCAACAAGCTGTTCGAGCTGAACAGCCTCCCCCTCGTTGCGACTTTTGCGTTTTTGCCGCCCCGAACGAAGCCGCTTCTCCCCAAAGAGCTCTGAGGCGGAGAGGAAATGGACGCCCTCCTCGGTTAGATCAAACCCCAGTGACAGGGGTTGTTCAAAACAGTGAACGACATTTTTGTCCTTCGCCAGCCCCCTCCCGTATGGAGAGGGTTGCAGGACAGTTTGCAGCTGATAATGGCCCAAGAGCTCCCGTAAATGTTCACACTGACGAAGGGAACGGCAGGCAAGGACAGTGCTTTCCTCCTGCTGCTGCCAATGAACAATACGGTCAACCAGAGGCGCCAGGAGCCCTCGTTTTTTTCGCTGCAGTTCAATCTCCTGGGCGAGTAAACCATGATCGCTGCAGCTTATGGAAAGCGTCTCAACCGAATCCTCCAGATCAGGAAGGACTGATATACGAGCCGAAAGCCTCTTTGTTATGGTCTCGGTATATTGCAGCTCGCTTAGAAAAAGTTCATCAGGAGGCAATGCAGCCGTTTGTTTGTCGACGGCTTCCTGGTAATTGGCCCGAATCCGGTCTCGAACCAGGGCCATTTTCCGGTCGACAGAAGGGGCATCAGCCACCATCAACAGGGCATCGGCGGGCAGATAATCAAACACACTGTGCAATTTTTCCCAGCCCCCATAGATAAGGGGGAGAAAAAATTCACTGCCGGGGAAACGCTGTCCGGTAGCCAGACGTTCACGTAGGCTACGCGTCGCCTCCGTGGTCCACTGGTGTTTGTCACCAGAGTCTTGAAGAAATTCCAGCCAGTCTCGACGGTTTTTCTCACCTGGGTACAACAATTCGCTAGCAGGCAGTAAAACAGCCTCTTCAAGTGATTGTTTTGAACGCTGGGAAATGGGATCAAAAAGACGAATACTTTCGACCGTATCGCCAAAAAAATCGAGGCGAAGAGGTCCAGAAAGCTCGGGATCAATCGCTGGGGGGAACACATCAATGATACCGCCGCGCAGGGCCATATCGCCCTCTTGACGAACCATATCACAGATCTGGTAGCCTCCGGCGGTCAACGAGGCGATGAAGGACTCTCGATCAATCTCTTCATTGACGATAACCAGTTCGCAATGATTGCTTAGAGCGGAGGCCGGCAGAACACGTCGCAAAACCGCTTCAGCCGAGGTTAGGAGAATGCAGGGTTTTGTACTTTCCTGCATTTGGTAGAGCGTGGCAAGACGCTGGCAGACAGTGGCCGGATCCGGAGAAAGCGGTGTATAAGGTGGAATTTCGTAGCTCGGATAAATCAGTACCCGACAGAACGAAAAAAAAGCCAGATCTTGAGCCAGCAGTTCAAGATGTTCATCCGCGGGAAGGATACAGCAGATGGTCTGGTGCAAGGTATCCACTGCCCTGCTTAACAGCAGGGCAGTGGAAGCTCCATGAAGACCGCAGATATCAAAAAATGGGCCGCGTTTACGCAGCCGCGCCAGGATCGACTGCATGCACAGCTTTTGGTTAAGTGTTCAGGGATTGCCTAGAAGGTACCGCCCATACTGAAATCCCAGGTTGAGCTATCTTCGTCTTCTTTCTTATCTAAATTAAAGCCCAATGCCAGACGCAGCGGCCCAAGCGGCGAGGTCCAAAGGATACCGACACCGGCGGTTTTCTTGTAATCGCTAAAATCCCAACTATCGCCATCGCCGTAGACATTACCGAAATCATGGAAGATCTCACCGTCCATCCCCATATCTTTGATGAGCGGAAACATGATGGCGACGGTCCCATACCACATCTTATCGCCACCGATCTTGTCTCCGGTCACCGGATCAAGCGGGCTGATGGAGGCTGACTTAAAACCACGAATGGAGTTCATGCCACCCAAGAAAAAATTCTCATACACCGGTAATTTTCCGGCTTCATTTTCAAAGGCCTGACCCGCCGCACCCTTCACATGAAAAACAGTGCTCCACATCATGGGGAAGAACCAGGAAGACGAGGCTTCAACTTTTGTATACTGGGCATCACCGCCCAGCGGTCCACCGGCATATTCCACGCTTATGCTGTTGCGTGATCCCTGAGTGGGTGCAAAAAGCTTATCCCGGGTATCGCGAACAAAGGTCAGCTCAACCTTGCTTTCCCAATTAATGTTTGCCGATTCCTTGATGTAGGTTGAGGCATCATCGGCGATGTCGTTAAGATGGGTGTCGGCAAGGGTGTATCCGTAATAAATTCGCCACTGTTCAAAGAGCGGGTGCCCTATCCGAACACTACCGCCGGTGGAATCCTTGGTAAAATCGTCGTACTCGTGTTCCCAGTTAAACAAGTTCATACTACCGGAGACCTGGGAATCCATGATCCGGGGGTCAGTAAAAGTCAGGTTGAACTTAGTTGACTTGCTGGAAGTGGATGCTGCCAAAGACAATTTATTGCCAGTGCCAAAGATATTGTCTTCGGATATTTCACCCATAAAGAGCATGTTTTCCGAGGAGGAATAGCCTGCACCAATACTAAACTGGCCAGTGGATTTTTCCTTCACATCCACAACCACATCCATCTGGTTCTCCACCATAGTCGGCTTGGGGGTAACCGTTACCTCTTCAAAAAATCCGAGACGGTTTAGTTTCTGGGTCGAGGTACGAATAGCCTTGGAATTAAACTTGCCCCCCTCTTCCACTTTGAGATCGCGGCGGATGACATTGTCACGAGTCCGGGTGTTGCCTTTGATCTCCACCAGGTTGATATAGGCCATGGTGCCCTCACTAATGTGGAACACCAGGTCGATGCGTTTGTTTTCTTCGGATTTGTTGATTTTGGTATTTACGTCGGCAAAGGCATACCCTTTTTCGGAATACATATCCGTGATGCGGGTGATATCATCGCGAAGCACCTGCCGGTTTAGAAACTCTTCGTCGCGAATTTTCAACTCGGCAAGAATCTCTTCCTTGCTCTTGATCAGATCACCGTCAACATCAACCGTACCGACCTTATAGCGAGGGCCTTCGTCGATGGGAAAGGTCACAAACAAGTCCCCTTCCTTTTGCTGAACAATGGGTTCACCGACTTTCGCTTCAATGAAGCCGTGGTTTTGGTAAAAGTTGGCAATTCGCTCGGCATCCTGTCGCAAGATCTCCATTTTGAGCACGCCGGCATCGGTCAGCCAAGAAATCCACCACTTGTGGGTACTGGTCTGGATAACGTCTTCAAGATCACCTGCTGAATAGCTGGTGTTACCGGTGAAAGCGATCCCTGCAACTGTGATTTTTTCCCCTTCCGCGATGGTAAACCGAACCTCAGCCTTGCCGTCGGCAGCGGTGCTGATCTGACCGTTGACCTCGGTATTGTAATATCCCTTGGATTTGTAAAGATCTTTGATCTTCTGGACCGCCTCATTCACCTTATACGGATTGAGAATCGAGTTGGCGGTAATGCCGGCGGCATCACGGACTTCCTCCTCTTTGATCTCATCCGCACCGGTGATTACCACGCTACCGACCAAGGGTTTTTCTTTAACATGGAAGATAATTTTTTTGCCGGCCTGGGTGTCGTCGGATTCAATTTCAACATTATCAAAATAACCCAAAGCAAAGACCGATTTCAGATCCTGCCGCAGGGTAGAGGGATCATAAAGATCACCAGGTTTTGTGGAAATTTTCTGTAAAATAGCTCCAGAATCAATGCGAACATTTCCCTCTGGAGCAATGGATGCTACAGTGGCACTCCGGTTGGAGTACGCAAGCATGGTGCCGACGATGTCACCGGAAAGGCGGGGGAGTTGGTTAAGAGAATCCGCCTCCCGAAAGGTCGAATAAGGTGCCCGCGGTGCCAGAACATCAATAATGGAACAATCGACACTGATCCGATTACCCAGTTTATTGACGCTACCGACCACCACATAATCGACTCCCGCGGATTCGGCGACCCGTACCAGCGTAGCGGCAGCAGGCGGCCATGCCCCATTGTAGCCGACCACTTTTTCCGCTTGAGATCGCCCCATCATTTTCATCCCCTTGGCAGCGACTTCCCGAGCCAAAGCCTTATCTGCCACGGCAGCGGTATTGGCGGCATCCGGGGTGTTAATTTTGAACGGCAGGAAAAGGGTGCTGTGCTCCAGAGCCAGGGCCACGCCGGGCGAACAGGCTAAACAACTCAACACAACAGCACAGAGCACAAGTGAAAAAGTCTGATACGCCGATCGTTTATTTGATGTCGACTGCATGGATGAAGGTCCTGTTAGGGTCATTTTGTTGTTCGATGCATGCGAATCCATGCACACACCGGCCATAGGAGGGGAGGGAAACGGCAAAATGGCAATAATCCGCCCTCGCGGTATAATAGTCATCTTCGTAAAAAGCCACGGGAATGACGTTATTCGATTTGTAAACAGCTGTTTTTGTGATATGAGGCTTTCTTCTTTGGTTTTTTACGATTTCATCATAATTGGTGGTCATTATGACAGGTTTGCTTGTTTTTGCAAGAAATTCCGTGTCTCCCTGGTGATCTTCCCCGCATTTGAAATCAAGAGATTTCCTGCAGTTGCCCGCAACAAAAGGCGGCAGGGCGGACCATGTTCAAGGCCTATATCGCTCGTCCAAAAGGCGGGCAACAGCTGCCTGTAATTCACCAGCAAGCAACTGTTTATCACTGTTCTTAAAATGTTCGGTGGCGATGGGCGGACCGATTCGAATCACTATTTCTCCGCTGCGTGGGAGCAATTGTCCCTTGGCCAGAACCTCATAGGAGCCGTTAAACCCCAAGGGAACAATTGGCACCCCTGCCTTGATCGCCAGCAGGACGGCTCCGCCTTTGAACTCGTGTAGATGACCGTCGCCACTCCTGGTGCCCTCCGGAAAAATGAGCACGGAGCTGCCGTTGGCTATTCTCTTGGCAGCCTCGTCCAGACTTTTCAGGGCCTGGCGCCCATGGGTGCGATCGATGGGAATATAGCCGACATGATGCATGGCCTTGCCAAAGAGCGGAATTTTAAAAAGTTCTTTTTTGGCAATCCACCTGAAATCATGGGAAAAGTATCCCTGAAAGGAAAAAATATCGTACTGGCTGATGTGGTTACCGGCAAAGATATAGGTCTGTTGCGGATCGATATGCTCAAGTCCCTCAACACGTACTTTAACCCCGGCCAGCCAGCATAAAATGCGGCCCCAATAGCGGGGGAAAACCTGGGCCTTCACCTCTGATTTTCGGCCCCACAGCAGATCGATGAGTGAAAGGGCGGAAACGGTAAAGGTTAAAAATGGAGCAACGATCAGGGTTACGACCCCGCGAAACAGCTGGCCTGGCGACATGAAAAAAAACCATTGGTGGAGCGAAATGCTCGGTGGGAAAATACTACCGTTCACGATGACAGCAGCGTTACTCAAGCACGATTTCTATTTTACTTATCAAGGACCTGGGTGAAGAGCAAGCATTTATCCCCCTCCCGTATCCTTTCCCCAATTGATAGTTTGGGCTTGTCCTCGGAATCGGCTTGAGGTGGCGGCGGGATTGACGGGAGAGGATCAATCGAATATAGTCTTTTGTTTTCAAATAAACGACTGTACTTCCACTGCTTCATCAAAGATGACAACGACTTGTCTGTATTAAAGGAGTCTACTGTGACTGCAGAAATCATAACCGTAAGAACTGATGGAACGCTGAATGTTCCCGAGACCCCCATCGTTCCCTTCATCGAAGGAGACGGAACCGGGCCGGACATCTGGGCGGCGACCCAGAAAGTGCTCGACGCTGCAGTTGCTCGCAGTTACAACGGATCCCGCGCAATTGAGTGGCTCGAGATCCTTGCGGGTGAAAAGGCTTTCCAGACCACTGGAGAATGGCTGCCCAAGGCCACGGTAGAGGCGCTGAAAAAATATGTGGTCAGCATCAAGGGACCGCTGACCACCCCGGTCGGAGAAGGAATGCGCAGCCTGAATGTTGCCCTGCGTCAGGTCCTGGATCTCTATGCCTGTGTACGCCCGGTGCGTTACTACCAGGGAGTGGTCTCACCGGTGAAACATCCGGAACAGGTGGAGATGATCATCTTCCGTGAAAACACCGAAGATGTCTATGCCGGGATCGAATGGCAGGCAGGCACCGAAAAAGCTAACCGCGTCATTGAATTTCTTCGCAACGAGATGGGGGCCGCAATTCGGGACAACTCCGGTATCGGCATCAAGCCGATTTCCGAATTCGGCACCAAACGGTTGGTGCGCAAGGCTGTCCAGTACGCCATCGACGCCGGTCGCGACTCAGTGACCCTTGTCCACAAGGGCAACATCATGAAATTCACCGAAGGCGCTTTCCGCAATTGGGGTTATGAGCTGGCTGCTGAGGAATTCGGCGAGATAACCATCACCGAATCGGCCCTGTGGGAACAGCACAACGGTGTTGTCCCCCAGGGAAAAATCGTGATCAAAGACCGGATCGCCGATGCCATGTTCCAGCAGATTCTCCTCCGCCCCAGCGAGTACTCGGTGCTCGCCATGCCGAACCTCAACGGCGACTATATGTCGGATGCCCTGGCCGCACAGGTTGGTGGACTGGGCATGGCACCTGGGGCAAACATTGGCGACGGCGTGGCCATGTTTGAGGCAACCCACGGGACCGCACCTAAATATGCAGGTTTGGATAAGGTAAACCCCGGTTCACTGCTGCTCTCAGGCGTCATGCTCTTGGAATATATCGGTTGGAAGGAAGCGGCGGCCTTGATCCAGACGGCTCTGGAGACCACTATTTCCAAGAAAACCGTCACCTATGACTTGGCACGGTTAATGGACGGAGCAACCGAACTTTCCTGCTCCGCCTTTGGCAGCGCGGTCATTAACAACATGTAAAAGAGGAAGGATAAGCGGATGTTCTCCCTGCTCGGGGCCATCCAGGACCTCCTCTTTCCCCCACTGTGCCTAGGTTGTTCACGGCGGCTGGACCACTCCCGGCCGCCGCTTTTTTGTGCCGACTGCCTTGCTCGGCTCGCCTTTATCGGCTCTCCGCTTTGCCCCTGTTGCGGCATCCCCTACAGCACCGGTGCCGACCATCTTTGCGCGACCTGCCTGAAAAACGGATACGATTTTGATTTGGCCCGCTCGTTATTATTCTACCGACAGCCAATGGACGAACTTATCCTTCGCCTGAAATATGGTGGCCAGCTTAGCGGCTTGCAAACCCTTGCTGCACTGACGGCCAAATCGACCTGTCTTCACGATCTATCCCCACCTGATTACATCATTCCGGTCCCGCTGCATGCCAAACGTATCCGCCGACGCGGGTATAATCAGGCGACCCTGCTTGCCCGGGGTTGTTTTCCCCAATGGCAGACAGAACTACGATTAAACATTCTCCTCAGGGACCGCCTCACCACACCACAGTCACAACTCTCCGGTAAAGAACGGCGAAGCAACCTCAAGCATGTCTTTTCGTTGAACCCACACATTGCTCTTGAAGGGAAAACAATCCTTTTGGTGGACGATGTCCTGACAACGGGCAGTACCGTCAACGAGTGCGCCAAGATCCTGCGCAAGGGAGGGGCCAAGCGGATTGAAATTTTTACCATAGCCCGGAGCCTCGGAAAAAACTTTTGGTAACGCTCAAAAAAGGCACCTTCAGGACTGCGCCCGAAGATGCCATAAATTAGCGTTCTTAGCAAAACATTGTTCCGAATTGTATCGTACCGTTACCATGTTCGATAAATACCGGTATCCAAATGTACAAAATCAGATTTGGGATAATACCCTACCCCACCGGTCTGCATGCTCATTGCACATTGCCGGATTTGGTTCAAACGGGCACCGGGCAATGAAATATCGATCGCCATACCCTGCATATGCAGACTGTGTCCCGCAACACCGGATTTGGAACGACGCAACTTCCGATTTGTCTGCGGCGAACGGAAGGCAGAGACAATTTTATATGGCCCCTTACATCCCATTTCCTGCTGCACAACCCAAAGGATATCAAGCAATTTTGGGTCTATCTGATGGATTTGCCCGGTTTGGTAATCGCGAAGAAAGGAATTAACCTTCACCAGCGCCTTGGGATTATACGAGTTTCCCATGGCGTAGGTCAGGTCCAGTTCCTTTTGGGCCCGCACATGAAACAGCGATAGTGTGCGTTTTTTGGCAACCTTGGCACTACAGATATTGGGAATGGAAAGTGCGGCAAGACCAACAAGGGTTTGGGTGGAATGAATAAGAAATGAACGACGGGTCTGTTGGGAGATAATATTATCTGAAACCATTATCCTCTTTGTGTTTAGGCTTTTCAACTTTATCCTTGACGGACAAAACAATACACCCACGGGAAGTGGTTGCAGCCAAAATGCTCGAACTCACTAAAAGCCGCGAAAAGATGCCTCCGCGACTCACAACATGTTTTTAAAAGCATGTTGTACTCATTTTCGTTTTTTACGAGTTTCCAAAAATTGTCGTTCTCGTAAAAACGCTCGAGAACGACGTTTCGAGCTTCGTAACATACCGTATTTACGATACGTGAATTCTCGAATTTTGACTTTTTACGAGTCCATCAAAATTGATGGCCTCGTAAAAAGCCCATCACATTCTGTAAGATGGCTAAGTAAAAACACCGATATACAAAGCAGAGCTTTTTCCCAGGAGCAAAGGCATACATAAGGTATGTCAAGTTTCGGAGAAAACACAGCGACGCAGCAGGTCGATGTTTCTTCTTAGCCCCCAAAATTGGCATTCATTAAAATTGATAGGGTAAGCCTTGTCAAGGCTTTGAGCGATTGAGTGTGGGCAATTACAAATTTATGCCTATTTTTTCAGGAAGTTAAGAATACAATTATTTTTAGATTATGCTAAGATCATCAGAAAGGGAATGCAGATTCCACATTATTTCCGGAGGCCAGACTGGTGCAGACCAAGCCGCTCTCGACGCGGCCATAGCTCTCAACATTCCCCACGGAGGCTGGATCCCGAAAGGGCGTAAAACAGAAGCAGGTCCGCTTCCCCCTTGCTACCAGCTTAAGGAACATCGCTCGCCGCGATATCGGGATCGAACTGAAAGCAATATCCTCACTGCCGATGCCACCTTGATCTGTTCTTTTGGCCCTCTTTCCGGAGGATCCGCACTCACTGAAGCCTTGGCCATTCGCCACAATCGCCCTTGTTTCCATGTCGACTTTGAGCATACGCCGCCATTGAATTCGGTTCCATGGGTTGAAGCTTGGCTGGCGAACATTCAGCCCCAAACCCTCAATGTGGCCGGACCACGGGCCAGTAATGAACCCCGTATTTACCAGGCGGTGTATGACCTGCTCACAGCCATTCATTGGCCTAAATAGAATCCGGCTCTCTTTGCAGCTCGACAGAGTGCATATCCCGCACTAAGGTTTCTCCTATGCTCCTCCCCGCATCCATGATGTGTTCATTTGCCCTCCCGGCAAGGGGTGCAGAGGAATGCTGCAAAAAAGTGGCAATATTTTCCAACCCGCACAGAGGGCCCATGAACGCTCAATCTCTCTCATCGTCTTACAGCCGGGGTGAAGAACTGGCCAACAGCATCACCCACGGGCTGGGTGTTTTGCTGGCCATTACCGGTTTGGTGCAGCTTGTTCTCGTTGCCGCATGGAACGGAACCGCACGTCATATTGTCAGCAGTGCTCTGTACGGCTCCACACTCGTTCTCCTCTACCTTGCCTCCACGCTCTACCATGCCGTGCAGCAGCCTGAGGCAAAAAGAATCCTACGCATTTTCGATCACTCGGCAATTCTGTTGCTCATAGCCGGCACCTACACCCCATTTACTCTCATCAGCCTGCAAGGCCCCTGGGGCTGGAGTCTTTTTGGAACCATCTGGGGACTAGCTTTGCTTGGGATCATACTGGAGATAACCAGCCTCCGCCGGTTGCGGTTTCTGCTCATCGCCCTCTACCTGACTATGGGCTGGGCCGTGGTCGTGGCCGTCAAGCCCATGCTTACCCATGTACCGCCGGCTGGCCTTTGGCTGCTGCTTGCAGGAGGACTCTGTTACACCGGTGGGCTAGGGTTCTACCTCTGGAAACGGCTTCCCTACCACCATGCAATTTGGCATCTTTTTGTTCTCGCCGGTTCGATCCTCCATTACATAGCCATCTTCTATGACGTCCTGCCTCATCCGCCAGCAACCTAAACCGTATGCAACAAATTCAACATGCCCAAAACACCTCTGCAAGCCACTGACGTTGCTGTTCTTCCCTACCCAGCAGAAACCATTTGGCCCATCTTGGCCGATATCAGCCGATATCCCCAGTGGTGGCCCAAGATCCTCTTTACACGCGTTACTCCCGCGAAAAACGGATTGCTTGATAGCGAGCTGCATTTACGGCCAATGGGATTTCGCCCCTTTACATGCCGCATAGTGGCCGCCAAAGAGCCACATTCCATTGACCTGGAATATGTCGGTAATTTTATCACCGGTCATGCACAATGGATCCTTGAGCCCGAGGAAAGCTCCACCCGGGTGAGCTATATCGTCAACGTCGTCATCCATGGCAAAATGGTTGCTTTGGTAGCGAAGGTGATCGATCTAAAAGCTCTCCATTCGCATTCGATGCAGAACATTCTTCAGGCACTGCAACGCAGGCTTCTTTTGTGAGAACCACTCCAAGGCGAAACAAAAAAACGGCAATAGCTTGGAACAGCTTGAGAAGAGGGCTTTTGCTTCATCGATCCCTCTTTTTATGTTATCAATGAATAGAAGGCGTCACATAGGGGAAGCCCATATCTTTTGGCCCAAAGCCCCTGAGCATTTTGATGACTTTTTCAACCAGCAGATTAGAGAACCCGCCCCACAATCCTCGATCTGCAGAGCTCCTTTCTCACTTCAACCTTGACCGCCCATGGCCACCCAACAAGCCTTTGTTGAAACCCTGCGCACTTTTATTGAATCGAAACGGCTCACTTTGCCGGTCTTCAATCCTATCTCTTTACGGGTTCAACAAGAGCTGGTCAAAAAAGAACCGAATTTCAATAAAGTTGAGAAACTGATTCGCGCCGATCAATCGCTCTCCAGCAATATCGTCAATATTGCCAACTCGGCTTTATACCGCGGCCTACTCCCGGTCAACACCGTGAAGGCGGCTGTTGTCCGCCTCGGTATTTCCGAAGTGGCACGCATAGCCTTCACCGATATCAACAAAAAGATATTTACCTGCCGCGACAGTCAGATCGATTCGATCATGAAAAAATTGTGGCAACATTCTCTGGGGTGTGCCTTTGCTGCGGGTATGCTCTCGCAACATCTTGATTTCGGCGTCATGCAGCACGAGGCCTTTTCTGCGGCATTATTTCACGATATCGGCAAGTTGCTCATACTCAAGGTCCTTGCCGAAAAAAAGAGAAACAACAAAAATTTGGTAGTTCCCGAGGATATTCTGCTGGGGGCAATGGACCTGTTACATACCGAACAGGGTAATCACCTGTTACGCCAGATCCAAATGCCGGAGGTTTTTTCCATCATTGCCCGCGATCATCACATGGAAGCATATGACCGCGATAACTATCTCCTGGTACTGGTGCGCATGGCCAACCATATCTGCCACGCTTTAGGCATTGGCCTCAAAGAAGAACTCTCCGTCCCCCTGCTCCGTCAGCCCGAGGCGGTTCAGTTGTGTCTGGCGCACTCGGATTTGGAGCAAATTGAAAAGTTCCTCCAAACCACCTCCGGCCTGTTCGACTAACTGGCCCGGCACGCCTCCAATCCCCACTATCAGGGCTTAAAAAAAGCCAGCAAGGCGTGCAGTGTGGTCATCGGATGCGGTGGACAGCCGGGGATATAGAGGTCCACGGGCAGGATGGTGGAAAGGTCGCCCACAATCTCCTCCGAACCGTGGAACGGTCCACCGGAGATGGCGCAACAACCGCTGGCAATCACCACCTTGGGTGCAGGTACAGCAGCATAGGTTTCCAGAAGAGCGGTCTTCATGTTGCGGGTGATCGGACCGGTCACATGGATGCCGTCAGCATGGCGGGGTGAGGCGACGAAATCGATCCCAAAGCGGGAAAGATCAAAAAACGGTGTATTGAGCACATTTATATCCGCCTCACATGCGTTGCATCCCCCTGCGGACACCTGTCGCAACTGCAGGGAACGGCCAAAGAATTTTTTAAAGTGAACCTGACTGTGTGCGGCAAGATCGGGCAAGCTCCCACCGGTGATCAGATCGGTACGGGTAGCCGCCCCCAGTTCGAAGCGTGAGCTGAAGCGGACAAAGGCGCCCTCCTCCACCTGGCTGCACTGACCACAAAAGGTGCACCGCCCTAGATCGATTTTTTTTTCCTCCGCAAGAATGGCCTCCTGCGGACATAGTTCGGCACACTGGCGAACAATGGTCGGATCGCAATCCTCATTAATTTCCGGTAAACCCCGAAACCGGGAGTAAAGTTGCACCGGTTTTTGCGGATAGCGGTTGGTTTGGTGCCCTTGTTCCAGCCTGTTTCTGATCACCTTCAGCATGCCGTACTCCCACCTTTATTGCCCTGCTTTCTGTCCATCTGTCCCTGTCCGGCTCTGTCTCTCTTAGAGATCAAAGCCACAATAGCTGAGGTTGAAACTCTTGTTACACAAGGGAAAATCAGAAATTTCCTGATTACGCAGGGCCATGGCCAGTCCTGTCCAGTTGTGAAACGAAGGATCCTTTACCTTGTAGCGAATCAATTTGCCCTGCTCATCGGTCAAGAGACAGTGGGCCACCTCTCCCCGCCACCCTTCATTGATGGTCACCACAAAACTTGATGGCGCCAACGGGTGTTCCTGCCCCCACACCGACTGCTCGGTGTCCGCATCGATATCTAGTAAGGCTTCAATGATATCGAACGAATGGATGACCTCCTCGCTGCGGACCATGGCGCGGCTGTAGACATCACCATGGGTCGCCTGATTGATGTGAGCAGGGAGTTGATCATAGAGCTCTATCGGAAAGCAGGCGCGCACATCGTAATCCAAACCTGATGCCCGTCCACAGTAGCCCACCAAACCAAGCCGGGCGGCCAACTGTCGACTCACTGTACCGGTATTTTCAAACCGGCCCAACACCGTATGAGCGGAAAAAAGCAGGTCACAGACATGAATGATTTCAGGCCGCAGTTCCTTGAGTTTGTTGCGAATAATCTTGCGCTGCTCTGCTCCCATGGGCTGGGTGACCCCACCGGGCCGGAGCAGGCTCTTGCCGAATCGGTTGCCGCAAAGGGTGAGCAGGAGGTTGAGGAATTCACCCCGAATCCGGCCAAAATAAGCTGCCGGTGGATTAAAGGCCACATCCCCGCTGAGTGCGCCGAGATCACCGATATGATTGGCAATCCGTTCCAGTTCCAGGGCAATGGTGCGCACAATTCCGGTGCCTGGATCGACTCTTAATCCGGCCAAGGCTTCAACGCCCTGGCAACAGCAAAGATTATGGCCGATTGTGGTGTCCCCAGCAATGGACTCGCAAAGAATGGGCCACCGTTTCTGCGGCATCGCTGTCAGCAGCCGTTCCACACCGCGGTGCTGGTAGCCCAGCTGAATTTCGAGATGCAGCACCTCTTCGCCGGCACACTGGAAACGGAAATGGCCCGGCTCGATAATCCCGGCATGCACCGGGCCAACTCCAACCTCATGGACCGACTCGCCTTCCACCTTAAAATACTTATAATTCCCTGGAATATCTGTTTGATAGTCGTTAGCGAACACATCCTCTCTGCCCGCATAGTTGGCATGATATCGAACCATCTTCAACCAGGGATGCCCAAGTGGTCGTAGACCGTATTGTTCAGCAATCTCCCGTTCGAACATGCTGAATTTGGCCCCTCCAAGGAGAGTGAGGGATCGAAATTCCTCTTCTACTGCGGTTTCCACCACATAGAGGCCGTTGTTGCGCAAAACCGCCAGCAATCGGGTTTCCCCATCGCTCTCGTAAGCAAAGAGATGAACGATATATCCCTCGTAATGAACGAAGTCACTGAGCAAACCGGAAAATTTGCTCAAGGGGATACAGGGAATCTGCTTGCGGGCAATGCACTCGCCGTTGGTAATTTGCAAAAAACTATCCATGAATCGTTCCTCCGATAGCGGCAATGGCACCGGCAATCACCTTGTACAGGGCTTCAGGCATCCACAGGCAGAGCACCAATGAGCTCAGCAAAAGCCCAAAAGAGGGCACGAGTCGCCAAAACGATTCCCGGACCTGCAGCTCTGCCCGGGGAGGACCGAAGGAAAGGGAGACCACAATGCGGGCGAAACCGGCCACGACCAATACCAAGGCGACAATGAATAGGGCTCCAGCCACAGGATGTCCACTGCGGAAGGCGCCAAGGAGGATGAGCAACTCGCTTAAAAAAATACCGAAAGGCGGCAAGCCTGAGATCCCGACAAAGCCGGCAAAAAAGGCGACAAAGGTCTTGGGAAGAATGCGGACCATGTTGCCGCATCGCTCCACCAGCTTGGTGCCGAAACCAAGTACCAGATTTCCTGCCGAGAGAAAAAGCGAGGATTTAAGCAGGGAATGGTGGATCAGATGAAGCATGGCACCATACAATCCAATACCGCCGACGCCGACCCCAAAGGCGATAACCCCCATGTTTTCAATGCTCGAATAGGCAAGCATCCGTTTATAATCGGATTGATTCATGATAAAAATACCGGCCACCACAATGGAAAGCAGACCGAAACCCATCAGTAATCGCCCGGAGAAATCGCCCAACCCGGCAAGCATCATCAGGGTGTGCACCTTATAGATTCCAAGAAAGGCGCAGTTTAATAGCGCTCCGGAGAGCAGCGCCGAAGCCGGGCTGGGGGCCTCGCTGTGGGCATCGGGCAACCAGGTGTGCATCGGTGCCAACCCCATTTTGGTACCAAAGCCGATGAGCACAAAGACAAAACCGGTTTTCAACCAGAGAGGATCGAGTTTGGTGGCAGCCTGATTGAGCGAACTAAAGGTCAGCGGCACATCAAGCCCGGCCTGCTCCAAGGCCAGGGTGATGAAAAAGAAACCAAGCAGGGCGAGGGCAATGCCCACCGAACAGATCAACACATACTTCCAGGTGGCTTCCAGGGCCTTTTTTGAGCGGTGGACAAAAATCAACGGGGCACTGACCAGGGTGGTCGTTTCAACTGCGATCCAAAACACGATCGGATGCTCGGCCAACGCGGCCATGCTCATCGCACCGACAAACAACAGCATCGAACCGATGAACACCGGCTCGCTAGCCATCTCCTGTTCCCGCATGTAGAAAACACTATAGAGGGCAATAAATACGAAGATGAAGGAGGTTACCAGTAAAACCAACAGGCCGGCCGGATCTATACCGAAATAAGCTGGCAACAACGGTTCAAGCGGCGAAAGCCAGGCGACCAGAGCCAACTGCAGTTGCAGCAGGGCACCAATCACCAGGACGACCCGCCCCATTTTGACAGGCAGGCGCAGGGCTATCAGACCAATGAGCAACGGCAGGCAAAATACAGATTCCAACATGGCTTAATCCTTGAGCTGTCCCAGGTAGGAAGTATCGACATCATCAAACGCGCGATTGATGTTGTGGAGGATAATCCCCATGATCATCACCCCGACGAGCAGGTCCAGCAGCACCCCGAATTCAACCAGATAAATGGAGCGCGCATGTTTGGTCAACGCCGTCCCGACCAGATAGATACCGTTTTCAAGCATCATGTAGCCAATGACCTGGGTCAGGGCTTTGGTCCGACTCATCATCAAAAAGAGGCCGCCACCGAGGGTGGTGATAGCCGTGATCAAAAGAAGCGTGTACTCGCCTTGAAGCGTAGCCGACAGACGTCGGCTGATAAAGACGGCCACCAAGACCAGGACAATACCGGCAATCAGGGAAGCATGGTAACCGATCAGCGGCTCGACCTCGCGCTTGATTGAGATCCGGTTGAGGGCGAGGTACAACAGGCCTGGAATCAAAACCGCCTTGATGAGCAACATCAACTGGAAAAAGAGGATTCCGCCATTGCTGAGCCGCACTGTCGGTTCAAGGAAGATCGGGGTCAATGAGACCAAAGCGCCCTGCAGGGCAATAAGTTTGATCAACGCCATCATCCTGCTCGAGCCAAACGACAGCAGGACCGAAAGCAGAAGTGTGACCAGAATCAGGTCAAGACTACCGTTCATCAGGCTAACTCCATGGTAAGGATGATGGCGAGGAAGGCCAGCGCAAAAGAGGTGAGGAGAAACTTGGGCACCAGCGGCATTTTGAGCCGTGCGGTCACCGACTCGGTGATGCCGATAGCAATGTAAACAAGTGCGAGGATGCCGTAAAACAAGAGAAAATTCCCCACCAGAGTCGCCGGGACAAAGGGTTTGAGCAGGCACGCGATCCATGAGGCGTAAAAAAAGAGTTTGTAGAAGGCTCCCAATTCGATCAGCGCCAGATCCGGCCCACTGTGGTCAAGAATCATGGCCTCGTGAATCATGGTCAACTCTAGGTGGGTGGCGGGATCATCTGCCGGAACCCGGGAATTCTCAGCCAATAGAATCATAAACAAAGCCACGATCACCAGAAGCAACAGGGCACCTTGCGGGCCGGTAAAGGTAATGGCACCTTCGCTTGAAAAATAGCCGCCCAGGCTGAAGGCCCCATTCATCCGAAAGAAAACCACCAGGACCACGAAGGTGGCCAACTCGGCTAAAGTGGAAAAAAAAGCTTCGCGTGCCGCCCCCATGCCCTCAAAGGGCGAGGCCGTATCCAAGGCGGCAAGGATGGTGAAAAAACGTCCAAGACCAAGCAGGTAAAAGACCAAAATCACATCCCCGCCAAAGGAGAATAGCGGTTGGGTTCCCGCCAGGGGAAAAAAGGCCAAAGCCAATGTGGCAGTGGTACAGGAAACCACCGGCCCCAGGCGAAAAACCAGGCTGGTGCTGCTGCTGTAGACCGAGCCTTTGCGCAGGAGTTTAGCCAGGGTGTAGTACTTGATCAACAGCGGGGGCCCTTGCTTGCCGGCAAACGCGGCCTTGGTTTTGAGAATAAGGCCTGGAAAAAGCGGGGCCAATACCAGGGAGAGGATAAATGCGCTCATGGATTCCATATCTCACCTCAACTCTTGCCCTACGCACCAAAGACAAAAAGCTCCATGCTCTGCCCTTGCCCGCCTGTTGTTCTCTTGGACCATATCTTTGTTTCTTTGCGGTTTCATTCATCCCCCTCAGTAGGCAATCACCAGCAGCAGCACTGCTATGGTGAGGACGATATAGCCGATATAGAACTGGATATGCCCGTGCTGGATCCAGCGCATGCGCTCGACCAGACCAAGCAATGGATCCAGGAACAGCCGCTGTAACCCCTGCTCGGTAAGATCAGTCACCTTTTCGCTATAACGGGCCGATTCCGGAAAAATTTTTTCAATCGGAGTGGCTTGGTCAGTAATCCCAATCAGGGGACGATGAAAATCAACCATACTCCGGGCATAGGAGGTCCCCGTATACTGGATCCTGGCCGTGCCCTGGGTGAACCCGCATCCCCAGGTCGTGTGCTCTTGGATGATTTTTTTTCGATAGAACAAACGGCGAAGCAAGGCCACCACAATCAACGCACCTACGCAGGTTCGCGCCGCCAGGGCAAGAGAGTGGCTCACATTGGATAAGGTCCCGGTGGCAACACCGACTGTTGCAAGGCCGCTTATGCCGCCAGCAACGAACTCGATTAAGGGCTCTGGCCAGAGACCCGCCACTACACAGCAGAGGCTGAGAAAAATCATGGCAAGACGCATGGTTGGCCCGGCTTCATGCGGCGGATGCGGCAGGGGGGCACGCGGCTCACCCAAAAAGACCGTTCCCACCATTTTGGTAAAACAGGCGCAAGCAAGGCCACCGATCAGTGCCAGTGCCAGCAAGGCTACCACCGAAAGCAACAACGTAGTTCCGTGCAAAGCTAACCCCTGGAAGGCAGCAAAGTAGATGAGGAATTCGCCGATGAAACCGTTGAGTGGCGGCAAACCGGCAATGGCGGCGGAGCCCAGGAGCACATTTTTCCCGGTCACCGGCATGCTCTTCATCAGTCCCCCCAGTCGATCCATATTCCGGGTACCGGTTGCGTGCAGGACTGCGCCAGCCCCGAGAAAGAGCAGCGATTTGAAGAGAGCATGGTTCAACAGATGCATCATTGCCCCGGCAAAACCAAAAACAGCCATGGCCGGGTTACCGGCGCTTACACCGAGCATGCCAAGACCACACCCGATGAGGATGATGCCGATATTTTCGATACTCGAATAGGCCAAGAGGCGCTTGATATCTTTTTGTGCAAGGGCGTAGGCCACCCCGAATACCCCGGAAATAACACCCAACAGCAGAACAACCCAGGCAAAGATCGGCGTCGTCTCGGCAAGTAAGAGGTAAAATCGCAGGATACCGTAGATTCCCATTTTGATCATCACCCCGGACATCAAAGCAGAGACATGGCTAGGAGCAGCGGGATGGGCATGGGGCAACCAGATATGCAGGGGAATAATGCCCGCTTTGGAACCAAAACCAGCCAGAGCAAGGAAAAATGCAAGTAACTTGGCTCCATGGGAAAGGCCTTCCCACGGGCCGAAGGCCAGTGAACCCGTGGTCGCGTAAACCACGCCAAAGGCGGCAAAAATACAAAGCGCTCCGGTCTGGGTAAAAAGCAGGTATCGTATCGCGGCTTCTTGCACCTCCTGTTTTTCCCAATCAACGACCACAAGAAAAAAAGAAGAGAGCGACATCAGCTCCCAGGCCAGGGCAAAAGTGAGCATATTGGCAGCCAGGGTTACCAGGACCATCGCGATCAAAAGCAAACTGAAAAAGAACTGGCTGACCACCGAGCGAAGAGCGCACTCGGGCTGATCAAGATAGTCATACCCATACAATCCCAGGATCGGTGCCAGGAGAAAAATCGGCAGGAGAAAGACCCGTGCCAGGGCATCGACGCTCAATGAAAACGAGAAAATCTGCAGCCAGCTCCAGTTGATACCGGTGGGGATCTCTAGTACCCCTGGAGCAAACAAGGCGTAGACTCCGCATGCGGCGCCTAAAGTCAGCAGGGCGATATGGGCTCCTTTAGCAAAGGAAAACCAATGCCGAAGCAGAATCGGAACAATTCCACCGGCAAAAACAAGGAAAAGGGCAAGAAAGAGCGCATCCATACGGTGTAGCCTCTCAATTCAGCAAGGAAGAAGGGGGAGAGTCCAAGCGGAGTCGGCCCCAGTTCTTTCGTGATCGGGAAAAGCAACAGGCAAGAACACACCTGCGGCATGACGGCAAAAAAACACAATGAAGATGGAGAAGGGCCTGGCCATAATATGCAGAACGCAAACGCCTACACCGAAGATTCGGCAAGGCGGCTTAAGGCAAGCGGTCCGGGCGGCGAGAAAGTCTCAGCAGGACGAACTGGGTGCGAAGAGAAATAAGGGAAATAGGAGGGGGAAAACAAGGCACGGCAATGATTTCGCCTATGGAGGCGAAGAAGTCTAAACGCAGCTGAGTCGGCAAAAGCCTTCACGGCTTGGCGCTCTTAAGTGGAAACGCAGAACTAACTAACGGCAAATCAACAAGATACAAGAACAACTGTCTCAAGGCAATCGTCCTGTCGCTTCCGCAGGTGAGTCCCCGGGGAGACGGTAACAATACGGTTAATGGGGGAGCGCCTCCCCCTTGCGCCAAAGACACGAGCTTACACATAGCCTGTTGGTGACACCACCGATTTGAGTGATCCTTATGCACCGCACCACATCAAGTGCCGGGCAATTTCGGGGCGCACCATAACGCGATGACCAGAGACAGGCCAGCAAAAAATTAAAAAAGGTGCAAAGAAAGAAAATAAAGCCTTTTTCCGTTCCTTTGCACCTACAAAGACTCGATCAAAAATGCCCGTTTCAGGAGCGTTGCATATTCACCGAACGGCGGCCAATGCGGTAGGCACCGTTTTTCGCCAACAGTTGGCCGACCAAGGGCTCCGGCACATCCACGGTGGTATGGTTGGATTCCAGCCGAATTTTTCCGAGTTGACTGCCGTCGATACCGGAATAGTGGGCAATGGTAGCCACCACATGGTTAACGCTGATACCATCGGCACGACCGATATCCAGCTTGAGCGCCACCATATCCTTGTCCCGGCCTGGAGCGCCACGTCTACCTCCTTGCCCCATCCCGGAAGGTCCGCGCCGAGTAGGACGATCATTTTTCCGATCCCGTTGGCGAAACAGCTCCTCTTTAATGGGGGTAATGGGATCGATCGGCCGTTTTCTTTCATCGTTGCGGGAAAGTTTCATTGCAGCTGCAGCAACATCCAGTGGATCGTGGCCAGTCTGCACCAGCAGCTCCACCATTTCCCGCTCCCGGCGACAACGTCCACGGCGGATCCAAACCTCCAACTGTTCCATCAACAGGGCTTGGCGATGGTTTTCAATCTGCTGGATAGTGGGCAGCTCCGCCCGTTCCAGCTTAAAACGCGTATAATCCTCGATCCGCCGCAGTTGCCACCGATCTTTGGGAGTTAGGAGCGAGATGGCAATACCCTCACGTCCTGCACGACCGGTGCGGCCTACCCGATGCACATACACCTCGGGATCGTCGGGAAGATCGAAATTGAACACATGGGAGATATCATCGATATCAAGTCCGCGTGCGGCCACATCGGTGGCCACGAGCACCCGCACCTGGCCGTTCCGGTAGCGGTTGAGCACCTGGATTCGCGCATCCTGGCTAAGATCACCGTTTAAGGCCTCAGCGGCAAATCCACGCGAAGTCAGCTGATTGGCCAACTCACCGGTGCCGATACGGGTACGAACGAAAATAATGGCGCTGTCGATGGTCTCCATTTCAAACAACCGGGTTAGGGCACCGATCTTGTCCTGGTGGTTGACCAGGTAATAACGCTGTTTGATGCTGTTGCCGGTCAACTGTTTGGGGGTGATGGCCACCTTCTCCGGATCGCGGAGGTAGCGAGCCGACAAATCAAGCACCCGCTTGGAGATAGTGGCGGAAAAAAGCATGGTCTGGCGCTCGACCGGAATCTGCTCAAAAATCTGTTCGATATCCTCGACAAAGCCCATACTGAGCATCTCGTCGGCCTCATCTAGCACCACGCTGTGTACCGTTCTTAAGGCGAGCGCCCCTTGGCGGATCAGATCTAAAAGCCGCCCTGGGGTGGCCACGAGCACGTCAACCCCCTGGCGCAGGCTGCGGAGCTGCTGTTGATAGGACTGCCCCCCATACACCGCCAGCACCGAAATACCCTGCAGTTTGCCGTAACTTTGAATGGCAGCGGCCACCTGCATGGCCAATTCACGGGTCGGCGCCAGGACCAACCCCTGGACCCCCTGCCTAGGAGAGGTAATATGTTGCAGGAGCGGTAGACCGAAGGCGGCGGTTTTCCCGGTACCGGTCTGCGCCTGTCCGATCAGATCACGACCGGAAAGCAACAAAGGAATAGTTGCTATTTGGATATCGGTGGGTTCGGCATAGCCGAGTTCGGTTATCGCCTCAAGCAGTTTGGGCTGGAGGTCGAATTGGGCAAAGGTCTCTGTGGTCATCAGGCTACTCCTCATGAGCGGCAATGTCTTGATAATCCTGGGGCTGGGGCGGCCTTGCGGCAATACCCCTGTTGTCCGTTAACAGATGCCCGCATACGATATAGACGAGCCTGACTGTCAACCTGAACCGAGCCTGTTCAAAACTGCTAGAAGCGTGGGGAAAAGGCGGGTCAACTACAACAAAAAAAGCCTGACCGAGACTGGGCAGGCAACCGTCATGGAATGTTCAAAACGTGGGTGGAAAGAAACAACGCATAAATAGTGATTGTTTCAATATACTGCACAACCGAGGCAAAGGCAAGCTCTCTACTTAACGGAGGTCAAGCAAAAAACATTATCTTCCACAGGCCCTAACCAACCGTGGCAAAGTCTGCAGTACATCGCCAGGGAAAAAATAGTCTTCCCGTCCTGAGGATCGGAGGCCATGGCCATATCCCGGCAGTGCCGATTCCCGGTTAAATTCAAACAGAGAACCGCCCCTCTCGCGCACCAGGGCAGGCAGGGCCGCAGCGGGATAAACTTGGGCCGAGGTGCCGATTACCAAGAGGAGATCGCAGTCGGCCACAAATTCGTGAATGGCGTCCAGATCACGCACCGATTCGCCGAACAAGACCACATTCGGTTTAAGCGGCCTTTGACAGTGTTCGCAAAGCGGCATCTCACCAGCCTGATACCGTGCGGGTTCAAGAAACTGGAGAGTGTCACAATAAATACACTGCAGATGCTGATGATCACCGTGGATTTCAAATACCTGTCGGTTACCGGCCTGCTGGTGCAGGTTATCGATATTTTGGGTGACAATGCCCGCCAGTAGCCCCATGGCTTCCATTTCAGCCAAAGCTTCATGGGCAGGATTGGGTTTCTTGCCAACGAGAACCTTTCCTAAAGCGCGAAACAGCTGCCAAGCTTTAGCGGGATTGCGGCGAAAGACATCAATGGAGGCATACTCTTCAGGGGAAAACACGCTCCACAACCCACCGGGGCTACGAAAATCAGGAATGCCACTACCCACCGAAATTCCGGCACCGGTGAGAGCCACCACCTTACGTGCACACTGGACAACGGAAGCAGCTACACCCCAGGCGGCCTCATCCCCTTGACCAATAAGCACCCTCATCAGTGGAGCTGAACACTGTTGCTCGTCACCGGCAAGGGCACATCAATGAAGGCTCCACCGATACTGCCCCCATGTTCATAATGTCGAACAGTGATGATTCGCTCGATCTCCTGCGTGTCCTCTTCCTGGGGCCGCAAACAGATGACCAGCCGATCATTTGTTTTCACCGGCACATCTTCATTGATGCGTAACAAGAGGCCACCACTGGACTGGTTGCCGACAACACAATACCGTGCCCGTCCCTTGGACGTTGAGAGCGCCCGAAAGGTGGCCGGAATATGAGTTGCAACCCGGTAGTCATGACGGAACTCGAGGTCGATTGCAAAGATCTCGGAACAAGGGCAATTGACCTTCAGAATATGTTTATGCCCCCGAAGCCCGGCAACAGAAAAAGTGCCGACTCTCCCGCAGGAATTGCAACGAATAGTCACTGCCTCCTGGTGGTTCACAAAATATTTTTGCCGTTTTGGTGTGCCCATAACAAACCGCCTTTTCTTTGAATGAAAGGAAATGCTGGCACCTCGATTCACCATGGATATCTGCCTTTATCATATCCACGGTTACATAAAAATAAGTCTCTTTTCCAAACGGAGGTATTTTTTTTTGGGCTAGGATGCGAAAATATGTGGCGTCCCTTTTCAATGGGTTGCTTTTAGAAAAACCTCCGCATAGGCTCGACGGTACGCGGTGATACTGTTGGGATCCAGCCAACGTTCATAGGCTGCCCGATATTGTTTCGTAGGGCGCTGCTCAAGCAACACCTTATTGACGCTTTCAATCACACTCTTCCCCCAGGGGGTTTTGGAACAGGCAACGCAACTCATCCAGCCGTCAAAGTTATGGAGATTCTCCGACAGGGTGAGCGTGATGAACTGATCGCGGATGCCCATCTGCTCCGCCTGGTACAAGGCCTCTTCAGGCAGGCCGATGAGCCCGTCAAGCCTTCCGAGCAGGAGCATCTTAAAAAGATTCAGCGAAAGCTCCTGTCCGGTGAACTCGACCAGATTTATCTGGCCCTGGTGCCGTTTGAACACCTCATCCAAGGTATTGCCGTAGGAGCGGTCCTTAGCCAGCCCGATCATCAAGTTGGCGTTTCCGAGAACAGCATCCAGGGAGACAGTGGTCTGGTTGTTATACTTCCCGATATTTTCTTTTTTGATAATGATCACTGGGGGAAGGGTGATGAAGCTGGGCATGGAAAAATACATAAAATCTTCCCGCTCGGGAGTTTTGTACAGGCCGACGCTGCACACCTGCTCACCCTGCTTGAACATGTAAAAATGGCGGGTAATGTTGGTATTGATTTCCTCGTGACTATAGGCAGGCAGATGCTCCTGGAGGATATGCGTGATTGCATCGCCATAGCCCTGTTCCTGATTGGGGCCACTCTGAATGAAAAATGGCGGCAGAACAGCTTCCATCCAAACGAGATGATTTTGTGCCGCAACCCATTGCGGGGCGGCAATCAGGAACAAACCCAGGCAAAGGACAAACGCGGGCAAGGCAGCTTTGGACATCTTTTCCCTCCGGTAAGGCAGTGAATCGGGTTGGCCAATCGACACACGTCAAGATATGGAACTTTTCCAGTCAACGGTATCGAATACTGTTCCTGTACCGAATGCACAAAGCGACTGTCAAGATAGATTTAGTAATTGCAGAATCTTGGTCTGCCAAGGCGTTCGAGAAAATCTGGTCTGTGATAAAGGATATTCAACAAGCCCTACAAAACTTCATTTCGGGTGGAAAGACCTTGCTCATGGAACGTCTCTTGTTGGACAACCGACAATTGGTGATCAAGGGTCCCACGATTAAAAAAGAGGCGAATCAAAAGACCAGTATAGGCAATCACGGCCAATACGGCAAAGGCCGGGATAAAGTAGCCCAAGGGGCAGAGAATAAGCACAGTTAACCAATGGAGCAGGATCACCGGGCGTGAATGGAGCTTAAGCGGAAAATCTCCGTGACGGCTGATGACGGCCAACCCACTCAGATTCCATCCATACAGAGCGGTGAAGGCATGCAAGCGCAAAAGGGGCACACTATGTTCCGGGGTGTAATAGCTGGAAAAAGAGAGCAGGATATAGGCAATACCGGTGATGGAAGTAACAAGAAGGAAAAGGATTCCGGAAGAGAGAAAGGCTTTCTGCTGCAGCGGTATGCCCTCATACCAGTAGAGGTAAAAAATGAGCGCCACGGTGAAAAACAAAATAAGGGAGATAGCAACCTGGGAGCTGAACATCCCCGCGAGGATAAAAATAAAAAAGATGATCACCCCTAAGTTGATGATCCAGAAGGCAGCCTCCTTCAACAGCGAAGTCAGCCGCAGGGACTCTTGCTTCATCAGGCTGAAGATGACCGACATCGAAATGAGAGAAAGAGGAAAGGAAAAACCGAGAAAAAAGGTATCAAGCTTCAACTTCTCAATGGTAAACCACTGCAGATAGACCGAATTGAGAATGACCGGGCTGGAAAAACACAATCCGAGGGTCAGACAGAGGAGAGCCGCCTGATGAAATTTGCGCGGGACCGATTCCTGGAGCGAGAAAAGTCCACGGGGAAAGCGGCTGCCGAAATGATCGATTCGCACCTGATTCACCAGATGGGCCAGTCCAAGGGGGAGCAGCATCGCCGGAATGTACCATTCAAAAAAAGCCGAAAAGGCAAAGGCCAGGGCTAAAACGACAAACAACTGCCCGCGGCGAGAAAGTTCTGCCTGCTCTTCAGTGAAATAAATCAGCAGGGTACCGCCGCTGCAAAGATTGAACAGGAATATATGCAGCCGCTCGAAGTTATGGACCGATGGCGGAATAAGGTGATGGAGGAAGCCGCAGGCCAGGGCAGTGGTCATCATGACCAGCAACAGGGTTTTCAGTTTCCAACTCACGGATACGATACTCCAGGGGATGGGGCGGGAGGATTACAATCGACCAAGCAATTGACGCAAGGCCGGTTCCAGGGAAGCCTGGCGGAAGAGATAACCGGACTGTTGCAGTTTATCGGTGGAGACCCGGCAGCCACCGAGAAGGACCTCGGAGGCCATCTGCCCGTAGATGGTTTTCAACAAGCCGGCAGGCACTGCGGGTAAAAGTGGCCGATGCACAACCCGGGCCAGGGCCCGCATCAAATCGCCATTGGTCACCGGCTCGGGCGCGGCAATGTTCACCGGCCCTTCCAGTTGCTCACAATCGAGGGTATGCAGAATGGCACCCACCATATCGTTGATGCCTATCCAGCTGATGTATTGATCGCCGTCACCAAAGCTGCGGGAAAAGCCGATTGCCGAGGTCGAAAGCAACCGTTGCAGTGCACCACCCTGTGGACTCAGAACCACACCGATACGCATGAACACGGTCCGGATACCAGCCTCTTCGGCCGGACGGGCGGAATGTTCCCACAAAGCGCAGACATCGGAAATGAAATCGTCCCCGGCACGATCCTCTTCGCGCATACAGCAGTCAAGGCAGTTGCCGTAAAAACCAACCGCCGAGGCGCTGAGAAAGACCTTGGGTTTGACGGTTTGGGCAGCAAGGGTTTGGGCGATGAGCCCGGTGCCCTGCACCCGACTATCGATCACCCGTTTTTTTTTCTCCCGGGTCCAACGACCTTCGCCGATATTATCGCCGGCCAGATGAATGACCGCATCAAAAGGCGGCAGACCGGCCAGGTTGAGCTGTTTCTCTGCAGGGTTCCAGTAGATTTCCCTGCAGGCGCGATCCGGCGATCGGCGCACCAGGGTCCAGACTTCATGGCCGCCGGTGGTCAAGAGCGGTCGCAGTGCGGAACCAAGCACACCACTGGCACCGGTGATCAGAATCCGGAGTGGTGTGGTGCTGCTCCGCTGGTGGAGGCGGATATCGTCTGCCAGGGTCGCATGCCGGTAGCGAAACACCCGATCCAGGGTCTTTTCCACCTGCTTCCCTGCGAATCCGGGCAAAAGCGGTTGCCCCGGCAAGGTGTAGTCGATCTCGTCTTCCAAAAGCGCCCCATCCGGGGTGTCTGAAAAACGATGGGTGTGGGTCCAGGAGGCAAAGGGGCCGCGCTCCTGAATATCGCGAAACATCACACCCGGCACATTTTCAACATGACGCGCTTGCCAGAGGTAGGGGATGGGACCGGCGTGCAGTTTGAGCACAACCTGTCCGCCCGGATCTATCGAGCCGATCCGTTTGACAACCCGGGTATTTTCCCAAGGAGGGACCAGTCGCTCCAGTGCCCCCGGCCGACTGTGCCAGTCATAAAGTTCTTGGGCGGTACAGGAAAAATGCGAGGCAAAACGGAAATGTCCTCCTGTCACCGCCCCCCCTCCCGAACAAGGTCTTTCAATGCCACTCTCAAATCAGGATAGGTAAAGAGATACCCGCTCTCGGTCAGCGCCCGGGGCAAAACCTTCTGGCCCTGGAGAAGCGAGCGGCCAAACTCTCCCAAAATCGTTTTCATGATAAAGGCAGGGGTAGGCAGGAACGCCGGTCGATGATAGGCTGTACCCAACTCCCGCGCAAACGTTTTCTGCCGCACCGGCTGGGGAGCGGTAAAGTTGAACGGTCCCCGGCACTCCTCGGCGCTCAGTAAAAAAACAATGGCACTCACCAAATCTTCCAGGTGGATCCAAGGGAACCATTGCTTGCCGTTGCCGATCGGTCCACCCAAACCAAGTCGAAACGGTAATTTCATCGTGGCCAGGGCGCCTCCGCCCTTGCCCAGAACAACGCCAAAACGCATCAACACCACCCGAGCCCCTTTCTCGCCGGCCTTTTGCGCCTCAGCCTCCCAGTCGCTGCAGACCTGGGCGAGGAAATCCTCACCAGCAGCGTTGGTCTCGGTCTTTTCTTCCTCGCCACCATCACCGTAATAGCCAGCAGCCGATGTGCTCAGCAACACCGCTTCGGTCTCGGCCGGTAAGGCGGCAACCAAATGACGGGTGGTGAGAATGCGGCTGTCGTAAATCGCTTTTTTGTAATTCTCGGTCCAGAGATTGAAAACCGAGCGGCCGGTGAGATTAATTAAGGCCTCTTGTTCCGGCACATGATGCTGCCAGTCACCCGGACGGGTGGTATCCGCAGCAACATAGGTGAGGTGGTCATGGGCCGGGAGGCGGCACTGGCGACTACTGCCAATAACCGTCACCTCATGTCCCATCTCCAACAGACGTCTGCTCACTGCTCCGCCGACAAAACCGGTTCCTCCGGTGATCAATATCTTCATAGGGTCCTCCTGTAAGGAAAGGCTCCAGAATAAAAAATCAGCCTTATGTATTTATTCAATAAACATTCTGAATCGGGAGGCAAAGAAAAAGGGCGGCAGCGGGTTGACCGTCGCTCCTATTTCACAAAAAACAACCCGATCTCGATGGCGATCAGGATGATGATGATCCACTCGAGCATGCTCGAATGACTGTGTTTCTGTTCATCGGCCATCATCTCCAACAACTCCTGGATGACCTCCAAACGACTTTTCAGCACCGTGGCCCGGGGGGCTATCTCCAGATAGCGGGCGAGTGCGAGGTAATAATGCTCAAGCTCTGGATATTCCCAGATAAATTCAGGAGTATCCAACAAGTTATATTGCAAGATGATGTGTGATTTTTCCAGGTAAACCCGTCCCCGTTCCTGGGCCAGCTTAGTCCGCGACAGGGCAATGGTTCCCTTCTTCGCCAGGGTCTCGGGGATATATTTGGTTTTCTTAATTGTCTCCTCGATTGAGGATTCAAAAAAAGCCAACTTGGTGGACTGAGCCAGAGCATGGCTCAAGGAGAGACAGGTCAACTCGGACAGATCATCCACATCGATCAAGTCGTTGCGAATTTTTACCCCTTTACTGGGACTCAGTTGATAGGCCAGATCCTCCTCGACAAAGGATTCCCGTGGATTAATCGCATATTTGAGCACTTGATCGATCAACCGCTTTTCCGATTCATAGTCGTACTCAAAGAAGACGCAAACCCCGTAATCAAAAAGGAAGGCCCGTACGCCCTCGTCTGGATTGAGGGAAATGACATTACGGATGCGAGCGGCGTGTGTCTGCCGGGAAAGATGCTCATAGAGGGCACTGAATTGAAAACGTTCAGCAATGCAGAGGGCGCGAATGGTACTCATGGTTGATTCCGTTCAGGAATAAAAGGCTGGATGAGAAACGCTCTACTCCGTGCCGTTGGCACCGACCTTGCTTTCCTTGCGCAGTTCCGGGTAGTACTTTTCGATACAATCGGGGCAGATGCCGTGGGTGAATTCATCCTTGGCGCGATCTTGGATGATCTGCTTGATATCCTCCCAAAATTCGGGGTCAAGACGTATCTTCTTACAGGAGGCGCATACCGGCAGGATGCTTTCTAAATAACTTACCCGGGTCAGCAACCGGTAGGTATGGTGAATAATGAAGGCACCGACAATGGCAATAATGATGCTCTCAAAGATGGATTCCCGCCAATTGATCGGGGTGGCGGGACCACCCAAAAGAACATGGGGGATATCAAGCACCTCGTCAAACCAGGAGAGGGCGATCACAAACAAAATGGCGCTGCCCTCATACCAGGCGACCTTTTTGGCAATCAGATTGTTCGTCTCAGAAGGGGCCATGGCAACATCCTCAGTTCAAACAAGCACTTGGGGTCATTCCCTGGAACAGCCGGGGCAATGTTTGTGATTCTCGCAACATGCAGCGAAAATCACAATATTTGATTGAGCGGTCTCCAAAGCGATAACGCACTCAAAAAAAGCGTGGTCATCGTTGGCAACGTGCATCTATCATAGCCGCATTTCCTAAGAATGCACGGGAATTACACAGATTTTCCCCAAAAGTCCCAACCGAGAATCAGGGGGATCAGCCCCTTACAGCCCTTCTTCGTCCACAGACAGAGCCGATGAGCTTTCAGGTTTCTCAGTGAAGATGGCTAAGTTAAAAAAACAGGCATACATAAGGTATATCGAGTGTCGTGAAAAGCGCTCCGACGCAGTAGATCGAAGTTTTTACGACGACATCAAAGATGACACCAGCGCGGTAATAAGTTCAAGTTTGTGAGCTACGGGGTATATGGGCAAAGGTTGCCTTTGATCTTTTACTGAAAATCGACATGACCGATAACGATTCGAGGCTCATCCAACCCAATCACCTCCGGTTCGATCCGCAGCAGCTCGTCAATGTTCCAGACGCCGTTTCGCGCAAGCAGGGCCAGGGCCTCTTCCTTGGTGTTTGCAAGGACGGTCACGTCGGCCTGGAGATAATTTTCCTGATGGATATGGGGCTCATCGAGCATGGACCAACTGGAAAAGCGCTTACTGTGACGCCAAACAAAGAGCTGCATGATCGTTCTCCCGGGTTTGATGAGCTACGGAACAGGTGGATAAATCTACCCCGTTGAATCCAACGGTGCAAACCCAAGCTCTGGATTGCCAGGGGAAAGTGTTCAGCATTGACCTTTTTGATTGATGGTTTATAACTGGTGCCAATGTTTTCCCCGTTGTCGCTGCTGACCGTGGGCCCCGGCTTTTTTTCGGCCCCAAGGAGAGCAAAAAGAAAAATGGAAATACTGATCATTGGCGCCGGAGCCATGGGGGGGCTGTTCGCCTCTTTGCTTGCGCCGCTGGCGAGCGTCTGCCTGATCACCACCAACACCGCCCACGCCGACGCCATCAACCAGAGCGGATTTCTGCTGACCGAATTGGACGGGAACACCACCTCGGTCTCCGTCCGCGCCATCAGCCAGCCAGCACTCTATCACCAACGGGCCGACCTGATTCTGATCTGCACCAAAGCCGGAGCCACAGAAGCGGCTGCTCATACCGCCAAGGCAGTTTTGGCCGATAGAGGACTGGTTCTCACCCTGCAAAACGGACTGGGCAACCTGGAACGGATCGGGGCCGTGGTCGGGCCACAGCGAGCGACTGCCGGGACCACCGCCCAGGCAGCCACCCTGCTCGGGCCCGGACACATCAGGCATGCGGGCCAAGGCTCTACCGTTTTAGCTCCAGCCAGGGGATTTCCCGACCAGGGGCGAAAGCTAATACCCATTGCCGAGCTTTTTAACCGGGCCGGCATTATAACCAGCATCACCGAGGATATCGATGCACTGCTCTGGTCAAAACTAATCGTCAATGTCGGTATCAACGCCCTCACTGCCCTGCTGCGAATCCCCAATGGCGCTTTGCTCCTGTCTCCGGCCAGCGAACAGCTGATGTTCGAGGCTGTGGACGAGGCCCTTGCCGTGGCCAAGGTTCTCAAAATCAACATCGATTTTGATATTCAGCAGGAGCGGGTCCGCCAGGTCTGCGAACTGACCCGCAACAACCGCGCCTCCATGCTCCAAGATATCCTTCGAGGTCGGCCCACGGAGATCGATGTCATCAACGGCACCATCGTCGCCAAAGGCATTGAAGCCAGTATCCCCACCCCTGTCAACCAAACGCTGACCCGGTTAATCAAGGCCCTGGAATCCACCTCCGCGCAACGGATCGACGCAGTTTAACCCATTGGCAGCCCCTCTTTTTAAGGAGAATTCATGCAACCCAAAAAGCTGACCATCCCTGATATCAGAAACCGCAAAAACGACACCCCGATCGCCGAGCTGACCGCCTATGATTATCCCTGGGCCAAGGTTGCAGATACCGCCGGGATCGATGTCGTACTGGTGGGAGACAGTCTGGGCATGGTGGTGCTGGGCTATACGGATACGGTTTCCGTGACCATGGAGGAGATGATTCACCACACCAAGGCGGTGGTCCGCGGGGTGGAACGGGCCCTGGTGATAACCGACATGCCTTTTGGTTCCTACAACAGCTCGATTCCAGCGGCGATCAACAACGCCAACCGTATTCTCAAGGAAGGGCGGGCCGATGCGGTGAAGCTCGAGGGTGGGGTCTCCATGGCCGGAACCGTGGCAGCCATCGTCAATGCCGGGATTCCGGTGCAGGGACATATCGGCCTCACCCCGCAAACCGCGACCGGCCTCGGCGGCTTCAAGGTCCAGGGGAAAAGCGCTCAGGCGGCCAAACAGCTGCTCGACGATGCCAAAGCCCTGGAGGATGCAGGTTGTTTTTCCATAGTCCTTGAGGCCATCCCCGCTCCCCTGGCCGAGCGTATCACCCAGGCCATCTCCATTCCGACCATCGGCATCGGCGCCGGCCCCAACTGTGACGGCCAGGTGCTGGTGATTCACGACCTGGTGGGGTTATACGACCGTTTCACCCCAAAATTCGTCAAACAGTACGCCAATATCAACGAACCGATCCTGGAGGCCCTGCGCCAGTACAAGGCCGAGGTGGAGAACCGCACCTTTCCCACCGAGGCCCACAGCTTTACCATGAAATCAGAAGAACTGGACAAACTGCTCCAGCTCTACTGATCCATATGGCTGGACCACCTAATCCAGCCACCTTCCAATAGAGGAAGAGGCCTCTGGGAGGTTAGGGTTGAAGCACAAAGGTGCCTGCCTTGACCTCCTGATCAATATCCGTCAGGGCTCGCTTCATCTGCTTAAGCGCCTGACGGATGCGGTTTTCATTTTCCACCAGGGCCAGACGGAGGTAACCGTCACCTTCCTCGCCGAAACCGGCACCAGGTGCCAGGGCAACGTTGGCTCGGTTCATCATCTCAATCGAGAATTTCACCGACCCCATGTGGTTGTACGGCTCAGGAATTTTCACCCACAAGAACATACCGGCCTTGGGTATCTCCACCTCCCATCCCATACGCATGAGTCCCTCGCAGAGCACATCCCGCCGTTTCTGGTAGATCGCGACCTGTTCGAGAATGGTATCGTCGCAGTCGCGCATGGCCACGATGCCAGCCACCTGGATTGCCGAGAAGATACCGTAATCATAATAGCCCTTGATCTTGGACAACCCGCCGACCATCTCCTTATTGCCCACGCAGTAACCAAGACGCCAGCCCGCCATGTTGTAGGATTTGGAAAAGGAGCCGAACTCAACCCCCACATCCAGGCCTCCGGGAATCTCCAAAAGCGAGGGGGCGACGGCTCCGTCGTAGGTGATTTGAGCGTAGGCGAAATCGTTGATGACCATGAAATTGAACCGCTTGGCCAGCTTGACCATTTCGACAAAGAACTCCCGGGTGGCCAGGGTGCCGGTGGGGTTATGCGGGTAGTTGAGCATCACCAGTTTGGGCCGGGGATAGAGAGATTGACACATTGAACTCACCTGCCGCAGAAACTCCTCCTCCGACCCCAGAGGAAACCGGATGACACTGGCCCCGGCAATGACAGCCGCGTAGACATGGATCGGAAAAAAGGGTGAGGGCACCAGGACCGTGTCCCCAGGCCCGAGCAGGGCCAGGCAGAGATGGGAGATTCCCTCCTTGGAGCCGATGGTACAGATGACATCATCCTCGCCGTTGAGTTCCACTCCGTACTTGCGCTTGTAATAAAGGGCTATTTCCCGTTTGAGATTCTTCATCCCACCGGCGGCCGGATAGCGGTGGGTTTTAGGGTCGACCGCAACTTCACAGAGTTTTTCGGTGACCCGGTTAGGCGTGGGATCCATGGGATTGCCCATACCCAGATCGATAACATCGATCCCTTGCCAACGCTTTTCCATCTTTATTTTGTTTATCATTCCGAACAGATACGGCGGAAGCTGCTGCATTCGCTCGGCGAAACGGATGGTAACCTCGTTATTCATGACGCTCTCCTGCAATAGTCGTTAGGCCATGGCTGACGCGGCCGGCTTTTCCGGACAACCAAAAAAAAGCCTGAACCATGCGGCCCAGGCGAAAAAAAAAACGCCATGGGCCGGTGTTCCAGTCCATGGCGAAGTATGCAAAACGGTTTTTAAATATTATGCAACCGGTCGCCAATGAACTGAGTCCATCGCCGCCGCTGCCGCGATCAATCTATACATACAGAGATCCGGTGGTGTCCTTGAAAGAAAGAGTTGTTAATGCATCAGTAGTAGCGACAAACACCGTTCTTGTCAACTGCGGCCTGGAGGGATTCAGGTGAAATTCACACCACCCGCTCCATCATCATCTCCATTTCCCGAATTTTGGTCCGGGCATCGTTGCGCTCCTCCACCACAAGCACATCCTCCAGCTTGGCCAGTTGCTTCACCACCTGCTCGAGTTTATCGGTTTCATCGACCTTGAGCCAGATACAGCTGGTCTCCCCTTGACCGGTGGCATTACAGAAAATGCCCTCCATGTTAAAGGCACGCCGGGCAAAGAGGCCGCAGATCTGGGACATCACCCCGGGATGGTTGTTCACTTGCAGACGAAGAATAGTGGTGTGCATGGGCATGGTCTCCATGGGGCTGTTGGTATTAGTTTTGTGCATGATGGTCTCCGATCATGGTGGTGTTGGCCGCTCCGGGGGGGACCATGGGGGTTACCTCTTCCTCGATATCCATCGGGATATGGATCAGACAAGGGCCGGGATAGCGCATGGCCTCGGCAAGCGCCCTATCCGGATCGGACGCGGTGCCCAGATCATAGGCCTGCATGCCGAAACCACGGGCAATGGCGGCAAAGTCGATCTTGATCCCGTAGGAGGAGGCAAAATAGTGGCGCTCGTAAAAAAGCCGCTGCTGCTGGCGAACCAGGCCCAGACTTTGGTTATTGAAAACTACAATCTTGATCGGGACCTGCTGCTCAACCGCAGTGGCCAGTTCCTGGATATTCATCTGCAGGCTGCCGTCCCCGGTGAAGCAGACCACCGCCCTCCCGGGATGGGCCAGGGCCGCACCAATGGCCGCCGGCATACCAAAGCCCATGGTCCCCAGCCCGCCCGAGGTCAGCAGTTGCCGTGGAAAAGTGAAGGGATAGGCCTGGGCCACCCACATCTGGTGCTTGCCAACATCGGTGCTGACAAGGGCATCGGCCCCGGCCAGTTCCGCCACTTTCCGGATATAAGTAAAGGGTCTGCCGGGCAAGAAATCATCGGCATGGTAACGGGGAAAATCCTGTTGCAGCTGAAGAATACGGTCCTTCCACTCCTGTCGCGATTGTGAATCCACCTTGGCCAGGAGGGTTGCAAAGGCTGTGCGGACATCGGCGGTGATCCCCGCATCGGCTGAGCGTAATTTACCGATCTCACTGGCATCGATGTCCACATGAATAACCTTGGCCTTGGGACAAAACGCACTGATCAGACCGGTCGCACGATCATCGAAACGTACGCCCGCAGCAATCAGCAAGTCGCACTCGGCCATGGCCAGATTGGTGGCACGAGTGGCATGCATCCCCAACATGCCCAAGGAAAGAGGGTGGTCGGTGGGCATGATCCCCAGCCCCATCAGGGTCATAACCGTGGGTATATTGCCCTGCTCGGCCAGCTCTCGAGCCTCAACTGCAGCACCGGCATGGATAACCCCGCCGCCCAGATAGAGGATCGGCCGTTCGGCATTGTTGATCATGGTTGCAGCCGTTGCGATGTCCTCGGCATGTCCGTCCTTATTTTCTTCGCGGCTGAACTCTTCCGGCCAGGACTCGAATTCGAGGATCTCCGTCTGCACATTTTTCGGCACATCGATCAGGACCGGCCCGGGACGTCCGCTTCCTGCCAGATAAAAGGCTCGAGGCAGGATAGTCAGCAATTCCTGCGCTGAGCGAACCAGATAGTTGTGCTTGGTAACGGGCAGGGACATACCGTAGGTGTCAACTTCCTGGAAGGCATCGGTGCCCAACAAGGTGCTCGGAACCTGGCCGGTGATGCAGACAACGGGAACGGAGTCCAGATAGGCATCGGCCAGGGCGGTGAGAATATTAGTGGCACCTGGGCCGGAGGTGGCGAAGCAGACCCCGACCTCACCGGTTGAGCGGGCCATGCCCTGGGCAATGAAGCCTGCGCCCTGCTCGTGGCGGGCCAGTACGTGGCGGAGGGACGAGTTGGTGGCTAGGGCGTCGTAGATAGGCAGATTGGCACCACCCGGGATACCGCTGATAGTACGAATACCTCGTCTTTCCAAATAACGAATGATGATCTGGGCGCCGTTGAGTCTTGGCATGGTCTGTTCCTCCTTTGGTGTGAGTGTCGCGTAAGGGCAAAAAAAAACCCCCGTCGGCAGGCGCCGACGGGGGTTGAATTCACTTGTGTAAACGTTTCCCGCTAAGGCGCCTCGAACCGTGCACGCACCACGACCACCACACTCACGACCACGAGTGCGAGGGAAACGATGATGTTGCTGATACTGGATACGGTTTTCATGGTTGCCTAAACGGAATTATAATTCCCAGAGCGGGAATGATGATTCTTGATACCCAAGGTTAGCTTTTTCGTCAAGAAGAATGTTTCCTAAAAAAAACAAATAATGTAACAACGGACCAAGATCCTGCTGATCAAGCCGAATCAAGCCCTGTGTCCGGGCAGCTCCATGGCGAATCGGTACTCCTCCGTTGTGATTTCCCCGTCCAACTCCGGAAAACCACTCGCGCCCCGCCACGGGCGACAGCACTGCCCCAGAGGGTACAGTTGGGCAGCCCATGGCCTGCAGTTCAAGCATGCCCTCGACAGAATCGGTTCACCCGCCAGCCGGTCTACCTGGCATTGTCGAGGGCAGAATGTGCAGGAGGTCAACAGCGCATGCGTGGTAGCAAACCGCAGCTGCAGCTTACCCGTATCCTGAAAGACTGAGCAGCTAGGATCATGAAGAGGCTCTCTAACAATTGAATAAAAACCGTAGGGCTCTCCAGCATGCAAACGCCCAAAAAACACAACGGAGAAAATAAACTGGCTCAAACCAAGCCAGTGCATTACGTTATTCACATCTACCCACTGAACAACAGGAAATATCCATGCAACCGATTTCCTCTTTTCCTCAGGCAGCTTCTCCGAAACCTTCAGCCGTACCAACGCTGCAAGCGCACCTCACCGAGGCCCCCTGCTGAGGCCCGAAATCGGAGCCCCGGGCCGGGGTTCATGAACGTGCGGGCTATACCCTTTGTCCTTTTGTCTTAGGTTTTACCCAAACCCTGATTGGCCCGGTGCCGCAAATTGCCACAACACCAAATCGTCATGATATCTGGGGAACGATTGGTGCCCGCATCGGCCTCATCCGCAGTCATTATAGGGTTACTCCCGGTCTCTACGCCATAGGATCGCCAGCACCAGAGGATCCTGTCCTGGTCACGGCCAACTACAAACTGTCCTTTGACGCCCTCCGCCACCAGCTTACCGGTGTCAATGCATGGATCATGGTGGTCGACACCCGAGGGATCAACGTCTGGTGTGCGGCAGGGAAAGGTAGTTTTTCTTCCCAGGAGGTCATCGAAAGTATCCAGCGGTTTCAGTTAGGTGAAATAGTTTGCCACCGCGAACTGATCCTGCCGCAACTGGCGGCAACCGGGGTTTCTGCTCAGGAGGTCAAAAAAGGTTGTGGCTGGTCCATACTTTTTGGCCCCATTCGTGCCTCAGACCTGCGCTGTTACCTCCAACACGGCAAGGTTGCCGACGAGACCATGCGCGAGGTCACTTTCACCCTCAAAGAACGCCTGGAACTCATTCCAGTGGAATTATTCCTGCTTGGCAAGCCGCTTTTCCTTCTTTTGCTGCTGGGTTTTGTCCTCTCAGGAATCGGGCCGAATATTTTTTCCTTGAGTAGTGCATGGCACAGAGGGTTGCTGTTTTTCGCTGCCACTCTCATGGGCATTATCAGCGGAGCCGTTGTCACCCCCGTGTTCCTTCCCTGGCTTCCCTGTCGTCAATTTTGGCTCAAGGGGGCATGGGCATCCTTGCCGGTTGTGGCCTGTGCGCATGCATTGTTTTCTGCCCTCTCTGGGGCAAATCAACTAGCCCTTTCCCTGTGGATCGTAACAATCAGCTCCTACTTAGCGATGAATTTCACCGGTTCCACCCCGTTTACCTCCCCTAGCGGGGTTGAGCGGGAAATGCGACGCGGCCTGCCGTGCCAAAGCTTTATTGCCCTGGCAGCATTGGGTCTTTGGCTGATGGCACCCTTTTGGACTTAAGCGAAACAGATGAAAGGATATCAATATCTTCGAGGAGTAGCCACTCTCCAGGTCTATCAAGAACGTTGCATTGGCTGCGGCGCCTGTGTTCAGGTGTGCCCGCACCGAATCTTGACCTTGACCGGAGGCAGGCTTGTGGTGCGAGAGAGGGACCTATGCATGGAATGCGGGGCCTGCGCCCGAAACTGCCCGACGGAGGCCGTCACGGTGACCCCGGGCGTGGGGTGCGCGATGGCCATCCTCGGAGCGTGGATAAATCGTTTTTTTGGCAGAAAGATGTTTTCCGATTGCTGTTAACAAGTGGGTATCCAACTCAATGAACGAGCAATTTCCCCGACCCAGAATTCTTGTCAGCCGGTGTTTGGGTTTTGCAGCCTGCCGTTACGACGGCGCGATTCTTAAAAATAGTTTTGTCGAACAGTTGCAGTCCCAGGTCGACCTGATTCCGGTCTGCCCGGAGGCCGACTGTGGCCTAGGCATTCCCCGGCCGCCAATCCGGCTCTGTAGCTCCGAACAGGGATTGGTTGTCTACCAGCCTGCGACAAGCCGCGATGTCACCGCCCGGCTGCAGGCTATGATCGCAACCATTCTCACCGAAAATCCTCAGGTGGATGGCGCCATATTAAAAAGCAAGTCACCCAGCTGTGGCCTATTTGACGCCAAGATCTACCAGGGGGTCGAAAAGCCGCAGCCGCTTGGGAAAGGAGCCGGTGTTTTTGGGGAACAGGTTTTGCGGCACTGCGTCGGGGGGGCCATCGACGACGAGATGCGCTTAACCAACATTATCCTCCGCGAGCATTTTTTGATCAAGGCCTTTACCCTGGCCCGCATCCGGGAGTTGAGCACGCGACCGACCATGGGAGCGCTTGTAGCCTTTCATGCCAGCCACAAACTGCTTTTTCTCGCCTATAATCAGAGCCATTTCCGCCTTGCGGGCAAGATCGTGGCCAACCAGGAGAAACTGCCGGTCGCCGAGGTGGTTCAGCGTTATCGTGAGCAACTGGTGCATATCCTGGAAACACCGATGCGCATCCCCGGGGTGATCAACACCCTCTACCATGCATTCGGCTGGATTTCCGAGCATCTGGGAGCAGAAGAAAAACAGTACCTGATCAACACCATCGAAGAGTACCGCGATGAGCGCCTACCGCTGCAGGCGGTCACCCGTTTAATCGAGGCCCACGCCCTTCGATTCAGCAACGAATACCTTCTCAGCCAAATTTTCCTTCGTCCTTACCCCCGCGCCCTGGCTGGTTTGCACGATTCCGGCCGGGGGCGCGAGGTCCGCTGAGGACGGCGCGTTCAATTTTCCTGAGATTGACTTTGAATCGTCTTCAACAAGGCTTGCAAGCCGATAGCCTGGAGCACTGTCAAACATTCATCATGATGGAAGAATCCGGCCATAACTGCGGCAAACTGGGTGGCAAGAAAGACCATCTCGCCGTCTTCCTCCTTGGCCAGTAAACGACGGCACCCGGCGATATCATCGGTTTCCACCGCTCCGATGATATCGTTGAGCCAATCGAGCTGACTCTCCTCAAAATGAAACTCCACCATGGCCTGGGCGTACATGGATACAATCGCAGCCCGGTGGTCGTAAATGGCATCCAGATCATTCTCCTGGGCAGCGTCCAGCACCTGTTCAATCTGCTCCAGCAGTTCCTGAACATCCTGATTTTCCTGATTTTCTTCATTCATATGGCGTCTCCTATGCAATGCGATGGGTAGATTTCAACGTGACTCCCGCCCGGACTGCATCCCCATATAGAGAGCAAGCAAGGTGCCCGTTACACCTACCCAGTTTATCACGCTGGTCGGACGATGAAACAACAATACGTCCCAAAGAAAAGAAAGCAGTGGTTGAAAGAGGAGAATAAACCCGGTCAGAGAGGCACGCATTCGCGGCATACCGCCTGCGATCAAAGCCCAACCGAGGGTTTGGCTCAAGAGGCCAAGAGCTAACAACGCTAGCCAGCTGATCCTATCGGGGATAGCAAGGGAGGTGCCGGTGGCTCCCAGAAAGATACCTAAAAATAGCGCACTTGCCCCGGAAACCAGCATCAGGTTGAAAAAGAAGGAAAACTCACGCGCCTCGGTCTGGAGTTGACGCAAAATGAGCAAAAAGCCGCTGTAGCACAGCGCAGTCAAAAGCCCAAGCACCACTCCCCAACGATACTCTTCTCCCAGAGCCTGCCAAGGACCGCCTACCAGCAGATACAGCCCCAGAAGCGCCAATGGCACCGCAAAGAGAAAGCGAAGATGCAGTCGTTCACCCAAAAACAGTACCCCAACGGCGGTGAGCAAATAGACCTGGAAGTTGCCGAGAATGGTAGCCAGGCCCAGGCCGACATATTGGATACTGGCATGCCAGCAATAAAGATCTAAAGCAAACAGCAATCCGCAGACAAGCCCCCAGAACAAAAGCCGTTTATTAATCGGATGGTATTCACCGCGCAGAATGCAGATCAACAGCAAGAATAAAAATCCGAAAAAAACGCGGTAAAAGGCGGAGACCGTGGGCGGAACCGTGGCTACCTTCACCCAGACCGCGGAGAAAGAGATGCAGAAGGCTCCGATCAGTATCGCGGCCAAGGCAGGCAGACGGGTCAACATCGGGATCAATCAGCAAGACGCGTTGTTGGTGGCAGCGCTGAAGCCTCAACAGACAGCGCCTGAGCCTGAATGGCGGTGATAGCCACAGTGTTGACGATGTCGGAGACGAGACAGCCACGGCTGAGATCGTTAACCGGTTTGTTGAGCCCCTGAAGGATCGGACCGATGGCCACGGCTCCAGAGGACCGCTGCACGGCCTTGTAGGTGTTGTTGCCGGTATTGAGGTCGGGAAAAATAAAGACACTGGCACGGCCCGCCACTTCGCTCTCGGGCATTTTTTCATGCGCCACCGACAGATCAATGGCAGCATCATACTGGATTGGGCCGTCGATCTTCAAATCAGGACGGTGTTGTCGAGCCAGTTCCACCGCACGGCGCACTTTATCAACCTCCTCCCCCTGTCCGGAAGTACCGCTGGAATAGGAAAGCATGGCCACGATCGGCTCGATGTTGAACATGGCCGCAGTTTCCGCAGAGCGGATGGCGATTTCCGCCAACTGCTCGCTGTTTGGATTGGGATTGACCGCGCAGTCCCCGTAGACCAGCACCCGGGTATCCAGGCACATGAAAAAAACACTGGAGACCACTGACACCCCAGGTCGGGTACGAATGATCTGAAAGGCCGGCCGCACCGTATGCTGGGTGGTATGCACCGCCCCCGAAACCATGCCGTCGGCATAGCCGGTATGGACCATTAGTGTGCCGAAATAGCTGACATCATTGATAGCATCACGAGCGTAATCCCGAGTGGACCCCCTATGCTTGCGGGCCTGATAGAGGCTTTCAACCAACTCCTCACGCAGGGGCGAGGTCCTGGGATCGATGATAGCCACATCCTGAAGTTTCAAACCCAGGGCCGCAGCTCGGCTGCGGATGGTCTTCTCCTCACCGAGCAGGGTTAAGTTAACCACTTCGCGGGCACGTAGGATCTCGGCTGCCTGGAGGATTCGGTCCTCCTCGCCCTCTGGAAAGACAATATGCTTGCGATCGGCGCGGGCTCGCTGAAAAAGGGTATATTCGAACATCAAGGGCGACATGGTGGTGGTCACGGTTTCAATCACCTGCTGTTCCAGGGCGGTTGCATCAACGTGGCTCTCGAACACACCCAAGGCGCGGGCTATTTTTTGCGCGTTCCTGGGCCGCAGGGTTCCCTTAACGGCCGCGGCGCGGGTGGCGGCAGTATAGGTATCTCCGGGCATGAGATAAATCGGCAAGGGGAGGTCATCGATCCCATTGAGTAAACGAACCATGGATGAACTCGGCTCCAGATTGCCGGAGAGCAACAGGCCCGCAGGGGTTGGATAATTACGTGAGGCAATCGCCCCCAGGGTGGCAAAAATGATATCCGGACGATCGCCGGGCGTGACCACCAGATCATCCTCCTCAAGAAAATCAATGTAATTGGCCGGACTCATTGCCGCGACCTTGATTGCATGGACATCACGCTGCAACCCGGCCTCTGGGCCGCTGAAATGGCGGGCACCGAGATCCTCGATAATCTCTTCCATGGTCGGCATGCTGAATCCATGCATTTCGGGCAAAAAATCAAGCCGATAAGGTCCCCCCTGATGGTTTGCTCGAATTTCCGATTCAGCCGTTTGCAGCAGATCGGGATCGATCCGATTCACAAACACAGCCAACAATGGACACTGGTACTGCTCGTAGAGCTGTTCAGCTATGCGGATATTTTCTTCTATCTCCTCAATATTCCGCTCATGGCCATTCACCACATGCAGGGTAGGAGCTCCCAATTCCCTGGCGATGCGAATACTGATGTCGTAGTCAAAAGCCTCGGACATACCAACAATGTTAGGCCCTTCACAGAGAAGGAAGTCGCATTTTTTCCGAACCTCTCCATATTTGCGCACGATCTCCCGAAAAAGGAGCCGTTCCTCGCCATCAGCGATCAGCGTGCGGGCCAGTTCGTGACTGACCCCGGCCATTTCATCAAAACGCAAAGTAAGACCATAACGATCCTTAATCAGAGCAATATCATTATCCTCACGACCATCGCCGGAAATAATCGGCCGAAAAAAGCCGATCCGTTCGATTCGTCGTGAGAGCAATTCCATAACCCCAAGGGTTACCACCAGTTTGCCACACTCTTTTTCAAGATTGGCGATATACAAACAGTCTGCCATGGAATTCACCTGGGTAACAAAAAAATTTAAGAGAAGGACGTCGCATCTTAGTTGAACCCCACCAGCAATACAAGCCTATTTCTCTTGTATTTTCAAGCCAATGGACCTGATAACTTTCATTTGCGCCTTGGGGTTCATCAACACAAGCTAACATACAAAATTATGCGTTACGAAAAACTAGAATGAACGTGCAATGGACAATTAGGATACACTTAATTTTTTGGACCCCATGCCTTGATTTTCTTTAGGAATTTTTTTTTTCTTGACAAGATACGAGACAGTAACGTTGTGGGACAAACTGAGTGGGGAGTCAGGAGGTGCCGAATATACTTACAGTTTATACTGAATGGCAAATCATTGTTTGGCACCCCTGAACGTCAAACTCCGCGAAAAAATGGCAAAAATCGGTATCAACACCTTGATTTTGTTCGTTGACAGCCATTTCCTTCTCCTTTATAGTCACCGCTAATTTGACAAAGGGGATTCAGGCTAATCTATATGCTAAGGGGGTGATATTTAAGAAGTTAGTAAAAATTATCAATAAAATGAGCAATGCTTCAAGGGGGGAGGAAGATAAGTTATTTGTTTCTATAACTGAATAAATTGACTCAAATTTTATTGCCTGGATTTTTACCTTTAATACCGTAAGTGTTCTTCTAGTTGTTTGATGTAACCAAAAGCAGTGTGTCGACATCGCGATAACCTAAAAACTAGATATTGCGATGGGGTTTTAAGTTATGTTTTACCGTTTACTTGTGAAAGTAGTCGATAGGTACACTTAACCTGTCACGTTCGTGGCAAGAGACAATCACATCATAGGAGAAAGATATGGCAGATGTAAAACCCCAGGGTAATCCGGCAGTCGTAGGTCTTGCAGGCTTTGGTTTGACCACCATGATGCTTCAGTTCCACAACCTCGGCTGGATGGGCACTGGCACAATCTTTTGTACAGCTATGTTTGTCGGCGGATTGATGCAATTCATCGCGGGTTTCCAGGAATTCAAGTGCGGCAATAACTTCGGTTATAGCGCATTCTGCACGTATGGCGGATTCTGGATGGCACTCGGCCTTATATGGGCCCTGGCCGACCTGGTACCACCAACTTGGAAACATCTGAGCATTACCGGTAATGATATCGGGTTCTTCCTTGTTGCCTTCACCTTGTACACCGTTATCATGTGGATCGGCTCCATGCGTGTGCATATGGCCATGTTCCTCACCTTCACCACCTTGATTCTCGGATTCATCGGCCTTGACCTGGTTTTCCTGGCTGGCATGAAAGAGAGCCTGTTGAAGCTGACCGCCATTGACCTGATTGTCTGTGCATCTCTGGCCTGGTACATGATGGCTGCCGCTATCTTTGCTCAGCTGTTTGGTCGTCCAATTCTCCCTGTAGGAAAGCCTTTAGTCAACTAATTCTCACTTGGGTGGTTACGCACCACCACGACAAAGTCTTTTTAAAAAAGGCGTCCCGTTTTTCGGGACGCCTTTTTTTTATTGAATGAATGCACACTTCAGTTGAGTCATCACCATCATCAGGCAATATCCCTATCGACATAGGGCAGGATTAGCCAGGAACTCAGAAAAATCCAACCGGTGATCGGCCAAGGGACCATCCAAAATTTCTCCATTCCCCATAGGGAAATATGTATCCACTACGACCTGACCCAGCTAATATTCGCTGTACCTGCTGTGCCAGTATCGTGGACGATAGTTGCAGTAAGGATCATAGCCTTGAAATGCCCCCTGGCTAAATGAGAATTGGCGATGTTATTACGGCAAGGCTGGCCGATTGACTAGCGGCAAAGCAACATCAGCCCCAGGAAGGCCAACAGCAGGTAAATAATCCGCAAATAGGTTGAGCGCGGTATTCTGTCACCGATGCGCGAACCGATCAAGGTACCAAGAAGGACAAAGCTAGAGGTGAGGGCAAAGAAATGCAGGGTAGAATCGGTGATGATGCCGTTACCGGCATGAACCATGGCGGTAACATACCCATTGATGACGAAAAATCCGGTCAGTGTGGCACGGATTTCATCTTTTTTCCAATTATGGAGGGTGGTGTAAATTATCGCCGGGGGACCGCCCGCGCCGACGGTGGCATTAATGGCACCGGAAAAGAAGCCTGCGATATAGCCCCAGATCCGTGGTGGGTTAATGGGCTTGGGGGTAAAACGCAGGTTCAGCAAACTGATGGCGATCAATACCACGCCCAATAGGCGGCTGATCACCACCGGATCGGCCTGTTTCAGAAATGCTGCACCCAGCAAAATTCCGGGAACAGATCCGGCCAGTAACGGTAGAATCTTTCGCCAATCGAGCAAATGCCTAAGGGTGTAAACCAGGGTTGTCGTCACGACCAACCCGTTGAGGATAGCCAGGGGTACCGCCTGCTTGACATCCATGATTAGGCTGAGCAAGGGGATAGCGACCAAGGCACCGCCAAAGCCCGTCAGGCCTTGGACACCGCCGGCGAGAAAAAAAATGCAGCAGGAAAAAACAGCAACCGTCATCACATGGTCATGGGCGAGGTGTTCTGTTGGCAAAATTGCTGTACGGGAAAGCCACCACTATAGGTCGCCCCTCCCCTTACGTCCATCAATTCCGACATGCTGCCATCAACCACCAATGCGACAATTTGTCGCCAATTCTGCAATTTTGTAAACAACACCACCATCAGGAGCTCTTACCAGCAACCAGGCAGGTGAACTCCATTTCAGCTATACGCCTCTACCCCTCGACATTCCATCCTTTTTCAAAAAAGTTTTCAAGAGGCCTGCCTATTGCATTGAATCAGGCATATTCGTTATTTAAAAAAATAATAGCGAATGAATCCTACGGCAGAAGACACACCCTGCTTCCGGAAAATATCGGCGAATCAAGGATCATTTTTCCTTGCAGGTGCGAACGATTGTAAGGTGTTATTTTTAACGTTATTCTACAAACGAATAGCGTTCTTCAGGAGAACCGGTTATGAAAAAAACATGCATGACTCCACCCGATTGTTGCGTCATCATTGAAATGGAACGAGGAGCGAATTTAGGTTACCGCAAGGCCGTGCTTCTCGAAGAAATTCGGGCGTTGGGATCGCTGACCAAGGCGGCCAAAGTCTCGAAGATCGACCAGCAACACGCCCGCGACTTGATCCAGGAAATGAACCGCTCTTTTTCCGAACCGCTCGTCTATTTCCTTGGTAACCCAAGCCTCTCGGATCGGGTGGAGCTGACAAATAAGGGGTTGAGTACCGTCAAGAGCTATTGGCTGCAGTTTGAGCCTGTCTGGCTCTCGATTATAGAGGAGCGCTCAAGGCACTATTGAAACGGGGGGAAAGCGAGGAAGGAAAAATGGGTCTTTGTCAGAGTTGCAGAAAACAAGAAGGGGTTGACTGGTTAAAAATTCTGCCATACCAAGTAATTGCTCAGATTATTTGAATATGGTGAATTTAAACTATGTCCAGTCACCCCTCATT
>JBFWLN010000002.1:0-361531 GCA_050252135.1 Desulfobulbus sp.
CGCTTCATTTTTCACCTGTCGAGTGAGTTTTTTGGACAGGCGTATATTGCACTATTTTTAATGAAAAATCAACGTGTTAACCGATAAAACATTGCAGTTTTATTGATGAATTATCACGGATTAAGGTCTTCGTCATGCTGGGTTGCTTGTCAGTCTTGCTGACTTTGGGAGCGGCTCAATCGTCCACCTTGCCAGAAGGGTTTGTCTATGCCGATCAGGTGATCCCCGACATTAAGATCGATCTTCGCTATACAACCAAACATAATTTTGTGGGAACGCCCATTGACGGATACCTACATTCCAGATTCATCCTCACAGATAAAGCGGCGCATGCTCTCAAAGAGGTTCAAGACGAACTACGCCCCTTTGGACTCAGCTTAAAAGTTTTCGACGGGTACCGGCCCCAGCGGGCCGTGGATCATTTTGTTCGGTGGGCCAAGGATGTGAACGATACCCGTATGAAAAGGGAATTCTATCCGGATGTGAAAAAGGAGAATCTGTTTAAGGAAGACTACATCGCAGCAAAATCAAGCCACAGTCGTGGCAGCACAGTGGACTTAACCCTCACATCAAGCACTGCCACGCCGAGTGGCCCTGACCTGGACATGGGCTCGGAATTCGACCTGTTCGCGCCCAAATCATGGCCCACCAGTCTCAAAATTTCTACTGAAGCTCGAGCTCACCGGATGCTTTTGCAGCTTCTCATGAGGAAGCATGGCTTTGAACCGTACCCGAAGGAATGGTGGCATTTCACCTTCAAGGGTGAACCATTTCCGGATACCTATTTCGATTTTCCCGTGCAATAAGCCTTGATCGAAAATAGCCGGGTTCTTTAAGAGGGCAACACCTCGTCCGGCAGGTTGTTTCAACGTTATGCGCTCAATGATTAAAAGAAAAACCAATGATTGATACATTGACAGTACTTCTCATCTCAGCAACGTTTTTACTCGCCGGCAGCGTTAAGGGCGTAATTGGCCTTGGGCTCCCGACTGTTAGTTTAGGATTGTTGGCTGCAACGTTAGATTTAACGACAGCAATGGCGTTGTTGCTTATCCCGTCTTTTATCACGAATATTTGGCAGGCTACAGTTGGAGGGGATGGCAAAATTATACTTCAACGAATTTGGCCATTTCTGTGTTTGGCGACGATCACAATTTGGCTCGGCTCAACTGCCCTAACCGTCATAAATCCTTTATATCTTTCAATTTTACTCGGGGTATTGTTACTGGCCTACTCCGTTCTAAACCTTTTAGGATTTCGCTTCTCGATTCCCCCAAAACATGAGCAATGGTCCGGACTACTTTTAGGAACAGCAAATGGTATCCTAACTGGAATGACGGGTTCGTTTGTTGTCCCTGGAGTGATGTACTTACAGGCAATTGGACTTCCCCGTGACATGTTGGTTCAAGCGATGGGCATGTTGTTTTCCTTGTCAACCATTGGGCTGGCTTTTGCCCTGAAAAAAAACAACTTGCTCACCTACGAGCTTGCAACCATTTCAGCCCTTGCTGTCGTTCCTTCAATCCTTGGAATGGTGATCGGTCAAAAAATTAGAAAATCACTTTCTGAAAATAAATTCAGACGAATATTCTTTATATCAATTTTGATATTGGGAGCTTTCATTATTACTAAATCATTGTTTTCTCTAACAAAATAATCTTCATTCGCAAGAAAAAAGAACAGCAATGGTGTCGCTGACCAGACCGGTAGCCCGATCAATGTAACTGATCACGGGGGCTATAACCAATTGTTACTTCCAACGTGTAAGCGGTTATAGGTGTTCCAGATTTGGACAAGCGCGGGTTTCCGCCATAGCCTATCTATGCGGGAAACCTCTGTTGTCTATGGAAAGATCCAGGTACCATAAGTAGTGAGATACGCCTTTTCTCATTATGCAACCGGAGCGATCATGACTACAGCATATCCTCGGGCGGTTATCACGCCGCATCGGCCGATTCCCTTTGCAATACCGGCAGGGGTTGCGCCCACAGAGTTCTTCAACAGCCCGTGCAACCTGCGACACCTTACCCGGGAAAACGGTTTGCTGCGAACAGATGAGGGCTTTCTGCTCTACAGGAAGGCGATCGGCCATTCCAACCTCTTCGACACTTCAATTATCTTCGACACCTCGACCAAGGTCCTGGATCCCATGGGACGTCCGGTGCGGCGGGATCAGCTGACACGGGAGGAAAACCTGACGTTCAGTAGGATGACCAATGTCGTTTTTCAGTACATGCTTGAGAAATATCCGGACCCGGATGAGTATCTGGTTTTTTGCGGTGAGGCAAGCCTCGACGCAACATGGCCGATCAATAAGCCGGGGGTGCCAAGCATCAGGATGATTCACAATCATTTCATGGTGTTTGAGAAGGCTTTGCTCGCATCTTCAGCTCCTGCGGCGGAGGATGACCCAAACCTGACCGACGGCGGACAAAATGGCTTATTCCTCAGCTTTCTCAGTGATGTGTACCTGCGGTTTCTGGAGGTTCTTGACCTTAAAGTTCTCCGCCCGATCTCGCCGGAGGCATGTAAATTGTCGATCACCGGGTATCCCCAGGGATTGCCGAGTTGGGAGGTGGTTGGAGGCCCAGAGCAGCTCAGCAAAGGTCAATTCTGGAAAGAGTACGACATGGTACTTTGCGGTTTTCTTGAGTTCTATAAAATATTTTTCAATCTTGTCGCCTCAGGGAATACAAAAATTCCGGCCAATGTATCCTATGCTGACCAGATTGAGGATATCCTGCTCTATAACGACCAGTTTCATCAAGCTGCCCGCATACTGCGGCTGCAAGTAATTGAAGATCCCATGTTTGCCAATGAGATTCGCTGGCAGCCAGCGTACAAACAACTTCTCTACAGGGATGATACCGGCCGTCTGATTGTTACGATAAGTCAAAATTCGGTCGGAAATGCGATCACCGAACTGTTGGGCATCGTTGTGAACCGGATAGCGGACGAAGTGGCCTATGCTCAAGTGGAAGGTAAGCTTGTGGCGCAGTTACTTGAGCTGAGAAGCAGGCTTATCAGCTATGGGCTGGGCAAGGCCATAGCAACAACCTCGTGGCCGAGCGGCCGATTCGTGCCACCTGATTGAATAATTAACCGATGGATGCTCCCTATTCATTCACTTTCTCGAGGTCAAAAGAGTTGGTGAGGCGGCGGCAAAGAAGAAGAGGGACTGAAGTTGAGAAAAATATCGAAAAAAATTTCACAAGTTTTTTTGTTCCAATACACCCGCCTTGATGACTGAGACTGATATGCTGGCTGAAATCGGAAGGTTCATTGAAAAGAAATTTTTACTTATCGCTCTGACCATGTCGGCGGCCTCGTTGATCTCCCCACCGCTGTTCACTTGGCTCAAGCCGCACATCCCCATTGCCTTGGGCATCATCATGTTCGGCATGGGCCTCACTTTGGAATTTAGTGATTTCAAAGAAATCCTGCGCAGGTGGCGTTTGGTTCTTCTTGGCGTTGTCCTGCAGTATACGGTCATGCCACTGCTCGGCGTTGCTGCTGCTTTTGTCTGTGGACTGCCGATCCAGGCAGCTTTGGGGCTAGTGCTCGTAGGCGCGTGTCCCGGCGGTACCGCCTCTAATGTGATCACCTACCTGGCCAAGGGCAACGTGGCCTTATCCGTGGTTATGACTTTCTGCTCCACCATGCTGGCGCCCCTGGCCACACCAGCCATCGTTTACTTCCTGTACGAAACCAAAATCAACATCGAATTTTGGCCCATGGTCAATTCAATATTCTGGATTGTGGTTTTCCCGCTGATGGATGGCCTAATGTGCAGAAAACTTTTCAGAAAGCACATACAGCCGTTTCTTGATATTTTCCCCTCCATTTCCATCCTCGCAATCGCCCTGGTTATAGCCTGTGTCATGGGGCTCAACCAGGCAACAATCCTTGCCTTCCCCCTGTTCATCATCTTGGCCGTACTCGTCCACAACCTGAGCGGCTTTGCCTTGGGCTATGGCGCGGCAAAATTGTGCAAGGCCGACGCGCGCGATGCCCGCACTGTGGCCATCGAGGTGGGCATGCAGAACTCTGGCCTTGGCGTGGCCCTGGCCAATGCTTTTTTCTCCCAGCAGGCAGCTCTGCCCGGTGCCATATTCAGCTTGGAGCAGAATCTAGCCGGAATTTCGCTGGCCAAGTTCTGGACGAAAAAAAAGGCTACAACGCAGTAGATCGAAGTTTTTGCGATACCATCAATATTGCGTGCAGTGAAAACTGCTTAAATCAGAGGAGGGCTGATGAAAACAATTATTATATCAATAATATTTGTGCTGCTCTTTTCGTTTCATGTGCCTGCCACCGAAATTTCATTTTTAACTCATAGCCTGCAGGGGCAGGCCTATTTCGATAAAAAAGGAGAATTGAGAGGAAAAGAACATGCCGGTAAAAGGGCCTTTTATCTTGAAGTAGTCCGAGAGATGATGGTTATCATGAAGCATCCGAGAAAAATTGAGGAATATCCATTTATCAGAGGCTTACGAATAGTTCAAAAGGACTCTAATAGAGCTTTGTTTAACGTCAGTAAAATTCCTGAAAGAGAGGGCACCGTCAAATGGGTTGGGCCTATCCTAGTAGAAAAGGACTACTTTTATGAAATGAAAAACTCTCCAACAGGAGTAACGTCACTTGAGGACGCGAAAAATGTTGACAAGATATGCGTATTGAATGGAGGCGTACACCATAATGTATTACTGAAAAATGATTTTTCTAACTTAATTACCAATATTAGTTATGTTAATTGCTTCAAAATGTTAAAAAATGGAAGAGTTAACTTAACGATATCTGCAAGTGATACAGTATCAGAAAAGTTGAAAGAAGCAGGCATGGAATTGGATCAAATTAAACAGATTCCATTTATTTTATTAGAATCTGGAGGATACATTGCTTTTTCAAATAACATTTCCGACAATATAATACAAAAATGGCAAGACACCTTCGATCTGCTTAAAAAGTCAGGAAAATATCAGCTATTGTATAAACTTTATTTTTTACCTGAATGATCACACAACGAAGCCAACGATTAAATCCATTTTAAATTAATAAGTTATGTTATCCCCTGGAATCATTGCCACCGAGTTCAACTCCCGGAGTCAAAAATCAGAAATTTGATAATAGACCAATGAAACGATTATTTTTGGCAAACCTGTTCTTTGTTTTTCCTCTGATAGGGTTGTTGTTACCATCTACCTCTTTTTCCTGGTCAGGACCTGTGCTTTCAATATCTGATGGTGATACCATCATCGTCTTACATGAAGGAAAAAGAGAAAAAATTAGATTGTACGGTATTGACTGTCCAGAAAAAGACCAAGTCGGTGGGGAAGAGGCAAGGAAACTTACATTAGCCCTCATTTCTGGAAGGCGTATCGAAGTTGAGGCGAAGGGTAAAGATCGATATGGCAGGACTGTAGGATTGGTCAAGATAGACAGCACTTCTTTGAATGAGTCACTTATCCTTAACGGATACGCCTGGGTATATTGGCAGTATTGTGATGAAAAATTTTGTTCGACCTGGCTGCAGTTAGAAGGGGAGGCTCGGAAACAAAAAAAAGGGATGTGGAAAAATCCGGACGCCATTCCTCCCTGGGAGTGGAAAGAAGACCGTGGCCACGCTTTTGCTCAAGATACATTGGAAAAAAACTTGCCCCATGGTGGGGTGGTCGCAAATAAAGATGTAAAGCGAAGCACCGGCAACGATTTTATATGTGATGGACGAATTTACTGTTCACAAATGACATCATGTGAAGAAGCCAAATTCTACCTCAATCATTGTCCAGGTACGAAAATGGATGGCAATAATGATGGCATCCCTTGTGAAAAACAGTGGTGCGGCCATTGAAAATAAATCACACGCTTACCGATTAAAGGACACGAGTGTAAAAAATGTATTTTTTACCTTGGGAACGCCCAGGACACGATACATAATTCCAACAATTATTCCCTGCGGGCAAACCGCAGATATTCACGTTCGGCAGGAGAAGTGAAATGGTCGAAACGCTTCACATAACAAGCGGCGACATCGCAGGCGGGAGTCTGATGCAATCCGGGCTTCCCGGGGAAGTATTTGTCTGGCACGACGTGCTGTATGACGGTCCCAGGTGTCCTGGTTGGCCCGACGAGGAGACCCTCAAGGGCCGGGCAGCCTTTCTGGAAGAATTCACCGCAGGCGGATTGAATAGGCAACATATTATTGAGACACTTCACAACCAGTACCACAAGTTGATGCAAACAGCGGCGGATCAACATATTGTTCTGTGGTTTGACGCGTGCCTGTTTGATCAGTCCATGCTCGCACATATCCTCACGTGCTTGCTTCTCCACGGTGCCGAGGGAGTGGAGCTTCTCTGTGTTGACGCATTTCCTGGAATCGAGCCCTACCACGGTCTTGGGCAGATGCAACCCGATCAACTGGCTTCCGTGTATGGCAAACGCCAGCCCGTCACCGATTCCCAGTTCCGGTTCGCTGCCCGCGTGGACGAAGCCATTGCCACTCAAAACGTTGGAGTGTTGACCAAACTATCTCAACTAACCAATGCTCCGTTGCCCTGGATTCCTGCAGCCCTCGGCCGATGGTTGCAGGAACGCCCCGACCCCGTTACAGGACTTGGGCGGCTTGAAGAACTCGCCCTGAGGGCGATTTGGGCTGGGTGCGAAACTCCAAGCAAGATCTTCACATTCGTTGCTGCCGCAGACACACCTCCTCAATTTTGGGGAGACACGACTCTCTGGGCAAAAATTAATGCGCTCGCAGAGCGTGACCCCCCGTTAGTGAGGATCGAAGGCCCGATGGCTAGGCTGCCTCAATGGGAATCCGAGATTTCTATCAACCACTTCATGATCAATAAAATTGACAAACCCCAGTATTGAGTAGGTCGCGAAAAAAATCGAGTGTCTTTCATGCTGGCCGCTAGATGACGCGGTCCCCCTTTTTTCCATGTAATCCTCATTCACTATGACTGAAGCAAACTATTTCCACGTGGACGTCTTCGCCACTCGCGCCCTAACAGGCAATGGCCTAGCCGTCTTTCTCGACACAGACGAATGGCCCTCAACTGTCATGCAGAGCGTCACGCAGGAGATGCGGCAGTTTGAATCAATTTTTCTGTCCTACACAAGCACCACCGGGGCGACAGCCCGCGTATTCACCGTCGAAGAAGAGCTTCCATTCGCCGGACACCCTGTGCTGGGCGCCGCCGCAGTCCTCCATCGCAAGTTTCATCCGGCGTGCCTATCAAGGACATGGACGTTGAAACTGCCGTCAGGCCTGATTGAAGTGAAAACTACAAGCAGCGGCAATGCGTACTTGGCAGAGATGGATCAAGGTGAGGCCGTTACCGGTGCCCCCCTAACCAAGCCACAATTGCTGCCGCTCCTGGAGCGGCTTGGCCTTGAAACCGCTGATCTGGCCCCCGGTCTCCCTGCACAGGTTCTTTCCACTGGTTTGCCCTACCTTATCCTCCCTGTGCGCGCGGAGTCATTTTCTCGCTCGGCAATCAACGGAACTGACCTGGAGGCGCTGTTGGTGTCCGTTGGAGCAAAGTTTGTGCTGGTTCTCGACGCCGCGGGGCGTGAGATGCGCACTTGGGACAATCTCGGTCGTGTTGAAGACGTTGCAACAGGGAGTGCTGCCGGTCCTGCCGCCGCCTATTTGTTTACCCACAACCTTGCAGATCCGGATGCGCCGCTGGAACTCGCTCAAGGTCGCTTCGCTGGGCGCCCAAGCAAGCTCAAAGTCACTCGGAATTCTTTGAACAGGCTCTCTGTCAGCGGTGAAGTGTGGCCTGTTGCACATGGTTCTCTGGAACCTGAATTTGCAAGCACTCATACGTCGTGAAGGCGTCACCGCCCCTCGAGGCTTTGTCATGTTGTGCTGTGCCTGACCTGGAGACGTGGCGCTGTATGTCATTTTCCGTTCGTCGACTCAGAGCGTTGCGTTCCGGCTCCCTCCAGACGCCCCCCTCGCGGTTTCGCCCTTGCCGTGGGGACACAGAGTCATTCAAAAACGCAGGACAAAAAACGCCCCGCTCAGACGCCGCAAAAAACCGGCGATGTGTAACTCTGCGTTGGCCTACGAGACAATGATCGAATTGAAAAAACACACGGTTCATGTTGTCGAGCACAACCCAAACTGGATCACGCTCACAAGGCCACTTCCTGACAATACAAACCCAGCACCTCGACACCGTGCCTCAAGGCTCCACCAATCCCCTAAAACCGACAAGCTTCCCCCATGGATCAACTAAAAAAGAAACGCGTTTCCTCCGGCATCGATCAACTCGACAAACTGCTTGGTGATCTCTACATCGGCGATAATGTGCTCTGGTATGAAGACGCGGGCAGTTTTTCCTCAGCCTTCTGCGTCCAATTTATCCGCCAGTCGCTGGCGGCCAGACAACCGGTGGTATATGTCAGTTTTGACCGCTCCCCAAAAAATGTGGTCACCTTTCTCGGGCCGCTGGCGGAAAACCAGAACTTCACCATCCTCGACTGCTTCACCAACGGTAAGGGCGACAGCTCGGAGGTATTCAACAAGTTCTACGAAAAGGACGGGGCCCAGTGGCCCTACCAAGTCATCAAGGTCAACGATCCCACCAACCCCACCCAGGTGGGCGAGGCTATTTACGGCCTGCACGGGAATCTAAATGGAGATATCGGCTTTATCATCGATAGCCTGACCGGGATGCAGGACCTATGGGGTGGCGAGGAGCAGGTAACCAAGTTCTATGCCCGCACCTGTCCTCGACTCTATGAGTTGGACACAATCGCCTACTGGATAGTGGAAAAGAGTGCCCACTCCAGCCGCCTTAAGGCCAACATCAATAAAATTGCCCAGGTGGTCATCGATCTTTCGGTGAAAAACGGCAAATCGATCCTCAATATCCTCAAGGCGGAAAAACGCACCTCCCCTTCCATCAACCAGTCCCAGGTCTTTACCTGCGAGCAGGGCGAAATTTCCTTTGAACTGCCGCGTGGTCTTCCGGGCCGGTTTGACCTGGGCGGCAAGATCAAGTCGGTGCGACAAAAACAGGGCTTATCGCAGAAGGAATTGGCCGAGCGCACCGGCGTCACCCCGAGCAGCATCTCGCAGATCGAAAAAAACCTGATCTACCCCTCCATCCCGGCCCTATTTCGGCTAGCGGAAAGTCTGGCTGTTGGCGTCACCACCTTTTTCGAGGGATCGACACCCTCGCAGAGCGGTTGCGTGTTCCCCGGCAGCGAGGGAGTGGGCGTGGTTTTTGAAAAAAGTTGCAAGGGAACGATTGCCGGGCAACGGCTGTTGCCGCCGGATATCGGCGATGCGGCGGCGGATCCCTACCTTCTTCGCATCGAACCTGGGCGAAAACTGGCTGGCCACTTCTTCAATTACAAGGGCGAGGAAACTGGCTACATGCTACAAGGGCACTTGACCCTGTGGGTCAAGGGGCAACGCCAAGAGGCTGGGCCGGGCGATCTGATCTATCTGTGGAAAGAAGTACCGGAACAGTGGGAAAACAGTGGAGATACGGTGGCCGAATTGCTGTGGTTCAAACTGCGTTCGTGAGATTCAAAAAACATTCCAAGGGGCGGAGTATGGAGAGTACGGCCGAAGACTACCCACGCGGAAAGGACAGCCCAAGGGCCGCCCACGATGCTTCCGCTGGGCAGAAATAACGGTTGTGCCCACCCTACGAGCCCATTGATAACAGATGGGATTATGTAGGGTGGGCACAGAAGTATCGAGCCCACTTCAGCCCGCATTCGCCTACCCACAACATCGATGTCATTGCGAACGAAAGCGTGGAATCTGGCTCTCTTATTGAAGCCCTTTATGGCACAACAGAAAATCTTCTGTTTTTGGCATCCATCAGGCGGTCAGTATTTTTCTGGCGCTCTCGTCGCGGGAATCGGTCATATATGTAATGCCAGTCTCACGGGCGGTCTCGCGATTGCCAGCAAAGATGTCGTTGCGGCTAACCTTGTTCAACTGGAACTTACGAGCCCCGGCCATCAGCTGTTGCAGTCCGCAGGCCAACTTGTCGGCCATGGTCCACATTGCAATCGCGCCATAGGGGATGTTCTTCATCTCCTCCCTGCCCACCTTCTTCTCCACATCGTAATACGCGGCAAATATAGCCTCCGGCGAGTTACCCATGTCGCTAATGCTTGCCGGCAGCTTGTCCCAGTTGCCGTTGAGCTGTTCGCGACGCTCAGGATGTAGCGCCCCTTCGATGTTGGCGCCAAGAAATCCCGGAATCATAATGCCGCGCCCCATGCAGATCAGCTTGGTGAACGGTGCTCCCATGGCTAACCCCTTGAAGATCGAATCCTCCAAGGCAAAACCTCCGGCAAAGGAGAGATCCACCACTCGCTTGCCCTGAGCCGCAAGGATGGCAGCATACTCGTAAGCCTTGGCGTGGAGGTTGATCGAGGGCACGCCCCAGCTCTGCATCATATTCCAGGGGCTCATTCCGGTGCCGCCGCCGGAGCCATCGATGGTCAACAGGTCTAGGCCCGCCTCGGAGGCGAATTTTATCGCCATGGCCAACTCTTCCATGCCGTACGATCCGGTTTTGAGCGAAATCCGCTTGAAACCGATTTTACGCAGATAATCCACCGACTTCATGAAGTCTTCGCGTACCAAGTCCACTGTTGCTAAATCGGTGCCGCCGAGTCGGCTATGGCGGGCAAAGGATTTAATCGCCCCCTTTTCAAAGGCCATCTGCACTTCCGGCAGAGTGGGGTCCGGATCAACGATATAGCCGCGGTTCTTGAGGAACTGGGCATAGTTGATGTTGGCGACCTGGATTTCACCGCCGATATCCTTGGCCCCCTGCCCCCACTTGAGCTCGACGATGCACCGATCGCCGTACTTTTCCACCACGTACTCGGCCACGCCATTACGGGTATCTTCCACATTAAGCTGGACAATGACCGCGCCATACCCGTCAAAATAACGGAGATAGGTATCGATACGACGGTCAAGCTCCGGCGCCTTGGCGATACGGCCGTTTTTAATCTCCGAGGCCTTGTCCACACCCACCACGTTTTCACCGACCACAATCGGAATACCGACCAACGCACCGCCGATGGCAAAGGAATCCCAATATTTTGCCGCGATAAAGGTTGAACCGAGGGCACCGGTCATCAACGGGATGCGGCTTTTGGTTTTGACTGTATTACCAAACTCGGTGGCCAGATCGACATTGGGGAAAATACAGTTATCCGGATTACTGGACAGCCCTTGGGCCATGCCCTGGGCGCCGTAAGCATACCCTTGGATACGCAGAGAGTTGTAGGAAACACCAACATGGGTGGTATTGTTGGCGCCAGCGGTGACCACGCCAAAATCGCGGGGATAGAGCAACTTTCGCCCAACCAGGCTGGATTTCCAAGTTTCGCACTGGCCCTTGCAATCGGACCGGCAGAGAGTGCACAGACCGGATTCCGCGGGATTGCCTCTGTTGGTGGTACCTAGCACATCGTTATTTTTTGAAAATCGCATATTTTTCCTCGTTGATTGAGTATTTTGGCGGAGAAGCGTCCCCGGAGCAAAAAAAAACGTCTGTCCCCGTGAAAGAGGAAACAGACGCCGTTGTCGTACCGCATACCTATGCTTTTTTGGTGGTGGGCACGCCGTTGTGCTCGCCACGTCCAAATGTTTATTGAAAATTAACAAATAAGTCAATAGTTAAGTTTTGATAATTTTCGCCCAAAATTTCCCCGGAGAATCCCACCGAGTCGTTCAACCAAACACCTCGGTGGTGAGGAGAATAGCCTCGGAGACCTCGAGCATGGATTTACGTGCATCCATGCTCCGCTTCCTCAACCAACGGTAGGCATCGTCCCCGTTCACTTTCAGCCGCTCCATGATGACTTCCTTGGCACGCTCGATGGTCTTGCGGGACTTGAGCTCCTCCTCGATCAAACGGGTTCGCACAATCAATTCGCTGGTATGGATGGCCACAGCCGCCTGATTGGCCACAGCTACCAACAGATTGAGATCGGTGTCGGAAAATTCATGAACCGTAGAGGTGAAACAGTTCAGCACCCCGACCACTTGCCCTTTTTTTCCAAGCAAGGGGACACCGGCCATGGAAACCAGGCCCAGCTTCTGCGCCATCTCTTTTTCCTTGAATATATCGCACAGGGAAACGTCGGCAATGACCAGCGGACGGCGAGTGGTGGCCACATGCCCCACCACCCCCTCATTCATGCCCAACGCCCGATCGATCATATATTCAGGCTCGATGGCCTGGGTGGCCTTAAGTCGAAGCATGGGTGGCCGACTGTCCTCATCGATCAACCACAGCGAACAGATGTCCACACCGGTGACCCTGGCAACCACCATCACCATTAATTTGAAGACATCTTCGAGAAAAAGATCCGAAGTAACCGCGCGGCTGATCTCCATCAACGCCCTGATATATTGGTCATAACTCGGAGAATTCTGTTCAACGCTTATCTCCGGATTCATTGAACCGAGGCCGACTGGAGGTACTCCATTCCTTTGCGGGTAATCAGGGAGAGTCGATGATCCACGTTGCTCTCAATCACTCCCATGTGGTTCATCACTTTGAGCAACAGTTCGGTCTCTGGCAGACTGAGCTGCAGTTGGTGGGCAATGGCATCGGAACGAACCAAATCGGGCTGGGGATTGCGGAGATTTTGCGACAGAATTTGTAGAATTTGCAGTTTTTGGGGACCGATAGACATAGAGAACCTCTCAGGTAGACACTCATCCTTGTCGAAAATGCAGCCCACAGAGTCTTTGCCCAGGCGGCTGCAACTCGTCTGTTGGTTGGTACCTATTAATGGTTCGACTTCCAAGTTGCAACAATAAATTATTTAAAATTAATTTATTGTTGAAAAAATTATTTAAAATTAACATTAGCGCTCATGTAAATATCCGTGCACCCAAGACGATTCATCAACGCCATTCGATTTACAAAAATATCATCAAATCAAAGAGTTGATATTTTACCTCCAATCTTTGACCGCAGTTCTCTTTTCTCAAACAACCACTCTTGACAGTCAAGCTCAATTTTGGTTTGGTTATACATGCGGTGTCTTCATTAAGGCTTTCTTTTTGCCGCGCACTCAATCAGGAGCTTTTTCGGGTTGTTCCTGCATCCCGATGCACCTGTCGCCCTTCCGGCGCTCTTTTGTTCTACCCGTCAATACCCAAATCAGTCCGGCTGATTATGCAGTTCATTCATGATTGAAACCGCAAGGCAGATATTTTTTTAGCTTCAGGGATAAACATGAAGAAAGCGCTTTTTCTCCTCCTCGGCGGAATCCTCGTTGGGCTTGGCTTGGCATTGGGAGGTGCCGAAATGATTGAACGTACCTCGGGAGTCGAATTCTGTGCCTCCTGCCATTCCATGAAAGCCGTTGCCCAGGCCTACGAGGAAGATATCCACGGCGGACGCAACAAGTTCGGTGTCCGGGCCCACTGCGCCGATTGCCATCTTCCCCACGACAACGTCTTCTCCTATGTAACCACCAAGGCCTACAACGGGGTCGAGGATGTGCTGGGAGAGATGTTCTGGGCAAAAAACTTCGATTGGCTCGGTAACCTGCAGAACCGGGAAGCGTTTACCTACTCCTCTGGTTGCCGCAAGTGCCATGATTTAAGCGCCATTCGTTACGAAATCCCCAAAGCCTATCTCGCCCACCGGGACTATAAACTGGGCATCGTCAAATCCTGTGTTCACTGCCATCAGCATGTCGGTCATAAGGACATCAAGGGATATCTCATCAAACAGCAGCTATAGGAGGAGGAAAATGCGTTTACTACTCGCGGTGATCTTAGCTGTCGGGTCGGTTGCCCCAGCGCTTGCCCTGGACAGCCCCGTCAAGACCCTCAAGGTCGAACGCGGTCTGACCCCGGAGGGGCAAAAATGCGTTGAATGTCATGCGGCTAAACACCCGGGCATTGTTGCCGATTGGACAGAAAGCCGGCACGGTCATGTCGGCGTTTCCTGTATCGACTGCCATAGTGTGGATAAGGGCTCACCCATGGCAGCACAGAACTGCCCCGGCGTCAAGGGTACGGAAACGTATGTGACCACCATGGTCACACCCGCCACCTGCGGCCGCTGCCATAACAACGAGGTCGAGCAGTTCAAAAAAAGCGGCCATTTCCGTGCCAGCCTGCAATACAATGTGCCTGAAGGTCGGAATTACAAAGGCATGACCGCTCTGATCGAAAAGCATGAGGGCCAGGGCATGGACAAATTCAAGCGGGCTTCTGAGATGGCTGGCTGTATGCAATGCCATGGCTCCATAATCAGCATGGGCGCCGACAAACGTCCGACCAAGGAAAGTTGGCCCGCAGCCGGTGTCGGTACCGTCTGGCCGGACGGCACCGTGGGCAACTGCGTGGTCTGCCATACCCGCCATCGATTCAGCATTGCCGAGGCAAGAAAGCCGGCCGCCTGCGCCTCCTGCCATCTCGGACCGGATCATCCCGATATCGAAATCTTCAACAACAGCAAACACGGCCATATCTACAACTCCGAGAGCGCTGGCTGGAACTTCACCAGCGCACCGGATGCCTGGGAACCGGGCGACTATCGCGCGCCGACCTGCGCCGTCTGCCACATGAGCGGTATCGGTGAACTGACCACAACCCACAACATCTCGGAACGGTTGAAATGGAACCTCTGGGCCAAGGAATCCAAAGTCCGCAACTCACCCGATCCGCTCAGCCCGCTCACCGGCGACGGTGTTGAAGGTCGCAAGAAAATGGCAAAGGTCTGCGGTAACTGTCACAGCACCCTCCACACCGAGAACTTCTTTGAGCAGGCCGACCTGAATGTCGAACTCTACAACGAGGGCTACTATCAGCCAGCCGAGGCCATGCGCAAGGAACTTGAGGACAAGAAACTCTTAAAAGCTAATCCTTGGGATGATGAATTCCAGATCATCTACTACCATCTCTGGCACCATGAGGGGCGCCGGATGCGCCAAGGTGCCGCCATGGGTGGACCTGACTATGCCCATTGGCATGGTGTCTTTGAGTTGCAACAGGATCTGTACAAACTCAAGAGCATTTATAACAAACGACTGAAGACAGGAACCATCGAAGAGTAAACCAACAAAGGGGAGTAGCGAAAGCTACTCCCCTTTGTTTAAGCGACGGCAACAACGTACCTGCCGAACATTCCCGCCCTAAATTCCCCTGCTTGCCAAGCCAACGGGCCAGACAAAAAAGGCCCGCTCCGGCTTATAGCCAACACCCAAAGCCCCTTTATCCAGATACAGCACCCAGGCCCAATCGGTTTCATAAAAGCTGGTGGTCGAGGACCAGTAACCTTCTTGCAGATCGATGAAAGGATGGCCGGCAGGGAGTGCGGGCGTATGGCAGTTGCAATCCACCAGAGAGGCTAACTCGTTGACGGTCGGCAATTGCCACCGGACAGATGGGGACAGATGGAGACTGCGCCATTGGTCCAGTACTTCAAAGGCCTCTGCCCAAGAAACCGGCCCCCCGACGGCATCAGCTTGTGCCGCCCACATCAGCCCGGTCAGATGGTCGAACACCACATCCTCTTGCCGGGAAAAACGGGGGCCAAGACAAGGGTTCCCCGGTTGCCCTTCTCCATCCTGACCGGCTCCGGTGCAGGGGAGGATCTCCCCTTGGCTGTCAAAACAGTTTTTTTGTCCTGTTACCGCAAGCAGCCCATTCCCACTGCCGCGCACCGGCCAGAAAAGGTAGGCTTGGTCCTTGCGGCCATAAAACATGCGCGCCCCTTCCAGCTGTAGAGCCCAGGCATAGGCGGGGTTGATCGCTGCCGTGGTCGAAGACCAGTACCAGCCTAAAAAAATATTGGTGAAGGGATGTCCGGTGGGCAGGGCGGGATTCTTCTCTTGATATGAGAGGACACTGCGAAGTTCGTTGCGATTGGGCAGACGCCAGTCGTCATAGCCACCATAACGCTGCTCATTGAGTTCCGCAATTTGGGCAAAGGCTTCGGGCCAGGTACAGGGAAAGGTGCCGATATTGACCTCACGGGTCCAGGTCAACCCTGTCAACAAATCAACCACCACTTCCCCCTGTTGCTGGAAACGAGGAGCAGGCCAGCGAATTCCCCGGCAATCTTCGCCATCTTGCCCCGTCCCGTTGCAGGCTACCTCTTGTCCGCTGCTATTATAACACCGAGTTTGTCCAGTTTGTAGGATGTGTTCCATGTTCACCTACCTCCAGGATAGGGCAAAGGCTTCCGGTTGAGGAGCAAACGCGACCCGCGTGGTCAGCGAGTATGTCGAGCCAGCTCCTTATGGCGGAAACAGTCGATGGTATGATCGTTCACCATGCCGACGGCTTGCATGAAGGCGTAGCAGATGGTTGAACCGACAAAGCTGAATCCACGTTTTTTAAGATCCTTGCTCATCTGGTCCGACACATCGGTTTTCGCCGGAACCTCGGCCAACGATTGCCAACTGTTTTGCAGGGGACGCCCCTCGACGTAGCGCCAAAGGTACGCATCGAGGGAGCCAAACGCCTCTTGAATCGCGAGCACGCCTCTGGCATTTTTAATGGCTGCACCGATCTTAAGCCGATTACGAACAATACCGGCATCAGCAAGTAGCCGGGCACGGTCAGACTCTCCAAAGCTAGCCACAGCTTCAATGTTGAAGTTGTTGAAAGCCTTGCGGTAATTTTCCCGCTTACGCAGGATGGTAAGCCAGCTTAATCCGGCCTGGGCGCCTTCAAGGATCAGAAATTCATAGAGCAACCGGTCATCATGAACAGGTACCCCCCACTCCAGATCATGGTAGGCCTCATAAAGGGGATCAGTTCCGCACCAAGCGCATCGTTGTCGCATGTTCTTTCCAGGAAAAATAGGTTGAAAAATCGATGGCGAGAATAACATCATTCAGCCACCTGAAACATGCAATATACCTTAGGTCCTCTCCGCATGATGGGCAAGCCTCCAGGAAGCGCCCCCTCGATTCGCGGTTCCCCCCTGCCCCAAAGCCCACAATCTCAGCTCAGTTGATTACTGACCGATCAGCGTGATCGGAGTCGGAGAGGATAGCTAAGATTTCGCTTGATTTCTTGTCGTTGCCCTCGGCTATCTCAACAATTGTCTGCTCAGAGCCGGTGATTCTGATACCGCGCTCCCACAACAACCGCACCGCCTCAGCCGGAGTGTATCCCACCATGGTGGCAACGGTTTCAATCGGGACATGGATCAACGATTCACTCACCATTTGGCTTTCCGAATAATCTCGCCTTGAACCGTCCACCCCTTCCACCCAAAAAAGGAGAAAAAATGCCCCTAAAAGCAGTAAACCGGCGAGGAACCCTCTACGAGCCAGACGTTGGGGCGTGAATCTCACAGAACGATAGCAATAGGGATAAGGCTCGGGCTTGAGGCGAACAACTTCCTGATTCGTTGGAACCAAACCGCTGACATGCTGCATGTCGACCTCCCAACAGACTGATAAAAAAGAAGAGAATACGATAAAAGACCGATACGATATCAATAGTCAGGATTCTGTGGCCCCTTCCTTTTCGTGTCCGTTGTGTCGGCGTCATCGGGATGTTTCAATGTATCGGAAGTCACATGGTCAATGGTCATGGCAAGGACCAACAAACCGATGATCAGGGTCGCTAAGAACAATCCATTTGGCTCCATACATTTCCTCCTTGGCGTTTAGGGGATTGATCATTTCTTGGACAACTTTCGCGGATTGTTTCCAATCCTATCGCCTAATCGTGCAAAAAATGTGGAGCAAATAAGGAAAGTTGCTGGCCTTTTAAAAACCATGCATCACAAAGCAGTCCCTATGCAACCGGATAAAGCGGAGCAGAACACAACGATTTGCCCATTGGGATCGATGAAAATAATAGAAAGATTGTGGGGAGAGCGGGAAACGACTCATTGCCCATGTAGTGCAGGAAGAGGCGCGCAAAGCGGCAAGGGCAATGAATCATAATTATCCTGAGACAGAATGTTCTCAGGCAGGGGACGGATCAGGACAACCCTTATTTTTCTTTCCACACCGCCGGGCGTTTTTCACGGAAAGCTGCCACGCCCTCTTTGGCATCTTCTGTTGAGCACAAACGGGCAAAGGCCTCGTTCATGAAATCAAAGGCTTTGTAATAGTCGGAATCCGCAGCCGAATAGAACGACTTTTTGGCGATCTGCATCGCAACCGGGCTCTTGGCAGCCAAGGTCTGGGCCCATTTTCGCGCCTCCTGTTCCAAGTCCTCATCCGGAACCACACGGTTGGTCAGGCCCATGCGTGCAGCCTCTTCTGCCTGGACAAACTCGCCGAAGAACAACATTTCCAATGCCTTCTTTCTGCCGATGGATCTGGACACCGGAACCACCGGGCCAATGCAGTTCAAACCGACATTAATCGCGGTCAGGCCGATACGTGCCTTGGCTCCGGCAATGGCCAGATCCGCAGCGGCCACCAACCCGGCGCCATTGGCCGCGGCCACCCCACTCACCTGAGCAATCACCGGTTTGCTCATACGGCTGATCGAGACCAAAGGAGCCTCCATGCACTCAATCCAGCCACGCAGTTCCTGCACCGACTTACCGTCGATATAACTGACATCGATACCGGCGCAAAAAGCCTTACCTTCTCCCTTGATCAGCACAACCCGGACCTTGTTATCGGCCTCGGCCTCCCACAGGGCACGATCAAGTTCTCTGGCAAGCCCTGGGGTGAAAGTATTTAATTGGCCCGGACGATTAAGTGTGATTTCGGCAACATAATCATCACCAACACAGACAACGATATTTTCGCATCCCATAACCAACTCCTCCTATTTGGTGTAAATAAGACGCTCGTTTAGAGCGTTGACACTGTGATTCCCTGATACAGCCTTAAAAAAAATCCAACTGACGATCCCGCCGTCACGGATTCAAATAAATTACTGAACAAGCCTATATCCCTTGGCCTCCATGCACCTGCGGATCAAGCGATCATGCATGTCGGAACGCTCAAGGCCGCCATTGTCCCCAGATTGCATCGCATGGGGAGCCATGGACGCCTGACGACGGCATACACTCATATCACTGTCAAAGCCAACCTCTGTGATGCCGGGCTTAGTCCAGGAATTGGCCTGGCTGCAACCCGTAATCAAAGTTGCCGCCACGAACCCCAGCCCAATCAGGACTGTCCTGAGAGCAATCTTTTTTCGCAACAAAATCTTCATTTCTTCTCCTCAAAAACAATAATTATCCCTTTAAATACCCCTTAGGAAGGGTTGATGGCATCGTGAAAATAGTACGTTACGAAGATCAAAACGACTTTTTCGAGGTTTTTTTCAAAAATTACAAACAGAATTCCAATTTTTTCTTCGGGTTACTACCCTACCGCTGTTCTTTTTGATGTGGGCGGTGCTCAGCCTGCTGCTCCCGGCCCCCGTATCCATAGAAGCTCTTCTCAAAGCATGCCGACAATGGCCCCGGTCATCAGTGAGGCAAGTAGCCCGGCCAGCAACGCCTTGGGGCCCATGGCGGTAACCTCGCTCCTACGTTCCGGACACAGCGATCCGAGTCCCCCGATGAGAATGCCGAGGCTACCGAAATTGGCAAAGCTGCACATGGCATAGGTGAGAATGAGGCGGGAGTGATCCCCCAAAGCGGTGGCCGGCAGCTTGCCCATCTCGATATAAGCCAGCAGTTCGTTAAGCACCACCTTGGTGCCCATCAGCGAACCGGCGGCTCTCGCCTCTTCCCAAGGCACGCCGATCAGCCAGACAACCGGGGCCATGGCCCCCCCAAAGATTCGCTCCAGGGTCAACGGTGCGCCTAAGACATCCGGCAAGGCTCCCAAACCGATATTAACCAGTTTCACCAGAGCTACGAACACAATGAGGATGGCCACGATGTGAAACAGCAGTTGCAAGCCATCCCAGGTGCCCTTGGCCAGGGCATCCATGGCGCTCGTGGACTCGGAGCGGGAAATTTCGCTGCCCACGGTCTGTCTTTCGGTTTCCGGAATGATAATTGCCGCCAAAACCAGGGCCGCCGGAGCATGGATAACCGAGGCGGTGAGGATATGGCCGAAGGCATCGGGAATAACATTCTTAAGCAGCGAGGCATAAAGCATAAGCATGGTGCCGGCGATACACGAGAGACCGACCGCCATCATCGCGAAGAGTTCGCTCCGGGTCAGTCGCAGCAGGTAGGGACGTATCAGAAGTGGAGCTTCGATCATACCGAGGAAGACGTCGCCGGCCGCGACCACGCCAAGGGCGCCACCTACCCCCATGGTCTTTTGCAGACACCAGGAAAAGGCCTGCACCACCTTGGGTAGGATTCGCCAGTAATAGAGCAAGGCTGTCAGGGCACCGACCACAAGGACCAATGGCAAGGCCTGAAATGCAAGAGAAAAAGAGCCCCCGGGGGTAGTCTCGGTAAAGGGCAATGGGCCGCCCCCCACGTAGCCGAAGACAAAGGAGGTACCGGCGTTGGTCGCCTCTTGAAAGGCGAGCACCACCCCGTTAAGCTTGACAAATATCTGCCTAAAAAACGGCACTTTCAGCATCAAGACCGCTATCAGCACCTGGAGCATTAAGCCGGAGAGCACCAAACGCCAGGACAAGACCCGCCGTTTTTCACTCAGTAGCCAGGCCACCAACAAGAGCACAACAATACCGATACAACCTCGAACCATCATTCCACCCCATGTACTTGCTCGCTTATTGTTCGACAACCGTAACCCGATTGCGTGCCCGTATCTTCAAGCTGCCAGGACAACCTTCCACAACATCCTGAAACCATGACAGAATAGCAACAAATTCCCGGCAAATCCAGGGTTGATATGGAGTATGGGCAACTATCATACTGCTTGTCCGGTTTTACCCTCTTCTCCAGCAAAGGGAACAAAGGACCATGCAAGCTGCTCTCAAGCAGGTGACCTACGCCCTTTCCGACGCTCTTGACCTTGTCGGTGTTGATGACATTGCCCACGGAAAGCGGGTGGGTATCATGGCGGCTGAATCTTGCCGCAGCCTGGGCATGAATCTGGACCGGACGGCCTTCATGGTTGAGTTGGGATTACTGCACGATATTGGGGTGAGTTCGACCCGCATTCACAGGCACCTGGTCGATGAATTCGATTTTTTGGGGGCCCAGGAACATATCGAGGGCGGCTGGATGCTGCTCAAAGATTTCCCGCCCCTGTCCACCGATGGCCCTGCCCCCTCACGTCCCGTAAAGATCGGCGTGGTTCACAGCACAGCTTCCCCCTGACAGACGCGATTTGGCTGGACGACAACAGCCTGATGGAAATGGTGACGAGCAGCTTTTTTTGACCAGGGAAAACACCTATCTTGAGTGGAAAACATGAAACCGCTCAGGGGGGTAGCTCACGAGAACGTGTGTGATCTCAAGGAGACCGAAGAAACCCTGAGCCATCTTTCACAGCAGGACGGTCTTACAGGCCTGATCAAACGCCGCCATTTTGACGAGATTTAGGCAAAAAATGGCTAGGTCCACCCACAATCAGTCGAATCTGTCCCTGTTCATGCTGGATATCGACCACTTCAAACTGGACAACGACCAGTATGGGCATCTTTTGGGCGATGACTGCATTCGGGACGTCGCCCGGGTGCTGGAGCAGCAACTCAACCAACCCACGGATTTGGCGGCTCGCTATGGTGGAGAGGAGTTTGTAATCCTGCTCTCCACCGACACGGACATGAAGGGAACATGCCATATCGCCGAACGCATAAGAGCCGCCATTAAAACGTTGTTTATTCCTCACCTCAAATCAAAAAACGCACCCGTTGTCCCAATCTCCATGGGGGTGGTTCCATGCAGGCCAACGCTTCCGCTGCCCCAGCATCACTGATCCATTTGGCAGACTCTGCCCTGTACCGTGCAAAACAAAATGGGCGAAACACCATTGGCCGGAGCTGAATCCTTTTCCCTATGCTTTGTTGATCTCCAGCGGATTTGATCCCCCAAAGCCCCTCATTCAATTACGGTCAGCAGGTTTCAAGTAACTTACTGGGCCCTGTTCATATCCCACCAGCTTGAGCCACCATGATGGATAAAAGACCGGTTGAGCGATACCATCCGGTGTGTTCAAATAGCCGTCGTTGTAGCGGATATACAGTTGTTCTGACAATGCCCACCAATCCTTAAGCACATTGGCGGCCAGCTGGTCGGAATGCTTTGTCAGCAAGGCTCGTGCAGATTTCTGGTCGCCTTTATTCCAAAGCTCCAAGGCTTGAACTTCCAGATCCTTCTGGAGGCCGAAAAATTGGCTCTCGTACTTTTCACGCACAGCTTGGATATCCTTGATCATGAACGAGTATTTTAACTGCGCCTGATTAGCCACATAGTTAAAGGCGGTCCACATGCTGTTCCGATCCAGCTTTAAAATATTGCTGGTTTGGATAGGTTCCGGCAGGTCCGTCGCGCCGACGTAAAAGGGCATGAGCACTGCGGTGGCAGGCCGGTCTGGACCAAACCAGGTGAGACCACCAATGGGCCCCGGCAGCCAATCGCGTGACTGATTCACGTAGGCATAGACGCAACGGTAGATATTCAACGGCCGCTCGAACTCACCCTTTACCTCGGATAAAGTGCCTTCTTTGTTGGCTAACGATTCAGCCCCTCCCTCGAAACGGATGGGATCTCCAAAAGGGCCGGCAGCCAAACCTTTGGTAAGGTCAAACTCAGTCCCTTCATAATTGTCACGGTGAATGGCAAAGAGATTTTTCACATCCAGTTTTTGGTCGGGTTTGATTGCGAACGGATAGACATGGGTGAATGGCCCATCCACATAAGCCGGCAGATTCAAGGATGGAGCAACCAATGATTGCGCTCTCCATATGCGCCGAAGTGAGTAATACGGATGATGAAACTCTCCGTCGCCATAGACAGCGGCCCAATCCAGCAACCCATCAGACGATTTCCACCAACCTTTGCTCTGAGCAACTTTAAAAATATTTGCTGAATACATCATATCAGGACTATCTTTCCGCACTTCACGAATTCGGAATTGGTTGGCGGCCACGAAAAAGGCGTCGTCCGGTACCCGTTGTGCTACCCAGACACCGCCAGTGCCGTTTTGATCATAGCCGCTCATCTCCATCACCCACCCCTCGTTGGGGTCCGCAACGAGAAGCGTTTCTCCCGTGCCGTAGTAGCCGTACTGCTCGATGAGCTCTCCCATGATTTTGATCGCTTCTCGGGCATTTGTACTGCGTTCGAGGGCAACCCTTGAGAGCTCGGAGGAATAGAAAATCCGCTTGCCCGATTCCGGTTCCGGGGTAACTTTAGATTTATCTGTACATTCACCGATGGACACCTGATGTTCGTTTATAATCCCGTAGTTGGCATCAAAATAAGCATAGGTGTGCGCTACTTGAGGGATAAAACCTAAAGGTACACTCTTGGGGTCGCCATCTTTCTGTTCCGTCCCATAGGCAGGAGCACGGGAAGCGTCTACGATACGATGACTAATTGTGCCACCCAACTCGGGTTTAAAGTCGATCGCGCAGTGAGAATAATATACAGGCCGCAGGGTGCCGGGCTCGTAATCCTTGGCAGGAACGAAAACCAAGCGGGCATCATTCATGCCATCATCAGAATGGGAAACTAGCACTGATCCATCCACAGTTGCCTCTTTACCCACTAAAATGGTGGTGCAACTCTGGGCGGATGAATGGAGCATACAGAAAGAAAGACAAACAAAGGCGAGGCCAAGATGTATTGATTTCAAAATATCCTCTCGATGAGTAAAAATTCAGCGCATGGGAAGACGCTAGACGATGAAATACATGTTGGATTGTCTGTGAATTGCCTGATAGAGTCAAATTGTTTTACTCACCAACTCAATCCCCCAAAAGCTACCCCCCTGCTTATCCTTGCTGAATGAATTTACTCAGACACTGCTAGATAACAAATAAGCCCGCTTTCTCAATGAGAAAGCGGGTTTATTGATTTCTTTGGACTGCTTTAGACAATTGAATGGAACAACATCACGCCTGTAAGATTGATTGGGGGAGAAAATGCCTTTTTGTGCTCGGCCATGTTTCCTGACGAAGGATGTAACTCGATGTTTGGCGCAGTCCTCGTGAGACCGAAAATTAAGAAGGCTGTGAGGATTAATGAAATCGGTTACGAATTTCAGGTAGTCGGTATTGATAGAGATGGTGTGGGATGAAAATAAAATTGGGAACTTCCAAATAAAGTCGGCAACTATAGAGTTAACTAATTGAAATTACATAGGCAGGATTCAAAAACATGCCTCAAAGTTACCATCTCTATTTAATTCTCAAAAAACCCAGATCACGGAATATCGAGCATATACGAGCCAATTAGTTTCCAACTATATTTTCATCCCACATTAGTGTCAAATTGCATTAATTTGCGCAAAAGAACATCGCTAAAAGTATCAAAAATACAGTGATATAAAAGCTTATTTATTGGCGGTTGTTTCTGCAATCAAGCACTAGTTTCCATTTTTATTTTGATCCCACAGCAGACCCTACCAGGATATCCTTGAAGCGTTGCTCGTGACCCGGCAGGTGTATTCGGCACTTCCGTTGCGCGCAACACTTCTACCCGACCTGTCCTCGACCGCTATCCCTCCGATCATAGCCCTAATACACTGTTCTGCAAGAATAAATACAGATAATCAAGACTTCCAGTCGTGTTGGCGCGGTTATTGCTGTGTTTATAATGCTAAAATGACGCTGCAATCATGCGGTCAGTCCGTCACTATTTCTCTATGAAGAAGCAGTGCAGTGATCATTCAACCCAGGAAAAGGAGAAAAATCATGTCAAGTAATGTGCTGAAACGAGATGCCACGGGTAAATGCGAAGAAGGTGAATGTCGTGATCGTGTAAGTGAAGGAAATCAGGATCGCCAAGTCGAGATTGAAAAAGAAGGCGTACAAGCACCCGAGAGTTATCCTGAGGTGCCCGGCGCCGAAAAACTCGACAACCCCGATAACCCGGCGGCCGGTATAGCGGGAAGCGGTAAGTAATTTATGCGTCGAAGTGCTTGTTTGGGTTACGTGGCGGGCAACGGTACCTATCCGTCGTTCGCCATTCGGCGTTTTACTGGTGCTTTTTAAAAGTGATCGGACGCATGGTTCACTGCAGATCATAGGCAAGTTGAAAGACACGCTCATGGGGCGCGCGATCGAAGGCGCTGTTAAGAAACCATCATTCCAAGGAAGAGACAATGAGTATGCAAGAAGCCGGAAAAACAGTCTGCCCAACCTGTATGGGGAAAAAAGTAATCGATGGTGTTTGTGAGACAAGTTCGGAATGGGAGGGCATTAAAACACCGGAACAGCAAGAATGTACAGTAGGTGCAAACTGCTCCGGGCAGGTCTGTACCCCCGATACGCCCTGCCCAACCTGTCAGGGCAAAGGTTATGTCTGAACTTTCTCTTCTGTTAAAATCTGTTTTCACTATTGCTAGCAACGCATTTTGAAGGTGTGCTCCTTGAGGGGTTGCTTCAGAAAACGAAAATACAGTACGGCAAGGTAGAATTATTTCTGAGAATTCAACTTGTTATCTGTATAGATTTTTCGAACAAAAATGCCCGATATGGTGCGTTTTTTGATCGAGATAAGTTTGTTGTCTGAAAGAAATGATCCGGTCGTTCTAGAATCCGGACAGCCAGTCCCTTGAGGGGTTTTGAGTTCGGCTCTTCAGTTTTGGAGCATAATCCTATTACAAAGGAGTGCATGTATGACAAAACAAATGGAAATTTACAAGTGTGACCTCTGTGGGAATATCGTGGAAATGCTTCACCCGGGAGATGGCGAGCTTGTCTGTTGCGGAGCGCCTATGAAGGTGTTTCAGGAGAACACCGTTGACGCGGCTAAAGAAAAGCATATCCCAGTAATCGAGACGATTGCGGGTGGATTCAGGGTAAAAGTGGGAAGTGTGGCCCATCCCATGGAAGAAAAACATTACATCGAGTGGATTGAGGTTATCACAGAAGACGGCAAGTTATACCGGCAGTTTCTCCTGCCCGGAAAAACACCGCAGGCCGACTTTAAAATCGATGCGAGTAAGATAACGGCTCGTGAATACTGTAATTTGCATGGCCTGTGGAAAGGATAAGAGTACTCGCATTGTCTCTAGGAGACTGTCGGATTCACGGGATTCAAAAATCATAAAATATCAATATGTTGAAAAAAATTCAACCGGCAGAATCCGACAGAATCCTAAACCAAGCCTATTTAGTGGAATTTAAGAAAACAATAGGAGCCTTTACCATGTACTCGAAGGAATCATTATGCAACAAAATCGCAACCCTTTATCCTGATATAGGAAAATGCGGCATAGATATCACCGTTGAGCATGATCCCAAAAAGAAGGTATGGTTGGTTGACCTGAAAAAAGACCATCATGAACTCAAACATCATCTGGAAATATCCGATGCTGATGCCTGTATGGAAGGCAAGCAATGTGTATCCCTCGGTCTTGAGATCGATCAGCTGAAAAAGAATATTGAAGGGCAGCAGTACTAGGGGTACCCCCAACATTCGCATTACCAGGGATCAAATTTAGGAGCGGGACACGCCAGAAGGAATTCCTATGTGTAACAACAACGTCCTCATATATTCATGGCACCAGTGGTAGCCTGACCTCCAAATCTAGTTCAAAGCGCCCATAGGGATTAATACGCTGAGTAATCAGCGGACTCAGTGCCGCTAGATCTCTGCGGGTCATCCGTTCTGACCACGCCGGTTCATTAAGAATCTGCTGAATCATCAGGGTGTTGATGTAGACCATAACCTAACCTGATGTCAGTTTTTTAATGGAATCGTGTCAGGTTAAGGACATTTTTCAGACGATTTCTAAGACTTCAAACTGACAGCTTAAAGCTAAACGCAAGATTTTGTCAGTTTCGTGAGCAGCCCCCTTGTCGAAGAGAAGAATGAGAAGCCCCGGACTGCGCTGATCGAAGCCATTTGTAAGGGCTCGGTGGCCACCTGGGCGCATTTCAACCTGCATTTGGGCATTGAGTGGGTGAGCGCTGTCATCAAGAGTCGAACCAAGGCGGGGTATTATCCCGGTGCAGGGCAAATAACAGTAAAGGTTCTGGCCGAGAGAGGGAGTGGTCGCCTGCTGGGAGGGCAGATCGTCGAGCTGGAAGGTTCGGCCAAGTGAATTGCCCCCCTGGCAACCGCTCTTCACGTCGGTTTCACGGTGGAAGAGATGATTAATCTCGACCTTGGCTCTGCTCCCCCTTTTTCACCGGTCTTGGATCCGGTCGTGATCGCTGCTCGTGTAGTGGCCAAGGAGCTCTAGCCAGTGGCACTGTAAAGGCGAATGATCAGTAGTTCTGTATTTTACGGAGGAAACATGAAAGCAATAATTATAAGCGCGGATAATTTTGAGGACTCTGAGTTCCTGGTGCCCTACTACCGGCTCCAGGAGGCTGGGGTTGAAGTGACAGTGGCTTCCCTTTATGGCGGTGGATCCATCAAAGGCAAACACGGATACGAAGTGGTCGTGGACAAGACCCTTGATGAGGTTACCCCAGACGACTATGCAATTTTGGTCCTGCCCGGAGGTGCGGCACCGGCGGTGGTGAGAAAAGAGTTGCAGGCGCTTGAGATAGCTCGAAGTTTTTTTGCAAGCAACAAACCGGTAGCCGCCATCTGTCACGGCCCACAAATCTTGATCAGTGCCGGTTTGTTAAAGGGTCGACGGGCCACCTGTTATCTGTCGGTGGCGGATGAACTCAAAGAGGCCGGCGCGCTCTATGAAGACTGCGAGGTGGTTGTTGACGGCAATCTGGTCACCTCCCGGCAACCGGCCGACCTCCCCGCATTCATGCGCGAAACCATGAAATTGCTGGGCCGGTAGCTTGATAAGATGTGCACGCTCCATGGTGACAACCCTGACGTTGCTTTTGACCTGTGCCTGCGCAACGGTACTGCCAGGCTGTCGGTCCGATAAGAGCGAGGTCGGATCAAAGGGATCGCCTGATGGTATTGTTGCCATCCCCCATGGGTACATGGCCCGACTGGAACAGGTGCATGACGGCCTGATGATCGGCTTCGGACCCTTCGTCGGCTATTATTTTCGGCCGGATATCCTCGTCAGAAATGTCGATTTCTAACGGGATGTCTGGGGGTGAGGAAGTCGGGTTCTGTTTCATAGTATCCGTCCTGAATGTTGAAAAAAACAAGCCCGAGATAACCATTGGGTCATGTCGGGCTTGTCTGTTTCTTAAGGCCTGCCGTTTATCCAAGAATAGCTTTCAAATCTTCGTCAGGAGTGGAGATGGGCATGATGCTGAAATTCTCCACTAAGACATTCAGCACATTCGGAGTGACGAATGCCGGAAGACTGGGTCCGAGACGAATTTTTTTGATGCCCAGGGAAAAGAGGGACAGCAGGATAACCACGGCCTTTTGTTCGTACCAAGAAAGGATCAGCGACAAGGGGAGATCATTGACCCCACACTCAAAGGCATCGGCTAGGGCCATGGCAATTTTGACCGCTGAATATGCGTCGTTGCATTGGCCAACATCCAACAGGCGGGGAATTCCGCCGATATCACCGAGCTTTTTGTCAAAGAAACGGAATTTACCGCAAGCCAGGGTCAGGACCATGCAATCCTCAGGGACCTTCTCCACCAGCTCCGTATAGTAGTTGCGTCCAGGCTTGGCGCCATCGCATCCCCCGACGAGGAAAAAGTGACGAATGGCTTTGGACTTGACGGCCTCTATGACCTTGTCAGCGACTCCAAGCACGGTGTTCCTGGCAAACCCCACCAGAACACTGCCTTTGTCCAGCTCATCGGTGAACCCGTCCAAGGCCAGGGCTCTCTCAATCACTGCACTGAAGTCTTTCTCACCACTCCCTGCTACATGGGCAACATCGGGCCACCCCACTAGGCCGGTGGTGAACACATTGTTTTTGTACGAATCGAGTGGTTTCTGGATACAGTTTGTCGTGAAAAGAATGGCTCCGGGGAATTCAGGCATCTCTTTTTGCTGATTCTGCCAGGCGGTTCCGTAGTGGCCATAGAAATGGGAGTATTTCTTCAATCCTGGATAACCGTGACAGGGCAGCATTTCACCATGGGTGTAAATGTTGATCCCCTTGCCTTCGGTTTGCTTGAGCAGCATCTCTAGATCCTTGAGATCATGGCCGGTAACGAGGATACATTTGCCGGGGAGATGCCCCAAGGGAACTTCGGTGGGAACCGGATGCCCGTAGGTTCCGGTGTTCCCGGCATCGAGGAGTTCCATAGCCTTTATATTGACCTCTCCAGTCTTCAGGGCCATGGCCACCAAATCGTTGAGTCCCATTTCCCCTGTGATCGCTGCCATGGCCTCATGGATGAAGGCATAGACCATCTCATCTTCCTGTCCGAGAATGGCAGCATGGTCGGTGTAGGCGGCAAGACCACGCAAACCGTAAAGGATAATTTGTTTCAGGGAACGCAGGTCCTCATTGGCGTCAAGCGAGGGGATGAAATTGAGTGCCTTGCCCTGTTCTTCAAGGCCAGCCAGGCTATCGGCAGGAGTAAAGCTGAGGGCGGCAGCTGCACCATCAACTGTTCCGCCAGCGGCTTGAACCTTGGCCTTGAGTTCGTCACGCAAGGTGACGGCTTCCCTGATCCAGACTTCGAAACGTGCCGGATCAAAATCGACATTGGTTAAACATGAAAAGATAGCTTCGCTGGTGAAACGGTCTATTTCGTTGTCAACAACCCCCACCTGACGGCCCGCATGGGCAACGATGGAAAGGCCCTGAACCGCATGCGTCAGCAAATCTTCAAGCCCTGCGACTTCTTCTTTTTTCCCGCAGACTCCCATTTTGGTGCAGCCGATTCCTTGGATGGTTTGTTCACACTGGTTACAAAACATAGCGTTTCTCCTTGCGTTCGGAATATTGTTAAAATGACCTTTTTATTTGCTCGATTGTGTTCGTCTGGCGTCTATGTTGCCCCATTGACAGGATAATGGCATTGACTTAGGTCAATTTCCTCGAAATAACCCCAAGAGATTAAATTGGTGGAGCGATGGTGACCAGGAGGCGCATGTCGCTTCCAGCGCGTACGCCATGGGGTTCCCGTATTTCAGAAATGAGAATGTCTCCTGTCTTCGCGGGAAGTTCTGCCCCATCTGCACCGAGAAAAAAACCGTCCCCCTCGACAACAAGAATTGATAGTTGACCGTCGAGGTCATGCGAGTGCACCGGAAAGGTATGACCTGCCGAAAGGTTGAAGTTGATAATTTTGAAATACGGCGAGTCTTCAACGAGAAAAAACCGTGTCATTCCTTGTTCAAATACTCTTGTGTCGTTCAGGCTCATTTTCTTCATGAGAACACCTCTTTGAGGAATTGGGGACAGGAGAACGTCGCTCTCATCCCGGTACGATGTTTGTCACTCTTCTGGTTTGGGGTGTTGTTCTGCGGTTAACTCGATTGTGCGGTGGTGACGGCAGCGCATTAATCAAGTTGCCCGCTCCAGGGATTGCCATTGGTAATTATGTGAAAATTAATTCACATAAGAATCCTAAAAAAATCAACCTCGAAAAGTTGATGTAAAAACGTGTGATCAGATGAATGAACTGAGGCTCATACCTGATTACTCTGCGACCAACATGAGGTGAAAAAGTGGCCAAGCCGCGATAAAATGGCCTTTGACATCAAAATCCCCCTCACTCATATGCCAAAGGAGCGCTGCTGGTTGCACAATGCCAAAAAACATCCGTGCTACAGCAGCGGGTTCCAGATCAGAACGAATCTCGCCCTTTTTCTGCCCCTCACGAACTATTGCTTCCAGCTCAAGCAAATAACCTCGGATAATAAGATACATCCTTTGGCGTTTGATTCTTTCCTGACCCCACAATTCGTCGGAAAATACGATGCGAGGAATTCCCTGGTGCTGACAAATCAGGCCTTCATGCAAGCGGAGTAATTCGCGAAGACGGTCTATGGCGTTTTCATTTTTTTGCCGGACAATCTCCACATTTTTATACATCTTCTCCCGTATGTGTTCGAGGATCGCCCCGAGAATCGCATCTTTATTCTTGAAGTGCCTATAAAGCGCTGAGGGGGCCAGACCAAGATGGGCGGCAATCCCGCTGATCTTTAATTTTTTGACCTCGGTATCGCTCAAAATGTGGAGAGCCGCTTCGACGATCTGTTCTTTTCGTATGTCAGTGGCAACTTTTTCTGTGGTCATCGCAATGTTCCATGTGAATTTATTTTCACATTAGGTGCGGAATATGGCAGTGTCAAGAGCAGTATCGATTATCAGTACGTTGTCGGGTGACTAATTTTCTCAGCTACTGTCAGTGGAAGAATCAGTAATGTCCGGTTAGAGGGACTTGCATGTATAATTTTCGAGTTTGACTGGCCCTGCATGGTAGGGTTAGAGCATTCTATCCGAGATTCATTGAGGATCTGGTTTCGCAACTGGCGGACTCGTTGAATGGAAACTGGTTCGCCGTGCTGTTCCTGGCAGTAAATTGCCAAAAGGGTATAGGTGATCAGGCCGGCAAGCATCTGGATCATGAGGCCATGGCGGCTTCGTGAAATGAGGTGATACACCTTGAGGTGCCGCTTCCACCAAGCAAAGAACGTTTCTATTTGCCAGCGCAACTTGTAGATCATGGCGATCTGTTCGGCGGTGAGATCGAAACGGCTGGTGGCAATCCAGTACGATTTTCCCTCGACGGTATAACCGACGAGTCGCAGCGGGTTGAGCGTCTGATTCACTCCTTCCCGGCCCAGAAGGACCTTGGCGTCGAAAAAGACGATGCTCCCAGGAACCACGGGATAGGATTCAAGGCAGGTTTTGACGGTATTCTCCTTGATACGGGTGACGAAATGTTTGCCTGCCGCCTGGAGTTGGTCAAAATCGTGATGGCTCTGGTAGCCTCGGTCGCTGACCGCTGTTTCCCCTGGCGCAAGAATTCGATCGACAAAGGGACGCTCTCCTTCCTTGCCGCTGGTGAGAAAGATCTTGCGAGGAACCCCACGATTGAGGTCAAAGCCAATATGGGTCTTGGCCTTTTTGGCACCTTTACGGTAGTCGGCCCAATCCATGGAGAGAACAGCATCAATCAGTGATCCGTCGATGGCGACCAACTGGCCAAATTCGAGGTGTTTGTCGGGGAGCACTTAAGTGACCTGCCGTTGCAGGGATTCGAAGACCTGCAGGAATTGTTCGTGGCCGCGTTCGTTCATGGCTTCGAAAAACGAACTCTTGGCAATGCCTCTCTTCGGGGCAATATGTTCCGGCTCTTCGTCGAATCAAGTGGATTTGATCAAATTCTGTATAGGGGCTGCCAGCAGGTAAATAATGCTGATAAACGTATCATCGTTTCTATATCCCCTGGCTCTACACTTAGCCGCTTGGAAGATACCATTAAGAGCTTCGATCCTTGCGTTGTTGTGGCCCGATACCCAGCGAGCAAGGATGGCATCACGATATTTCTCCACCGTTTTCAGAGTGTTGCGGACCGGCTTGAGCAGATCGACATCTGCTATCAGCTTTAGGGCCATATTGACAAAGTTAGTCAGTCGCCATTGCGCGCCTCGCATCGTGGTTGCGTTGCGCACCCAACGGAGCATCTCTTTGATACGCCATGCTCTTGAGGTCTGCATATCCATGCTCATCAACTCCGCCAAGGCATCGACCTGGTTCTCCGTTAATGGGCCATCGGCATTTTTAAGGGTTGCCCAGCGGGTTGCTTTAGGCAGGCTTGCTTCCTTAGCTTCCGCGCGGCGAACATCATCAATGGCCTTGGTAAACAACTGCGCCACATGGAACCAGTCCACCGTGTGGGCACTGTTGGGAAAATGGGACTTTACTCCGGTAATAAAGGCACCGGACATATCGGACACGACCTCGACTATCTGTTTGGCCTTGCCACCGTGTTCAGCTAGATGAGTTTTGAAAGCTTTTTTTATCTCACTGGGATTAATTCCATTAGCAAGGGGCTTTCTTGCTTCCAGGTGCCTCTCCCTGGCATCTTTGAGCGAAACTTCAGGATATAACCCAAGGGAAATAAGTTTCTCTTTTCCTCCGAAACGATATTTGAACCGCCATCGTTTCGCTCCTTTAGTGGTAATCTCCAAAAAGAGACTGCCGCCGTCAAAGAGCTTTTGGGTTTTATCTATTGCCTTAGCCTTTGATATTGCGATATTTGTCAGCTTCATGGGGGTAACCATCTTATCTATACATCGAGTTACCCCTGAGATTACCCCCCACCTACTCATCGCTGTCAATGGATTTACCTGGACACTACTAGACAACAAAAAAACCGCTTTCTCAATGAGGAAGCGGTTTATTGATTTTTTTGGACTGCTTTAGACAACTGAATGGGGTGAGCGATGGGACTTGAACCCACGACCTCCGAGGCCACAACCCGGTGCTACCACCAGCTGAGCTACGCTCACCACGCAAACGTGGGCTTATATACACGCCCGTTGTCTTTTTGGCAAGCAGAAATTCAGGCGGACAACTCCCGTCCGCAATGTTTACAGACCTTGGCCTGGGCTTTAATCAACTCGGAGCAGGACGGACACTCCTTGACAAAGTGGGTTGAAAATATCTTTTTCAGGGCCAATTCCACTTCAACGGCCAGGTGCTCATCGCGGAAACTGTGGTTGCGCAGGGGGTCAACACAGGCCAGGTCATTTAAAGCAGCCAGCATTTCAATCGCCCGCTTGCGATCGTCTACACGGGCTGATTCATCAAGCACAATGGTCAGAACCGGCGATAGATTTTTATCTGCAACTGCGGTTTCCATATCGAGCAATGCCTTTTGCTGGATCTGGTAGCGTTCGTTCTGCTGTTTCAGCACTTCAATATCAACGATGCTACCGGTGAAGGCAGCTTTACCGGCCACCATCATGTTGTAACTCTCCTTGGAATTGGGGATCTCCATATAGCGATAGGAACCGACATGGCCATACTGGTTGGCTATATAATCCCAGCCTTTGACAAAGAGCGGGCAACTATCATTGAGGCAAATGAAAAGATATTCCGATCCCCAACCCAACCCGTCGCCGACATGGACTGCTGGGGAATGGCAAAGGACAAGGTCGCCGCTGCAGTGCGGACAGAAGTGTTTTTCTTCAGCATATTTCAACACGATGGACAACATTATCTGAGACTCCTTAGGGTTGAACTACATTCTCTGTCCTGGGCAGTGGACAGGGGGGACCGCCGACCGACGGTACTTGCACGCTGGGTCAGCTGCCACCAGTCCGCCCAGCCGGTCGAAACAGCGACAGGATGCACCAGAGGGCAAAAAGCACCAGAAAAAAGATTTTTTTTCGACGAGATTCAAGCATGCCGCTAGAGTAACCATTGACCCGGCCGTGGTCAACCGACCCCTTTACAGCATTCGCCCCAGAACCTCATCCACGGCCTTGGCCTGCCGCATCCTTGCCTGGAGAAAGGTTGGGGTAAGATGATCGGCGTTTTCATCGATCAAATCGCACAAGCCCTTGATGGAGGCTTCGTCGGCCATCCCCATCACCATGCGCAGATTCTTGGCGAAATCGATTACAATTTTGCGACTGTCGCCTGTGGTGGACATGATCTCCGCATAGGTCCGAGGATTCTGCGAGTGCACGCGAGACATGGCCAGGATGGGATAGAGCGAGGTCAACGTGCAGTGACTGGCGATATCATCGCTGGTGATCCCGTTTTCATCCAGAGTCATGGCCAAAGCCACTGAAATCATGGTGGGCAGTTTCTGACCGATACCCATGAGCAGGTCGTGCTTGCTGGGCGAATCATGGAATATATCGGCTCCGTGTTTGTACAAAAATGCCTCGAATTCACTGCAGAACATGCCGCTGCGCGAGGTACGGACCACGATAGCGTTCTTATCCTTCATTGTTGCCGCCTGTGGGCCCCAAAGATTATGTACCAGCATAACCTCAACCTCCTCGTTGGTGGTTTCCAGGGCTGCTTTGATGGTATCCTCGGATTCACCCGCCAAGAGAATCAGGGCCTTGCCCGCGGCCAACAGTGGTCCGAACCGGCGAACCGTGGCCGATGTGACCGAAATCGGCACGCAGATCACCACCACATCGACCTGCCCGATCATCTCCTCGGGCCGCAGGGTGGTGGTACGGCCGGTCATCATCACCTCATAGCCCTCGCTGGCCAGACGGTCGGCAAACCATTTGCTCATGGAGCCTGTGCCGATAAAGCCAAAGGACTTAATATACTTGGTTCGCATGTCCACCCGGGGAAAACTGCCCAGCAGGCGGATCATGCCTTGCTGTTGAATCACCCGAGACTCGAGGTGGGCAATGGCGGCGGCCATGTTGTCGCTGGTGACATGCCCCTCGGCCTCGATGTAAATGCGCAACTTTTGGGTCTTTATGTCGTTTTCCGTCCGCATGTCGGCAATATTGATGCCGCGGCGGGAGAATTCATTGAGGATGTCCACCAGCAGACCGACCCGATCGTCCAGGGGTTCGGTTATCAGGGTGGTGGCATCGTAGCCGGTGGTCGGGGCCAAAATGTGGCCGAGCACCGCATACCGGGTCCGGTTATGGGGGGCGACTTCGCGTTCAATGATACGCAGCCCATGGGCCGTCAGGGTCTCGGCATTTTCAATAACCGCCCTACCCTTGGTCTGGCCGCTCTTCTGGATTTCAGCAATAGCCAGACCGACATCGAGCACACTCATCTCGGATACGCCGGGTAAACGGTTCTCAACGAACTCCTCGCACTGATTAAACACCTCCCGCTTGCCCACCAGCATCTTCAGATCAACAAGGGTATCCTCCTCATCAAACACCCCTAAAGAGAGGTTGGAATGCAGGAGGACGTTATCTACCCAATAGCCGGAACGCACCTGATCAAAGAAACGAAAATACTGTTTTTTTTCGCCTTCACGCGTGTTGTATACCGGTAAAATGGCATACTCGGTTTCACCGGCGGCAAAGGCATCGAGCAACGCCTTAACATGGGGGTAGAGGCGGATTTCTGCCTCCTTGTCAAATAAAACGGCTGCCTGCCAGGATTGGGAATATTCCGGACCAAGGGTCGCGATCGTTTTCATTGCGGGAAGTACCTGAACCTAATTTGATGAATTTAAAACTGTTACACATCGAAATGTTGCGCCTCGCACCCAAAGCACCTCATGGACGCCAAAGTGCCGTTTTTACGAAACCCACACTAATACTATCGTTCCATCCGGCCGAACGAGGACTGCCAATCCACAAGGCTTAAAAAAAAAGCGATACCGAAGACCAGCGGAGCATTTTCAGATCTGACGAATATGATACGCACCCATCAAGCAGCAGTGAAGTATTTCGGGAAAGGAAAACCACAAGGCATAGACAACAAGAACGACAAAAATACCTACAACCCGGTCAATTACATTTTCAAACCGGGATAGTAAAGTTTTTTTTCGGCAGGAGCGGAGTTGCCCCCCGCCACAGTGGGGGAAAAATGATACAGCCCAACGCGCAACCAATCACAGAAAGACCATCTCTATCCCGGGGCTTGATAAACAGAGTGTCGAAGACCTGGCCAACGCCAGTGTCCTCCATGATATCGGGAGAATGAACATCTCCGATGGGCTGCTCAATAAACGGGGAAGGTTGAGCAAACGCGAGTTCGAACGGATTTAACAAACAACACGCTCAGGAAGGGGACAAATCCTACGAAAACTCTATGTGGAAACCGGTTCATACCTGTTGCTGGCTCACCAGATGGCCACCGGGCATCATGAACGCTGGGATGTGGCACCGGCTATCCCGGCAGACTCAAGGACGATGCCCCTTTTCCCACCACTCTGCCCACAAAAAAAACCGGCAAGGAACGGAACCACTTGCGCGGGACCACCTTTGCCGGCGAGGAGGACAGATCTAAAAAATTTTCTTATTTCTTCCGCGGATAGGGCCAGCCCATGATGCCGCCTTCCATTACTTTAATATTGGTGAACCCGTTGGCACGGAGAATACACTCGGCCTCATACCCCCGCAGCGAGATCTTGCAGAAGCAGATGATCTCGGCGTTTTTATCAGCTGGCAGATCGGCGAGGCGCGAGCGCAGGGCACCGATCGGAATCAGGTTCTCGCCGATGCCCAGCTCCATCTCCTCAAACTCATTGGGGTTACGACCATCGAGGAAAAAGGGTTTTTCACCCGCATCCAGTTTGGCTTTGACCTGAACCGCAGAGATCCCGGTCATCCGCCCTTTGAGCTTGTTCTCCATGATGTGGCAAGCGGTGATAAAATGGTCAATGGCCGGTGAAAACGGCGGTGCATAGGGCAAGTCGGAGTTGACCACATCAGCCACCTTGAGCTGCCCTTGGATGGCCATAGCCGCTGTGGCGATCTGGCGACTGACATCCCCCAGGCCCACACACTGATAGCCGAGGATACGCTGATTCTTATCTACCAGCAGCTTGGAGATAAGAATTTTTGCGCCCATAAAACCAGGTTTGTCCGGGCTGGCATTGACCACGGTGGTGTAACCCTCCAGGCCGATGCGTTGGGCGGCCTTCTCGGAGAGCCCGGTGGAGCCGGCGGCAAAATCAAAAATCTTGCAGATACCGGTGTGGATGGTACCGGGGAAGGTGGCAACGTTACCACTGATCAGGTTTTCACCGATGACCCGACCTTCAAGGTTGGCCAGATCGCCCATGGGGGCAAAGGCCGCATCTCCGGTGATACGATTGGGAATCTCGACGCAATCGCCGGCGGCGTAAATGTCGGGATCGGTGGTTTGCATGTACTCATTGACGGTGATGCCACCGGACTTACCGGTTGTAAGCCCGGCCTCTTTGCCCAGCTCGCCGTTGGGACGAACGCCGATGGCCATGACCGCCAAAGAACATTCGATCAGAGTGCCGTCGGCCAGCTTGACCCCGGTGAGTTTGCCGTCCTCACCCACAAACTCGGCCACGCCCTTGCCGGTTAGCACCTGGGCGCCTTTGGCCTTCATGTGGTTTTCCACCAATTTGGCCAGATCCCAATCAAGAAAGGTCAGCACCTGATCAACCGCCTCGACCACGGTTACCTGGATGCCGGAGCCCTGCAGGGCCTCGCAGGCTTCAACCCCGATGAGGCCGCCGCCGATAACCACGGCCTTCTTCACCTCACCCTTGTCGCGGGCCGCCCGCAGATAGTCGGTATCCGCCATGGACACCAGAGTACTGACCCCCGCAAGCTTGATGCCGGGGATGGGGGGCATATTGGCGCGGGCACCGGTGGCAATCACCAATTTATCATAGGCAATGGTCTGCTCTTCTCCACTCTTGACGTTGCGGCAGAGGACAGCTTTATCCGCCCGATTGATCGCCACGACCTCGGTTTCAACCAGGGCTTTTATTTTCTTGGCTTTCTGAAAAAAGACCGGATCGCGGACAACACCGGCAGGGGTGCATAACAAGGCGTTACGATCATTGAACACACCGCCCACATAGTACGGATAGCCGCAGGAGGCCATGGACAGATCCGGGGCCTTCTGAATGATGGTGATATCCGCAAATTCATCAAGACGACGGGCTTTGGCTGCAGCCTTGGCACCGGCAGCTGATCCGCCGATAACGACAATCTTTTTCGTGCTCATAGAGTTCACTCCTTTCATTGTTGGTCAATCAATATCGCTCGAGAATGAGCGGAAATACTCTTGTGAATTCGAGGGGGGACCAATCCGGTTCTATGGTCACGGTTCAGGCGTCACTTTACCACCACGGGGCTTAAGCATGGCCAGCATGCCGCGAACGGCGCTGTAGTAGGGTTCATCCGTGCCTGCGGCCTTGGCCAACACATATCCCCCTTGGAGAATGCCGGCAATCGCCGCCGCCGTATCCTCGACATGGAGATAGGGTTCGAATTCGCCACTCTCCTTGCCTTGGGTAATCACCTCGGCCAGACGTTGCCGCAGCCAGTCAAAGGTTTGGTCCACCGGCCGGTGCAGGTCTGGATTGGCGACGATTTCCGGATCCGCTGTCAAGCGGCCCAACTGGCACCCTTGCAGCACCTGACGCTCCTGCAGTAAAAAAGCCTCGATCCGTTCGTAGGCGGTCCCCGGCCCGGTCAATTTATTCTCGGCAAACGACTTGATCTGATCGGCGCAACGCTCGATAGCCGCCAAAGCCAGATCCGATTTACCGCTGAAATGGTGGTACATACTCCCCTGCCCCACACCGGCCCGCTGCTGAATCGCCTTGGGGCTGGTGCCGACATAGCCTCTTTCCCACAATAAAGCCTGGGTACTTTTGATTAATCGCTCACGTGCATCCATACAAATTACCGCCTTTTTCAATTTTACATACCAGTAGGTACAATATCGATTATGCTTGTGCAAGAAAAAATTTCAATCGGATACAGATACCACATTTCTGTAGAATCATAGCCGCCAACCTTGCCATTCATTCCAGGGCTGATTATCAAGAAGCCAACACCACTCCCAAAACCGGCAAGCAAAAAACTCACTTTATGGCCAATAACGACAAGCCCATTAACGGCGTTACCGACATCATCCTCGAGTCCATCTCCGATGGCGTGTTCACCGTCAACCACGAGTGGCGGATCATGTCGTTTAACCGTGCTGCCGAGGAGATCACTGGGGTGCCGCGCGAGGAGGCCATCGGCCGTTACTGCTGGGAGGTGTTTCGCTCCAATATGTGCGAGGGCAACTGTGCCCTCAAGCGCACCATGAAGGAGGGCCGCTCCTTTGTCAGCAGTTCGACCTATATCATCAACAACGAAAAAAAACGGATTCCCATCTCAGTTTCCACAGCGCCGCTTAAAGATGAGTCTGGCCAGATCCTTGGCGGGGTCGAGACTTTCCGCGACAACACCGTGGTCGAGGCGCTGCGCAGGGAACTAAGCGGCAGCTTCCGCCAGGGGGACATGGTCAGTTGCAGCCACGCGATGAAGAAAATCTTTGCCGTTTTGCCACAAATTGCCGAGAGTGATTCCACCGTACTCATTGAAGGCGAAACCGGCACCGGCAAGGAGATCATGGCTAAATCCCTGCACGATCTTTCCAACCGTCGCGGCAAACCCTTTGTCGCCATCAACTGTGGGGCCCTGCCCGATACCCTGCTTGAGTCCGAATTGTTTGGCTACAAGGCTGGGGCGTTTACCAACGCTGCCCAGGACAAACCGGGTTATTTCAGCCTGGCCGAAGGCGGCACCATTCTCCTTGATGAGTTGGGCGAAACCAGTCCGGCCTTTCAGGTCAAGTTACTGCGGGTCCTGGAAGAGCGGGAATTTCTGCCCCTGGGCGGGATCAAAAAAGTTAAGATCAATGTTCGTATCCTGGCGGCGACTAACCGTAACCTTGAAGAGATGGTTAACCAGAGCAGCTTTCGGAGCGACCTGTTTTACCGCATCAACATCGTCCGCCTGGCCCTGCCCCCGTTACGGGCACGCAAGGAAGACATCCCGCTTTTGATTGATCGCTTCATTGGCCATATGAACCGGTTGCGGGGCAAGGCCGTGAGCGGCATTGAACCCGAGGCTCTCGAACGCCTCATGGCTCACGGCTATCCCGGTAATATCCGCGAGCTTGAGAACATCATCGAGCATGCCTTTATCCTCTGTTCCCAAGGCCCTATCGGCCTACACCACCTTCCCTCACACCTGAACACACCGTCGGGCAGCTCTCCGACCACCAGCCACCCCTCCTCCATGAGCCAGATCCATCGAGCCACGGAACGAGAGGTGATCCTCGCCGCCCTGGAGCGTAACAACTTCAACCGGTTAGCCACAGCTAGAGAGCTGGGGATGCATAAGAGCACCCTCTTTCGCAAGCTAAAGAAACTCCAGCTCGACCTGCCCGATATCGACGGCCGCACCTTGGGCACGCGTAACCCTACAGTAGCCTGATTGCACCGCCTAACAGTCGCGCAGAGTCGCGCTACAGTTCCACATGCGCCATCTTCGCAGTTCAACCCTAGTGGGGCCAGCGAAAAATTTTCTCGTTTTCTTCAATAGTTCCCCGATTACGACAGGCAGCCTCCTTGCCCTGGCATAATCTGTGCTTAATCTTAGATATGAAAGCACGAGGGACGGGGCAGAAAATAGCAGTGACGGTCTGGGGTCAGCGAGTATCCCCGGTATTCGATTCGGCACGCACGCTGTTGATCGCGGAAATCAACGGCAATATACTCACCACTTCCTCCCGGATCGCCTTTGACCCGGAACGTCCCCTTGAGCTGTTGCACCTACTACGCGCCCAACAGGTGATGCTGATCATCTGCGGCGCCGTCTCCGAAGGGCCGGCGGCCATGATTGAAGCTGCAGGAATTGAACTCATTCCCTTTATTGCCGGTGATGTACATCAGGTGCTTGAACATTTTCTCAAGAAACGAGCCCTCGACAACACGTTTCGTATGCCCGGCTGCGGCAAAAAAATCTGCTGCCGGGGAAAAATCCGCCGGGGTCGCGGGATTCGTTCGGTTCAGCTTTCGCCGAACGAGGTGCCCGCCACCCCATCTCCCCTGCTTTCAATATTGCCGGTGGAACCCGAGGAGCGGACCACCGATATGCTCGCGGATGCGGGAGCACTGCAGGACAAACGCCCCTCAAATACCAACCCATAAGGAGGTTGAATATGCCTGGAATGGATGGAAAAGGTCCCCAAGGAAATGGACCGGTCGGACGAGGACTGGGCGGTTGCCAACAAAACGGTAATCCCTCGAAGAACACCACCAACCCGGATCAGACTCCGCCCCCCCCCGGTCAAGGTCAGGGTATGGGCCGAGGCAACCGCTGCAACAACGGTGTAGGCCGTGGCGGACGCGGTGGCGGCGGCGGACGAGGACCGGGCCGGGGTGGTAATCGTTAATTGACTCGTAAAGAGTCAAAAAAAAACGTGTATCCCCAAAACAGCATGTCACCAAGCACGGAGCGTCGTTTCCGCAGTTCATTGCGGGAACGACCATCGGCAGTACGACCCGCTACAACAACTTTTATAACCGGCCATCGGTCTTCTTTGAATTTTCCTCTAAGGAAGGCTGGTGGACAAGTATTGAAGAGGTATCCATTGACCATCGTATTTGTTGCCAAAGATTTTTCCCGTTTTTCTGTTCTGGTTGAACGATTGCGGCAGGAGCAGGACGTTAACCTGGTGCCGGTGGCCACCGGAACGGCAGGACTTGAAAATTTGAAGGGCAAACGCCTTGACCTGGTCATTGTTGACGAACAGCTCGATGACATGAGTGGGATCGACTTTGTCAAACAATTCGTCACCGTCAACCCATTGGCGAACACTGCCATTCTCGGTTCCCTGCCCGACGAAGAGTTTCATGAAGTGACCGAAGGGCTTGGCGTACTGATGCAACTGCCACCCCATCCCGGTAAAACCGACGCCGAGGAACTCCTGGCGATTCTGGCCAAAATTAGCGGTTTGCTTGCACCAACCGCCCCTTAAGCAATTCCATGATTGATGGCTAAATAAAAAACTTCGATCGACTGCGTTGCAGCGTTTTCCCCGACACTCGACACGCTTCGTAACCTGCTGTTTTTATAAAATGTACTTTTCCGTTTTTTGAATTTTTCCGAGGTCATCATGATTATCAGCATAGCCTCCGGCAAAGGTGGCACCGGCAAAACCACGGTGTCGACCAATCTGGCGCTTGCCCTTGGCGCCAAGGTCGAGTTGCTCGACTGCGACGTTGAAGAACCCAATGCCCACCTCTTCCTCAAGCCCGAAATACGCAAGAGCGAACAGGTCTACACGCCGGTTCCGCTGGTGGATCTGAGCAAGTGCACCTTCTGCAAAAAATGCCAGGAGATCTGCCGCTTCAATGCCTTGGCCGTGGTCGGCAAAAAGGTGCTGGTCTTTGCCGAACTCTGCCACAGCTGTGGCGGCTGCATGCTGATCTGTCCCGAGGGGGCGATCAGTGAAACCGGCCGCGAGCTGGGCGTCATCAACTTCGGCAGCCGTGAAGGAATTGACTTTATTAACGGCACCCTGCGGGTTGGCGAGGCCATGTCCCCTCCTCTCATCAAGCGGGTTCGGGCTGCGGCGAATCCCGAGCGTATCACCATTATTGATGCCCCACCAGGCACCTCCTGCCCGGTGATTGCAGCGATGAATGAAACCGACTTCGTACTCCTGGTCACCGAGCCAACCCCCTTTGGTCTCCATGACCTACAGTTGGCGGTGGAGGCGGTGAAACTGCTCGGTATCCCTTGTGGCCTGGTGGTGAACCGGGCCGATATTGGCAACGAGGCCGTTTTCCGTTACGCCGAGGAGAAGAACATTCCGGTGCTCATGACGATCCCCTTTGATCGGCGCATAGCCGAGGCCTACTCCCGCGGCAAACTGATCGTTGAGGAGATGCCCGAATGGCGGCAGCGGTTTGTGGAACTTTTTGAAAAAATTGAAACCATCGTCAACAGAAGCGAGGCCAAGCTATGCGCGAACTCGTGATTATAAGCGGCAAGGGCGGAACCGGTAAAACCAGCCTGACCGCAGCCTTTGCCGCCTTGGCCGCCCAAGAGAAACGCTCCATTCTCTGCGATGCCGATGTCGATGCAGCCGACCTGCACCTGTTGATGCAACCGGAAGTCAAACAGCGCACGGATTTCATGGGTGGCAGCAAAGCCCAGATCGATCCCGATCTTTGCACCGGATGTGGAACCTGTCTCCCCCTCTGCCGCTTCGACGCCATCAACGAAAGGTTTGAGGTCGATCCCATCCGGTGTGAGGGTTGTGGTGTCTGTGTCGATTTCTGCCCGGTCAACGCCATCGATTTTCCGGTGCAGCGCTGCGGCGAATGGTACATCTCGGATAGCCGTTTTGGGCCCATGGTCCATGCCCGCCTGGGTATTGCCGAGGAAAACTCGGGTAAACTGGTCAGCCTGGTGCGCAAGGAAGTCCGACAATTGGCCGAGGAGAACGGCCGTGACCTGATTATCACCGACGGCCCTCCCGGCATCGGTTGCCCGGTCATTGCCGCCATCGGCGGGGCCACTGCCCTGGTGATCGTCGTCGAGCCCACGGTCTCCGGTCTGCATGACATGGAACGGGTGATCGATCTTGCCGCCCATTTCAAGGTGCCGGGCATGATCGTGGTCAACAAGTTCGATCTGAACCCGGAGATGACCACGACCATTGAGGAATTCGCACAAAAGCACAACGTCGCCCTGCTTGGTCGCGTGCCCTTTGATCCGATTTTCACCCACTCCATGGTAGAGGGCAAGACCCTGTTTGAGTACGGTGGCGAGACAGAGACCCATCAACTGGTCCGGGACATCTGGGCCAAAATCATCAACTCACCTTCCATGAATCCTTTAGGAATTGTGGATTTTAAAGCAACTATTCAATAAGTATGGAGAACAGACCCATGATACGATTGGCGATTCCCTCTGAGGGACAAGGCGGTATAGACGGCATGCGTGCAGGACATTTCGGACATTGCGATGTCTTTACCTGCTTTGATGTGGAAGATGGTCAGATCAAAGAGATCTCGATCCTCCCCAACAAGGAGCATGTCCAGGGCGGCTGCATGGTTCCGGTTAATCTGCTGGCTGAGGCCGGGGTCAACGCCCTGGTGGTCGGTGGTATCGGCATGCGCCCCCTGATGGGATTCCGTCAGGTAGGAATCGAGGTGTTTCACGATGGTGTTCGCCCGGAAATTCGGCCGGTGGTCGAAGATTTCCTGGCTGGCAAACTTCCCCAAATCAGCAACGATCAGGTTTGCGGCGGCGGAAACTAATCTTTCCCAAAAGGAGGCGCCATGAAAGTGGCAGTAACATCCAAAGGAGTATTATTGGACAGTGAGGTGGACCCCCGTTTCGGTCGTGCTCCCTATATTGTCGTGGTCGATACCGATACCATGGACTTTGAGGCCGTTGATAACAGTACCAACGTCAACGCCTTCAAAGGCGCCGGTATCCAGGCCGCGACCATGGTCTGTGAAAAAGGAGCCGAAGTGCTCATGACCGGCTACTGCGGTCCTAAGGCCTTTACCACCCTTGAGGCTGGCGGCGTCAAGGTGGTCAGCGATGTGACCGGCACCATCCGCGATGCCGTGGAGACCTACAAGGCGGGCAAGGTGACCTATTCGACCGGGGCCAACAAAGAGGCTCACTGGTAATCTCCTTTGACGGCTTTTTGAAAGTCAAACCCCAAAAAAGCCGGGCAGCTGTTGCTGTCCGGCTTTTTTCATCTGCGGTTGTTATACCAGCAGTTTTTCATAGGCAGAAAACTTAAATTTTGAACGTATTGACGATACTCTGTAGTTCGTCGGCAAGATCTTTAAGCTTTTCAGCGCTGGAATTTACTTGGCGACTGTTCGATGAAATCTCATTGGAGGCCATATTCACTCCGGCAATATCCTGGGTAATGGATCCGGCGACTGCGGAACTCTGATTGACGTTTTCGTTGACCTCTCCCAATCCTTGTGAGGCCTGGGCAATGTTGCTGGCAATCTCCTCGGTGGCGGCTGATTGCTCACCGACAGCGGTGGAAATAGTGGCCACGATCTCATTGACACTATTGATAATTTTACTGATCTGATTAATTTCTTCCACCGTGGATTTGGTGGTCCCCTGTACTCCCGAAATTTGTTTTTTGATATCCAGGGTGGCTGCAGCGGTCTGCTTGGCCAGTTCCTTAATCTCGTTAGCCACGACCGCAAAGCCCTTGCCAGCCTCACCGGCCCGGGCCGCCTCGATGGTGGCGTTCAGGGCCAGGAGATTGGTTTGCTCTGAAATTTCGGTAATAGCCTCAGTCACCTTACCGATGGCCTGGGCCGCCTGCCCCAGCTCGGCCATTTTTTCCGAAGTGCTGGCCGCCTGATGCACGGCCTGCTCCGAAATCGAATGGGCCTGTTCGGCATTCTGGGCAATCTGGTTGATGGTGGTGTTCATCTCTTCAGCCGCGCTGGCTACCATGTTGGTGTTGATGGTGGATTCCTCCATGGCTGCAGCTACGTTGTTCAAGTTGGCACTCATCTCCTCGGCGGCGGTGGCGACATTATTGGCCCTGGCGGAGGTATCCTCGGCATTTTGGGCCATGCCCGAAGCAATCTTAGTAAGTTCACTGATCGACAGATGCACTTGCTGGGAGTTATCGCTGATCCGGGCAATGATCTGCTGCAGTTTCTCGATGAAGAGGTTGAACCATTTGGCCAGTTCTCCCACCTCATCCTTGGAGGTGACCGCTAAACGCATGGTCAAGTCGCCTTCGCCTTGGGCAATATCCTTTAATCCCTCGATGGCCTTGTTGATTGGTTTTATGATGGCGCTGGCAGCTATAAAAATAAGGAGAGCGGCAATGAGAATCGAGGCAAGGCTGATCAGGGCAATGGTCTTTTGCAGGGAAACCACACTGGCCAGAAACTCCTCGGCATTTTGGGTAGCGGCAATACTCCAACCCTTCAGTTTGATCGGCGCATAACCAGCAACTTTGTCGATCCCCTTATACTTATAGGATTCAGCCCCGATCTTGCCTGCCATCATCTCCTTGTTAATCTCTTCCATCCCCTTCAAGGTCTTGAGATCGAGCTGGAGTACGTTTTTAGTATCCGGATGAGCAATGATGATCCCCTGTTCATTGCTCATAAAACAGTATCCGGTGCTACCGATTTTTTTGCTGGTGACCAAATCTGCAAGCGTTGAAAACTTCAGGGTACCGGCAAAAACTCCGAGGAAGGAACCGCTTCCCGAATACACCGGTGCGCAGAGGACTATTTCCGGCTGGTTATCGATAGCGGACCGAACCACCTCTCCGCTCACCGCCTTGCCACCGGTGCGTGCTTCATCAAACAATCCGTTGCGGCTCAGGTCAATGGATTGGACCTCAGTTGCGCTCTCACTGGCGGAGGCGTAAATTTTTCCCGTCGCATCGGTGAGAACAATGGCATCATAGGTCGTCCGCAGTTGTTCAAACCGCTTCTTCATATCCTTGCTGATAACCTCGATCGAATCAGCCGCACCCTCGATCCCCTTGGCGGCAACGGCTTCTGCTGCAATTTTCACCTGGGTCCTGCCAGCAAAGGCGGCCACAAACTTCAATTCTCCCCCTAAAGTCGCGGCCACCTGCATCGCCAGCCCATCAGCAATGGACTGGGCATTGGCCTTGCTGTAATGGGTGACGGCTTTGGCCGAGTTGTTCTTGGCCACAAATCCGCTCACTGCCAGCGGAAGCAGGACTATGAGAATACCACCGACAATGAGTTTGAAACGAATGGATGACATGTTCATGAAACTACCCCTTGATTGTTTGCTCTTTCCGTTCGGCGATTGCCCATGCAGGAAAGCTCCCTTGTTCAAATCGAGCCAACCATCCCCCAATAGCGGGCAGCGATTCTCCTCTTTCAAACCATTGTAGAGGTGGGCAGGGACGGAAGTCAAAGAATAGGTAAATTTACTGGCAAAAAAATTTCTTCCGATACAAGACGTTACAGATTACTTGTGCCAAATGGGCCGCAAAAGGCAAACAATTTTCTCGGCAACGTGCTCCTGGCCCAAGCCATCGCAAGAGAGCTCAATGTCCGCATAACGGCGGTAGAGCACCTGACGTTCATCAAAGAGCTCATGGAAGGTCTGTTCCTTGGATTTGGCAATGCCGCGGGTGGCAAAGTTACGGATGCGCCGCTCGATCTCTTCAAAGGACACCTTGAGAAAGACGATGGTCGAAATGTGCTGGAGGTGGGCCATGGCTTTTTCGCTGTAGGCGGCACTGCCACCGGTGGCGATGACATGATGGCTGATGTTGAGCTTGAGAATTTCCTCCTCCTCAATGGCACGGAGGTTAAGGTGATCCGACTCGTCCAGGATCTGCTGCAGGGTTTTCTGACGATTAATCTGGATAAGGACATCAGTATCGATGAAACCGAGCCCCAGGCTCTTTGCCAGAATAATGCCCACGGTACTTTTTCCGGCACCGGGCATTCCGATCAGGGTCAGGTTGGTTTTCATGAGCAACTCCTGAAACAATTTGCATATTTAATTTTTGACGCCTTGGCCGCGCAAGCCATGCACCCAATACCTGAACCACACACAAACTAAGCCTGCTCCTGCTGCAGGTGAGAACAGAGATAGTTTGCCACGGACCGTTTGCAATGCAAAGACTTATCCCAAGCCACCAAAAATAAGGCCCCCCACACCCTTTTGCTTCAAAGGGTGGGGGGGCCGAAGAAATGGTATTGGATCAGCAATCAATTGCGGTTAATCATCACCATTTTGATGTTGGTCATATCCTCCATGGCAAACCGAATCCCCTCGCGACCGAGCCCTGAGAGTTTATTGCCACCATAGGGAAGATGATCGACCCGGTAGGTGGCCGTGTCATTGATCATCACTCCACCGACATCGAGATCATCCACCGCCTGTAGAGCTTTATTGATGTCGTTGGTATAAACACCGGCCTGCAGTCCGAATTCAGAAGCATTGACCAGGTCGATGACCTCGGCAAAGGTATCGTAGGCCACAATCGAAACCACCGGGGCAAAGGTTTCCATGCACATGATCTTCATATCCTCGGTGACTTGGGTCAGAACCGTGGGTTGATATACCCGACCTTCCCCCTTGCCGCCGGTGGCCACGACCGCACCCTGTGCCACGGCCTCCCGTACCCAACCATCGATGCGTTCCACCTCTGTTAACGAGATCAAAGGCCCGACATCGCAATCCTTATCCAGCGGATTGCCCACTTTAAGCGTCTTGACTTTCTCCACAAATATCGAGGCAAACTGATCAAGACACTGGCGATTGACATAGATTCGTTGCAGGGAGATACAAACCTGTCCGGAGTTGGCAAAAGCACTGACCACGCAACGGGCAGCAGCCTTTTCCAGATCAGCATCGGGTTCGATAATGGTGGCGGAGTTGCTCCCCAACTCCAGGGTTACCTTCTTGATTCCGGCCTTGCGCACGATCTGACCACCAACTGCGGGTGAACCGGTGAAGGTAATCTTCCTGCAATCAGGATGAACCACGATGGCATCACCTACCTCACCACCAGGACCGACAACCACGTTGAACACACCTGGAGGCAATCCGGCCTCTTCCAGGATTTCGGCCAGGATTATGGCCGAAACCGGGGTTGCCGAAGCCGGCTTGAGGACAATCGTATTGCCGGTGGCAATGGCCGGCGCCACCTTATGCGCCACCAGGTTTAACGGAAAGTTGAACGGGGTGATAGCGCCGATAACGCCCAGGGGTTCACGGATGAAGTAGCCGAAACGGTTCTCGCCAAACCGGCTGGCATCAACCGGGATGGTCTCGCCATGCAGTCGTTTGGCCTCATCAGCGGCAAATTTAAAGGTCTCGGCACTGCGTTGGACCTCATTGATCGAGAACTTCCAGGCCTTGCCAACCTCCTGCGAGATCACCTTCGCGATCTCCTCCTCGCGGGCGGTAATCAAAGCCACGGCCTTATCGAGAATGGCGGAGCGCAGATGCGCCGGGGTCTTACGAAAACTCTGGTAGGCCTTTTTGGCACTGGCGATGGCCTTCTCCGTCAGGGCGCCATCAGCCAGGGGCACGGTGGCAAAGGGCTCGCCGGTAAATTTATTGATCACTTCCATGGTGCGCTCGGTGCTCAGCCACTGACCGTCAACATAGGTTTGATAGGCTTTCATCATAATACTTCTCCTCTCAACAACGAATTACAAAGCATAAAAACATCGTTCCCGGGCTCTTGACGAGAACGATGTTTTGCAAACACTTCAGGGTTTCCTAGGCGATTACTATAAGACCTGCCGATAAATCGCCTCAGCATCCGCCAAACGCAACGTTCTTGGATTATTGGCCAATAATCTAGTCACCTTCATCACCCCTTGGGCAAGGGCGGGCACATCTTTTTCCTCGACCCCATATCCGCTCAACCGCTGCGGCACATTGAGATCAGCTGCCAGCTCGTGCACGGCGCTCAAACCTCGTTCTGCCAATTTCCTTACGCTCATCCCCTCCCCATCCTCGCCAAAGATGCGGGCGATGTCGGCAAACTTCTCCAGATTACCAATCAGGTTGAAGGCCATTACCGGCGGCAGCATGATGGTGTTGGCAATGCCATGGGGGATGTGAAACTCCGCCCCGATCGGATAGGCAAAGGCATGAACCGCCGTGACCCCTGCGTTGGCAAAGGCCATGCCCGCCAGCATACTGCCCTCAAGCATTTTTTCCCTGGCCATAATATCACTGCCGTTGGCATAGGCTGTGCGAATATTATCAAAGATCAGCTGCATGGCCCGCACAGCCAACATATCGGTCATCGAGTTGGCGTTGATCGAGGTATAGGCCTCCATGGCATGAATAAGCGCATCCATGCCGGTTGCAGCCGTCACCGCAGGCGGCAGGCCGACGGTCAACTCCGGATCAAGCAGGGCCGTTCCGGGGAAAAGATGGGCGCTGACCACGCCTTTTTTTAACTTTTCCTGATGATCGGAAAGGATAACAATCGGCGTGACCTCGCTGCCCGTTCCCGCAGTGGTCGGAATCAGGATCAAAGGGACACCGGGCATCTTAATCAAATCGATGCCGAAATAGTCCTCAACCTTCCCCGGATTGGTCACCATGACCGAAACCACCTTGGCAATATCAAGGGATGAACCACCACCAATACCGATAACACAATCAGCCTGCTCGGATTGGACCAGACTCACCACCTGATCGACCAATTCAAAACGGGGGTCCGCCTCGACCTGATCAAACCGGACAAAGGACAGGCCACCTTGGGCAACCAGTTGCTCAAGACGGTCTATAATGCCGGTGGACACGAGTCCTGGGTCGGTGACGATGATCGGTTTGATGCCACCGAGTTGCTTTATTTCATCAACAATGCTGTTCAAGGTTCCGGCACCCATAACGATGCGGCCGGTGGTCCGAAACAGTGTTTTCTGCGACATGTTGTTCTCCTTGCACGGACGGACAAAAGCTTGCGACAACTGCCCGCCCTATCAATATATTTTCACCGGCAACCGTAATCCAAAAACACGTGATCAATCGGCTAATCACCAAAGATCAATGAGAAGGTTAGGGCTGACGTATGTTCACCGTATCAACGTAAATATCTTTCCCGAACGTAGGCCCCCATCCCCTGAACAAGAGAAAGCGGCACATCCTCTCCATCGGAGGATTGCAGCACCTGGAGCAGACTATCCGGTGTGACGAGGGCAATACCGCCATGCTCTGAAAAAGCCACCGTTTCCGCATAGGTGGCAACCAGAACCGGCCTGGGCATCAGCTCTTGTTCGTATCCCTTGTGGATAACCAGATTGAGCAGATGACAGGTTCGCCACAGATTACCGGTCTGTCGTTGCAGGCTTTGATGCCCGGCCACAAGGCCTTCACCATCGACCCGCAGAGGATCGCTGGAATACATCGTTCCTATCACGAAAATCCCCTTTGGGCCGAAGACAAGAAACTCCACATAAATAAGCTCAAAGGTGAAACAGCAGAGCACGAGATATTCATCCCCAAGCTCCTGGAGAACCCCAAGCACAGTCCGGTTGCCCGCTAACTGACGCTGATAATCAGCCTTGTGGAAAACCCGCTTCCAGCTCATGGGATTGACCCGGTTAAGAGCAAATCCGACAAGAATAAGGATCACCGCCACCGTCCCCAGGAGTGAGGGAAGATCGCTCCTCCAGTCTCCCGGGGCCACCAGCATGAACCCGATCAGGGAAACGGCAACCACACAAAGCAAAAACAGGTGCGTTGCCGGGATTTCCCGGGCAGCAAAACGCTCGAAACCTACGATTCGGGCCATCACGTGTTCCTACTGCTCCTCTTTCATGACTTCGGAGATTTGCTTGGCAATAGCCTCTGGTGAATCGCAGGGAAAGACCGGCTCTTCTTTTTCATAGGCCTTGCGAAAATTGCTGAGATAGATCAGGCCGGTCAAAATAATCGCCGAGCCCAGGCCCCAGGATGCACCGCGGGTTGCAAGAATAGCCCCGGCAACACCGGCAATACCCAGGTCATTGAAACCGCGTGATTTCAACACACCCACACGGACACTAACATACCCTTGAATTAGCATAGTTGAGGCCAAGCCGACGCCGAGGATGGGTTTCACAGTGGAAACGATCGGGGCGAGGAAGTAGCCGGTCCAGGTGCCGAGACGAAACGAACCCGCACCACTGTTGATCGATTCCATGGCTTTGGGCCCGTGTTTGTACCGTTCACAAACAACGACCTGCATTGCCGCCCACAAGGGGCCGCACATGGAAAGATCCGGACCGATAACACTCATAATAGTATTGCGGGCACCGAAGATGACATGGGAGCGGTTGGGATTGTAGTTGACGTTCTCATCGGGACGATACTTCTGCGCATCGTCCAATAGTGCCTGGGATTGGATAACATCTCCAAAGACAACCACATAGGAACTAATCACCATGGGCAGCCCGGCAATGAACATCTTCAGCGGCGGGAAGGGGATATTGCCCAAAACGGTAAAATCACGGAACAAAGTGGCAAAATCAGGGTGGGTGAAGATGCCGTTATCATAGGTGGGCCAGGACAATTCTCCCAATAGCGGCCCAACAACAATGGCCAGGGCCAGGGCAGGCATCATGCCCAGGTTGCCCAGATAGTACATGAATTTATTTTCACGCCTGAGTTTCTTGAAATGCTCTGAAAACAGCAGGTAAAAGGCAATACCGATGCAGATGGTGATAGTCCAGGGATTGGAATCAAAGCTCTTCAACCCTTCACCGGGCTTGAACACCAGCATCACCGCAGAAAAACCGGCACCCATAAGAATGGCCGATTGCACCGCATTGGGTATCAAATTCACAAATCGTTTGGCCAGACCGGTCACCCCCAAGAACACACAAAACAAACCAAAGGTCAGCTCAAAGGCAATCAGGGCCTGGATTCGTTCCGGCCCTGGGGCAAAGGTTTCGATGTAGGCGATCAACAGGGGGATGGCCGGGGTGACCCAACCCGGAATGACCGGATCACCAAAGGTGACGTGGGCCAAATACAGGGTACCGTTCAACACGACGATAGCCAAGGCGACCTCAAACGACATCCCCAGCTTGCCGGTCAATACCGGAATAATGGCCAGGCAGACCGTGCACATCAACAGCCCTTGTAAATAATCTGCCCACTCGAAGCGATAATGGACAAACGGCAAGCGCAGGGTGAACAGCCCCATACGGATGCCGGGATGGCATGCTCCATATTCTCGTTTTGCTCTCATACACACTCCTTAAAATTGTCGGATGCCTTGGATAATGTCCTTCTCATATTTTTTTAACGGGAATGACTGTTATCCAAGATGCCCAGTGTACATTCGTCCTACTCCTCCTCTTCTGATTCCAGACCGGTCCGGTGATGTATACAGGTGTGATACAGCAAAAAATGCGCCGAAATGACCAAGCAATCATTTTGAAAAGATGTACCCCAGGAAGAAAGAAGAAAAATGGAAGGAATGAAGTGATCGGGAGCCAGCGATCCCACACGAGAAACGGTGGAAGTCTTTCAAAAAAGAAGATTACAACATATTAGAATAATGGTTAATATTCAAATTCTCCCGTCGATAATACGATCTCAGGAAACGATATAAGCCTATGTAGCACCAGGAGAGTTTTGAGCAGAGGATAGCTGCCTTGAATGCTTTTGGGATGCTCGAAAAACACAAAAGACGAACATCCCCACCGATGCAGCAATGCATCGAAGCAGGCAATATTCGATAGAATCACGCTTCAGCCGGAACTTCTCTCCTTTGTAATCATTGACAAAAAATCAAAACGATGCACCACCGCATCAACAGATGCCATTTTGCATCACCTAAAATCCTCTCCAATCCTGATTCCCAGCCTACTGGCCTTGCGAATCACCGTGGACTGATTGATACCAAGCACTGCAGCCGCCTTGCGGGAGCTGCCGTATTTTTCCAGGGCAGAACGAAGCAATTGCTGCTCCAGTTCAGCCAGGGCTATCTTTAGGGGTTGACCTTCCAGCGAGGCCGAGACCTTCAGTGCCTGCCCGGGCTTTACCCGGCGGGGCAGATCATCGGCAGTGATAATTTCGCCCTGGGCCATGACCACGACCCGTTCGATCATGTTTTCCAACTCGCGCACATTCCCCGGCCAATCGTATTCCACCAGGGCATCAACCGCCTCGGGCGTGATCTGGCGACTGAACCCGTATTTCTGGTTATGCTTATCAAGGAAAAAGTAGATAAAAGAGCTGATCGCCTCTTTGCGCTCCCGCAGCGGCGGGATGAGCACAGGAACAACATTAAGACGAAAAAATAAATCCTTGCGAAACTGTTTATCGCGCACCATCTCCTCAAGGTCGCGATTGGTCGCCGCCATGATGCGCGTATCGACCTTAATCGGACGGGAGCCGCCGACACGAACAATTTTCCGTTCCTGCAGCACCCGCAAGAGCTTGACTTGAAGACTCATCGGCAATTCGCCGATTTCATCCAGGAAAATGGTCCCGCCATGGGCAAGCTCAAAAATTCCGGCACGCCCTTCTCTATTGGCCCCGGTAAAGGCTCCGGGGGCGTAGCCAAACAGTTCTGACTCCAACAGGTTTTCGGGAATGGCAGCACAGCTGATTTTGACGAAGGGTTTGTTGCGACGAGCACCGTGATTATGAACGATCTCGGAAAAAACCTCCTTGCCGACCCCGGAGTCGCCCTGGATCAGAATAGTTGAATCCACTTTGGAAAGTTTCAGTGCCAGTCCGTAAATCTCTTTCATCTTCTTTGATTTGATCACGAATTTGCGCTGATCTTCCGCGTTTCCTCTCAGTTGCTGCAACTCCATCTCGTAGCGTGTTTGCAACTGCTCCATTGTCTTGAGCTTTTCCTGCAGTTGATTGAGTTCGGTGACATCGCGAACATTGGTAACCACGCGAAATATTTGTCCAGCATCATCAAAGACAGGGTTACCGGTCACCACTATGGTTTTGCCGGTTTTGATAATATGCTGGACAATGGTCACCGCTCTTTTCTCTTGCAGAACCTTCAGCGTGGCCGATTCGTTATAAAACCCCTCTTCCACCAGGTTCGCCATGGTCTTACCGACCACCTCCTGACTCTTGATGCCGCTGATGCGTTCATAGGCCCGGTTCACCCGCAAGGTTCGACTTTCACCGTCGGTGACGAAAATTCCATCAAAGGAGGAATCAATAATCGCATTGAGTTCTTTGGAAAGCTCGGTCACCCGGTCAAGCTCCGAGGAGAGGGACTCATAGGCTGAGATGTCGCGCAAAAACGCTAACTCTCCCAAAGGTAACCCGTGCAACTCCATCGGGGCCCAACTTGTCAGGTAAACGGTCCCGTTGAGATGAAACTTCTCGGCACGAACGCCACCGGCCTTTTCGAGGGATTCATCTGCACGATACGGCTCGAGTACAGTTGCAATGGGCTGACCAAGGATGTCGACCTTGGCTCGTCCAATTTCCCTGCAGGCGGCCTGGTTCGCCAGCAACACTTTTTGTTCTCCATCCACCGCCAGAATCGGCGCACCAATACCGTCGAGCACAGGCTCAAGGCGAGCAAAAAATGCGGTGGGATTCCCGGCCAGAATCCGGTCAAGCTCCAAACGACGGACAAGCCCAACCATCTGCCCCTGTTCAACCACGAGCCAATAGGAAAAAGGGGTGGCAACAAGTTCGCACAAAGGCCTATCGACTGAAACCTGACCAAAAGGAATACACTGCAACGAACCAACTGTATCCGAGGGCAGCACCCCTTGCGAGACCGCAGTCACAATCGCATCACCATTGAGCACCCCGATAGGACTACCGCCGGTCCGCACGACCACCAACTCCGACGCCCCACGTTCGACTAGCGTGACCGCGACCTGCTGCAGACTGTCGCTTTCCGCACAACAGTACAGCTCAGTATGCATGATCTGCTGCACCTTCATTGCTCTTCTCCTTGGCTGGGCATGCTGTCGCAATGGTTTTTACCGCCACTCTTGAACAAACCTGAACGAGCCCCAACCCTTACCCCAGCGCCCCTGAATGTCAAGTCTTCCCTGGTTCATCCCGGAGAATACAAGCACAAACGCCCCGTCTCCCGGATACGCAGATCCAAGAGACGGGGCGTTTTTGGCGCTTGCTTGCCACAAAATCACCAGGTGATTTCTCCCTTGATTTCACCACGGGTGGAGATCACCACATGCCGGACCGGAAAATCGGGTTTGACCGCTTTCCAGGCCTGATCAACGATCTGGAGCATGGCGTTGCAACAGGGGACTTCCATGATGAGAATGGTAAGCGAGTTGAGCTTGCGGGTACGGAAAATTTCCGTGAACCGCTCCACATACAACTGCTGATCATCGAATTTGGGACAGCCCATCATCACCACCCGACCGCTGAGAAAATCCTGCTGGATACCGGCATAGGCCAGAGTGGTGCAGTCGGCGGCTACCAACAAATCGCAGTTTTCCAAAAATGGCGCAGAGGCTGGAATCAGACGAATCTGGATCGGCCAATGGGAGAGCGCCGAACCGGCTTGGTTATTGGGCACGTTGGCTTGCTGACAGGAAGTCATCGGCGAAAGGGTCTGCAACCGGGCCGACGGACAACCGCCGGTCTGCGGCACCTCGGGCGATTTCTTTTCTGCGGCCAGAAAATGCTCCACTGCTTCCTCGTCGAACTCCTCGGCGTCGCGTTCGATAATTTGCAACGCGCCGGTCGGACATGAGCCCAAACAGGCACCGAGGCCGTCGCAGAGCTTATCCGCCACCAATCGGGCCTTGCCGTTCACAATCCTGAGAGAACCCTCCGCACAATCGGGCACGCACTGACCGCAGCCGTTGCAGAGCTCATCATCAATTTTAATAATCTTTCGCCGTACTTTCATTACGCACACACCTTCTATTACTTATCAGCCAAGAACCGCTTTTTTCAGTTCATCAATGCCGCACCGTTCCACAAACCGGGCCGAACGGCTCTTAAATTTGGCCTCTTTGAGATAGTAGTTCAGGGTTTTGCGAACCAGTTCCACCGCCTCATCGGTGCTCAACTGTTCTGCAACCACATCCCCGACACGAGGCCGCCCGGCCGCATTGCCGCCGAAGGTGAAACGCCATCCCTTGCTCTCACCGGCAAGGCCGATATCACGCATCCAGGATTCGCAACAGCAGAAGCGGCATCCGGAAACGCCCACTTTGACCTTGGCCGGCAGAGGACCCTCCAATTCAAGAGTCTTGATGCGCTCGCCCAAGCCAAGCGCATCCTGATGCCCATATTTGCACCAGGTTTGCCCCGGACACGCCTGGACATAATGGACCCGATTGCGGCTTTGCGGCGATCCCTGCGGGAGATCGAGTTCGTTCCGCAGGGCGGCAATGGAATCTTCCTCCATGCCCAAAAAGGCGATCCGCTGAGCGCCGGTGATCTTGGTTTTGGGAATATTGTATTTCCGGACCAAGGCGGCCAACTGCTCAAGATCCTCGGGGCTTAACAAACCGGCATCAAAATGGGGTAACACGAGATAGGTCTTCAAATTTTCGTTCATGAGAGATTCCAAAAGAACCTCGGTCGGTAACATGCGCCGACCGAGGATCGATGACGTTAATAGAGGAGTGAGTTAGCCGAGGATGGCCTTGAGATCGGCCTCCGGAGTATCCACCGGTTTAATGTCAAAGGTGTTGACCAGAAATTCGAGCACAGCCGGGCTGATGAACGCCGGCAACGACGGCCCGAGCCGGATATCTTTGATCCCGAGGTACAAGAGAGTTAGGAGAATGGCTACGGCCTTCTGCTCATACCAGGACAACACCATCGACAGCGGCAGGTCGTTGACGCCGCAGTCAAAGGCCTTGGCCAGGGCCACCGCAATCTGGATCGCGGAATAGGCATCGTTACACTGACCGACATCCAGCAGGCGCGGGATACCGCCGATATCGCCAAGATTCTTGTCAAAAAAACGGAACTTACCACAGGCCAGGGTCAGGACCATGCAATCGCTGGGCACCTGCTCGACAAACTTGGTAAAGTAATCACGACCAGGCTTGGCACCGTCGCAACCGCCAACAAGAAAAAAGTGGCGAATAGCTTTCGATTTCACCGCCTCGATCACCTTGTCGGCCACACCAAGCACGCTGTTGCGGGCAAAGCCGACCAATACCTGGCCGTTATCGACATCCTCGGTAAATCCGTCCATGGCCAGAGCCATCTCCACCACGGCGGAGTAATCCTTGTCGGCAATGTGTTTCACACCAGGCCAACCGACCAAACCGTTGGTGAAGACACGGTCGATATAATCCTCGCGCGGTTTCTGGATGCAGTTGGTGGTGAACAGGATCGGTCCTGGAAAATTGGGGAATTCCTTATGCTGGTTCTGCCAGGCAGTGCCAAAATGACCGTAGAAGTGTGGAAATTTTTTTAGCTCCGGATAGCCGTGACAGGGCAACATCTCACCGTGGGTATAGATATCGATCCCCTTACCTTCGGTCTGCTTCAACAGCAATTCCAAATCGTGCAGATCATGACCGGTGATCAGAATACATTTGCCTTTGCGATGGCCAAGGGGCACCGGAGTCGGGACCGGATGCCCGTAATTTCCGGTATTGCCGGCATCGAGTATTTCCATGGCTCGAAGGTTGATCTCACCGGCCTTCATAGCCACCGGCACGCATTGCTCAACGCTCAGCCCGGGGACCAGCAGTACAGCCAGGGCCTCATAGCAGAAAGCGGCAATTGCCGGGTCCTTCTGGCCGAGAATCGCAGCATGATCGGCATAGGCGGCAATCCCCTTGAGGCCGTAAAGCAGGGTTTGCTTGAGCGAACGGATGTTAACATCGCTATCCAAATTCTCAATCAGATGCAGCGCCTTGCCCTGTGCCGCCAACTCGGGAACAGTACCGGCAGGAACAAAGGTTGCCGGGGCCTCGCTGAAATTGGCCTGCCCACCGGCGGCGGCAACCTTGGCTTTCATGGCCTCACGCAATTCAACCGTTTTGTTAATCAGGACGACAAAACGATCCGGATCGAAATCAACATTGGTCAGAGTGGAAAAGATAGCCTCATAAGTGAAAAGGTCGGTGGCCTCGTCGATAATAGCCAGCTTCCGCCCCTCCTGGGCAAACAGGGCCAATCCCTGCAGGGCGTGGATCAGCAGATCTTGGAGATCGGCAACGTCCTCGTTCTTGCCACAGACACCGGCGATGTTGCATCCGATCCCTTTGGCGGTCTGTTCACACTGGTTACAAAACATGGCATTCCTCCTCTCTTTTTTTGTGTCGCGTTACGCGATGATCCTCATTAGTATGCCTGCACTCTACTCGGACTACTTGAATCTTCTTTGACCTAGATCAAAAAACAAACTTTTTTCTTCTCCATGCTCAAAAAAAACGAATTACTTGCCGCAAGCCCGCTTTTCAGCGGCCTCCCTGAAGAACAACTCCACAAAGTTTCCGAGATCGCCGTCACCAAGCACTACAGAAAAGGGGAGACGATCTTTTTTGAGGGAGACCCGGGGATAGGCTTTTTCATGGTTGCCCTGGGCAAGGTGAAAATTTTCAAGACTTCCTTTGACGGCAAAGAACAGATTCTCCATATCTTTGGTCCAGGCGAACCCTTTGGCGAGGTGCCGGTATTCCACGGCAACCCCTTCCCAGCCAATGCCGAGACGTTAAGCGAATGCGAGGTCCTTTTTTTTCCGAGGGCTGAGTTCGTGGGCCTGATTACCAGCCACCCCTCGCTGGCCCTCAATATGCTCGCGATCCTGGCCCTGCGCCTGCGTCGCTTTACCACCCAGGTAGAAAATCTCTCTCTGAAGGAGGTTCCTGGCCGACTGGCATTCCACCTCCAGTATCTGATGGAAGAACAGCAGCGTCAGGACCAGGTCGTACTCGATATCCCTAAAGGTCAACTCGCCAGCCTGCTCGGCACCAGCTCGGAAACCCTGTCGCGGATCTTCAACAAAATGAGCGAGGAAGGTTTGATTCGTGTCGAGGGAAAGACTATTTTTATTCTCGATTGCAAACGCCTGAAAATCCGGTGAAGGGTTGAGGAAGAAGGCGCTATTGATGCTGAACGGGGAAACAAAAAGGCATTGTAAAAACTTTGATCTACCGCATTGCAGCGTTTTTTCCGACACTCGACAAGTTTATGCATGCCTTTGGACCTGGTGAAGGGTACTGGATTGGCTGGTCTTTCCCCTGACGACAGGGGTTGCCTTCTCCACACAGGTGTTTACAATTTCTTTCTGCCGGTGAGACCGCCGCAATTCACGCGATGCGGCCGATATGGGCCGGAATGCACAACCCACGAAAAATACCCCGAGGAGGAATACTATGACCGCGAAAAAAATTTTGATGCTCGTCGGTGATTATGTCGAGGATTATGAAGTAATGGTACCGTTCCAGGCCATAAGCATGCTGGGATATCAGGTGGATGCGGTTTGCCCGGACAAGAAGCCAGGCGAGTTTGTCCGTACTGCAATCCACGATTTTGAGGGCGACCAGACCTACAGCGAGAAGCGGGGACATAATTTCGTCCTCAATGCCGACTTCGCCGCAATCGAGACAGACGGCTACCTTGGCTTGGTAATCCCCGGTGGCCGTGCTCCGGAATATCTCCGCCTCAATGAGCGGGTACTTGCTATCGTTAAGGAATTTGCCGTAGCCAATAAGCCGATTGCCGCCATCTGCCATGGTGCCCAGTTGCTGGCTGCAGCCGGGGTGCTTGAGGGCCGTGAATGTTCGGCCTACCCGGCCTGTTCGCCGGAAATTCGTCAGGCTGGAGGCCGGTACATGACTGTGGCCATGGACGCAGCCCATGTCGAGGGCAACCTAGTCACCGCGCCTGCCTGGCCGGCGCATCCCGCCTGGTTGGCCCAATTTGCCAAGAAATTGGGCGCAAAGATCAGTCTCTGAATTTGCTCCCTACCCTCCTGATTCACTCAACCGCCGTAAAGGCCGTGCCCAAACGGCGGTTTTTCCTTAAAATAGTACCTTTTTCTTTCAAGAACGCATTTCATGGACGCAACACTCTTGTTCCCCCTCGATCACGTGACGAAGTGGTTGTAAAAAAGTGCATAAACCACTGAAATCGTCACGGTGGTCGCACAACTCTTAAAAATTTAGCCCGGAAGCGAGAGGGAACAAAGTGCGCCTCCCCTCCGGTCATACTGCCCCATTGCCCGCCTTCGCTGTAACCTTTCGTCCCACAACTTTTTTTTTGACCAGCCAACCGTATCACCACCACCTCCCTCATTTTTCTTTCTTTTTCCATCTTTGTGGTACCCCTCTCTACACAACAACACCTCGCATCAATCGTAATTCCGGTCCCTCAGAGCAACTGGAGAGTAAACAGCTTGTCCAATCCTGCTCCATGTCCTCTCGCCGTTCAAGGTCATTTTCCGATTCGGCACACCCATTGCTTTAGTCAGCGGCAGTAAGAGCAATAATTTTTGTCGTTCCGAATAATAGACGACAATGCCCATGCTTCAACACCCCCACTATCTTTGCGATGTATAGTCTTGCGTTTATTGGATTTTCACAAACCCATTATGTTTCACTCATCAACAACAAAAGAGGGAGGAAGTAATGAAGAAAGGTGTTCTGGCTTTAATCTGTACCTGTCTACTCATTCCGGCAGTTAGTTCTGCGGGCAACATGCGTGACTATATCCCAGCTCCGCCGGATACGCTTCTGTCATTGCTGTACTACCATAACATCAGTGCAGATGACTACTATGTGAATGGCAACAAAGCCGCAGATGTTGATCTCTCCCAAAACCTCTTCCTCCTTAGAGAGGTCTACTACACCAAGATCGGTTCCATAGTGGCCGACCCCCAGATGATTCTCCCCTTTGGTAACGCGTCCCTTGAATCGGGTGGCATCAAGCAAGATTCAGATGGCATCGGAGACCTCATTCTTCTTTGCACCTTTTGGGTGGTCAACAACCCAGAGTCCAAAACCTACGTTGGCCTCACGCCCTATTTCTACCTGCCCACCGGCGAATACGACAAATATCAAAGCCTGAATATGGGCGCCAACCGTTTTGCTTTTCAAGGCGAGGTAGGTTTCGTCAAAGGCTGGGAGGTCCAGCCCGGTCATGACCTCTATTTTGAAGTCGCCCCCAGCATTTATGTGTATGGAGATAACGATGACTATCTCGGTAACAACGAACTTTCCCAGGATCCGCTGTTTGCCCTGGAGAGCCATCTGAGCTACGACCTGACCAAAAATCTGGTTTTCTCCCTTGATTACTATGGTCAATGGGGCGGGGACAGCGAGGTCAACGGTGCAGACGTTTTCGGCTCCGAAATCAATACGCAGACCATCGGTGCTACTATGGCTTTCAACTTTGCTCCCGGATGGCAATTCTTGTTCCAATACAAAGAAGACGTAAAGGCCGACTACGGCGTTGAAGCCCAGGTTGTTCAGGCTCGAATTTTCTACGCCACTAACTTCGGCAATCTCTTCCATTAATCAGTCACGAGGGGGACAGCCATCCTATTCCACCAGCGTTCGGTAAACCAGCGGCCCCATGGCCGTGCGTCGGACCTCCCCCTCTCTTCCTACGCCGCACGGTCATGGGAGGAAGGCCCCATTCCAAATTAACGGGCCGAATTGATTCTTTACCCTTGGGAGCGCTGAATTGTTCCAACGCCCCATGCACTCAAAAGCAACCACAAGGAGTCTTCCTCCGGCATGGGCCGGGGGAAGACGATGTGCCCCATCAAGCGGATCTGCACTCTCTCCGCTCCCCCCGCTTTCACAGGGAAGCATCCGAGTTTTACACCACAGGAAACGGATGCGAAAAATTGCCCCACACTGTATAGCACGTTAACGACTGCACGGAGATGCCGGAACACAGCCGGTATCTCCGTGCACTTACACTGTGCGTTTCCATCCCTGTCCCAGAGCATTCATGACCAGTAATATCCTCAAGCTCAACATCTTTGCATCCCTGAAGATGATGCTCTTTCCCATGGCGATAATCACCGTTTTTTGGAAAGACCATATCGGCTTGTCGCTCTCGGACATTCTGCTGGTCAATGTCTTCTTCTCTTCGGCCAACCTACTGATGGAGTATCCTTCTGGCTACGTCAGCGATCGCCTCGGTTATCGGCTCTCATTGGTGATTGCCTGCTGCTTCGGCATCGGCGGCTATGTGGCCTACCTCTTTGCCCACAGCTTCTGGCAGGTAATCGGCGCGGAACTGCTTTTGGGAGTCTGCTACGCCTTTATCAGCGGATCGGACAACGCCCTGCTTTACGAGTCATTACGAGCAAGTGGCCGAGGTGAACTTTACACCCGTTGTGATGGTCGCATGGCAAGCTTTGCCCAGATCGGCGAGGCCGGCGGTGCACTCTGTGCGGGGTTGATGTACGTCACCAATCCTCTGCTCCCGTTCATGGCCCAGATCTGGGTCTGGACCACGGCTCTTGTGGTTGCCCTGTCGCTCAAGGAACCGGCGGCGGAAAAGGGACCGCACATCAGCTCCCATATCAGTGAGGCTCTGCGCATCAGTCGCTATGCCCTGACCGAGAAAAAAGTTATCCGGGCCACCATGTGTTTTGGGCTTCTGCTTGGACTCTCCAGTTTTTACCCGGTCTGGCTGGTGCAGCCGTTCATGCAGCAATGTGGCGTACCGCTGACCTGGTTTGGCCCGATCTGGGCCGGGGCGAATCTTATGGTGGCCTTCTGCGCCTACAATAGCCACAAACTGCTGGAACGATTTGGATTGGAGCGAATCGTCCTTCTGCTTATCGGCCTGGTTATCGGCGCTTACCTCGGCTTGGGTTTGAGCTCGATGGTGGGCAGCTTCCTCTTTTATTATTTACTCACCGCCATGCGTGGTCTGCAGGGGCCAATTATCCGCAACCTACTGCAGCAGAGGTCTACCCGCCACATGCGGGCGTCCATCCTCTCACTGCACAACCTCCTTTTTCGGATGGGCTACGTGGTCAGCGGCCCGGCCATCGGCTGGATCAGTGATCACCGCGGCATCCAGACCGCCTTTCTCGTCCTGGCCGGTGGATTTGCGCTGTTGCTGCCGCTGGCGGCCAGGACCTTTCTCAAACACCAACATCAGGATCCTCTCCCCCCTACTCAATGAGGTTTGTCATGCATCAAGTACAGCTCATCAGCTCCACTGTAGTTGATATCGTCAATCGGCGTCTGTACGGTGCCCGAATAGAGGTGGCGGCAGATGGCCGGATCGCTGCTATCAAACCCGAATCAAATCCAAAACCAGGGTATATCCTGCCCGGCTTTGTCGATGCCCATGTCCATGTGGAGAGCTCCATGCTCTGCCCTGCCGAGTTTGCCCGGGCCGCTGTCTGCCACGGGACTTTGGCCGCTGTGACCGATCCCCATGAAATCGCCAATGTCCTCGGGAGCAAAGGTGTGGAGTTCATGCTGGCGGAATCGGCGCGCACGCCCTTTTATTTCGCTGTTGGAGCACCTTCCTGTGTGCCGGCCACGCCCTTTGACAGCGCCGGTGAGGTGTTGAATGCGGAGGAGGTGTCCGGCTTGCTGGCACGAGCGGAAATCAGTCATCTCTCGGAGATGATGAACGTGCCCGGGGTGTTGACGGGAGATGGAGAAGTTGCGGCAAAACTGGCGGCGGCCCGCAAAATGGGCAAGCCGGTGGATGGCCATGCGCCGGGTCTTCGGGGTGAAGGATTACAAAAATACCTGCAGGCAGGAATCAGTACCGATCACGAATGCCTCAGCCTGGATGAAGCCGAGGAGAAAGCCGCGGCAGGGATGCAAATCCTCCTGCGTTGGGGTTCGGCCGCCCGCGGTTTCATGGATCTGCTGCCGGTACTAAGAAAATTCCCGGAACGCTGCATGTTCTGCGCCGATGACAAACACCCAGATGACCTGCTCCGAGGCTATATAAATGAGCTGGTACGGATTGCTGTGGGCGCGGGATTTGGCCTCTTTGATGTCCTGCGCGCCGCAAGTTTTAACCCGGTACGCCATTATGGACTTGAGATGGGGTTGTTGCAGGTGGGGGACCGAGCCGACTGGATCGAGGTCGAGAATCTACGGGATTTTCGTATCCGACGCTCGGTATTGGGGGCCCGGGTGGTGGCCGAAGATGGGCTTGCCCGGCTGGAGATCCAGTCGCCGTTGAGTGAACCCAACCACTTTCTCCTCAACCCGGTCAGCCCGGACCAATTCCGCATCCCCGCCCAACCCGGAAACTGCCGCGCCATCGGCGTCCGTGACGGCGAACTGGTCACGGACGAAATCGTCTGCCTGCCAAAAATTAGCAAGAAAGAGGTGATCGCCGATCCCGGACGGGACCTGCTCAAGCTGGCGGTCTTCAACCGTTATTCCGAGCAGGCTTTCCCTGCCCTCGCCCTGATATCGGGCCTTGGCCTTAAGCAGGGTGCCCTTGCCGCCAGTGTGGCCCATGATTCCCACCACCTGATCTGTGCCGGCACAAACGATGTACTGATGGCCCAGGCGGCCAACGCGGTGATCAAACAGGGGGGTGGCTTGGCGGCAGTCAACAGCCAGGGTGCAGTGGCACTGATGCCGCTGCCGGTGGCGGGCCTTATGAGCACCTGCACCTGTGAACAGGCGGCTGAACAGTACCGACTGGTCACCGATGGGGCCCGGGCCTGCGGGTGCAGCCTGGAGGCCCCGTTCATGACGCTTTCTTTTCTGGCCCTGCCGGTGATCCCGGCCCTCAAGCTGACCGACCGGGGACTCTTTGATGCCCAACGCTTTATGCCGGTGGGATTTTGGGTCAACCAGGACTAATGCCTTTGCCTCATTTTTTCTTCAACCAATGTTCGAGGCCGAGTGCGGTAAGCCCCTGCTGTAAGTCAGCCACGGCACCGTTAACCCACTGCTCGCGCTCATTTACCTCACCACTTGTGGCTGTAAAAAGAATATCAAGCTCCGGTACCTCACCCAGAGGCCGGGCGAGGGATTTGATATACACCTGCGGATAATCCGCCACCACCCGGCTCAGGGCCGGTGCCATGATCGACTCATCGTTGCAGTGCACAGTGATCATGCGTGCAAAGGAACCACCGCTGCCGAACCGCTCATCTAAAAATTCTTTGAGAGAGCCGTTGATAATCCCCTTGAGCTCCGGCGGCACTCCAGGTAGGGAAATAATCGTTGTCGGGCCGATCAGCAATAAAACGCCCGGAGCCGTGCCCACCGGATTATAAATGGGCTTGGCACCCTTCGGCAGCCAGGCCATCTTTTCCCGGAAAGGATTAAGCCCTCCCTCGGTCATTACCCCCTGGGCATAAAAATCATCGTAACGTTGGCGAACCATCTCCCGGGCTCGACTGTGGAGCACCAAATCCACTCCGGCGCCCTTGGCCACCGCCGCCAGGCTCAGGTCATCGTCGGTCGGCCCCAGACCACCGGAGGTAAAGACCAAGCCCACCCTCCGCGCAATGGCCGCCCGTATTGCCGCAGCAATCTCGTCCTCGATATCCGGCAACATGGTCACCCGCACCACCTGCCCACCACGACTGTTCACCAGTTGGCAAATCCAGTGGGTGTTGGTGTCGAGAATCTCTCCCCGCAGCAGTTCATTGCCAATGGCCAGTATTTCCACGGTTATTTGTTTCGCCATAGTTGCTCCTATTTCAATGAGATGTATCCCGACGCCTGCCCTACAACCACAAAGTGCCAGCTTTCCCCCTGTTCAACGTGGTCAATTGGAGCTATTCTAGGTATGAATGAATCCATTTGCACCAGAGGAGGTGAAAAAATGTTTAAGATTCAACAAGGCCTGGCCAAAATGCATCCGGCGAGCGGTCTTTTGACGTTGCTCATGCTGCTTATGCTGTCGATTCCAGTTGTTGTATCGGCTGCCGAACCGGCTTTGCTCCAGAGTGCGGCAGGGTTGATCCAGGAAACAAACAATGGGCTGGTCTGGCAGATGGAGCGCAGCAAAAAGATACGTTCCCTGCCAGCAGTGGAAAAATATCTACACCAGCTTAATCAGGGACCGTATCATGATTGGCGATTGCCGACCAAATGGGAACTCTATGATTTTTTCAGCAAATTCGATCTGAAAAAAAACGGTGATATCAACATTTCTCTGGAGGGGAGTTACTGGCTCAAGGACGACGATGGCAGCATCCATGCCGGTTCCTGGGAAACAGGAGATCAGTGCGGTACGGAACGGACCTTTTACACCACCAAATCCGGGTATCTGCGGGCGGTACGGCCGTGATCAAGCCCCGGATACAACAACACCCCTGCAAAGGAACCTCAGCAGGGGTGTTCGATCCACTAAAATCTTCGATTGTCTCCAGCGAGCCTCTCAATCCTGCTTAAACAAGGACTGGTGCAGGGCAAGCTTGGGGCTGCGCGAGGTGACCACGTATTCGCCGTTGTGCACCGCAATTTCCGGGACCTGTTTGAACTGCTCAAATGCCGCGTAGCCAGGTTCAAGGCTTTTCCAAAACGAAATCCAGGGAGAAATTGCAAATTTCCGTAGGTTGCGCTGGGTCAACGGGAAGGGAAAGATGTGGACACTGAACTTCTCCTGCCCCTGGGCCAGGGCCTCATGGGCGAGGAAATAGATTTCTTCGATACGACCGTTGGTCATGGCAAAACAGCCAACGGACTGGCAGTTGCCATGGACCATGATCAGGCTGCCGGTACGGTGCTTGGCCATATCAAACTCATTGGGATAGCCAACGTCAAAGGCCAAGTGATAGCCAGATTTTGGATTGAGCTGTTCAGGGGTAACCGAGTAAAAACCCTCCGGCGCCTGCCAGTCCCCCTCATTTACCTTAGGACCGGGAAATCCGGAATAGGTGCAGATGCGGTAGGTTTTGAACAGTTGAAATCCCCGCCCATTGTTCATCCATACTTCAAGGGTACCGGGAATTTTAAAGATTCGAACGAAAATCGGTTGCCCCGCACGGAACCCTTTGCTTTGCAGTTCGCGCTGCAATTTAGGCCGGGTTTGGGACATAAGATTTTCCGCCTTGGGGGTAGTCGGCAGATCGGCTGCACTCACCGCCGGAACCGACCAGGTCCAGGCAAGCAAGGTTGACACCAGCAATCCTTTGGAAAAAGCGGATAAAATTCGAAGACTTTGCATAGGCCTCTGTTGGTTAAGTAGTAAAACGTTCCACCAAAGATGAAACTGGTGGCGGATCAGATTGCGTTGGCGCCCCAACTCGGCTGTCAGTCGGCAGCGGCATCTTTGGCCGCCTGCTGCTTGGCATAGGTTGAGGCGGCACATTCGTTTTTGCCGAGATCTAGTTCCTCCTGCTTCTCCTCATCCTCTTCGCGGAGGTTGGCATTGACCAGGCGGATTACGGCATATTCTTCGGGCTGGGGCCGCATGTTGGCCTTGATAAATTCGATAAAGGCGGCCAGGGTTTCAAGCCCGTAAATATCCTTGTTGCGCTCAAGTACCTCGGCTAGAATCCGAGTGAACAACAACTCCTCGGTGGCCTCTTCCCAATCCATGTAGTGAGCGGGCAGCACCATCAGGGCCGGATCCAAGGCCTTGATCATCTGAATCGAATCAAACAGCATCCCGGCCCACTCCTCGGCCTTGCCGCCTAAATCCGGACGCCCCACGGAATGGATAAACATCATGTCGCCGGAGATGAGATAACGCTCATCCACGACAAAGGAGGTGGAACCGGGGGTATGCCCGGGGGTGAACAGCACCCGCACCGACGGTCCGCCAAGGCTGAAGCGATGAATCTCACCATCTTTGAGCGAAGTGTAGGGATTTTTAGAGCTACTGAAATCGCCGTCATTGCCGTAAAAGACAGCGCCGGTGCGTTTGGCAATGGCACGGCTGCCGGCAATGTAATCGGCCTGGAGATGGGTCTCAAAGGTTTTGCTGATCGTGCAGCCCTTTTCGGCGGCGAACCCGAGGTAAAAATCGAGGTTGCGGGAGGGATCAAAGAGCATCATCTCCTTACCGCAGACAAGGCCATAGCTGCAGGAGGCCTTACCCGGACGGATGAACTGATACAGCTCGTAGTCTGTCCCTTTGGTCACCAAATTGGGCACCAAAAGATTGCCCCAGGTCTTGATGCCGCCGGTGAGATAGCCGACATCATAGCCGAACTTATCAAATATCTCGGCCACATACTTGGCAGAGCCTTCCTTGGCGCAAACGATGCGCACACGACTCCCCTTGGGGACACGGGACACGGAACCTTCCTCGTCCTCCATGAACTCGTAGTAAGAAATATTATGCAAGGGAAAGGGATAGGGACCTTCAACGTGAAACTTATTGAAATCCTTTTCGTTTCTGACGTCAACCACCACGATATCCTCCTGGGTGGTCAACCATTGGAACAGATCCTTTGCCTCATAGGTGAAGATAGCCATAACACTCTCCTTGGGAAGGTGCGGAGGGGCGTTCCCGCAAAAGCTTGGGAAACGCTAGCGAAATCAACAATTATTGTCAATATTATTTTAAGGTTACCCGAAACAACAAGAAAGATTTTATGCAGATAGGTTCCAGAAAACCAACAGCACAAGAACGGGAACTCAATCTGCATGGGCGATGGAGGGTTTGGGCAAAAACAGAGCGAGGAGAACGGCGGCTGTCGTCAGGACGGCGGCCAGAAGAAAGCTCCCGTTAAAACTCCCATTTTTTTCAGCAAGTTGCCCAGCGAGGCAAGGCCCAGCCACCTGGCCACCGGCAAAAAGCAGGGTGATGGCACTGAACATGGAAACGGCTTTGTCCGCCCCGGCATAGTCACCGGAAAGCGCCGCCATGATCGAGGGGATAGCCCAGGCCACGATACCGAAGCAGCCGATGGAAAGATACAAAAAAAGCTCACCCAGGTTCAGGCCAACCAGGAGATAGGCCAGGGTCTGGACGGAAAAGGCCGCCATAAGTGCCACCGGGCGGCCGAAACGATCGGCAAGCATACCGAACAAAGGCCCGGAAAACAGGCTCAACAGCCCCACCCAGGACCAGAAGGAGCCTGCGACCTGCTGGCTGAATCCATATTGACGGACCATGGCGGTGACGATAAAGGTGGCGTAGCTGACAAAGGTGAAGCCAAATATCGCGTAGATGGCTCCGCAGTGAAGAATCAGTTTCAGCGGCACCGAGCGGGCCTGTCCCAACTGATGCGGTTGTTGTGTCCGGGGCGACATTGCGGCTCCTGCGGGTACGAGGCCAAGCTCCTGGGGCCGATTGCGGAAGAACAACAAACAGAGGATGCCGATCAGGCAGACCAGTACTCCCAGGACCACCCAACTCAACCGCCAAGACCAGTCACTGAGCCCGTTCATCCACGGCACGCTCAAACCGGCAAAAACGATGGCCGCGCCGTTGCCGCTGACCACGAATCCGGCGGCCTTACCCCGCAGGCGACTGGCGAACCAGGAAGAGAGCAATCCCATGATCGGGATATTGGCCAGGGCTGAACCGATCCCGGTGAGGATGTAGAGCACCATGATCCCGTAAAGGTTGGAACAATAGCCGATGGCCACCATCGACAGACCGGCAAGTAGTAGGGCCAGGGTGGTGAGCAGCCGCGCGCCGACCCGGCGTACCAGGGGTGTAACCACCAATATCCCCGCCAGATAACCAACGAAATTGGCGGTGGAGATGGTGCCCATTTGGCCATAGGTGAGCTGCAGGTCCGCCCCCATGGCCGGCAGCAGCATGCCCAGGGCAAACCGGGCCAGCCCGATACAGGCGAAGATACCAAGTGATCCGGCGGCAACAATCAGCCAGCCGTAATGGAAAGGCAGTTTATGAAGGGAGAACCGAGACATATTGAGCGCCCTATACCTCTGCCGAACCGTAACTGCCGCCGCCCGGGGTCTCAATCACGACCATGTCACCGGGAAAAACCGAGATTTCGTCATTGCCTTGCAACTCCACCACACTGCCATCCTGGCGGATAAGCGTATTGTGTCCCTGCTTTCCCGGTCCGCCACCCTTTAATCCATACGGTGCGTTGATCCGGTTGGAAGAGAGAATGGTAGCGGTCATGGGTTCTAAAAAGCGCAGCTTGCGCACCACCCCATCGCCACCCTTACATTTGCCCTGGCCGCCGGAGCCGCGACGGATGGCAAACTTTTCCACCCGCACCGGAAAGCGCAATTCCAACACTTCGGGATCGGTCATGCGGGTATTGGTCATGTGACTGTGCACCGCACTGGCGCCGTCATGGTTTGGCCCGGCCCCGGTACCGCCACAGATGGTCTCGTAATTTTGATGCTCAAGATTGCCGTAGAGGAAGTTATTCATCGTCCCCTGGGAGGCGGCCAGTTGCCCCAGTGCCCCGTAAAGGCAATCGGTGATTGCCTGGGAAACCTCGGTGTTGCCGGCAATCACTGCCGCCGGATAACGGGGATTGATCATGGTCCCTTCGGGAATGATCAGCTTCAGCGGCATGAGGCAGCCCTCGTTAAGCGGCAGGTCGGTATCGATCAGGGTGCGAAAAACATAGAGGACCGCGGCTCGGCAAACCGAACGGGGGGCGTTGCGGTTGCCCGGATGCTGGGCCGAGGTACCGCTGAAATCGATCACCGCCTCGCGAGCGTTATGATCCACCCGAATCCGCACTTGGATCCTGCTGCCGTCATCCATGGGATAGGTGAACTTGCCGTCGCGGAGCACAGCCAGCACCCGCCGCACCGACTCCTCGGCATTGTCTTGGACATGGGACATATAGGCGCGCACCGTATTCAGACCAAAATGGGCGACCATCCGCTTCAGCTCGCGGATACCGGTCTCGTTGGCGGCAATCTGGGCGGTGAGATCAGCCAGATTTTGTTCCACCTTACGGCAGGGATAGGGACCGGAAAGCAGCAGTCTTCGGGTTGGTTCTTCACGAAAGACACCCTGATCCAGCAAAAGCCAGTTGTCGATCACAATGCCTTCTTCCTCGATCCGTTTCGAGTCCGGGGGGGAAGAGCCCGGAGTGCGGCCTCCGATATCGGCGTGATGCCCACGCGAGCCGACGAAGAATAGAATTTCGCGCCCAGCCTCATCCCAACAGGGAGTGATAACGGTCACATCCGGCAAGTGGGTACCGCCGTTATAGGGGGCATTCTGCATAAAAACATCGCCCGGTCGTATCCGGCCCTTGTTGTCGTGCAGAATCGCCCGCACCGATTCGCCCATGGACCCCAGGTGCACCGGTACATGAGGGGCATTGGCCACCAGGTTGCCTTGGCTGTCGAACAAGGCACAGGAAAAATCCAGCCGTTCCTTGATGTTCACCGAATGGGCGGTGTTGGCCAAGGTTACGCCCATCTGTTCAGCGATGGACATGAACAGGTTGGCAAAGACCTCAAGCATCACCGGATCCACCGCCGTCCCCACCTGTTCATTGCCAACCCGGGGCAGAGTCCGCTCAAGAATGAGATGGTTGCGACGGTTACAACTGGCCCGCCAGCCCGGCTCCAGAACCACGGTGCCGATGGGCTCGATGATCAAGGCTGGCCCTGTAATCCGTTGTCCCGGTTGCAGTGTTGAGCGCAGATAGAGCGGTGTCTGGCACCAACCATCTTCCAGCCAGACCGAAACCTGTTGCTGCGGATGGGCCATGTTCGTGGTTTGCGGCAGCTCCGGCTCGATCAAGGGTTCGGTGGAGCCGATAGCCTCCACCACCAGGGCCTCGACCATCAGGGGACGCTCCGGGGTTATGAAACCAAAGCGCTGTTTATGGGCCACCTCAAAAGCCTCGCGCATGGATCCGGCATCCGTCAGACCAACCTCCAGACTGGAGTCGGTGCCGCTGTAACGCAGGTAAGCCTTGGTAAGCACCTGGATATGGGCCTCCGCCACTCCCTGCCCGTGCACCTCTTCCCGCACGGCCGAGATCAACGGATGCAATGCGCGATCCACCACTTCGGCAAGGTCGACTGCTGTTAGAAGATGCTCTATCTGGGCCTCACGCAGGGAACGGATATCAGCCAGCCCCATGCCATAGGCGGAAAGCACTCCGGCAAGGGGATGGAGAAAAATCCGTTCCATGCCCAGGGCATCGGCCACCCGGCAACAATGCTGCCCGCCGGCGCCGCCAAAACACTGCAAGGTGTAACCGGTGACATCGTAGCCACGCTGGACCGAGATGGTTTTGATCGCATTGGCCATGTTCTCCACCGCGATGCGTAAAAAACCCACAGCCACACCTTCCGGAGTGGTATCCCGGCCGGTTGCAGCACTGATATCCAGGGCAAGTTCGGCAAATCGCAGACGAACGACTTCGCTATCCAGTGATTGATCACCTCCCGGGCCGAAGACCGAAGGGAAATGGGCAGGCTGAATCCTCCCTAAGAGAACATTACAGTCGGTGACCGTGAGCGGGCCGCCGCGACGGTAACAGGCTGGGCCGGGATTGGCCCCGGCGGAATCCGGCCCGACCTGGAAACGACCGGCCTCGAAATGGAGAATTGATCCGCCGCCTGCTGCCACGGTATGAATATGCATCATCGGTGCCCGCATCCGTACCCCGGCTACCAGAGTATCGAAGCTACGTTCGAATGCCCCGTCAAAATGGGTGACATCGGTGGAGGTTCCGCCCATGTCAAAACCTATCAAGCGCTCAAACCCGGCCATGGCTGCAGTCCGCACCATGCCCACCACGCCTCCGGCCGGACCGGAGAGAACCGCATCCTTGCCACGAAACAGGGCCGCATCAATGAGGCCGCCGCTTGACTGCATAAACATCAGCCGGGAGGGACCTCCCTTTTGAGCGGCCAGTTGAGCAGCCACTCGGTCAACATACCGTTTGAGGATGGGAGAAAGATAACTATCAACCACGGTGGTATCACCGCGGGCGATCAGCTTGATCAGAGGGCTGACCTGATGGCTGACGGAAATTTGGCAAAAGCCGATCTCACGGGCAATCACTGCCAACCGCTCTTCATGGCCAGGAAAGCGATAGGCGTGCATGAGGACAATGGCTATCGATCGCAGACCACTGTCGTAAGCCGCCTGCAAATCACGCCGAGCCTGGGATTCGTCTAGGGGTGCAACGATACGTCCCTGGGCATCAAGCCGTTCATCGACTTCAACCACTCGGGAATACAGCATTTCAGGCAGGACAATATGGCACGCAAAAAGATTGGGCCGGTTTTGATAGCCGATCCGCAACCCATCGGCAAAGCCTTTGGTGATGGCCAGTACGGTGGGATCGCCTTTCCGCTCCAAAAGTGCGTTGGTGGCCACGGTGGTCCCCATCTTCACCGCTTCGATGCGCGCGGACGGGACCGGTTCCTCGGTTGCAACGCCCAGCAGACGACGAATACCTTCAAGGGCGGCATCCGCATAGCGTTCGGGATTTTCCGAGAGCAGTTTGCAGGTATGCAACTCTCCATCTGGATCCTTGCCAACCACATCGGTGAAGGTGCCGCCGCGATCAATCCAAAACTGCCATTTGTTGCCGAAACCCAACCGCATAACCCTCCTGATCCTGCTCGAATTGTTTCTGGGGCTCACAAATTTTTTTTCTTCACACATCTCGACGGCCCTGTCAATGCTTTCTCCGGTATCATCGTATTGTTCCAAACCAAACCCGATCAATCGGGTCATTCAATGAGCAGCGTCGTCGGCATCAACATGGATTTCCTTTTGACAAGGACGAAGGTGACCTCCTACAATACAATATGGTTTTAAAGAGGTTGTGCTGCACACCTGTTGTTTCCTATCCTTACCGGTGGTATTCATTAGACACCGTCCCAATGGTCTATCCTGGGCCATCGTTGCGTCACTGCAATTTTTCCCTTTTGCCGGATCACCGATGACAGAGAACACCCCTCCGATATTCTATCGCCTTCTAAACGATTTTCCGCTCTTTCTCTCCAAATCCACCTCGTTTAGGCTGACTGATATCGGCCTGATTGTGGTAGTGTTTTTACTGGTGGTTCTTTTAGTTCTGAACCAACGCAAAAAACGCATCATTTCAAGCAAATCGAAAAAACTAGCCGAAACCGAGGCCCGATACAGCCTCCTCTTTGAACATTCCCCCATCCCCCTTTTGGAGGAAGACCTGAGTGCGGTCAAACACTTTATTGACCAACTTACCCAGCAGGGGGTGAGCGATTTCAACGCCTATTTTGAGCAGCATCCGGAAAGTCTGAGGCGGTGCATCGATATGGTCCGTGTCTGTGTGGCCAACCGGGCCGCCCTCAAGCTCTATTCAGCGCAAAAAAGTGAGGATCTGCTCCATCTGAGTACGGTGCTCCCCGATAATCAAAACGAGATCTTCAAGCGGACGGTACTCAACCTGCTCAAAGATGGATCCTCGGATTTGGTCTATGAAAACAAGGCGTTGGACGGACGTCTTTTAACCGTTGAGCGAAGAGTTGTGGTTGCCGCCGGATATGAACGAAGCTGGAGCAAGGTTTTTGTGACCGGAATCGACATCACCGAACAAGTGAAACTGAAAAAAGAAAACAAGGCCTTTGAAAAGCAACTGCAACAGACCCAAAAACTGGAGGCGATCGGCAGCCTTGCCGGGGGCATTGCCCATGATTTTAACAATATCCTGGCACCGATCATGGGTCGGGCCGAACTGATGCTGGTGGAGAACGCCGGTAATGCCGAAATCAGCGATCACTGCCGTGGCATCATAGATGCCTCCCGCCGAGCCCGCGACCTGGTCAAGCAAATTCTGACATTCAGTCGCCAAGTTGACCAGGAAATCCTGCCGGTTTGTATTGCCGACATAGTTCGAGAGGTGGTCAAACTGGTCCGCCCCACTCTACCCACCACCATTGACATCGACTGCCAACTCCCCGATACGTGCCCACGGGTCATGGCCGACGCCACCCAGCTCCACCAGGTACTGATGAACCTGATCACCAATGCCTACCATGCCATGGAGGACAGGGGCGGTCAACTGAGCCTGAGACTTGAGACCCTCATCCTGGGCCTTGGCGCCTTCAATGATTTATCCATTGCACCGGGGCGTTATCAACAACTCACCATCACAGATACCGGCCATGGCATGGATGAGGCCACCATGGCCAAAATCTTTGACCCCTACTTCACCACCAAACCCCATGGCAAGGGAACCGGCCTGGGATTGGCGGTGGTCCTGGGTATTCTTCGGGGCTATGGCGGTGAGATCCGGGTGACCAGCACGCCAGGCGAAGGCACGACCTTCACCCTCTATTTTCCGGTGGTCGAAATGGCGGCTGAACAACGACGTATCCCCATTGATCCCCAAGGGCCCATGCCCCGAGGCTCGGAACATATTCTTCTCGTGGATGACGAAAAATCCATTGCCGACGTCACCACCAGTATGCTAGAGCGTCTCGGCTACAAGGTGACAGTCCGGCTCAGTGGCTTTGATGCCCTGGAAGCCTTTCGCAGCCTCGCCGACACGATAGATCTGGTCATCACCGATCTGACCATGCCACAGATGACCGGATTGCAGCTCTATCGGGAGATCAAAGCGATCCATCCCGACATCAAGGTGATCATCTGCACCGGCTTCAGCGAACAGTTGAATAGCGATAAATCACGGGTTATAGGCATCGAAGGCTTCCTGAATAAACCAGTGGTCATGGCCGACCTCGCCCACAGTGTGCGCCAGGTACTCGACAGCTGACCGTCTCTCCTTCCCCAAAAAGCCACTTCCCAGGGAGCAAAGATTTTCCTTGATGGATTCGTAAAAAATCCATCGCATTCTGAGAGCTAGCTCTGTAAAAACAGAGGTATACAAGAAGTAGCGTTTTTTACCGGCGTGAAGGCATACAGAAGGTATGTCGAGTGTCGGAAAAACCGCTGCAACGCAGTCCATCGAAGTTTTGACGACGCTCTCTTCCTTAACTCGGCTCCACTCTATCCGCAGCCACCGGAGATAACCATGAAATCCATTCCCATTCAGGAAACAAGCACCGTCTTGGCTGCACTGCAGAAATGCGGCTATTCGCGAACCAAAATCAAACAGTTGCTCAAATACCGTGCAGTGGAGGTCGACGGCGTTGCCGTAAACCGGCTGGAACATCCTTTAACCCCCGGCAACCTTGTGACCATCGTCACGGAAAAAGAGGCGGCTGATAAACCTATCGATTGCCCCGGCATCAAGATTGTCTACGAGGATGAGGATATCCTGGTGATCGATAAACCAGCCAGACTGCTAACCATCGCCTCGGCCAGTGAAAAAATCAAGACCGCCTTTTATAAAGTGAGCGCCTGCCTGAGTGCACGGCCCCATGGGAATGATCGAGTTTTTGTGGTCCACCGTCTTGACCAGGATGCCTCCGGCCTGCTGGTCTTTGCCAAAACCGAGGCCGCCCAACATGGATTGCAGAAATGCTGGCCAGAAGCGGAGAAAAAATTTCTAGTGGTGGTCGAAGGGCAAATTTTGCAACAAAATGGTAAGGTGAGCAACTATTTATGTGAATCCAAGATCCATCGTATGTTTGCCACCAGCAAAAGCAACAGCGACGGCAAGTACGCCGAAACCCATTTCCAGGTGATTCGCAGTTCCCCGGAATTCAGCCTGCTCGAGGTCACACTGATTACCGCCCGCAAGAACCAGCTCCGGGTGCACCTCGCTGATATGGGACACCCGGTAGTGGGTGATAAAAAATACGGCGCCAAAACCGACCCAATCAAACGGATGGCTGTGCATGCCTCTTTGCTGACCTTCCCCCATCCGACCACCGATGAACCGATGCGCTTTACCCTGCCGATGCCGCAGAAGTTCAATGTGCTACTCAAATCAGCCCCACCCTTATCCTCGCCAGCCGCCCCTGCCAATCCTCCCGATTCGGAGTAGCCGGTTATGCATTCCCGGCTTCTGCCTGTTTTGTTTTTCGTGTTCCTGGGCGGCTGTGCCAGTCTGTCTCAGAAACAATGTCTCCGTGGCGACTGGTACGGCCTTGGCGTGGTCGATGGAAAGGCGGGCGAGCCCACCAGCCGCCTCAATGCGCATAGCCGTGCCTGTGCCGAGTATGGTGTGAAGATTAACGAACACCAATACGCTGCCGGTCGAACCGAGGGTTTGAGCACCTACTGCCGCCTGGAAAATGCCTTGGTCACCGGCCTGGCTGGTCAACGCTATGCCGGGGTCTGTCCACCGGAAATTGACGCCGCCTTTGCCCATTACAATAATAGCGCCTATGCGGTCTATCGCACCAGGCAGGAACTCGACACCCTCCAGGCCCGGATCTCAGAGACCGAACTTCGACTGGAGGCAAGTAAATACCGCGATGATCGCAGCCGTTTGCGCATGGATCTTGATGATCTTGACCAGCGCTACGACGAACTTCGCCGAGAATTTTGGGAAAACCAACGTTATCTCGAATATCTTCAAGCCGAAGCCGCCAACAGGCCTCGTCCATGAGCTACCTTTTGATACCGCCCAAATGATGCGCCTTTCGCGCCGACAATGATTGACAGCCGGCCCAGGGATCGATACATTGAACAATTTTCTTTTTATGGTCCATCGTTTTTGGACTCTTACTCAAAATCCATCAGCCCCATTCGTAACCGACCCCTTGCTCCCCGGAAGCAGCGCTTTCCCAACGAACGTTTTCTTCTCCCCCCTTCACCTCTGTAAGGAATCCCCATCGATGTATGTCCTGCTTGGCGTGTATGTCTTTTTTCTTGCCCTAATTCTGGTCTACAACCTGCTCCAGCTTAACCTGCTCTTCCATTACCTCGGTCGCAAGAAACCCCAGCCTCCTCCACCTTTTTCCGAGGAGGATCTGCCCTTTGTCACTATCCAGTTGCCGCTCTACAACGAACCTTATGTTGCCGAGCGACTGATCGATAACATTGCAATCATGGACTATCCCCGGGATCGATTCGAGGTGCAGATCCTCGACGACTCCACCGACAAGACCACCCAACTCTGCCGCAAGAAAGCCGATGAATATCGTGCTCAGGGACTGGATATACATATTATCCACCGCACCGATCGCAGCGGCTATAAGGCCGGAGCACTGGCCGAGGGATTGCTCCAGGCCAAGGGAAGCTTTGTCGCCATCTTTGATGCCGACTTCCTGCCCAACCCACAGTTTCTCAAAAACACGCTGCCCTACTTCCAAAATGAACGCGTGGGCGTGGTCCAGACGCGCTGGACCCACCTCAACGACAACTATTCTCTGTTCACCAAACTGCAGGCCCTGCAACTCAATGTCCATTTCACCATCGAGCAGATGGGACGCAAGGCCGGACACCATTTCCTCCAGTTCAACGGCACTGCCGGTATCTGGCGGAAACAGACCATTGAAGATGCGGGCGGCTGGCAGGCCGAGACCCTGACCGAGGACCTGGACCTGAGCTTCCGCGCTCAGCTCAAACACTGGGAGATCGTCTACCTGGAAGATGTGGAGGCACCGGCTGAATTGCCGGCAGAAATGAACGGTATCAAAACGCAGCAGTTTCGCTGGATGAAAGGTGGAGCGGAAAATGCCCGCCGCCTCACCCCTATGGTGTTGAAAAGTGATCTGGGTTGGGGAACCAAGTTTCATGCCATGGCCCATTTGGCCAACAGCTCGATCTTTGTGGCCGTGCTGATGATTGCCCTGACCAGTGTGGCCCTGTTGCCCTTTCTCGACAGCCTCAACCTGAAGACCGGCTACCTGGGATTCTCCCTTTTAGGGCTGGTTGGGGTGGCAACGGTCTACTTTTACGCCAACATCCACCTCCTTTCCCGGCCCGTCTCCCTGCGGCAAATTCTGGCGTTGATTTACTACTTCCCCTTGCTCTTGACCATGTCCATGGGGCTGAGTTTTCACAACTCGGTGGCGGTGATCGAGGGCCTCTTGGGCATCCGCTCCTCTTTTGTGCGCACGCCCAAGTACAACATCGTCGGGCAAATGCGGCGGCAGGTTCAAGGGGAGCAGAAAAACCCGATGAGCAATACGGTTATTATCGAAGGCCTGCTCACCCTCCTGTTCTCCGTTGCCCTGGTTGCCAGTGTGCACATGAAGGAATACAGCTTTTTCATCTTTCATCTGATGCTGGCGCTCGGATTCGGTTCGATCTTTGTCGTCTCCTGGCGCGACCGCTAAGCAGAAGCGTTCGCTCAAAGCACCTGCATATCTTTATTTCCCCCCTCAATGGCGAGGAAATTGAGGGTGGTATGGACAGTAAAGAGTGGGAAAAGCAGGGCCATGAGAAAGACATTGAGCAGGGGTACCATGCTGATCATGGCCGGGAACAAGCCAAGGCGAAAGGCCTGGTTGTGATGGTGCCGCAGCCAGCTCAATTTCCTTCCCAAGCTCCAACGGTAGCGTGACGCCGGATAGTCGACAAACATCAAGGCCGAGTAAAAGGCATAGATGCAAAAAACCGCTGCTTGTCCGGCCACGGGAATGAAGTTGGCCATCAGGGCCACCACCGAAACCACCAAGCCCATGGCCCCGATTTTAACCCCCTCCCAGAGATCGATCATCGCCCCCCCGAAACTCAATCGAGCCTCCCCTTCTCCGGCCCGTGGGCTATAAAGGTTACCGGTCCAGGTACTCAAAAACACATACCCGGGGGTGGTCAGGCTGTAGGCGACCACAAATGCCAGGTAAAAGGCCACTACCCGGGTGAGGATCATAAAGATCCATTTCAAGCCGGTCCACCCCCACAGCAGCAACCATTGCCAGAACTTTTCCACCGCCGGTGGGGTGGTGAAAAAGGAGCCGGTAAAATGATTTATCAGATCAATGGAAAAGAGATAACCTGCCCAAGTCAGGGAGCCGGTGACCAGCACCAAAATTAGGCTCCATCCCAAAAGTCGGGGATGGCGGAGCAGAAAGGCGAAGGAAAAACTCAGCGGCACCCAGGCGGATGCGGATCGGCCAGAAAATTGCGTAAAAGTGTCCATAGTTGTAGTGGTAGGAAATCGGTTTTACGGGTAACCGTTGAAAAAATGATTTTTTTAGCGAGGGCTAGAATCTAAAAAAGCGAGCGGAAACTATAGCGCGTACGGCTTAGGCCAACAAGCTGGAAATGATTTAGAAAATTTGTCGTTCTCGTAAAAAGTCCATCATATCCAGAGAGAGGGCTCAGTAAAAAACAGAGATACACAAGGAGTAGCGTGTGCCCTGGCGCGAAGGTATGCAGAAGATATGTCAAGTGTGCGGAAAAACGCTACGACGCCCTCAAAATTTGCAAGACAATTTTACTGCGATCCTGCCCACCGGGCAGGGGGCGATGTCATCACCCCTGATAGACGCAGCTGACCACATCAGACATCTCACAGCTCAGGTTATGTTCGGCTAGAGTCTGGAGTATTCCGGAGAGTTGTCCTTTATCGATGATCTCCACCAGCGATCCATCCTCCTCCTCATGGACCGTAAACCCATCGGCATGCAACACGGCCAATGCCTGGGACAAGTGACTGACCACCAAGCCAAGCTGAGAAAAATCGTTCATGTAAAAAAGTGGCCAATCCCGATGACAGGCACCGCGTTTGCCCTTTTCCATAATCGGCAACCACCCCATTGCACCACCTCAAACGCTGATATCAGTCTTTAGTCCGGGAAACCGCATCGTTGGGAGAAAAGACAAAATGATTCCCCTTCTCCCGGCCCCATGCTACAGTTTGAACGTATTCCTGCAAAGCTCTACCATGCAGGATACTCGTCCTACACTGTACCCCTATTTGAGGAGGCATGCATGTCGATTTTGAAAGATCCCAGGGTATTTTTTGCTGCGGAGCGAACCCTGCTGGCCTGGACCCGCACCTCACTGAACCTAATGGCCTTTGGGTTCGTGGTGGAGAGATTCGGTCTGTTTCTCAGTACGTTGCTGCCACGCCATGGCGAAGCACTCCAACGCGGTCTCTCTTTCTGGATCGGCCTCTCTTTTATTATCCTTGGCTCCCTGACCTCGGCCACGACCGCCTGGCGGTATCGTCGCCTCCTACTCACCTTAAGCCCGGAGGAAATCCCCCCGGGTTATTTGAGTAGCCTCGGGGCCTGGGCCAACCAGATTGTAGCGTTTCTCGGCATCTCCCTCTCCGCCTACCTCTTCCGTGGTTCTTTGTTGTAATACTTCTCCAAATCTGATGGCCTCAATCAGGGGAGAGACAGCTTCACGAGTCCATCATTTTTGAGTCCCCGAACTAAGGGGCCACCCAACCGAACGGTCAAGCATAGTCGGCAGGCCACCCTGCTCTTCCGGGGTAAATCCGAAGACCTCGCGCCAGACGGTATCGTTTTCCATACAGAAATAGATGCAGGTTCGGGGATGGGCGTGTCGGCGTAATCGATCGTGGATAACCTTGTACATCTCCACCCGCTGGCTGCGGAAGTAACGTTGTTTGCCATCCAGGCCGTCGATGAATTCCTGATAGAACAAACGGGACTGGGGAAAACGGTCGGCGGCAATATGCTTCAACGACGGCAAATACCTGAGCGCGCCCAGGCTAATCCAAGCGATGGACTCGGCCGGAACCGCCGCAAAAAGGCGATCAATGGTAGAGCGGTACCCGTCCTCCCACCCCTCATGAAGAATAATCGGGTCAAAGTGAAAGGCGAGCTGATAGCCCCATTCGGCACAGCGCACAGCGGCGGCAAGACGCTCCTCTAAGGTGGCGGTGCGGATCTCCTCCCGGGCCATGATCGGCGGACTATTCAATGACCAGGCCACCAGGGTACGGCCACGATGGTCGAGCCCCTTGAGGTTCTCGATATTGACACTTTTGGATTTCAACTCAAGCACCGCGTTCTTGCGCCGAGCCATGTATTCCACCAACCTGGGGCTCAAATGGGTGAGATTGTCCAAGGCGAGGCTGTCGGTAAACTCGCCGGTGCCGATACGAAAAAAGCGCTCCGGTTCTGCGTCCAGCCCCTGGTCGAGCTCGGCAAAGAGATCCTCAATATTGACAAAAAAACTGAGCCAGGGATTATTGAGATAGGCTTGCAGGATGCAGTACACGCAATCCATGGGGCAATTCATGCCGATGTTCAACACCTGGTAGTTGCAGCAACGATACTCGCGGGTACCGGGACAGGGTTTAAAAAAGGTCCCCCGATTACGACAAAGCAGCAGATGATGTTTTCCGGCGGTGAGATTCAACGGATAGTCTCCGTCAATGGCGGGGACGCCGCGTTCCACCACCACTGTCACCGGCAGCTTGGCCCGGTCAATAATTTCTTGAGTATAGGGAAGATCGAGGCAATCCTCGGCCACATGGAGATGGGTGACATAGCGGGCCGGGTCACCATAGGAGGCTGTCTGTTTCACGAATTTGGCACCGGTTGAATTTTATAATGTTCCGCCAGTCGCTGATAGCGTTGGCCTTCCTCACGACGTCCGTGCTTGCTGCAGCCCTGGCCGTAAATGGTGCACTTCCTGACCAATTCAGCCACCGCCGCCCGGTATTGATCCGACCGGAGGACACCGGAATCAAGTAGGGTACAGAGGGATCGGACACGATACACATCCATCCCCATGCGATGGATCACCGATAACTGGTCCTCGCGTCCACCATCCTTGCCGACCAAGGGTTCCGGCACAAGAAAAAAGGGCTCCTTACAGCCCACCCGCAACCAGAGATCATAATCCTCGCAGCAGGGCAGTGTTTCATCAAACAGGCCGTACCCCTCAAAGAGCTCCCGCCGGACCATGGTTGTAGACATCCCGACCACACACATCGAAAGGCTCGCCAGAAAAATATCGCCGTTTGGTGGATCGTGCTTTTTCTTCTGATTGACCCGCTGGCCGTGACGAAACCACATCTCCCGAGTGTGGGAAATGAGGATTTCGGGATTGAGGGCCATGGCAGCGTACTGGAGCTGAAGTTTCTGCGGCAGCCACCAGTCATCGGAGTCGAGAAAGGCAAGCAACTCACCTTTGGCCGCCCGGATACCTGTATTGCGGGCGGCAGCGGCCCCTTGATTTTCCTGGTGGAGCAAATAAAGGGGCACCGGTGCGTCGGCGGCAATCCGCTCAACCACGTCGCAAGTGGCGTCGGTGGAACCATCATCCACCACAATCAACTCGTCGCAGGGCAAACGTTGTTTTAGCACGGAACCAATGGATCGCTCCAAGAACGCGGCCCGGTTATAGGTGGGCAAAATAACGGAAATCACAATTTTTCAACACCTTGGCTCTTTGGAAAAGACATCCTGGACAGCAACGCGACTAATTTAGGCTGGCGGTTTGGCGACGGTATAGTATAGTAAACGTTTTCAATGACCTGAATCCGTGGCGACAGAATACATGGGTGAAGTTTGTCTTGTCGCACTTGCAACCCGTGTAGCGACAGTGTTCTTCTGATTCTTAGCGGCACCTATCGCCCTTCGAGCCATCCGCCCGCACGATTAGACGCTCACGAATTCAGGAATACGCCAGCCCACCTTGCGTCTTAACGACGATCCGCGGCTGTACATCCACTATATCAGACCAGAGTATGTACACAGACATCCTCATCAATGCAACCTTCTACGAAAACCGGATCGCCCTGGTGGAGAACGGCAACCTGCGCGAATTCCATCTGGAACGGGTTTCTGAAAAAGGGCTGATCGGCAACATCTACCTGGGCCGTGTGGTTCGGGTACTGCCGGGTATTGATGCCGCCTTTGTCGATATCGGTCTGGAACGAACCGGCTTTCTCTATGTGGATGAGGCCCAGTACATCTTTTCCGAAAATTTCCAACGCCTGATGCCGGGGCACAAACTACATTCCGCCCCACCGACTCATTTACCCGAGAACCCGGCGATCAACGATATCCTCCGCGAGGGCCAGGAAATACTGGTGCAGATTGCCAAAGAACCCATCGGGTCCAAAGGTGCCCGCCTGACCTGCAACATCACCCTGCCCTGCCGCAACCTGGTGTTCATGCCGTTGACCGACCACATCGGTATTTCGCGCAAGATCGAGGATGAAGTCACCCGCCAGCAACTACGGGACAAAATCGAGGTATTGCGGCCGCCTGGTACCGGCTTCATCATGCGCACCGTGGCCGAGAATATCGGCAACGAGGCCCTGGAGGCAGACATGGAGTTTCTGCTGCTCCTCTGGGATGAAATCCTCACCAAATCGGAAAAGGCGCATGCGGCCTGCCTGATTTATAAAGATCTGGACATCATCCTCCGCGCGGTGCGAGATTTCTTCACTGAAGAGACCAACGAATTGGTGATCGACAACTACGAGGTTTATGAGCAGTTGCTCTCCTACGCCCAAACCTTTGCGCCACAACTGCGCGACAAGATCACCTATTACAACTCCGACCTGCCGCTTTTTGAGCGCTATGGCGTTGAAGCCGATATCAACAGTGCCCTGGACAAAAAAGTCTGGCTGCGATCGGGCGGTTACATCATCATCGAGCCCACCGAGGCTCTGACCGTCATTGACGTCAACACCGGCCGTTATGTCGGCGCCCATGATCTGTCGGAGACCATCTTCAAAACCAACATGGAGGCGGTGCGCGAGATCGCCCAACAGCTGCGGTTGCGCAACCTTGGCGGCATCATCATCATTGACTTCATCGACATGGAAAACGAGGAGCACCGGGAAGAGCTGTATGACGTCTTCCAGGAGGCCATGCGCAACGACAAGAGCAAGGTCAACATCCTTAAACTCTCTGAATTCGGTCTAGTCCAGATGACCCGAAAACGGCTCTCGGAAAGCCTGATACAAACCATGTGCGAGCCCTGTCTCTACTGTGGCGGCGACGGATTCATCAAATCGCGGCGGACCATCTGTCATGAAATCTTCCGCAAGATTACCCGTGATGCCCGCAAGATCGGCGGCTCGCATGTCACCATCAAGGTACATCCCCATATCGCCGATATACTCCTCAATGAGGAGTCCTTTACCATTGAACTCCTGGAACAACAGACCGGAAAACGGTTCTCCATTATTCCGGTCCCGGAGATGCACATCAAGCGCTACGATGTGATCTGGAACGAGTAACCATCTCCCTTCGTCAATACAACCAAGCTCTATTTCCTCATGCCTACCCATATTCGACTTCGCGGCTCAGCCCCCAAAAGAGGCGGTTTCTTCAAGATGTTTTTTACAGCAGTCCTCACCGCAGCCCTGCTTGCGGGTGGATTTGCCGCCTTTTTACTCTTTGAGTTTGAAAAACCGACCCTAATTCTGGACAAACAGATCAAATACCTTGGTGGCACCATCGACCTGCCGTTACACGTTGCCGATAAGAAAAGCGGTATCAGCGGGCTCACTATCACCCTGACCCAGGGCGAGACCTCGGCAATCCTCATGGAACGCCATTTTCCGCGCAAGGCCTGGTTTAAAACCGCCGGCCCGCAAATCCTCGACGAAAAAGTAACGATCGATGCCCAGAAGGCAGGGATCAAGCAGGGAGAGGCGGAATTGATTATCTCGGTCCGGGATTTTTCCCTCAACGGGTTTTTCAAAGGCAATGAGACCGTGCAACGCATTCCGGTCATCATGGACACCATCCCCCCCAAGGTGGCCCTAGTGCACGGGCAGCGAGTCATCCAACCCGGCAGCACAGGTCTGACGGTATATACCGTGGCCGAACAACCGGAACGGCAAGGTGTCCTGATCGACAACGCCTTTTTTCCCGGTTATCCCACCGGCAAGAAAGACACCTATGTGGCCTATTTTGCCCTGCCCTGGAATGCCCAAGCTCCGGCTCGAACCCGGGTAGTGGCCTATGATGAAGCTGGCAACGAAGGAACCGCCCCATTTGCGGCATCGTTTAAAACCGTTCCGGAAAAGCATGATATTATCCATTTAAGCGATAACTTTTTCCAGGAAAAAATTCCTGAATTTGAGCAGCATTATCCTGAGATGAAGGGGAACCTGCTTGAGAAATATTTGTACGTCAATAATCATGTCCGTAAGAGCAACGCCCAAGCCATCGCCAAGGCCTGCGCCAATCCGGATCCCAGTCAGCTTTGGTCGGACCGCTTCCTACGTATGCCGGGGGCCGGCCGCGCCGGATATGCCGATCAACGCACATACATGTACAATGGCCAGGCTGTCGATTACCAGACCCACCTCGGAGTGGACATTGCCTCTGTAGCCAAGGCCGAAATCCGGGCAGCCAATCGCGGCAAGGTAGTCTATGCCGATTATCTGGGAATTTACGGCAATATCATTATCATTGATCACGGCCAAGGTGTGGCCAGCCTCTATTCCCACCTCAGCAGCATTGAAACCACGGTCGGATCCATGGTAGAAAAGAATCAGCCCATCGCCCATTCCGGGGCCACCGGCATGGCGGGCGGCGACCATCTCCATTTTTCCATGCTGATCCACGGCATCTTTGTCACCCCCAAGGAGTGGTGGGATCAACACTGGATCAACGTCAACATCAAATCCGCCCTCAATGAGTCCTGAGCAGATAAGCGGACGAGCAATAAAACCCGTGCTCATTTCCCAAAAACGGGGAGGCCTGTTTCGCTCCCCGCCCCTGCTCCTCTACAGCTACATTGCCAACGAGTTGCTGGCGCCGTTTTTTGCCAGTTTTCTTATTCTGTACGGAGTCTTTTTCCTTATCCGCCTCATTCCGCTGCTGGAAGTGGTGCTGTCGCTGCAGATCGGCCCGGCCGACTTCATCCGCCTTTTTGCTTACATCTTTCCCCATATGCTGCTTTACATCATCCCCATGGCCTCCATGGCCGGGGTGATTGTCGGATTTACCCGTTTGACCAACGACCGGGAAATCCTCGCGCTGAAGTCCTGCGGCATCAGCCTGATGCAGATGCTGCCGCCGGTTATAATAACTGCCGCGGCCATAGCCACCCTCACCGGATACTTCTCTATCCGGCTTATTCCGGTCGGTGAGATTGGCTTTAAACAGCTCATGTTTCAATTGGCCATGGAGAAAATCGACAACGGTATTCGCGCCCATGAGTTTACCGAGGCACTGGGTGATATCGTCTTGTATGTAGACCGGATCGATAAGAATAAAGGCTGGCACGGGGTGTATGTCTCCGATATGCGCGGTCGCAAGCAACCGCTGATCACCCTGGCTCAACGCGGCCATATGGAAGCCGACATGGAGCACCTCAAGGTCACCATCATTCTTGAAGACGGGAGTCTGCACAACCAGCAAGGCCAGGATAACCAGGTGGTCCGTTTTGGCCGCTACCAGCTGCAGATTGGACTCCAACTCCCAACCAAGGTGGGGGATGAAAATGTTGCCAACCACAGCCGGGGCACCATGAGCCAACAGCAGTTGCTCCAGGCTGCCGACAAAGAAGATCCAAACTCCAGCACCTATAGGAAATATCTCGGTGAATACCACCATCGACTGGTCCTGCCGGTGGGCTGCTTTATCCTCAGCCTGCTGGGGCTTCCGCTTGGTCTGCAGGCCGCTCCAGGCAGACGGGCCGTGGGTATCCCCCTGGGACTTGGTTTTTTTATCCTCTACTACATCACCTACACCACCACGGACATGATGGCCGAGGACGGTTCTTTACCCCTGGTCTTGGGCATGTGGTTCCCCAACATTCTCTTTTTTCTCCTGACCGTGGGCATCATTTACCGCGTCAACCAAGAACGACCCCTGCTTCCGGAGTGGCTGCAGCACTGGTGCGCTCTCTGCTGGGAACGAGTCATTGTTCCGGTGTTACGACGGCCCTGGCTATGGGTGTTGCGCCTGCTGCACCGATCCAGCAAGGGCAACTAGCCGTTTTATCTCAATCTCTCCACCGGAACGTCGTTCTCGCCCAAGAACCTCGAAAACGACGTTCCGAGCTCTGCAACCCCCTGTTTTTATTCCTTGGTTTTTTACTCTTTTCGAAATTTTAAGAAATTGCCGGGATTGCCTCCCTGCTTCAGCCGCTGTATAGTGTTTTCATATTCCCCTGATTTCCTGTTGCAGGCTGGGGGACGACTTTCCTCTTCTGATTTCAAGAATGGAGTATCTTGGCATGCAGCTGGCCCTTGCAGCGCAGATGCGCGAACTCGACAGACAAACCATTGAAGAGATTGGGATACCCGGGATGGTGTTGATGGAGAACGCCGGCCGGGGCACGGTGGAACGGATGGAGCAGATCATCGGTCCGGTGGCGAACAAGACGGTGTGCATCTTTGCCGGTCCAGGCAACAACGGCGGTGACGGCCTGGTGATTGCCCGTACGGTCCACGGTCTGGGTGCCTTCCCTTTTGTATTTTTCCTCCTTGATCCGGAGCAGCTCAAGGGTGATGCCGCTTTAAACTTCGCCATTCTTAAACAGTTGCGCCTGCCCTACCAGGTGCTCGACTATTCGGAAAAAATGCTCACTCTGATCGACACCATCCTCACCCTCAACCGGATGCACCCCATGCACAGCTTGGTGGATGCCATCTTCGGCACCGGTCTGCAGCGGGACATCAGTGGTCATTTTCACGATGTGGTCAACTGCATCAACATCCTTGGTGAACGTCACGACATGCAGGTGGTGAGTGTGGACCTGCCCTCCGGGCTCAACGCCGATACCGGAGCGATGCTCGGTCTTTCCGTGCAGGCGGATCTAACCGTCACCTACGGTCAACCAAAACCAGGACACTACCACCACGGAGGCGTCGGCGTCGGGCGTTTGGAACGGGTCGACATCGGTATTCCCACCAAGGTGGTGGCGCGGATGCAACTCCAAGGCGAGGCCTTGGACCAAACCACCGGCACACGTCTGATACACAGGGACAAAGGCGCCCACAAGGGCTCAAACGGTCACCTGCTCATCCTGGCCGGATCGGAAGGGAAGACCGGCGCGGCCCTGCTCAGTGGCCAAGGGGCACTCCGCAGCGGCGCCGGATTGGTCAGCCTTGCCGTCCCTGCCGACCTGAACCCGATTTTTGAAACCGCGTTTGCCGAGATCATGACCGTACCCCTGCCCGCCTCTCGTCGTTTCCTCTCCATTGATGATTTTCCGCTTATCGACTCTCTGGCCCAAGGCAAGGATGCACTGGTCATCGGTCCTGGAATCGGGACGGATCCGGCGACGGCGGAACTAATCCTTCGACTCTATTGTGACTGTGCTGTGCCCATGGTGATCGATGCCGATGCACTCAACATCCTGGCGGCCCATCGCGATGTCATCCGGCTAGCGGCGGGACCGCGAATCTTCACCCCCCACCCCGGCGAAATGGCGCGTTTGCTCGAATGCTCCATCGGCGAGGTTCAGACAGACAGGCTCCGGGCAGCCCAATGGTTGGAGGATGCTGTCAACTGCCCTACACTGGTCACGGTTTTGAAAGGGGCGGGAACGGTGGTAGCAGCGAACGATGGCCGTTGGGCCATCAACACCACCGGCAACCCAGGAATGGGAACCGGCGGCATGGGTGATGTGCTTGCTGGAATTATCGGCGGCATGCTGGCACAGGGGTATCTTCCCTGGGAGGCAGCTACCTTGGCCGTGTATCTCCATGGCTTGGCCGCTGATTCCATTGCAAGCCGCAAACCCTATGGATTCACGGCCACAGAAGTAGCCCAGGCCCTTCCGCAGGTTCTGGGTACCCTTATCAACAACCACTCTAAGGAAACGCTATGCTGAAAGCACTCGATATCATGACAAAAAATGTTGTTACCGTGAATCCACAAACAAGTGTTCGTGAGCTGGCGACCCTGCTGCTGGAACGAAAGATCAGTGGTGCTCCGGTGGTGGACGAGGCAGGCAAGGTGCTTGGCGTGGTGACGGAGAGCGATCTTATTTTTCAGAACAAAAAAGTGCATCTGCCCACTGCGGTGGCTATCCTCGATGCATTTGTCTTTCTCGAATCACCAGGCAAGATGGAGAAGGAACTGAAGAAAATAGCAGGGGCCAAGGTGGGCGACATCTGCTCAAAGCAGCTCATCACCGTTTCCCCGGAGACGGAACTGGAGGAGTTAGCGACCCTGATGGCGGAGAAAAATATACATACCCTGCCGGTGCTGGACCAAGAGCAGTTAGTGGGGGTAATCGGTAAATCGGATATTATTAGGACGATTGCCCAGGGGAGGTGACCAGGGGCTCGTAGAGCTGCCAACAGTTGCGGCCCTTTTTCTTGGCCTCATACATGGCGATGTCGGCATGACGGAGCATGGTCTCGGCATCGCTACAGTCATTGGGAAATACCGAAATACCGATACTGGCGCCGATGAAACAAATATGGTCGTTGGCCTCGATCGGTTCATTGAGCGACTCGATTACCTTCTGGGCAACCATGGTCGAACCCTCCAGGGTCTCGGTACTCTCCAGAAGGATGACGAACTCATCGCCGCCGAGGCGACAGACCGAATCGGAGGAGCGAAGCACACCGCGCAGCCGATCCGCCACCTGCATCAGCACGATATCGCCGACGCCGTGCCCGAACTGGTCGTTGATCGGTTTGAAACGATCCAGATCAATAAACAACAAACAGAGGATACGACCGTAGCGCTTGGCCAGCGAAATAGCCTGGGGCAGACGTCGACGGAAATAGTTGCGGTTGGGCAGGTTGGTGAGCGAATCGTGGTTGGCCATGTAGCGAATCAGCTCGGCGGCCTCTTGGCGCTCGGTCACATCCTGAAACACGAGGACACCACCCACCAAACGATGTCCCTGACGGATGGGGGTTGAACGGAAATCCACCGGAAAACTGGTCCCGTCCTTGCGCAACATGCGCGCCTCGTCGTAGCAAACCGTGACCGAGGCATCGGCTTGGGTAAAAAAAGGACAGCAGTCCACCGAAAAATCGTCGCTACCAGGAACGGAAACCTTAAAGATATCCACGCAGTGCTCACCTCTGACCTCGTCGTTGGAGTAGCCCAGCATTTTCAAGGCGGCAGGGTTGATATAGCTGATCAGACCATGGTCGTCGACGCCGCAGATACCGTTGGCCGCCGCATCAAGGATCATTTCATAGTTGCGGGAGAGGAGCTCAAGCTCCTGCTTGGCACGATGGGAGCCGAGGATGTAACGAATACGGTTTTTGAGCACCGGCCAGCGCAGCGGCTTACGGATATAATCCACGGCGCCGGCGGCATAGGATCGCTCGATGCTCTTTTCATCATCCAGGGCAGTGACCATCAATACCGGCGGTGGAGCGGTCATGGTGGTACGAATCTGCTCACAGACGCCGGGGCCGTCTATCCCCGGCATGGCGATATCGAGAATCACCAAATCAAAGGGCTGCTCCGCCACTTTGTCCAGGGCAGCATGACCGTCCTCCGCCTCCACCACCATATACCCCTCTCCTTCGAGGAACTGGCGCATGAGCATGCGGATGACCTCGTCGTCATCAACCATGAGAATGACCGGAGTAGACCCCGACAACAGGGAAACTGACATAAACTGCGCATCTCCAAGGAAAGATGGGCATCGGAGTGAGGCCCGTCTCAGTTATTGTAGGATAATTCGCTGATTAATCAAGCTGTTCCGTAAAAAATTGTTTTACCTTGCTAACGGCTTGACCGACCTGTTCAAGGATTCTTTGTCCCTGACGCAGATTGCCGCTCTTGCCCATCTGTTCCGCCAGCAGGCAAAGACCGGCCAGTTCCTCGGCACCAAACTGACTGCTACTCCCTTTCATCGTATGCGCGACCTTGTTGATCGCCTCGGCATCCTTTGCGGCAACGGCCTGCTGTAACTCAGCCAACCTCCGATCCAAGGACCGCAGAAATACCCCCACCACTGGGGTGATATCGCCCACGTGCTCCCGCAGCCGCTGCAGGGAAACACCATTGATTACGGTCACCTTTCCGTTTGCCACCTCCCCACCGACGTCCTCCTTAAGCGCCGATTTGGGAACTACCGAAGTGTGAAGCTCAGGAAGCCACCGGGATAACACCTCTTGCAAGCGATTAAAATCAAGAGGTTTTACCAGATAATCAACCATACCGACCTCCTGGCACCGTTTCCTGGCCACGGCAGTGGCATCGGCGGTCAAGGCAACGATGGGGGCCGAGCTTTGCTGCTTTTGCTCCGCCTCTTCCAAAATAGTCTTGGTGGCTTCATAGCCATCGACCACCGGCATCTGACAATCCATGAAGATCAGATGAAATCGATTGCTTCGGCAAAGATCAATCGCCTCCTGGCCATTTACGGCCAACATCACCTCAACCCCGGAGCGGCGGAAGGTTTCGGCCATGACGATTCTGTTGGTTTCCTCATCATCAACGAGTAACAGACGAAGGCCCTGGTCCCCCCGGATAGCGGGTTGGTTTGAGACAACGATCTCCTCGGGCAAACTTTCAGGGACAGGGACAACGCCAACCGGATTCCGCATTTCCTCTTCCAGACGCAGGAGGACAACCGTGAACCAAAAAGTGGCCCCCTCGCCATACTTGGAATCAACACCGAAGTCGCCCCCCATCAGCTTGATGAGCTTGGCACAGATCGATAACCCAAGACCCGTGCCGCCAAAACGGCGGGTGGAGGAACTATCGACCTGGGAAAAGGGCTGGAACAGCTTACCGATGGATTCACCCTCGATACCAACCCCGGAATCCTGAACCGCAAAGCGGAGCAGATCTCCCTCTTCCCGGCTTTCCAACCGCTGCACCTGCAGCTCCACCTTGCCTTGTTCGGTGAATTTGATCGCGTTTCCCAACAAATTGACCAATATCTGCCGCAGCCGGAAGCCGTCTCCCTTGTACTGGCCCTCCAGGGCCTGGTCTATTTTTCCGCTGACCGTCAGCCCCTTACGCTTGCCGGTTAGCTGATAAAGCGTCAAAAGTTGGTCAAGAAGTGTGCGCAGGTCGAAGGGCTCAACCTCCAAGGCCATCTTATTGGCTTCAATTTTACTGAAATCAAGCAGGTTGTTGATGAGGGTCAATAGACTTGAGGCGGAAGTCCGAATGAGCTGGGCAAAATGTTTCTGTCGTGGCTCAAGTTCGGTATCAAGCAACAGCTCACTGATACCGATGACGCCGTTCATGGGGGTACGGATTTCGTGGCTGATCATAGCCAGGAAGTCGGATTTTGCCTGATTGGCAGAGTTCGCCTGGCGGGCCTTCTGTTTCAGCTGTTGGTTCTCCTGCTCCAGTCGAAGCACCTTGGCCTCAAGTTCGGCTAGAGCTTGCGATTCGGTCTTCGGCGCTTGCATGGTTTCAGGAAAAAAGCGAGAGTTGGCGGTGTTTGGGGTGCCGTTTCCGAACACCTTGAATTGCAGGCGGTGGCGTTTGGGCCTCGGGGGGCAGCTCCGTAAAAAAAGGTGACGGCTGGCGCTCCTCGGGTGAACCACCATAAAGGGAGCGCTTGCGGCACCAGCTCAGGTACAGGGTGGAGATGGCCCGGGTGATGCCGACAAAAAATAGGCGCCGCTCTTCCTCAATCTGGGCCTGAATTTGTTGTGGGGATAAACTCTGCCTGGGTGCCAGCGGCAGCAGACCTTCCTCCACGCCAGCAATAAAGACTATGGGAAATTCCAACCCCTTTGCAGCATGCAGGGTTGAGAGGGTCACGGCTTCGGCCCGGCTATCGTAGAGCACCGAGTCGCTGAAATGCAGCAGGTATTTGGCCAAAGCGGGCAGGGATTGCTCAAAGCTCAGGGCCTCCTCCCGCAAACGGCGAAGCCCCTCCTCTTCGGCATCCCATTGGTAATAGGCGGTGAGAATGTTAAAAAGCGCCGGGATGGACTGATCGGAACCTGCATCAACCAGCGCACAGTGCAGTTGGTGCATTGCTGCCAACTCGGTACCGGCAAGCGCTTGCAAAAACTGAACGCCCGCCTGCTCTGGTTGATGCTCGCGGAAACACTGTTTCAACAGGGTGAATATGGCTAAATCCACTGAACGGCCAAGCTTCACCTCTTCATCCAAGAGCCAAAGCAGGTGTTGTGTATCAGCTAGGCCCGCCAGAAGCAGTATCCAGGCGTAGAGTGGACGACAGGCACCTTTGGTGTAATAGGCTTCCAGATCGACCAGTTGAAACGGGATGCCGCGTTGGTTCAGTACCCGGCCGATCACTTGGGCCTGACGGGAGGTCCGGTAAAGGATGCCGATGTCGCGCAGGGTTGCCTGCGCCTGGCCAGAGGGGTCAAAGCGCTCCAATTCCCGGTGCGAGGTGCCACCCAGTTGCACTTCAATCTGGTCGGCAATGGCCATTGCCTCCTGTTCCGGACTCCCACAGGGCAACGGGTGAATGGTGCCCATGATACCCGCCTTGGCCACCATCGGAGCCACCGGCACAGGATGGGGATTGAAGCCTATAACCGTTTCAGCTGCGTGAAGAATGGCTGAACCGCTGCGGTAATTACACCGCAGTTGGTGGCATTCGGGCTGAAACTCGCTCATAAAATGAAGGAACCATTGCGGATCGGCTCCGCGAAATCCATAAATTGCCTGGTCCGGATCGCCGATGACAAAAACGCTGGTCTGTTCAGCTAGTATGGCCACCAGCTGATACTGGGCCTGATTCACGTCCTGGAACTCATCGACAAAGAGCCGCCCGGTTGCGTTGCGAATCCTCTCGGCCGACTCCCCTTGCGCACGCAACAGTTCCAGTAACTCGGTCACCAGACAATCGAGATCAATCAATCCCTGTACACTCAAATTGTGTCGGTACCGGCAAAGCGATTCTGACTGCGGCAGGATGCCACTGCGACTGTAACCGGTCAATGCCTCGACAAGGGTAAGCCGTTCCTTCCGGTCCCAGTGGGGAAAAAGCTCTTCCAGCAAAAGCAGCCGTTCCTCAGGTCCGACAACCCGTAATCCGGGCTGCAAGTCTCGCAGGTGGTGGAGGCAATAACCGTGAAAAGTGGCCACTGTGACGGGGCTACCGGTTTCATTGACCCGGCTCAGACGCTCCCGCACCTCGTCAGCCGCTTTATTGGTGAAGGTGATCACCGTGCAGGGCTGCCCGGTTTCCTTGGCAACCCGCTCGACCCGACTGACCAGAGTATGGGTCTTGCCGGTACCCGGTCCTGCCTGGACCACAATCAACCTGGCAGCACTGGTGACAGCCTGCTCTTGGGCACTGTTGAGGGATTTTGGGAGAGCTTTTGCCCCATCGAGAGGAGCTTCCTTGGGTTGCAGCGGTAGGGTTTGCTTGCTCGCTTTTTTACGGGTCCGACTATTGGCGAGGCCAAAAAGGCTGCCCTGACCAGAGAGGCTGGCCCGTTCCCCCTCATCAAAAACCCGAATCACGCCGAACTCGCCATCATATCCCGCCTCGCGGATCACCCGCCTGGTGCGGACTCGCGCAATTGCTTCAGCTATCAAGGGTCCGGCCTTGGCGTTGATTTCCTCAACCGGCGTGTCGAGCAGCAAACCGAATTCCGAACCAAAGAGCTTAATGAGCCGGTTATAACCCTCTGTTGCCTTCTTGGTGGCCGGGCCGCAGTCAAGCAGTTCGGCCACTATTTCCTGGAGTGGAATCAGACTGTGTACCGCCGGACAGCCCTCAGGATAGAGAGGTTCAGAGCGATCAGCCAATTCCATCACCCGGTGAAGTACGCCGATGGTCATCGGCTTGCCGCAATTCGGACAAATCCCACCCAGTTTACGCGTTTCCCGCGGCTCCAGGCGAACGTTGCATTTGCGGTGTCCATCACAATGGTACTTGCCCTCCTCGGGATAGAATTCCACCGTGGCGGCAAAGACCTGTTGGCCCGTGTCACTCAGGGGACGACGTAAGGCCTCGCGAATTCCTCCAAAACTCATCTCCGTGGTAAAGATGTTGGCCTCGCGCCCAAGTTTACCCGGGGAATGGCAGTCGGAGTTGGAAATAAGGGTGAACCGGTCCAGGGCCGAGATCAGTCGGTTCATGTCCGGGTCCGAGGACAGTCCGGTTTCCAGGGCGAAGATGTGGTTACTGAGATCGCCAAAGCAATCCTCGATCCGGTCAAAGCCGGATTTGGAGCCAAAGAGCGAGAACCAGGGGGTCCAGATATGGGCAGGAATCAGAAATCCCTCTGGAGCCTTCTCCAGGAGAATTTCAAGCAGATCACGGGAGTCCAAGCCGAGGATAGGGCGCCCGTCGGAGCTGATATTGCCCAAGGACGCCAGGGTGGAGTTGACGCGACGAGCCGCGTCAAAATCGGGGACATACAGGAGATTGTGCACCTTGCGCACCTTTCCGCCCCGTTTATAGATCGAGCTGATTTCAGCGCTGAGGAGAAAACGGACCGATTCCGGCGCAATGGCCGGTTGCAGCCCCGGCGGCAGGAATTCACCGAAGTCACGGCCCGAATCGGGCTTGAGGGAGAAGAGGCCGGGCTCTACCGGTTGCAGCCATTCATGCAGATGGGCAAACCAGGCCGGATGGGTAAAATCACCGGTTCCAACAACCCCAATCCCCTTGACCGCAGCCCAGGCGGCCAGGCCGAACAGGTTGCTGGCCTTGCTAGTGGCCCGGGAGAAGTGGGAGTGGATGTGGAGATCGGCAATAAAACGCATCAATGCTCCTGCCAGCCGTAGAGGTGGTGCTGCCGGATATAGGCAAACACTGCGGGGGGAAGCATATAGGGCACCTCGCCCCGAGCCAACTCCTCCCGCACCAGGGAAGAGGAGACCGGCAGTTCGAGATCATCAAGATAGGTCACCGTTCGTCCCCGTTGATTGCGCCACAACCCTGACCTGGAATCAAAACGGAAGCTGGAGTCCAAGGACTGAAGGATCCGGTTGATGGCCTCCGCAGCCAGGTTATCCCGATGAACGGCGATGAGGTTGACGGTGTTCATCAGGTCGCCCGCACGGTACCAGTGGGGTAAATCACGCAGGGAATCCCCACCGATAACAAAAGAATATTCGCAGTTCTGCCCAGATTTCTGCAGGGCCTCGACTGTCTGCACCGTATAGGAGGGCAAGGGCAGATCGGCCTCAATACAGGAGCAGCGCATCCGCTCCCCCTCCCCTGCCAAAGCCGCTTCAAGCATGGCGACCCGATGGGCAAAGGGCACCGTCGGTCGGCCTTTATGTGGCGGCTGCGGTGCGGGAATGAACAGCACTTGGTCTAGATGACAACGCGTAAACACATGCCGCGCCAGCTCCAAATGCCCCTGGTGGACCGGATCAAAAGTACCACCAAACAAACCAACGGCTTGATGTCGGGAACAGCCGCTCACGTTTAGGCGCGGGTTTCTCCCGCACCGTAGACGATGAACTTTCGGGTGGTCAGTTCCTTGAGCCCCATGGGTCCGTAGGCATGGAGCTTGGTGGTGGAAATACCGATTTCAGCCCCCAGACCAAACTGTCCTCCGTCGTTGAAACGGGTGGAGGCGTTGACCATAACCGCCGAGGCATCGACTTCGCGCAGAAAACGTTGGCTCCGCTCATAGGAACGGGTGATGATGATTTCGGTGTGTTTGGAACCGTGGCAAGCGATGAAATCCATGGCCTCATCCAGATCGGCAACCACCTTGACCACCAAGGCCAAATCAAGAAACTCCGTTCCCCAATCGCTCTCGGAGGCAGGTTCCATCATTTCGCCGGACAGGAGGCAGCTGCTATGACAGCCGAGCATCCGTACCTTTTCAGCCTGGAGGGCCTGGGCCATTTTAGGCAGGAACTCGGCGGCAATATTCCGATGCACCAGAACCCCTTCCAGGGAATTGCACACACCGGGACGCTGAACCTTGCCATTGAGGATGATGCGGATGGCCATGTCCTGGTCGGCGTTCTCGTCGACAAAACAGTGACACACGCCCTTGTAATGTTTCAGCACCGGGATACGGGATTTTTGCGTCACCGCCCGAATCAGCCCTTCGCCGCCACGGGGAATAACCAGATCGATATACTCCTCTTGCATGAGCAAACAATCGATCCCCTCGCGGTCCGTAAAGGAGAGCACCTGAACAATGGCCGGATCAACGGCATGTTGAGCCAGCACCTCTTGCAGAATCTTAGCCAGGGCAAGATTGGAATGAATGGCCTCGGAACCACCGCGGAGGATAATCGCATTGCCTGCCTTAAGGCAGAGGGCTGCGGAATCGATAGTGACGTTGGGTCGGGATTCGTAAATCATGAGGATGACCCCCAGAGGGACCCGCATCCGGCCAACGGTGATGCCGCTGGGGCGACTGCCCATCTCGCTCACTTCTCCCACCGGATCTTCCAGAGCAGCCACCTCGTGCAACCCCTGGATCATATCGGTGATCCCCTTTTCGGTGATCTGCAACCGGTTGAGCATGGCCGGGCTCAATCCCTTGCCTTCGCCAGCGGCCATATCTTTCCCGTTTTCAGCGATAATGAACTGCTTCTGGGCCAGGAGGGCCTCGCCGAGTTCAAGCAGGATGGTATTTTTCAATGCGGTCGGCATGGCACCGATGCTGCGGCTGGCTACCTTGGCTTTTTTAACCATTTTCAGAACGGTTGCTTCAATCTGTGCTCGATCCATTATCGTCCTCCACTTTCAGCGGTCAATGTCGTTGTCTTGTCCAGCCTTTTTCCAAAATCCGTGACGACAATTGAATGTTCACGGATGCAGATTTTACTCAGAGTTATCCACTATGACGCGAAGGGCTCCTCTTGTAAAGCAGCTCGTGGAAGCGGCCCCTCATTGCCCATCAAGACCAGGTTATCACGGTGGATGACCTCATCATGCTCCTTGCGGCCAAGTACCTGGGCAATTTCCCGGGTTTTCCGCCCCTTGATCCGTTCCAAATCAACACTGCTATAACTACTGAGCCCAGCGGCTATCACCGTGCCCTCCAAGTCCAGACAATGCACCGGTGCACCGACCGGGAAATTGCCGCGAACCTCGGTAATGCCCGAGGGCAACAAACTTTTGTTTTTTTCGACCAACGCTTGCCGGGCACCGTTATCCACAACAAGGAAGCCTTGCGGTTTGAGCACATAGGCGATCCAGTGTTTACGGCGGTTGATCTTGCCCTGACCGGGCAGAAAGAAGGTACCGATCAGTTCGCCGCTGAACAGGGCCTGAAGAATTTCCGGATGTTTACCCGGTCCGATAAAGGAACAACCGCCGCAAGCCGCCACCATCTTGGCGGCACGAATTTTGGCCATCATGCCGCCTGTTCCCAAAGAGCTGGTGGACTGCCCTGCCATTTTTTCGATATCGCGGGTAATGTTGGCGATGGTGTAGATCGGGCGAGCGGTGGCATCCACAGAGGGATTGCCGGTATAGAGGCTGTCGACATCGGTGAGGATGATAAACATATCCGCGCCGATCATGTTGGTCATGAGCGCGCCTAGAGTGTCGTTGTCGGAAAAACGCAACTCTTCGGCTGAGACCGTGTCGTTTTCATTGATGATCGGCACCACACCGAATTCAAATAGGGTGAGGATGGTGTTGCGGACGTTAAGGTAACGACCTCGATTGGAAAGATCGGTATGCGTCAGCAGGACCTGGGCTACCGGTTGTTTCAATTCGGCAAAAGCCTGCTCGTAGGCCTGCATCAAGAGCCCCTGACCGGTTGCGGCCAAGGCCTGTTTGACTTTCAATTCTTCGTGCGGGGTCTTGACGATTCCCAGCCGTTTCCGTCCAGCTGCCACGGCTCCGGAACTGACCAGAATCACCTCTCGCCCGGTGGCCTGAAGAAAGCTGACCTGGCGGGCAATATTGGTGATGATATTGAGGTCCAGGCCATCATCGTTGGTGAGGACGGCGCTACCGACCTTGATCACCACCCGTTTGGCGTGATCGAACAGGGTTTGACGGTGAAAAAGACCGTCGTCCCTACTCACCTGAAAGGTCATGGCCTTCCTCAGCCCGCTTTTTTTCCAGAACGTCACCAAGCATTGTTTTCAAGTTTTCCAAGCCATCGCCGAATTCGGCTGAAATGGTCAGCACTTCCAGACCAAGGTTGGTGAATTGCGCCTTCACCTCTGCGAGCCGCTCCTCATCCACCAGATCGATTTTATTGAGGACCACCAGGTGGGTGCGTTCGAGCAACTCCTGTTTATAGGCCGCCAGTTCCGCTTCCAAAACCCGGTAATCGATCAAGGGTTGTTCATCTTCCCCGGAGGCGTCGATAAGGTGAAGTAGGATCGAGGTCCGTTCGATGTGCCGTAAGAACTGATGCCCCAGGCCCACTCCCTGATGAGCGCCCTCGATCAGACCGGGAATGTCGGCAATAATGCAGGGCTCACAGTATTTAATATGGAGCACCCCTAATTGCGGTTCCAGGGTGGTAAAGGGATAAGAGGCAATTTTGGGATTGGCGGCAGAGAGCTTGGAGAGCAGTGTCGACTTGCCGGCATTGGGTAGCCCGATCAAACCGACGTCAGCCAGCAACTTGAGCTCTATCACCAGCCACCGCTCCTCACCTGGCCGCCCAGGGGTTGCTTTTCGCGGAGTACGGTTGGTGGAAGTGGCAAACCGGGCATTTCCCAGCCCCCCCTTGCCTCCTTCGGCTATGAGAAAAATCTGCTCGGGTTCAACCAAATCGACCAGAACCACGCCGGTCTCGGCATCCTTGATCACCGAGCCCATGGGGACGCGGATAAAAGAGTCCTTGCCGCCATGGCCATGCCTATCGCTCCCCTGACCACCCACGCCCGATTCCGCCTTAAAATGAGAACGATAGCGGAAATCGATTAACGAGCGAAGATTGCGGTCGGCCACCAGATACACATCACCGCCCTTCCCACCATCGCCGCCGTTAGGGCCGCCCTTGGGAATGAATTTCTCTCGCAGGAAACTGACGCAACCATTGCCGCCGTCCCCTGCCTTGACATAAAATTTTGCCTCGTCGACAAACCCCATAAGCACCAGCCACTTTTCAAAGCTATACTACAAAAAAACCCGGCATCATCATTCTGATGCCGGGTCCGCAACAAAACCAGCGGGCACCTCTCTCGCAAAAAAGCAAGAGGGGTTGAATCACCGCTCCAGACGGAGCAGGAGCAGCCCGCTACTCGACGGGGTAAACGGAGACGCGCTTCCGATCCTTGCCAAAGGATTCGTATTTCACTTCGCCGTCAACCTTGGCAAACAGGGTATAATCACGACCGCAACCAACATTGGTCCCCGGATGAATAACCGTCCCCAGCTGACGAACAATAATGCTGCCCGCCGTGACGACCTGTCCACCGAACCGCTTGATACCGCGCCGCTGACCTGCACTATCGCGGCCGTTCCGTGAACTGCCGCCCGCTTTTTTATGAGCCATGGTGTAATCTCCAGTAAATCAGTTTGTCACTTATGCTGAAATCGTTTCAATGGTCAGGGCAGTGTACATCTGACGATGCCCATTCTTAACCTGATAGCCCTTCCGACGGCGCTTCTTGAAAACGAGAATCTTTTTATGACGGCCCTGCTCAACGATTTTGGCAACGACCTTGGCACCGTCGACCACGGGCTGACCGATTTTCACAGCCTCGCCATCAACCACCAAAAGAACGTCTGATAACTCTAGCGTGTCGCCAACTTCACCTTGAAGCTTCTCAACGCGAAGCGTATCACCGGTCTCAACCTGGTATTGCTTACCGCCGGTCCGAACTATTGCATACATGCGACTCCTCCTCTCTATCCTCAATATCTATAACGGCAATGAAAATATAAAAACTCGTTCAAACCCAAAGAGGGAAACCGCGCCTCAAAAAACGGGGCACGGTACGTCGTTCACATTATTCCACTGGAACGACAAAATCTCGATGAAAATATTTATTCGCAGAACGTACAATTTAACCCGATCATAGGGAACTCTGTCAAGAGGAATGTTTATTCTTTGCCCTTTTCCCTGAAAAAGCTTTCCCTTTCTCGTTTACTCCGCCAAGAAGCGCGCAAAACCAGCGACCGTTGCCCTCTCCATAGAGAAGAATAATCTTTCTCAGCTTCTACTTCTTTTCCTTGTCCCGGGCTGTAAAAAAATATACTGTTAAGGCCGATGGACTTGTAAGAAGTTCTTCATATACGAAAAGATGGTTAAACAAAAACGCAGGTATACAAGGAGTAGCCCTTTCCTTGGCGCAAAGGCATACAATAAGCAAGTCAAGTATCGGGGGAAAAGCTGCGACGCAGTAGAATGAAGTTTTTACGACGCCATCAAGGCCAATTAATTTTCACCATGCCGCACCCACTTTCCCTGGCAGGTGGAATATTCCAGAACAACAGCCCGGAGATAGAGCTATGCAAAAAATGGAATGTCCCTGTGGATACGTCTATGATCCCCAAGAAGGCGACTACGACAGCGGTATTGCCCCCGGCACCGCCTTTGCCGACCTGCCCGATGATTGGGTCTGCCCCAAATGTGGTGCCGAAAAAGAGTATTTTTTTGCTGCCGACTGATTACCTTCCCCTTCCGGCTACAGCCACCTCCCCCGGTGACTGTAGCCCCCTCCTCCGCCGCCATCCGCCCTCCGATAATTTTTTGTTGTCTAAACAATGATATTACCATATCATTTGAATTCCGGCAGGCAGCAATCCATCTGCCTTTTTTCTCCTCGGAGGTTTCCCCATGTCTTCTTTCAGCCGCAGTGTTTTCGCAGTTCTGGTCGTTTTGTACAGTCTTGTTTTTCTTTGCAAACCGGCATCCGCTGATTACTACAGTGAACCCGCGAGTCTGGTCGATCAGGCCACCGTGGTTTACCGCGGTTTTCTCGCCGATCCCGACATGGAATGGTTTCGGCGCAATGCGGTTAATGCCCGCGGCATTTTCATTGTCCCGCAGATGCTGCGTGGCGGCTTCATTGTCGGCGGTTCCGGTGGACGCGGCGTACTCCTCGCCCAAGATCCCGGGACCGGGAAATGGAGTTCACCTGCCTTTTACAGCATGGGTGCCCTTTCCTTCGGCTTTCAAATCGGAGCCGATGCCTCGGAGATTATTCTCCTGATCATGACCGACCGGGGTTTGAATGCCCTGCTCTCAACCGATTTCAAACTCGGGGCCGATGTGGCCGTGGCCGCCGGACCAGTGGGCGTTTCCGCCAAGGCCCAATCTGCCGACATCCTTGCTTTTGGCCGTTCCCAAGGCCTCTACGGCGGAGTTAGCCTTGAAGGCGCAGTCGTCTCGCCTCTGGACGACTGGAATCGCCAGTACTATGGGAGGCCGGTGCAAATCTTTGATATCCTCATCAACCTTAAGTGGCAAAACCCGCTGGCCGATCCCCTGCGTCGCATGCTGCCTCATCCGGCTCTCAACGCCCAACCAATCGGCCGCTAGGCTGGTTGGAGGGGTTTGCCGCCCTCTTCTCCTTGGTTATTGTTGGCACAATGCAGCCGCCTCAATTCGATCTTAATTGCAGCAAGCAAGGCGAGGTTCAGGTCACACTCCGCGGAACCTGGACCATCCATTCCGAGCCGCCTGATCCCGAGCCGATCCTAAAAGCACTCGACTCGGACCAGCTTACGCTCAGTTTTACCACCGAGTCCCTCGTTGTCTGGGATACGCGGCTGCTTATTTTCCTCAAGACCTTATGCACGCGTGCGCGAAATTCGGGCGTCGAGGTAAGCCTTGATGGCCTGCCTTCGGGAATCCGCGACCTTTTGGCTCTTGCCGAGGCCGTTCCCGAACAAACCTCCGCCAAAGCAGCCCCCAAAGAGGGCCCGATCTCCCGCCTTGGCCGCAATACGCTGGAACTGTTTGCTCAATTTCGTGAGATCGCCACTTTTATCGGCCAAATTATCCTCGCCTTCATGGACCTTTTTACCGGAAAACGGCCCTTTAAATTCCGCGATTTTTTCGTCTTTATTCAAAGCTGCGGCGTTGAATCCCTGCCGATCGTCTCGCTGATCGCTGTTCTGGTGGGGGTAATCCTCTCCTTTGTAGGCGCTGTCCAGTTGCAGATGTTCGGAGCCCAGATCTATGTGGCCAACCTGGTCGGCCTGGGAATGGTCCTAGAGATGGGTGCCCTGATGAGCGGGGTGATCATTGCCGGTCGGATCGGAGCCTCCTATGCGGCCCAACTGGGCACAATGCAGGTCAACGAGGAGATCGATGCCTTGCGAACCATGGGGATCTCACCGGTGGGTTTTTTGGTCCTACCACGGATGCTGGCCCTGATGGTGATGCTGCCCCTGCTCTGCATCTACGCCGATATCATGGGCATCCTCGGCGGCTCCATCATCGGCGTCAGCATGCTTGATCTCTCCCTGGTGGAGTATCTGGAACAGACTCGCAAGACCCTGCATCTCAGTCAGTGCGGTCAGGGATTGTTAAAGAGTTCAATTTTCGGGGTGTTGATAGGTTTTGCCGGATGCCTGCGCGGCATGCAATGCGGCCGCAGCGCCCTGGCCGTAGGCGAGGCAACGACCTCGGCGGTGGTCACTTCGATCGTCTTGATCGTGGTCTCCGACTCCATCATCACCTTTTTACTTTATCGATGACCGCCGAAGCGACTTCGCCAACTCCGGCCATCACTGTCCGCAACCTGACCATGGCCTACGGCAGCTTTGTCCTCCAAAGAAACCTTGATTTCACCATCAACCTCGGTGACATTTTTGTAATTATGGGCGGCTCGGGCTGCGGCAAATCAACGCTGCTTAGGCACATGATCGGGCTCAAGGCACCGGCCGAGGGTTCTGTCTGGTATGGGACGGAGAATTTTTGGGAACTCGACGATGAAGGCCAGGCCACGATCCTCCGGCGAGCAGGCGTCCTCTACCAGTCGGGAGCGCTATGGAGCTCGATGACCCTGGGCGAAAACGTGGCCCTGCCGCTGCAGCATTATACCGATCTCGCGCCGAAGGTTATCGATGAACTGGTTTCGTTCAAGCTCTCCCTGGTGGGCCTGGCCGGCTTTGAATCCTTCTATCCATCCCAGCTCTCCGGCGGTATGCGAAAACGAGCCTCCCTTGCCCGGGCCATTGCCCTGGATCCGGATTTTCTTTTCTTTGACGAACCCTCGGCCGGGCTGGATCCGATCAGTGCCCGTAATCTGGATCAACTCATTCTTGAATTGCGAGAGAGCCTTGGAGCCACGGTGATTATTGTCACCCATGAATTGGCCTCGATCTATGCCATTGCCACAAACTCGGTCTTTCTCGACAGCGAGGCCAAAACCATGCTGGCCACGGGTGATCCAAAACACCTACTGCGAGACTGTCAGGATAAGACCGTCATCAATTTTCTTACCCGGGGAACCGGAAAACGGGAGGTGCGTACGGTTTGAGCAAAAAAGCCAACCCCACCATCATCGGCGCCTTTGTCCTGGTGGCGCTGGCCATCGCCATTGCGACCATAATCGTTCTCGGCAAGGTCAAATTGCGCGATAATCGCTTTCGCTGCGAGGCCTATTTCACCGGCTCACTCTACGGCCTCGACGTCGGGGCACCAGTGACCTTCCGCGGGGTCAACATCGGCCGGGTCAGTGCGGTTCGAATCAACTTTGATAAAAATCAAAACGCCTACCTGATCCCGGTGGCGATCGATATCGAACAGGCAACCAGTCTTTCGGGAATTCGTGCTGAAGCGTGGAACAAGGAGAGCATCAGCGCCGCCCTCACCCAGATGATAACCAATGGATTGCGGGCCCAACTGAAGATTACCAGTTTCTTAACCGGAAAACTCTACATCGAGCTTGCCCTTCACCCGGAAAATGAAGCTACGTTTCGTGGCAACAATTCCGATATTCTCGAGATTCCGACCATGCCCTCCGGCCTGGAACAGATCACCCAAAAAATCGAAGGCCTGCCGCTCAGTGAACTCCTCGACAAGGTGTCCCTTACCCTGGATGGAATCAACAGTCTCATCAATTCGCAAAAAACCCATCAGGCAATCAGCTCGGCAGACGCCACCCTAGGCCGACTCAGCACCCTGTTGGCCCACCTTGATGAGGAGTTTCCGGCAATAGCCGCAGAGTTGAAAAACGGTCTTGGCAAAATTTCCCAAGCAGCTGATTCCGCCAACAGCCTCCTTGGCAAAGCCGATAAGGCACTCCCCAACCTCAATGGCAAGGTCCAACAGCTACTGGCGAGTCTGAATACCGCTACGGCAACCCTCACCCACACCCTGGAAAACATGCAACAGATAACCGGCAAAGATTCAGCGTTGGTCTATCAGGTGGAAGCTTCTTTACGGGAAATCGAACAGGCGGCGGTCTCCATCGGGGAGATCACCAATTTCCTCCAACAAAACCCCAATGCCCTGGTTTTCGGCTCCAAGGAGGAAAAACCATGACGAATACGTCTCGCTGCCCATTACAGCAGCTCCTGCTGCTCGGAATGATTTTCCTGCTCTTCGGCTGTTTACCCTCGAACAAAACCGCGACCCTCTATAGCCTCCAACTCGTGGAGCAACCACCGCTTAGGCTCCAATCACCTGCCCCGGCGAGCATGATTCTAATCATGCCGGTACGAGTGGCCCCGCATCTTCAGGGGCGAAGTCTGCTCTATCAGCAGGCAAATGGGGAAACCCTCGCCGCTGCCGCCCCTCTTTGGTCTGCCGCACTAGATAAACAAATCGGCCAGAAAGTAACCACCCACCTGCAGCGATTACTGGGCAGCGCCAATGTTGCCCTTTTCCCCGGCCCCCGCTACGGACACGCCCTGTACCAGGTGGAGATTGAGGTCCAGGAATTCAGCGGAGACGGCAAAATCTTTTCCACCCTGGCCACCTATACCCTGAGCGACACGGTGAGCAAAATTATCCTCATTCGAAAAAACTTCCACCAAAATCGGTCCATCGACAATCCCGGATATTCAGGCTATGTTGAAGCTGCCTCCCGTGCTGTGGCCGACCTCAGCCGAGAGGTTGCCGCCGCCCTGTCGGTAACCGTCACCCCTCATTCAACCCCATGAGAATGCCATGAAAATGAATCGATTGCTCTTTTCTCTGCTGGTATTGTTGGCGCTGGTCCGCCCTGCCCCGGCTGCCCAAGTGCTTTCCAAATGGTTGAACCAGACCGTTTACGTTCCGATCTACTCCCATATTTACGCCGACGACCGTTACCGCGATACCCCCTTTCTCCTCACTGCAACTTTAAGCATCCGCAACACCGATCCGGAAAATTCCTTTACGCTCACCAGCGTTCGCTACTACGATTCCAAGGGCAAATTGCTCCAACAGTACCTGGACAAACCGACTCCGATCGACCCCTTGACTTCGATCCGCTTCATTGTCCCCGAATCCGAATCCAAAGGCGGTTCCGGGGCTAAATTTCTGGTGGAATGGGAGACGAAAATAGCGGTGACCGAACCAATCATCGAATCGATCATGATCGGCACCAAAATGCAGCAGGGTATTTCTTTCATTTCCACCGGCCGGGTTATCAAAGGCACCTCAGGGCGCTGACACCGATGTTCAACTCTTCCCATCTTTCTGTACGACCAACAGCCATGTTCCCAATCCTCCGTTTCCTGATAGCAGCCTTTCTCTGTCTGGTTCTCGTTAGCTGCCATGCTCCCCGTTCCAAGAGTTTATTGAACTCCATGTTCAAACCACAACCCCTCAGGGTGGGGATAGCCACTGATTCTCCGCCCTTGATCATGAAAAAAAACGGACAGCCAAGCGGTATTGAACTCGAGTTTGCCAGAGGACTGGCGGGGTCACTCCAGCGACCGCTGAAACTGGTGGAACTGCCAAGAAACGATCTAGCCAACGCCCTGCTTTCAAAACAAATCGACATTATCATGGCGGGCATGAGTGTGGCTGTGGCCCAACGACAGAAACTGGCCACCACCGCCCCCTACCTCATCTCCGGCCAGGTGGCACTGGTACGGTTGGATGACTTCAAACAACTTGGCTACGGCAGCCGTAACTTAAGCAGTGCGAATATCCGCCTGGGCGTTGTTGCCGACAGTCCCGGCGATACCCTGCTCAAGGGGCTCAAGCCCAAGGGCAGTATCAGCCGCTTTCCTTCGGGCCCCGAGGGATTGCGGGCGCTGATCACGAAAAACATCGATGTCTTTATCCATGATTTACCGAGCAACGATTACTATGCCGCCCTTTTTATCGACCGGGGGCTGACTCCCGGTGTCACCCTCCTGACCAGGGAGCCACTGGCTTGGGCGGTTCACCCGGATAACACTGCCTTGCGTCAGGAAGCCAACACCTATCTGGATGGGCTGACGCGCAGCGGCGAGTTGGAAAAAATGCTTGCGCGGGCGATTCCGTTTTATCGCAACACGGCCTATAGCCCCAATCCCTAAGCCTCACAATGCGCCCCTCTCTCCTGATCGTATTGGGCCTTGCGGTAGCCACCATGGCCTCCGCAAAACCTGCCATTGCCACTGATCCACGGACACATCCGGATCTTTGCGGCTTTCTCGCCGGCACCTACATAGTCGTGGGTAAAAAAGTCGACAGTGGCCAGACATATTTTGGCCGGGTGATTCTTCGCCAGAACAAGGAAGGTCTTCAGGTGGAACGCATCATAGGTGGGAAACGTTTACGGGGTGAGGGTAGGATTGAACATGCGTTGGGATCGGATGCAGCGGATGTCCTTCGGGTCCGATTTGTCCATCAAGGGGAAAAATATGAGATCACCTACCTGTGGCGAAGTGACCTCGATAATTACGCCCGGCTTTCGGGCTATGTCTATAAACCGGGAATTCAGACCGATACTCCCGGGCTGGAAGTCCTGTTCATCGACCCCCAAATGCTCTGATCCCCAACGCCGGAGCCGTACGGTTCCTTCGCTTACCTGTCCTGGCCGTCCAAGCGAACCAGGTCCCGGTACAGCGAATCCCTCCCCATGAGTTCCTCATGACTGCCCTGCTCGACAATGCGACCATGATCCATGAGCACGATTCGATCAACCCGCCGAATGGTGGACAGCCGATGGGCAATAACCAGCGAGGTTCGTCCCTGGAACCCGCTGGCAATAGCCTGTTCGAGCAGGTTCTCCGATTCGGTATCAATGGAGGCCGTGGCCTCGTCAAGCACGAGAATGGCCGGGTTGCGGTACAGGGCACGAACAAAAGAGAGCAATTGTTTCTCCCCCAGGCTGAGATTAAGGGCCCCCTCGCCGATCCGAGTTTCCAATCCATAGGGGAGACGATCGATAAAGGATTGGAGACCGGTTCGGGTAAGGATCTCCCCCAGCCGCTCCTGATCATCTCTCTGATCGAGAATGATATTGGCCCGAACCGTATCGGGCAGAATGAAAATATCCTGCATGATGATCCCCACCCGCCGGCGTAACTCCGCAAGCGGCAGCTGCCGCACATCCACCCCATCCACCAGAACGGACCCCGCCACCGGATCATAGAAGCGCACCAAAAGCGAAATCAGAGTGGACTTACCGGCACCGGTGGATCCGACCAGGGCGACGGTTTCTCCCGGAGCAATGGAGAGGTTGATGCCCGAGAGGATCGGCTGGTTTTCCTGGTAGGCAAAGTCAATCTCCTTAAATTCGATCCTCCCCTGATCAACCATCGCCAAGGACCGTTTTTCGTCGTCCCCAGGAGTGATACGAATGGCCGGACGAGTATCCAGGGTCTGGAAAATTCGTTCGGCCGAGGCCATGGCCGACTGGACAATGGAATACTTTTGCGAAAGCTCGCGCAGCGGCTGGAAAAAGAGACGCATGTAGGAGATAAAGGCCGCCAGCTCGCCGATGGTGAGGTGGCGCTGAATCACCTCACCACCGCCGTACCAGACAATCAATGCCACCGCCGCCGAACTCATCAGCTCGATCAGAGGCATAAAGGCGCCAAAGACCTTGATCTGGCCAAAGGTTCGCACCATATACTCGTGACTTAAGCTCGCATGGTTGGCACTGCTGCGCTCCTGGCCGCCAAAGCTTTGGATCACGGCTACCCCGGAGAGCGACTCGGCGAGGAAGCTATTGAGTTGTGCCAACTGCGAACGTATGGCTCGGAATTTTTCGCGGGCAAAACGGGAAAAAACAACTGTCACCAACACGGCCAGGGGAAAAAAAGCCATCATCACCACGGCAAGCCGCCAGTTCATGACAAAAAGAAACCAAAAGATACCCACCAGCTTGAGTCCGTCGTTGAACAGGGTCACCATCACCGAGGTGAACATCTCGTGCATATTTTGGATATCATTGGTCAACCGGGTCACCAGTCGGCCTGCGGGCTGATTATGGAAGTACCCCAAATCCAAGGTCAAAAGATGAGCAAAGAGGTCCTGTCGCAGACGGTGCATGATCGACTGGCCGATCCATTCCAAAACCACCACCTGAAAAAAAGTGACGAGAAAGATCACCCCCACCAGAAGCCCATACCAGAGAGCGAACCGTCCCAGGCCGGCAATACGGGCGGTTTCCTGCAAGGTGGCATTGACGATGTATTGATCAATCCCCATCTGCATCAATCGGGGAAGCCCGAGGGAAGCCACGGTCACCACCAGCGACAAGACCACCCCTCCGATCAGGGCCAGGGTGTGCTTACGGCAGTACTGCAACACCCGCCGCCAGAGCCGGGCATCGCCGATGGAGGAATTCTGCCCCTCTTCACTGTAGCCAAAATTATGCATCGTTATGCTGCTTCTCCACCATGATGCGGTAAAAGGGATGCGCCAGTAAATCCTCGTGTTGCCCCTGATCCACGATCCGGCCTTCATCGAGCAGGACGATTCGATCGGCGTGGCGCAAAACATTGACTCGATGCGATATCACGAGCACCGATTTACCAGCAAGCCGGGAAAGGATGCCCCGCACGACCTGCTGTTCGGTTTCGACATCGATTGCAGACAGGGCATCATCGATAATCAAAAGCGGACGGTCACAGAGCAGAGCCCGGGCCAGGGCCAACCGCTGGCGTTGACCACCGGAGAGTTTCACGCCCCGCTCCCCGATCACAGTCTGGTATCCCTTAGCAAAATTTTGAATATCTTCATCAATCGCACCGGCCTTGGCGGCGGCTTCAATTTCTTCCATGGTCGCCTCCGGCCGGCCAAAGGCAATGTTGGCGGCAATGGTACCGGCAAAGACCACCGGCTCCTGCCCCACATAGGCAACATTTTTGCGGATATCGGCCTGGGAAAGGCGATTGACATCCATCCCTTGAAAAAAAAGCATGCCATTCGCCACCGGATACATCCGCAGCAGCAGCTTGCACAGGGTTGACTTACCCGAACCGGTGCGACCAGTCATTCCCACCAGACCGGGCCCGATCTCCAGATTGATTCCCTCCAGGGCCATGTGGGAAGCCCCCTCATAGCGAAAACCGAGGTTACGGCAACCGTAGGTATACTGACTTTCCTTCGGTACAGGTTGGGCCGGGCCAACAACCACCACCGGCTGCTGATCAAGGACCTTATGGATGCGACGCAGGCTGGTGATGCCGCGCTGGAACAGATTGGCAACCCACCCTACAGCCATCATCGGCCAGATCAACATATAGAGATAACTGACAAAGGCGACAAAGGAGCCAATAGTGATTTTGTGATTGATCACCATTGCGCCGCCGTAATAGAGAAGCAGGAGCATGCCCACGTTCCCGACAAGGGTGGCGATCGGAAAGAGCAGGCCCTGGATGGCTGCCACTTTAAGGTTACTGCGAACGTAGGCCTCGCCGAGACTGCGGAATCGTCCCTCCTGGAACCGCTCCAGGGTGTAGGCCTTGATCAGGCGCACGGAGGTCAGGGTGGCGCGTGCGAACTCGGTGAGCAAGGAGAACTGCTCCTGCACCAGATTAAACCGATGGTGAAGGCGTCCGGAAAGAATGCGGGTGCAGACGACGAGCACCGGCATGGGCAACAGGGCAATGAGCGTTAAATGAACATTGATCGCCATCATAAAGCACAGCGCTGCCGAAGACATGACCAGGGCATCCACCGCGGCCACCAGCCCCATACCGCAGGTCATCTGCACCGTGGCCAGGTCATTGCTGGCATGGGCCATGAGATCACCGATGGTCCAGCGCTCAAAAAACGGCTGATCCATGCCCAGGATATGATCAAAAAAGCGATCACGCAGCTTTTTCTCAAGGATGCGGGAAAAGCCGATAATCAGATACCGCCAGATGAAGCGAAATCCGGCCACCAACACCGCAACCAGGCAGATCGACAAACTCAAACGCAGGAGAAAATAGGGTGTGGCTGTTTGGGCGGAGAGACTATCCACCGCTGTCTTCACGAAACGGGGAATGATCAGCTGGAGAAAATCAACCACGACCAGGGCAATGAACCCGCCCAGGAGGCGCAGCCAGTGGCGCCGGAAAATGGGAGTGATGAGACGCAAGAGGGTCCGAACAGAGGCCTGATGCTCTTGCTTGTTTTGGTTCTCGCGCAAAAGTTGCTCCCTCATTGCAAGGAGGGCAGCAGCTCTTCATAGGCTGCGGTGAGGCGGATAAACAGCTCGGGATCGCCGCCCTTATCCGGATGGAGTTCCAGGGCTTTCTGCCGGTAGAGCCGGGTCAAATCACGCTTACGCATGGTGGAGAGTTGTGCCGGCGAAAGGCCGAAAATGGAAAAGGCCTGGCTGCGCGAAACCCGCTCGCCGGGTTTGAAGTGTGATCGGTGAAAACGCCGCGAATGCGTGGAATGGCAGAATCGGGCCCAGGAGGGCGTCTGATCGGGGACACGGTCAAAATACATGATGAGATAGCGGATAAGCGGGGGCTGCAGGCCGGGATTCTTGGGATATCCGCGCCAAAAAGTTTCATCGGCGGCCAACTGGCAGATCGCCTCGAGAAAGAGCGTATCGAGACGGTCGCGATCAAGGGCCTGCGGCATGGTGCGGGCATAACTTTCCGCGAAAAATTGTTGCAGATCAAAGGTTGTAAAAAGATAGCTCTGGTACTCACGGGGCTTGAGCACTAACTCCTGCTCCATGAGCATCTGCTCGATCTCATCACGGGATTTGTCGAGCAAAATGGTATAGAGGGCACCCCCTTTCTCCCCCGTTTCCCCTTCGGCCGAAGAGCGGCCAAGACGCAAGAAATGGAGTCGCCGCCGGTCCATGGCCAGGGTTTCCTCCAAGGCTCTACGCCGCAGGGCATCACCGGCAGGGCGCCAATTGCGGTACTTGTTGCGGCTGCGAAAGGGTTGCAACCGATGCTTGATGTAGGGATCCATAAAAGGGAAGAAGAGCTCTTCAATTTCGGTGTAGTCGGCAGCAACGCCCAATGCCCTGAGATGGCGGACAAACGCTTCGTCGATACGAAAAGAACAATCATCATCGTAGATAAAGACCTTGCCGGGATCAAGGCCAAGATCGGCAAGATCACGGGAAACGAGCACACCGCCACTGCGATAGGTTTCCCGGAGAATAAACGTCTGTTGCCGGGGGCCGATTTCTTTGCGGGCTAAATACATACAGGTCTTTCTCAAAACTGATGACGTTGTAAAAATTTCGATCGACTGCGTCGCAGGCTTTTCCCCGACACTTGGCATAGCTTATGAATGCCTTCGCGGCGTAAAAAAAATGTAAATTCTTGTCTATCTCTGTTTTAACTGAGCCATCTCTCAGAATGTGATAAACTTTTCTATGAGTTCATCACCCTTAGAAAAAACGGTGGATAAGTGCCTCAACGGCGGCGATGGAAAAGGGCTTGGCCAGGGCAGCAATGAAATGATAGTCGGCAAAATGCTGCATTTCCGCCGATCCAGGGTCGCCACTGACGGCGATCAGTTTCGCCTCCGGAGCTATCTCAACAATCTTACGCGCCGCCTCCATTCCGCCCATACCATCGTGGACCCGAAGATCAAGTAGACAGAGATCAAAGGGTTTACCGACATCCAGTTGCTGCTGAAAGAAGGTAATAGCTTCCTCACCCGAGGAAGCCACGGTGACCAAGCACCCGTAATGCTCAAACATCTTCCGGTTGATCAGGCGCATCATCTCCTCATCATCCATAACCAGCACTCGACGACCACGTCCGGGAGCGGTTTTGACCTGGTCGCCAGCAGGAGGTTGCTCTTGAATGGGGAAATAAAGCAGGACTTTGCAGCCCCCATCTGGGGATGAATCGATCCAGACCAGGCCGCCATGTTTTTTGACTATGGAGTGGACAATGGTCAACCCCAAGCCCATGCCTTTCTGGGCCCCTTTCTGTTTGGTGGAAAAATAAGGATCAAATACCTGATCGGCAATGCTCGGAGCAATTCCAGGCCCGGAATCCTGGAAGATAATCCGCGCCAACTTGCCGCCGGGGATGGGTTGGCCGGTCCGAGCCGCCTCATCGGCACCATCGACCTGATCGATGCTCACCACGATCATGCCCTCGTCACCCATGGCCTCGATGGCGTTGCTGACCAGATTGGTGAAAACCTGGCGAATCAAATCCGGATCAAGCGTAATGGCCAGATCCTGGGTGGTGGTCTTCTGGCGAAAAGTGATGTCGCTCCCCTCCAGAGAGTGGGAGAGGATATCCTCAATCAAACCCGGGAGCTGCACCCGGGATTTCTGCGGCAAATAATTATCGGAGAAAGTGGTGAACTGACGGATCAGCTGGGTAGTCAGGGTCAGGGCCTTGGCAGATTCCGCAAGCAGTTCATTGACGCTTTCATCCCGGCCGACATAGCGGGCCATCTCAAGGTTGCCGCTGATAATTGTCAGCAGATTGTTGAAATCATGGGCAATACCACTGGCCATCATCGACATGGCATCAAGTTTACGAATGCGTTGTAGTTCCTTTTCCAGCTGCCGCTGCCGCAGTTCAAGTGTCTTCCGCTGGCTGACATCCTGGAGGATGCCGATCACGAAGAAGACCTCATCTTCGGGCACAGGCACCAGGTTGCAGATCAGCTGCCGCATCCCCATTTGAATCGGCTCGTCATAGGTAAAGACCAGGGGCTCATAACCGACCACCGGCTTGATCCGAGCCATCCATGTGTCAATGCGTTGTCCAACCTCCTCGGGCAGCAACTGGGACAAGGAAGCCCCCAGAACCTGGGCCTCCAGACGATCAAAGATACCCAGGGCGGCGGTGTTGGCCATAACGATCCGCCCCTGATGATTGAGCTCCACCACGCCTTCAGTCATCCTGGCCAGAACCACGTCACGGTGTTTCTTACTGATTAAAAGCTCCCGGGTGACCTCCCGGGGATAGAGCCCTTCAAGCCCTTCGATACTCTTGCTGGCGCCGCGCTGATTGTTTCGGTATCGGTCCAAAGCGGCCTTGATATGCACCTTCATGGATATGGCCGTACCCTTGGCAATGCAAACATCCGCACCGATACGCAGGGTGGCATCATTGTCTTCCAGAGCGACACCGGAAAGAACCACCAGGAAAATATCTTTTAATTCCAAACTATTGCGTATAATATATCCCAGTTTTTCCCCATCGATTTTGGGCATGATCAGGTCGGTGAAAATGATATCCGGTCGTCGCCTGCTTATACAGTCCAGGGCTTCCAGACCGTCCGCAGCCAGATCAACCACACACCCTTCACCCTCGAGGACGTAACCGAGAATTCGACGAATAACCGGAGAATTATCAACGACAAGAGCATGGATATCAACCATGGGCAAGCAGCTCCTTTACCGCGCCGGCCAACTCACGGACGTCAAAAGGTTTACTGAAAACCCGATCAGCCCCCAATTCCTGAGCCGCGGGTAGATAGGCCTCCGGTCCGATACGTCCACCACCGGAAATAGCGATGATCCGGGTCTGGGGAAACTCTTTGCGTAACAGGCCAATGGTTTCCAGCCCCTCCTGTTCGGGCATGATCAAATCAGTGATAACCAGATTGGCCGGCTGCTGTCGCTGTTTCTGCATCCCCTCACGACCATCCTCGGCCTCCATCACCTCGTATCCGGCCCATTCCATCACCTGTCGCAGCAGAACCCGCATCTGATCGTCGTCATCAATGACCAGGATCCTCATATTCATCCTCCATTGTGATTGGGCAGAATCTCCCGAATGGCGAGAGCCAACAGCCGCATGTCGACCGGTTTGGCCAGAAAACGGCGGACGCCGGCCTCAAGAGCTTCCTCAAGGGTCACCGCCTCACTGTATCCGGAGCATAAGATGATGGGTATATTGGGAGCGGTGGTCATTATCTCCGTAGCCAATTGCAGTCCGGTCATTCGCGGCATGGTATGATCGGTAATCACCAGGTCGATCTGCTCCTCGCCTCGGCTAAAGTAGCCAAGGGCCTGTTCGGGACTGGTTGCCGGCAGGACACGGTAGCCCAAATAGGAAAGCATCCGTGTCCGCATGGTAACTATATCCTCTTCATCGTCAACAAACAAAATGGTTTCCGTGCCCCGTGGCATGGCTGTTGCCGCATCGTTCTCCTTATCGGCCTCCTCCTCAATCCGGGGAAAGAAAACAGAAAAGGCCGAGCCCTTGCCCACCTCGGAGGTCACATCGATAACGCCGTCATGGGAAACGATAATGCCGTGGAGCACCGCCAACCCCATGCCTGAGCCTTCCCCCACCCCGCGGGTGGTGAAAAAGGGATCAAAGATACGTTCCAGCATTTCAGAAGAAATACCCCTACCGTTGTCTTTGACCGTCAGGACCACGTACTTACCGGGCTCGAGATCGTGGTAACGAAGCTGCTCCGCCCGTCCGGTTACGCTTTCCCTGAGTGAAATTTCTATCACTCCGGCTTGATGCTCCAGGGCCTGGGCCGCATTGGTGCACAGATGCATCACTACCTGCTGAAGCTGCCCGGGATCGGCATAGATCATCCCGATATTGTCGGCCACCGAGACTCGCAATTCGATGGTGGCCGGCAGGGAGGCACGAAGCAGGCGGCAAGACTCTTTCACCAACGGAGCAATGAGCAGATTACGGCGCTGATTGGTTGACTGACGACTAAACGCTAAAATTTGCGTGACCAGTTCCTTGGCGCGGTTACCGGCCCGACGGATCGCCTTAATATGTTCTCCGACCTCATCAAAGCTGATCGGCGGACTTGTTGGTTGCTGCTCCGAACGCTCGTGGTTGGGAAGACGGTACAACAACAGGTCGGCATTGCCCAGAATCGCCCCAAGAATGTTATTAAAATCATGGGCAATACCTCCGGCCAAGGTGGCAATCGACTCAAGCTTATGGGCATGGACCATCCGTTTTTCCAGATTCCGCTGCAGGCTGATATCCTTGGCAAAATAGACAAAACCAACAATCTCTTCCTGGTCAAGGAACGGGGAACAACTCACGCAAAAGGTGCGGCCCAAGTAGCGAAAGGTCTGTTCGTACCGCTGTGCCTTGCGCTCCAGCCGTACATTCCGCACCGGACAGAAGGGGCAGATTTCCTCGGAACCATTGAACAACTGGTGGCAATGCTTGCCTTCGATTGGGCTACCATTAACCGACAACAATTGCTGGGCAGCCTGGTTGGCTTTGATCACGCGCAAATCATTACTCAAAATCAGGACCGGATCGATAATGGCATCAAAGGTGTAGTGCCATTCTTCCAGGGCGTGCTGCAACCCAGGGCTCGCAAGGGGCGGGGTGGATGGTTCCCCACCCTCACCTTGGGAATCTGACTTCGAACCGGTCAATGTCGAAAGCAAATGCAGACGAGGACGCAGGTGGATGACGTAAAACAGGACGGTAAAAAGGGTGTAAATGGCCAGGAGCAGGCAGGATAGAATCAGCACAGGATGTTCACATTATTTTCCGGAAAGTTCAGGATAGCGTTGTCTGAAGATGCGTGAACGGAAGAAGTCAATCGTTTTCCGGCGTCGATCAACTATCCGTATCTGCTCAGGAATCAAGTCGGAAATGATGTTCCGCATAATGGACATTTTGTATTCTATGTTGGCCGCAAACCTGTTGTCCAGGTACCAGGCATAAAAAAGTCCAAAAAAAAGCCCGGGCGGCGTAAACCCCTCACTGGGATTGACGACTCGAGTGTACACCCTATCTTGTCCGGCCTGTCGGTGCATCCGTGAGAGTTGCAGATAGGTGTCCAGATCGTCCGAGTCAAGAAAGCTGGCTAACTGAGCCTGCTCACGAACCTGCAACCGATACACACGACCGACAGCGGTTTGCCCGCAACACACCTCCTGCATGTGTTTACTCAGCGCATAATTTCCCAAAAGGGATTGCCCCAGAGCCACAAGAAAAACCATCTCAAAACGGTTGAGATTTTCCGCCTGATCCTTACGGATCTTGATCCGTTGATCATGGGGATCATAAAAGGAAAAAATATTATCCCACTCCTGGCATCGCTTCCATGCCTCCGGTTCCACCAAGGTAATACCGCGGATAAACTGCAGGTGCTCCAAAGGGATATCCGGATGTAACCAGATAATTTCCACCACCCGGTCAAGCAACCACTTCCGCTCGACCTCGTTCATTTTGACCATGATCAATGAGCCGGCGTGGAGTTGTTCGGTACTAAGGTAGCTCAGTTGGGAGCGGATTTTTTCATACCGAAGGCAGGGTAGGACGCGGATTGGATAACTGCTCCACGAGACGAAATCGGCGGCGGGCAGAAACTCCTTGCGTGATGGCGTTTGCAGCCAACCGGCCTGGTGCAAGGCCCACAGGGCTTTAACGGCCTTGGCCAGGGCATTGGGGTCATGCTGAATGGCACCACGTTGACGGAGTTGATCCTCGGCAAAGACCTTGGCTTCCACCGAGGCAAACCCCAGGGCGCGAATCCGGTTCCGGTCGATATAGATCGGTTCCTTCTCTTCCAGGGCGTAACGTTGCAGGATCGAGCCGGGGATATCGGTCAAATCCAGGGTGATGACATGGGAAAAAAGGGCTTCCACCCCACCGGGGATGTTGCGGTGGTAGGCCTGAATCAGGTCGGAAACATAAAATTTTCGATTCGGGGCATCGCGGGCAACATCGGTTTCCCCTTTCTGCACCCAGATGTTGGCCACCAGCACCTTCAGTGCGTTGGTATTTTTACGAATGGCATCAGCCAACCCCGGAACCTGGAGAATAGGAATAATCGAGGTGTAGAGACTGCCCGGAGCAAAAAGGATGATATCGGCCCGTTGCACCAGCTGAACCACCTCGGGCTGAAGAAAGGGTGTACGGCTAAATTCCACCACCACTCTATCCACCGGATAACCACGCCTGGCCTTGCTGGATTTGTCTTCACTGGTGACCAGAACACCGTTGCCGTACAGCATTTGCAGCTGGGACAGGGTGGTGGTACAGGGAAGCACTGAATTCTGCGGCACGCCAAGCGCAGTCGACAACGCAGCCAGGCCGCGAATGGTAGCGGTTCGTACCACCTGATGGGAAGCAAGGAGCTCGGTGATTGAGAGGGCCGGATCAAGCTGCATATAGATGGCAGCCGCGACCAACAGATTCCCCAAACATTGCGGGCGATCCACCGTGGCACGAAGCCTGGTATCGGTGAAAATCCGCTCAATCAATTTTGCGATCAGGCTCTCCAGTTCCGGCGGCAAATCTGTAAGAAAGGCGCCGGTGTCACGGAGGAGCTGGCCAGCCGATTCGGGACGGGAAATAAAACGGTAGTTGAAGATTGCATGCAGCGCCCCGGCACAACGTCTGGCACCAATGCGGTCAAGGCCATAGTTATGCCGCAAATTTTCCTGACGGACTGAAGAAATCAGCACATGACGGAGATCCCCCAGGGCTACCAGGGGCAAATCTTTCTGTAACTCACCGGTGGAACCGCCGTCGTCGGTCACACAGACTACCGAGGCTAACTGGGGAAAGATCTCTTTGAGGCCGGTGAAGGGTTTGCGTGCCCAGCCAAGCCGTCTGGAATCACCGCCAACGATATTGGAAAGCCCGGTGCCGCCGCCGAAAACCACCACCCGAGTTGCGCTTGAATCCAGTTCATCGATCTGGCGTTTGAGATTGAAAAACAGCGAGGAAATGGCCGGAGAGAAATTGGCGGTACTCTCAAGCACGATTGAGGTTACTTTCTCCGCCAGGCTGCTTTCCGGCAGCACATCGAGCACGGAAAAGCCCTGGGAGGTAAGAAACTGTAATTGTGACTTCAGTGGCTGTGCTCCGGCCATTTATCGGATTCCCTGGAAATATGGCAACACGGGATTAACGAGCGGCAACCAGCAGCTCTTCCACCCTGAGCAGGTCCTTGGGCGTGTCGACCTCGACCGAATCATGGTCGGTCAACACAACCCGGATGGTGTAGCCGAACTCAAGTGCTCGCAATTGCTCAAGCTTTTCAAACCGTTCCCATTGACCTTCGGGTAAACCGACAAAAGTCATCAAAAAGCCCTTACGATAGGCGTAAAATCCCAGGTGTTTGTAGTAGGTCGGAGCTTCGCTTTCATCAGGATCCCGCTGAAACGGGATTGGTGCGCGGGAGAAGTAGAGTGCATTGCTGTGGCAATCAAACACGGTTTTCACATGATTGGGATCCTGAATTTCCTCTGGACGGATAATCTTGTAAATCAGGGTCGACATGGGCAGGGATGGATCGTCGATCAGGGGCCTGGCCACCTGCTCAACAATTTCCGCCGGGAAAAGAGGCTGGTCGCCCTGGATATTGACAATGACGTCCTGGTCGGAAATATCGAGCAAACCGGCAGCCTCCGCCAGCCGGTCCGTACCGGTTGCGTGGTCGCGGCGGGTCATGACCCAGGAGCCGCCGAAGCCTTCAACGGTTTTGCCAATACGTTCATCATCGGTGGCCACGACTACCTGGGAAAGGAGATCAACCCGCTGTGCACGCTCGACCACGTGCTGAATCATCGGTTTACCCTGAATCAGAGCCAGTGGTTTGCCCTCGAAACGATTTGACTGATAACGGGCAGGGATAACGGCAATAACTTTAGGTGTGGAGGTGCTCATCAACAATCCTGGTGGCAATGCCCGCAAGGGGGCAACAATGGTTTGCAAGGCTCGTGAATCTCATGATACAGTGCGGCCAATCAAAAGGCAATCAGCAAAAAATCCATCAGGTTATCACAACGATTCATGCCCGAGTCTCTCTCCTCCCTTGCCCTGTGGTCGGCCCCGGAAATCCCCTTTGCCCAGGCAGAAGACCTGGCCCGAATGCTTGGAATCCCTTGGATAAAAACGCCGCCTGAACAAGGTCCGCTGCTTTGTCTTGGTGAGGATCGACTGGAATTTCGCATCCTCGGTAATTCTGAGCTTTCTGGTGGCCTGTGGGTGGATTTTGATTCCGCCACCGCCAGACGACGAAGCCGCCAGACCAGTAGCGAGCTCTTGATCCAGGCCGCAAAAATCCGCCGGGTGTCTCATCCCCTGCTCATCGATGCCACAGCCGGTCTCGGCCGGGACGCACTCCTTTTGGCGACCCATGGCTTCCGGGTCGAGATGATCGAGATCAATCCCGTGGTGGCGGCCTTGCTTTCCGATGGTCTGAACAGGGCCAGTCGTCTATCGCATCTGCGGATGGTGACGGAACGCATTCGCCTGCGTAGTGGAAATAGTGTGGAAATATTCACTGACCTTGCGGAACTGCCAGAAGTGATTTACCTGGATCCGATGTTTCCCGAGCGCAGCAAGAGCGCCAAGGTTAAGCAGAACCTGCGTCTGCTCCAATACCTGGATGATCGCTCCATCGCCCCGGAATCCCTCTTGCAGGCAGCTCTTTTAGTGGGTGCAAAAAAGGTGGTGGTGAAACGGCCCCTCAAAGGACCGCATCTCGCGGGGAAGGTACCGTCCTACTCACTTAAGGGCAAGGCGGTTCGTTTTGACATCTACGTTGGATCAGGCAGAAAAGGACCCCTTGAACAACCGGTGACGAACCAGGATGAACAAGGGGCAAACAAAACCTTCAACGGAGTTGCAACGCAGCCTTAAACGGCTTTTTTCAGGGCTGCGGCGATTTTGGTTTTCTGCTCGTCGGCAAGGATGATCGGCACCTGGTAGGTCAGGGTCCGCTCAAGAATGGCCGCCGATTTCGGCAAGGCTTGAGGATCGTAGATCACCCGTCGCTGACCATGGGCATTGAAGGGCCAGCCGTTGGCAGAGGGTGTTTTTCCCTCCAGCAGGTGTTCCCAGTTCGGATAATAGTGCCAGCCGTTCTCGCTCCAACTCACTGCGCCGACACCCGCCTCTCGCAGCACCTGATTGACCGCCTTGGCCCGATCCTTGTCGGGAAGAAGGAAGGAGAAAAAGGTCGCCGAGTCCCCCTCGGGGTCGAGGATCTCCCGGAAGACAACTCCGGGCAGGATACTCGCCGCGTCATGGAAGAATTGTTTATTTTTCTTCTGGGCCGTGACCATGCCGTCGAGTTTGGCCAGTTGGGCCAGACCGATGGCACCCTGAATCTCCATCATGCGGTAATTAAAGCCGATAAAGGGCCGCCCCTCACCACCGCGGCCTCCGGGATTGGGAATATGATCATGGCCGTGATCCTGATATTCGGACATCCGCTGCCAAAGTGCAGGATCGGAGGTGATGCACATGCCGCCCTCACCGGTGGTCATGGTCTTGACCGAATCAAAGGAAAAAGTGCCCACAGCACCGAAACTCCCCAGGTGCTTGCCGTTGAGCCGACAACCGGCGGCCTGGGCCGTGTCCTCGAGCACCGGGATATTATGGCGATCGGCAATCGCCTTGATTTCCACGATCCGGGCTTGAGCACCCATCATATGCACCGGAATAATGGCCTTGGTCTTGGGACCAATCTTATTTTCCAGATCAGCGGGGTCCATGTTCAGGGTCATGTCGACCTCGGTGAACACCGGGATTGCACCGCAATCGAGAATGGCCTCCCAGGTGGCGACAAAGGTGAAGCCCTGGGTGATGACTTCATCCCCGGCTCCGATACCAAGGGCGGCCAGGGCAACCTTCAGGGCCGCGCTTCCGGAGGTCACGGCCTGGGCATGACTAGCCCCGGTATAGGCGGCAAAGGCGCGCTCAAACTCGAGCACCTTCCACACATTGTTGCGCTGGGCAGCAAACTCGTAACGGAACAGAACTCCGCTCTCCAAAACTTCCAGCACTTGCGCTTTCTCTTCTGCTCCAAATATTTCAAATCCAGGCACGGATGCACCTCTCGTAGAGATGGGAAACCGGTTATTGCGGCTTCCGCTCGTTTATGGGATTAACTGGTGTCTGTCCAGAGGGGAGGATTCTCGTTCAAGTTCAAGGCATGTGAAAAATTTAACCGCAGGCATATAGATGATATTCCGAGGAAAAAATTGAGCACATACCGTAGAAATTGGGCGAAAAGACCATTTCTGGATGGACACCGACTTAGGCGACGTCCGACAGCAACAAATAGCCATTGTCGATCAACCGCACCTTGCCGTCAATGTGGACTGCCAAGGCGAGCACGGTTTTCTCATCGACGCTCTCAACAGCCTCCAGTGTATCGGCATGGACAAAACTTGCATAGTCGATCGCAGTGCCGGTAAAGGAATGGATATGGGCATCAAGCATCTGCGCCAGCACGGTCACCGATCGCTCTCCCGCTGCCGCCATCTCGCGCACCTTGGCCAGTCCAGTGGAAAGACTGAGCGCGGCCGCCCGATTGGCCGGATCAAGGTAGGCGTTGCGGGAACTCATGGCCAAGCCGTCGGCTTCGCGAACAATGGGATGGCCGACAATCTTGACCGGGATATTGAGATCCTTCACCATCCGACGAATAACGGCTAGCTGTTGGAAATCTTTTTCACCAAACACCGCCATATCCGGTTGGACCACATTGAACAGCTTGGTGACCACCGTGGCTACCCCGGCAAAGTGCACCGGCCGGCTCTTGCCGCAGAGGTGGGTCGAAAGCTCCTTCACCCGGATTTCGGTCTGGTATCCCGGCAGATACATCAGATCCGGGGTCGGGGCAAAAACAGCTGCAACCTGCTCCTGCCGCACCAGCGACATGTCGCGGTCAAAATTCCGCGGGTATTGATCCAGGTCCTCATTGGGCCCGAACTGGGTTGGATTGACAAACAAACTCACCACCACTCGATCACATAGGCTTGCCCCCCGGCGCATCAAGCTAAGATGACCTTCGTGAAAATAGCCCATGGTCGGCACCAGACAAACGGTTTTGCCCTCTTTTGCCTGCGCCCGCGACCAAGCGTACATCTCCTGAGGATTACTGATAATGTCCATTATTTTTTCAATTGATTCAGTCTGGATTGTACCATCTCCCGAACCGGATTGGCTTGTCCCTGACGAAACTGCCCATTTTCCGAATCGAGATATTTGCCGTACATGGCCACGGCTTCCTCTTTCTTGCCCAACTGCTCATTTACCCGCCCCAGAGCCCGATAGGCTTCGGCGGAAAAATTCTCCCAGGTGGACAGCTCGGTATACAGCACCAATGCCTTGTCCAACTGGTGCTCATTTTCGTACAGAGCCGCCAGTTTGTTGTCCAAAAGAGGTTTTAAAGGCGATTTCTTCGCTAAACCGCCATTGATCGACTCCAAGTCACCGATGGCTGTGGTTGCCTGTCCCCCACGTTCGGAAAGCACCGCCAACTCAACCTTGGCCCAAAGCGCCGAGTCGGTGGATCCATACTCGGCCACCACCTTCTCCAAAAGGGCTTTATTGTCCTTTGGGGCAAGCAACGCGGCATCGAGTGCCGAGGCCGCCAACTGTTCCCGATGATCGCGGTAAGCGTTGAATCCGGCTATGGCCAAAGACAAAACAACCACCGCAATGAACGCGATCCAGAGAACACGCTGATGACGGCGAATAAAGGCAATCACCTTCGGCGGTATATTGAATTGTTCCAACAGCCCTTCCGGCGGTCCCAAAGGTTGGAGTTTGAGGTTGTTCGGATCAAGGGTGGCAGGCTCTGTCATATGTGTGATCTCCGTTAGGGATGCATGAATCGTGAAAACAAAAGGTTGTTCGGGCTCAAAGCAAGGGAACCGCGCCCATAAGCCGATGCAACGATTACCGTAAATTAGCCGTTGCGGGCACCGGCTGCAGCCGGTACAAAACAGCCTGCGGATCAATTCTGTAAAAAAGGGATTATAACCCGGCGAAAAAAAAAATCATCAGGCAATCGGGACGGTCTCGTAAAAACTCAACGGCCAGAAAATCCGCCTTTTCACAAACAGTGCCTTACAGAGGACAACGTCGTGCTTTCATCATCAGATATAAGCACAACAAACGGGAAAATGATGGGCTCGTAAAAAAATCCATCACATCCTGAGCGCTGGCTAAGAAAAAGCACAGAGATACAAGGAAGAGCGTTTCCCGAGGCGCCATCAGCGTTCTTTCGAAAAAGATTATCAGCGCTCTCTGCCTTGCTTGAGGAAAAACCCATGGATGACCGACGGATATTCACTGTTTCCGAACTCAACAGTTCCATTCGCAGTCTGCTTGAGGCGCGCTACCCCTTTATCAGTGTGGCCGGGGAAATCTCCAACCTGCACCGCCCCTACTCCGGTCATGCGTATTTCACCCTCAAGGACAGCGGGGCCCAAATCAAGGCCGTCCTCTTCAAACAGCAGCAACGCTACCTGGCCAAGCCGATCAAAGACGGAGATCATGTGGTCTGCCGGGGCCGGATATCGGTGTATGAACCGCGAGGTGATTACCAGCTGATCGCCGACACGGTGGAATACCAGGGAGCCGGTGCCCTGCAGCAGGCCTTTGACCAACTCAAACGGCGCCTGGCGGCTGAAGGCCTTTTTGATGAGCACCTCAAACGGCCGCTGCCGCAGTTTCCGGAACATATCGGCCTAATCACCTCACCCCAGGGCGCGGCCGTGCATGATTTTGTCCGCATTGCCACCCGGCGCTGGCCGTCGATTCGGATTTCCGTGTATCCGGTCTCGGTTCAAGGCGAGCAGGCCGCCGGGGAAATGAGCCAGGCCCTGGCCGAGATCAATGGGGAATTGCGACCGGATGTGATCGTTCTCTGCCGTGGTGGCGGTTCCATTGAAGATCTGTGGTGCTTTAACGATGAGCAGCTCGCCCGGGCCATTCGCCGATCAGCCATTCCCGTTGTCAGTGCCGTGGGCCATGAGATCGATTTCACCATTGCCGATTTCACCGCCGACCTACGCGCGCCCACGCCCAGCGCAGCAGCAGAACTCCTCATGCCGGATAGACAAGTGTTCAGGCAAAAGATGGAGCAGAGCCGAAACCGCCTGGCACGCAGCCTGGGGCATCATTTTCAATCGGCAAACCAACGTCTACAGCTCATCTCGCAGCGTTTGCAGGCCATGCCGCATCCGCTGGATCGGCTCATGCTCCGACTAGATCACCAAACCACCCGCCTGCACAACGGGCTACGCCAGGTCCTGTTGAACCAGGAACGCCGCCTGGAGTCCGCCACCCTCAAACTTGCGCAGCATAGCCCGGTCCATCGGTTGCAGCTCCCCCAGCAGCATCTTCAAGCTGCCCAGGACCGGTTGCAACAAACCATGCGTCAGTATATGCAGGAACAGGAGGATCGATTTGCCCGGACCGCAGGCATTCTCCATGCGGTGAGCCCCTTGGCCACCCTGGCCCGTGGCTACGCTATTGTCCGCACCACCGGCAAACAGCCGCATGTACTCAGGCTATCAACGCAGGTCAGACAAGGAGATACAATCGAAGCCATGCTCCACCAGGGCAGACTACTCTGCCGGGTGGAACAGGTGACCGAAGGGCAGGAGGAAGGGGATTAGCCCAAATTTCTCACGAACATTTTGTTCCGACTGGGCAGCGACCCGAAAAGGCAAGCGCAATTTCGACAAAATGCCAAACTGATGAGGAATCCGTGTTAATCGAGAACCGAATCAACTTTCTGGTCGATGTAGGCAATGGCGGAGGCCAACTGCCGGGGATTGGTGCGGGCGGTTTTACGCAATATATCGCCCCACTCCTTGAGCATTGAGGAGTTCACCCGGCGTACCGCATTGGGACGGCACCACTCCATGCCGATTTTTTTGCCCAGGTTGTCCAGGGCGATCTTTTGTACCGGCTGCTGTTCGGGTGGAGTTTTAGCCATAATTTCAGCAGCAATGGACTGCCACCCTTCGGAAAGGATATTTCCTTCCTGGAAGGTTTTAAACCAGCTTTTTTCTTCTGCGGTTAATTGGGCAGGGATTTCGTAGGGAGGGAAGGCCTCTTTTTGCGAGGCCACCGTCTGGACATCGGCCGCAACGACCGAGTAGACCGGAGAAAACAGAAGACAACCAACTATTGCCGAACCCACAATCAAGGTTTTCACGACTGCACCACGATTAATAATTTTATGGGTAATTGAGCAAAACATATTTGTTTTAGAATAGCACAGATCGTGGGTAGCGTCAATGGCCTGGCACCCGAAGTACAATTTTTTATACTTTTTACCTTTTTTCTTCCTCAATAAATTGGCTCATAAAAGTCCAGCACATTCTGAAAGAGGGCTCAGCAAAAACAGCACTATACAAAAAGGAGCGCTCTTCCAACCGTGAGGGCGTACACGAGTATATCGAGTATCGGGGAAAAAGGCTGCAACGCAGTAAAGCGAAGTTTGTACGATGCCATCACGCCTTTGACACACCTGCTTCAGCAAAAGTGGCCATATCGGTCAGTAGGGCCACCGCTGCCTCCACCAAGTTCATCGCCAGTACCGCACCGGTTCCCTCTCCAAGTCGCAAATTCAAATCAAGCAACGGCCGTTGTTGCAATTTTTCCAGCAGGGCAAGATGGCCCGGTTCCGCACTACGATGGGCGCAGATAAGGTAATCACGGACAAAGGGTTCCAGGCTGCAGGCAATCATGGCTCCGGCGGTGGAGATAAAACCGTCGACCACCACCGGCTTTCGTTTGGCTGCCGCCCCGATGATCAACCCGGCGATGGCACCAATCTCAAAACCGCCGACCTTGGCAAGCACATCCAGGCCGTCCTTGGCATTGGGGGTATTGCGAGCCAAGGCCTTTTCAATCACCGCAATTTTGTGTGTAAAGCGCGCATCGTCAATACCGGTGCCGCGTCCGGTCAAATCAGCCACCTTTTTGCCGGTAAATACAGCGGCAATGGCTGTGCTCGGGGTGGTGTTACCAATCCCCATCTCGCCGGTGGCAAAAACATCCACCTCGGCAGCGAGTGCATTGGCCACTTCAACCCCAGCCTCCACCGCCATCACCGCATGGGTTCTGGTCATGGCCGGGCCATAAACCATATTGGCCGTGCCTCGACCGATCTTTTTGGCAATAACCTTGCTTTCGCGAACCAAATCCGCAAAGTCCTCTTGGCATCCGACATCGACCACGCACACCTCGGCCCCTGCCTTGCGAGCGAGCACGTTGATGGCCGCGCCTCCACGGGTGAAATTTTGCACCATCTGCGCGGTGACCTCGGTCGGATACTGAGACACCCCTTCGGCAGTCACCCCGTGATCGCCCACCATAACCACCACTTTTTTGCGGGCAATCGGAGGATGCATGGACCTGGTCATACCGGCAAGATCAACCGCCAGATCCATCAAATCTCCCATGGCCCAAAGAGGCATGGTCAACTGCTTGAGCCGATCCTCGGCCTGTTGGCGGAATTCAAAATCCTGGGGATAAATGGAACGGAAGGTTGTTTCCAGATAACTCAGTGCTTGAGTGGTATTCATGATGCGTATCTGCCTGTTTTAAAAAGCGGGAGAGACCATTGAAGGCCATCCCGCTGCGTATTTTCTTTCTTGGGATGAGAGAAGCTCCCCGGTTTACTCACTGCCGGCCAGGGTGCGGTCGTACAACTTACCCACCCCGTATTCCTTGCGGCGCTGGAACTTCTCGTAGGGGGGCCCCATCAGTTGCATCTCGGGAAAAAGCTTCTGCATCTGCATCGCAATTTCCATCTCTTTGGTGCAGCCGGTGGAGTAGGTTGCATCCTTGCCGGTCCATTCCGGCGGCACTTTCTTGCCCATGAGCTCGAAGGATTTGACGATATCATCCACGCTTTGAAAGCGCCAGATATCAATATGACCGGAGCGTTGAAAAATCTCCCACATATACATGATGTCGTCCGCATCCATGCCCTCGACAAAATGCTCACCAGGGTTGATGATCACCACGTCGCCCAATGATGCCCGCAGGTGATCGACAAAGACGTTGAGAATCTCCTTGGCGGTCTGGAGTTGGCCGGGAATCGATCCCACAATTGCCGAGTAGAACATGATAGTCTTGCCTTGGCCCTTTTCCCGTACCACCATGGCAATGAGATCATCGGCCATGCGTCGCAATTCGGCGCGTGAAAAGCGGATCGCCTTGGGATGATGCGGTTTGAACAGCAGGTCGATCTCGCCGTCGTCACCGGGAATGATGGAGATGATATCGCGGGTGAACTGAAAATGGTTGGTGATGTTCTCGCGCCCACCGGGATTGCGGTACACCACCAGGTCGGCCTCCTTGAAGGAGCGGGCATAGGTAACCGAGGTCAGGAGCGGATTAAAGGGCTCGCGAGTACCGTCGGAAATCACCAGCAACCGATTATCGCTGTCCAGATAACGCAGGAGCTCATTTTTGGAAATTTTTGGATCACCGATCAGATCCGCATCAATGAGCAATGCATCCAAGGTCGGATCCTCGAGAAGATCGACAAAGGAGACCCGGTGGTAATAGAAACTTTGCTTCACCGCCAGGATGACTTTGATCCCCATCTTCATCAGAATGCGGAGGATGGCGAGATCAAAGACGATTTCGCCGGAACGCCCACCCACCCAGAGAATGCAGGGCCTCCGCTTCCCGGAGACAACCTCGCGCAACCAGTTGCAGAGCCAATCCCACTCCGGAGTGTCCAGGGGTTTATTCATGACCTGGCGGATGGTTTCAATATCCGGTGGCTGCTCCTGACGCCAAATGGGGCGCATCGAGGAGAGCAGCAATAATCGTTTGAGCCGAAGCAGATGGAGTTGAAGATCGATATCGGTCAGCGTTGTGTCCGCACCGATTTCAAGCCCCTCCGGTGAATTAAAGGCCTTTTCAAAATCCTCGGACAGGAGGAAGGCGGCAACCCGCTTGTTCTCCTCCTCGCGTTCAACGCCAAGAGGTCGATCGATCTCAGAGATGGTGGTGAAAATGCCCAACAACCGCTTTTCGATCCGCCCTGGCAGTTGCACCTTGTGCATGGTCTCGTGGTTATATTTAATGGTGAGGAGACTGAGCAGGTAGCTTTTTTTATAGGGATCGGTGACCACCTCGCTCACCAGCTTCTCCAACCGGGTCCAGATCCCAATATAGACGGATGTCAGTGCCGTATCCGCACGCTTGTCGATAATGGCGTGAAACAGCTCGTCCGAGCAAGGATAATAGATCAGCTCATCCTCCAAGTGGACGATGAATTTGAGCTGTTCCGGCGAGGCCACCACATCAGGGAAGGTCTCGTAGGCCAAATGATTTTCAGTGAAAAAGTTAGTCAGCCAGGCATCCCGATCCGGATCCTGACCTTTGACGTAGCGGGTAATTTCACTCATGCAAGGGTCCTGGGTTGTGCGTTCTCAAGAGAATGATGGCCTCGTAAAAAAGCTATCACATCATGAAAGGCTTACAGTTAAAAATACAGATATACAGGGAGTAGCGTTTTTCCAGGCGCGAAGGCAGGCAGAAGACATGTCGAGTGTCGGGAAAAACGGGGCGATGCAGTAGATCGAAGATTTTACGACGCCATCAGAGAATGAAATGAATATCTGATGCAAATAATGGGTCCAATCTGCCGGGATCAGGGTGCAAACGCAAGGAAGAAATACCTTCCCGCCTTGTTTAGAGAGACAATACCCGATCACGTGCAAGCAAAGATTTGATCTCGGTTGCGATATCCGAGGTTTTCCTCCCCTCGACATTGACCTCATAATCAGCCACCTCGCGATACTGCGGCAAACGCGCCTGATACAACACTTTTGCCTTCTCCATATCCTGTAAAAGTGGCCGCTTTTTGACTTTTCGCGCCGCATTCGGATGTTTTTTCAGGGTAGAGATAATGGCCTTCAAGCTTGAATGCAGATAGACAACCTTGCCTATCCGGTTCAAATTCTCAACCATAAAAAACCCGCCACCCGTGGAAACGATGGTTCCCTGAACATTGGCTTCCAACCAACAGCCGACCTGCTGTTCGATTTTCCGGAAAGCCGGTTCCCCTTGCTGATCAAACAAGGTACGAATCTTCAATTTGACAAACGACTCAATAAGATCATCGGTATCCACGGCAAAACAACCGGTCTTCGCTGCCAGGGCCCGAGCTGTCCGCCCTTTGCCAACGCCCATGAATCCAATGAGTAAAATGTTATCAGCCAATGAAAACTCCTTCACAGCAGGTGGATTGTCCTTTAAAAGAGGAAAGGGGTCTTACCAATTTTGCCAGAGGTGATATATAAACAAACCCACGGAAAAATGCACGCGATTGAGAAGAACTGTACGGAAAATAACGAAAAGAAAGCCCTTCCCGGTAGAGCGCCCCATAATAGCAGCAAATACGGAGCGTTATTTGCATATTTTTTACTTATGCAAAAGAAACCGCCCCACATTCAGCCTGCAGATCCAGCGACTCCCCGAGCACAAGCCACTGCTTGCTTTTGCCCTCACTGGTCACCAAACAGCAAGTCCTGCATGCTGGTGAAGGACGGCTTGTTTTTGCCTGTGCCTGAACACATTGCCGCCTATTGCACTTCACAATATTACTTGTCTTGCCACCACTATCAACTCCTCGCGAACCTGCACGACCACCCGCCAAAAGAAGACCAGCGTCCCATCAACCGCCGTCGCTCAATTCGCATCCCTCGCTATCATCTTTTTCGCTTTTCCGAACTTAGCCCCAATAAACAAACTCCGGAAACGCGGCAGGAAGAGACGTGGACCATTGATGTGAGCGAGCACGGTATTCGTTTTGCCAGTTATCGATATTTAGCCCCGGACACGCTGATTCGGTTCTCTCTTGAAGGGGAGAACAGATTGAATATTGACAACGGACAGGCTCGGGTCGTTTGGTCGGAACCCCTTGAAAATACGCCTTTGTTTCATGCTGGCATTGCTTTTTCCGAGTAGGGCAAATCCTCCAGTACATACCCCCCCAAAAAAACACCTCAGCCTACCGTCCCTCACCTCCGAAAACAGGGAACCCCTCCCCCACAAGTAGAGAAAATAAACCCCACAATATAAAATTCCGGAATTCAGAAAAATAAACACACACGCAACTAATTGTTTTTTAAACACATTTACACTTAATTCCCTATTTCTCGGGATATTTAACAACTCCTTGGATACCTTTTTCTAATATTCACGTTCTTTCCGCCACCCCCCCAGAAAAAATATCAACTATTTCTCCCAATCTCAGACGTACCGAGCAAAAAAAATTCAGCAATAAATCGTGAAATATTTGATTGTTACAAAAAACAACTTCAAAAATAAGCTACCACTCAGACTAAAGGCATGGATATTGGATAAAGAAGGGAAACAGAAATTCAATTGCGATTTTCCATTCAAACGCCTTAGGAGGGTAAAATGAAAAAGCAATTATTGAAAAGTGCATTGATCGCCGTGGCTGGAGTTGGTTTGTTGACTGGGAGCGCTATGGCTGACTTGATTGTTGGTTCCATATCTATGACAGGAACAGCTGTTATAGTAGATTCAGGGACAAAAATTGACTTTTTAAACTTTGTTGGTAGTGTTGATGCAAATAAAGCAATGGTTGGGCTCACAACTGGTGATTTTGCGACTTATGTCACCGATGGTGATCTTGCAGACATGAATGACTTTGTTTTTTCTCCGTTTACCGCCAACAACCCACTATGGGCAGTCGATGGTTTCAGTTTCAGCATGACCACTCTTGAAATTTTGCCAAGTTCCCCAGGTTACTTGGCTTTACATGGAACTGGAACAGTATCGGGCAATGGTTTTGAAGATACTATAGGGTCATGGGATTTCAGCAACCAAGTGAATGAATCTCGTTTCACATGGTCAGCGGCAACTACTTCGGTCCCCGAGCCTACCACCATGTTGCTTTTTGGTGCGGGACTTCTTGGTGTGGCCGGAATAGTACGAAGGAAAGAAGAAAAATAAGTTTAATTTAGTTTAAAGGCCCCCGTTTTCAGGGCCGACCAATTAGCGCAAATACGAACAGTGACATCCATGGCATAGTTGTCATGAATGTCACTGTTTCACTTTTTCAAAACACAAATTCGTCCCTTCCCCGCTTTCTACGAATCCAGTTCAACCCTTTCCGCACAGAAGATTCCCCAACCACCCATCCCAATAATTTTCGTTTTCCCGGAAATTCCATCAAGCATAGACCAATCAACATGGTCAACAATCCCTGCCCAGGTAAAAAAAGCATGGCAAACCCGGCCAACAGGAGCAACAGGCCCAATACGCTACGGAGCACAAGAATAATCAAGGCAATAGCCGGGTGGCCTTTGCGGTGCTGATCGACTTGCTGCCAATGGGTAATGAAATAATCTGTGGGCATGCGGCCGATGAGCCAGGGAACAGCGATCAAGCTGCCGACAAAGGTGAGCAGGGAAAACAGACCAAGTATTTCCAGCATTGCAACCGCCCAGTTCATTCTTCCGTAAAATCGGACGAAGCAAGCAAGAGATCCGCAAGCTTTCGTTTGGGTACATGATGCACGTTCTGCTCGTCATGCCAGTAGCGGATATCACCATCCGCACCCACCTTTTCCAGCACGACCTCTTCTGCCGGATACCCAAGGGACACCACAAGTAAGGCCTTATACTGTTCCGGTAATTTGAACAGTTGCTGAACCTTTTCTGGGGAGAAGGCGCCTATCCGGCAACCAAACACGCCCAGCTCGGCTGCTCCAAGCAGGAGGTTTTGCGTTGCAATGCCCAGATCAAAATGGGCTTCGGTCTCCGGCCCTTTTTGCAGGGTTGTATCCAGTAAACAGATCACATAGGCCGATGGTCGTTCCCCATCCTCGGGGCCAGGCCAATGCGGCAAATATCCTGCCCAGGCAAGGAGCGGAAAGAGTTGCGCCCGCAACTGCTTGTCGGTCACCAGCAGGTATTTGAGGGATTGACCATTGCGGGCCGAGCCCCCTAAACGAGCCATATCGATACAATCGCGCAGTACATTCTCATCAATGACTTTTTCTTCCTGAAACCGGCGGACTGTTCGCGTCTGCCGGACTAAATCGTGTATCATGTGATTACCCTTTTATTTCTGTTGCCATTTGTTCAATTTTTCCAGTCAACGATGAACAAGGCGCAGTCAGCTGCGCTTTTTGTTCTTTCCCTTGTTCAATCACCACCGAACATGCTACATATCAATGTAATACTTTCTTTTATTTCTCACGCTTAAACCGACCATGCTTGACGCCCTCCAACCAATGCGACTGATGGATATCCTTGATATCCTCATTGTCTCGTTTATCATCTACCGGATCATGCTGCTCATCCGCGGCACCAGAGCGGTCCAGATGCTGGTTGGTATTGCGCTCATTATTATCATCTATTACCTCTCCGGCAAGTTCGAACTCCAAACCCTGCATTGGCTTTTAAAAACCTTTCTCGGCTCCATCCTCGTTGTTATCGTGATCCTCTTCCAGACCGATATCCGCCGGGCCCTGACCCAGATGGGCAAAACGCCTTTTCATAGTCCAGGCAAAGTCGGCGACCGTGAAGTGGAAGAACTCATTCGTGCAGCGACCTACATGGCCCGGCGGCGTATTGGCGCCCTCATGGTGATCGAGCGGGACAACGGCCTGCGCGACTATCTCGATACCGGGCATCTCCTCGACGCTCGCCTCAAGGCCGAATTGCTGGTGGCCATTTTCCTGCCGTCCTCCCCCATGCACGACGGAGGGGTCATCATCAGCAAGGGTAAAATCCACTCCTCCGGCTGCCTGCTGCCGCTTTCTCAAAATCCAGCCATCGACAAACGCTATGGCACCCGCCACCGGGCAGCCCTGGGCCTTTCCGAAGAAACCGATGCCATTATTATCGTGGTTTCCGAGGAAACACAGGAAATATCCCTGGTCCAAGAGGGGCAAATTATCGCCTACCACGACGAAAAGGCGCTGACCGCAGCCTTGACGGAACTCATCACCACTCCTAAAATACACTCCCTGTTCTCCCGCTGGCGGAACAGAAAAAAAAGCCGCGAACGCCATGCCTGATTTTCCCACCCTTTCCCGAGACTGGCTTCCTAAACTACTCTCACTCATCATTGGTGCGAGCCTGTGGTACTTCGTGGTTGGAGAGGACCGGGTCGACCTGATCGTTTCCATGCCCCTTGAAATCCGCAACCTGCCCACCGATCTGGTGATCGCCAACCAGTACAAAAAGGATATCGAGGTGGCCATCAGCGGCCCCAGGCGTCTGATTCAGGAAATGCGCCAACAGAACATCTCCCTACCGATCGATTTGACCAAGGCCGAACCCGGTGCCATGGTGATCCAAAACGAGGCCGAATCCATACCGCTGCCCCAGGGAATTAGTGTACAACGGGTACAACCGGCCACCATTACCCTGTCCATCGACCGACTCATTCAAAAAGATTTTACCATCATTCCGGAAACCAAAGGCAAAATTGCAGACGGTTTCACCATGGAAAGCCTGACGCTAAAACCACCCCATATTACGGTAACCGGGCCGAAGACAACATTGGACAAAGAGCAAGAGCTGAGGACATTTCCGATTGCTCTTGCTGGAATGAACCATTCCAGCACACTCCAAGTCCATCTGGATCTCAACGAATCCTTGGTTAAATTGATCGGTGAAACGGTTATTGAGGTCAATGTCGCCCTCAAGGAAAACATGGTTCGCAAAAACGTCAGTCGAGTAATTATTAAAAAGCCCAACAAGGACGGCCTCAAATTTTCACCGGCGTGGGTCATAGTGGAAGCCGACATCCCCGAACTGGTGGTCAAGGAAACGCCGGAACTCTCTCTCCTGCTCCGGGCTACAATCACCCTCCCCACGGATAAGACCGCAACCGAGGCTAACGTGGATGTCAACGCGATCAACCTGCCGGGGCACGCCCCCATCGTCATCCACAGCGTCAGCCCTAACAAGGTCCACCTGCTCAAATAATCGTTTTTCCTCATACATTATTGATTCAACGCAAGGAACATTCATGAAAAAACTTTTTGGAACCGACGGCGTCCGCGGTGTGGCCAACATCTACCCCATGACCTCTGAGATCGCCATGCAGATCGGTCGGGCAATTGCCTTTATCGTCAAGAACCAGGTCAAGGGAAACACTATTGTTATCGGCAAGGATACCCGTGTTTCCGGTTACATGCTCGAGAACGCCCTTGCCGCCGGGATCTGTTCCATGGGGGTCAATGTCCAGCTGGTGGGACCGCTCCCCACACCGGGCATTGCCTTTATCACCACCTCGATGCGGGCAGATGCCGGGGTGGTGATTTCCGCTTCCCACAACCCCTTCCAGGACAACGGTATCAAAATTTTCTCCGCCGATGGCTTTAAACTGCCCGATGAACAGGAAGCGGACATTGAGGATCTTATCTTTTCCCAGAAGATGGCAGCCCTGCGACCGGTGGCCGATGAGATCGGCAAGGCCTCCAGGATCGAAGATGCTTCCGGCCGCTACATCGTCTACCTTAAGAACACCTTCCCTAAAAATTACGTGCTCGACGATTTCCACATCGTACTCGACTGCGCCCACGGTGCCACCTATCGGGTCGCACCGCATGTCTTTTCCGAGCTCGGGGCCAAGGTGACCGTGATCGGTGCCGAGCCTGACGGGAAGAATATCAACCACGAGTGTGGTGCCCTGCATCCGGAGGTGATGGCGGAAAAGGTCAAACAGTTGGGAGCGGACATCGGACTGGCCCTGGACGGCGACGGCGACCGGCTGATCGTCTGCGACGAGCACGGCAGCATCGTCGATGGCGACCACATAATGGCCGTCTGTGCCAGCGAGCTCATGCATCGCCGCAAGCTGAAGAAAAAAACCCTGGTGGCCACGGTGATGTCCAATATGGGGCTTGAACAGGCCATGCAGGCCATGGGTGGGCAGATGATTCGCACTCAGGTGGGCGACCGCTACGTGGTTGAGGCCATGCGATCCAAGGGGTATAATTTTGGTGGCGAACAGTCTGGCCATCTGGTCTTCCTCGACCACAACACCACTGGCGACGGCATCCTCGCTGGCCTGCAGTTGTTGGCTATCATGATCAAAAAGAACAAACCGCTCTCGGAACTGGCCACCATCATGACCACCTTTCCCCAGGTGCTGAAAAATGTACGCATGGCCACCAAGATCGCCCCGGAGCAGATTCCCGGATTCAACGAGGCTCTGATCAAGGCGGAAAAAGCGATGGGAACGCGGGGACGCATCCTCGTCCGCCCCTCCGGAACCGAACCGGTGATCCGGGTCATGACCGAAGGTGAAGATGAGCAGGAGATCACCACCATGGCCAACGACCTCTGCGAGGTGATCCGCAAGGCGGATCGCGGCTGATCTTTTTCTCGTCTCACAAAAATAGGCCGCTTACCCACAAGGGCAAGCGGCCTATTCCTTTTCAGAGAAATCCGGTTCTTATTTTTTTGCCAGCGCCATGGCTTTCTTAAAACCGTCCACCGAACCGGCAATCACCTGCTCATCCACACAGAAGGCAAGCCGGATATGCCCGGGCAGGCCGAATCCGCGCCCGGGAACGGCCAAAATTTTCTGCTCCGCCAGGAGTTTGCAAAATTCGACATCATCGATAGGCGTCTGCGGAAAGAGATAAAAGGCTCCTTTCGGATGCACATAGCTCATTCCCGCCTCATCAAGCACCTTGCAGAACACTTCCAAACGCCGGGCATAGATGGAGTTGTCGACTGAGACATCCTGCAGTTGCATAACCGCCCGCTGCATCAGGGCCGGAGCGTTGACAAAACCAAGGATGCGGTTGGCCAAGGTCAGGGCAGCGACAAGCCCACCTTTGTCGACCATATCCGGATGCACCGCCAAATACCCGATTCGCTCACCCGGCAGGGACAGCTCCTTGGAGTAGGAGGAGGCGATGATGGCGTTGGTGGTGGTATTCATCAACGGCGGCACATCGTTGCCATCAAAGACGATGTTGCGGTAGGGCTCATCGCTTATCAAATAAATCGTGGTATTGAACTTTGCCCCGGCGCTATCGAGCAGCTGACCGAGCTGTTTGAGCGACTCGCCGGAGTAGATCTGACCGGTGGGATTATTGGGGTTATTGATCAGCACCACCTTGGTTTTCTCGGACAGGGCTTCTTCGATCGCCTTGAGATCAAGGTTGAACTCCTTATCGGTGGCCACGATCTTGGGCACACCACCGTGATTGTCGATATAAAAATTGTATTCGACAAAGTAAGGCGCCAGAATGATGACCTCGTCGCCAGGATCAAGCAGGGCTTTAAAGAGGACGTTCAAGCCACCCGCCGCACCGCAGGTCATGAGGATATCGTTGATACCAAACGTCACCCCCTGTTCGGCACTCAGCCGTTTAGCTAACGCTTCGCGGACCATCGGATATCCGGCATTGGGCATGTACCCATGGATTCCCGGTTGCTCGTCTTGAGCCAACTCACGCAGGACGGTGTAGAATTTGGCCGGCGGCGGCACATCGGGATTACCGATACTGAAATCAAAGACCTTGTCCGCACCGAACTCCGCCTTCATTTTCGCGCCTTCCTCAAACATCTTGCGAATCCAGGAGGATTTCTCTGCAAATGTCTGCATCTTCTTGGCCACACCGCTCATAGCACGCCTCTCTTGTCAATAAGTTGTTAGAAGATATTTCGTTGTTTTTTCCAATACATAAAGAGCGCTAGCTTACCGGTTGCCGAACTTCTTCTCAAAGTAGTCGTAGGCTACATTGATTTCCTTCATCTTCTCTTCAGCGACCTTTTTGAATTCCTCACCCAGATGGCCGACCTTGTCCGGATGGTACTGCATCGACAGCTTACGGTAAGCTTTCTTAATTTCGGCAAAATCAGCCCCTTTTTCCAGGCCGAGCACCGCATAGTACTGCTCTTCCTGGCTGGCAGTACTTGTTGCCTGCTGCCGCTGGCGGTACATGTATTTGGCCTCAATGGTCCGCTGGTCGTAGACCGAGATTTGCAGCAGTTGAGCAATTTCGCGGGCCTGGCGAAGCTCATTGTCGGGAGGTGGTTGTTTGGTGTAGATGATCTGATAGATCAGCTCCAAAAGGATCAGCCGCGGCTCGTAAGCAAAACTGGTGCGGAACTCATCCAGCAACTGGCGCAGATCGGTGGCATTGTCCCGGGCCTCCTTAACCAACTGCCTCACCCAGTACATCTGATCCTGATTGTAGCGCAGGTTGTACTGGAAAAAGTTAAGGATCGCGTTCAATTCCGCCCGGGTGAAATGACCGTCGGCCTGGGCAATCTTGACCAGGATATTGACCAGTAGATAGACAAAGCGATTGTGGCTTTCGCTCTGCGAGGCCTCGTAGGTGGAGACCTTACGCCGCACATAGTAGGAAAAGGCCCAAAAAGCGCCAATGAGGATCAGGATGCCGGCAAACCCTGAGTAGATAAGAAAGCCGAAGAGATTTAATATTCCCTGGGCTCCGCCGGTCAGCAAGGCAAACAAGGCCAGGAGCAGCAGGCAACCGCCGCAGCCGGGTTGGTTGTGTTGTCGATATTCCATGTTCACAAACAAAAAAGACGCATCCGGCCAAAACCAGCTGCGATTGGGATTGAAGGAGTTGTTTTATCGATCCGGTTCGGCAAAAAGCGCGTCAACGAATTCCCGCGCGTCAAAATCGCGGAGGTCGTCGATCTGCTCACCGATACCGATAAAGCGGACCGGAATGCCGATCTCCCGGCAGACGTTGGCCACAATACCACCCTTGGCGGTTCCGTCAAGCTTGGTCAGGGCCAAACCGCTGACTCCAACCGTTTGGTGAAACATTTTGGCCTGGGAGATTCCATTCTGACCGGTGGTGGCATCAAGCACCAGCATAACCTCATGCGGCGCACCGGGCATTTTCTTGCCGATAACCCGCTTGATCTTTTTCAGCTCTTCCATGAGGTTGACGCTGGTGTGCAGGCGTCCGGCGGTATCGATAAGAATGACATCGTATTTATGGGCCACACCGTATTCCAGACCGTCAAAGACCACTGAGGAGGGATCGGCACCGGGCTTCTGCGCAATCACCTCCACGCCAACCCGTTCACCCCAGATACGGAGTTGGTTGATGGCGGCTGCACGGAAGGTATCTGCGGCCACTAAAAGCACCGACTGACCGGAACGGACAAACTTAGCTGCAACCTTGCCGATGGTGGTTGTTTTCCCCACCCCGTTGACCCCGACCACCATGATGACGAAAGGTCCTTCCTCGGGCATGACCAAGTCAGCCGGCTGATCGGAAGCCTCGATATAAGCCAGGATCTCTTCCCGGATAATGTTCTTTAAAGCCTGAGGATCACTGAGTTGGTCGCGTTTGACCTTTTTCCGGGCCCGATCCATCAGCTCAAGGGTAGTACTCACGCCCAGGTCGGCAGTAATCAGAATCTCCTCTAACTGCTCAAACAGATCCTGGTCGATTTCCTTTTTCCCCAGAAAGAGACGATCAAGCCTATAAATAAAGGAATCGCGGGTCTTCCCCAACCGATCGCGCAAACGTTTAAACAGCGATTTGCTCGCTGGTTTTTCCTGAGTTTTCTCGGCAAGCGGTACAGCGGGAACGACACCCTCTTCATCACTCTCCAACTCATCGCTTGCAGGCGTCTCTTCCTCCGCATCAGCCGACTCTTCCGCACTGACCGGTTGTTCATCGATTTCAGCTTTGGCCTCAACCTGAAGTGCGGAATCTGTCTCGGGTAGGTCTTCCGGCTCAATCTCTTCCTGCGCCTGTTCCTCTTTAGTGACGGGGGATTCTTCTCTCCGCTCTAGGGCAGGTTTGAGATTTTCATCACTGACACGATCACCGGTAACGGGTTCACAATAGTCCTCGTCTGCAAGCTCGACCTTGATTGATGCTCCAGCTTCCGGCTCGAGAATTTGCGTCTGCTCTGGTTCCGGTACCGGAGCCTCAAGAGAGGCAATCTCCTTAACCGCCTCTTCAGCAACAGCTACAGGCTCTTCAAGAGAAGTTTCGCGTGAAGAGACGGCTTCTTCCACGACTTCACCCTGTTCCGCCTCAACCGCCGCCTTGGGAACGAACTCGCGTATATCCTCAACGACCTCTGCAACCGGTGGTTCCAAAGAGGCCTCTTCGGAGACAAATACTTCTAAACTTTCCAGCCCTTCACGCTCTTCGACCTTTTCCGTTGCAACGGCTGGTTCAGGTTTGGCTACAGACGCATCCGCCTCGACCTTGAAAGCTACCGGTTCTTCGCCAACGTCCTCAGCCTCACCTAGCTGCGCATCAGTCGGGACAAGCACCTCCTGCGGCAACGCAGATTCCGCCTCGGCCACGTCCTTCTGGGGTTCCGTCTCCTGGATTGGTTCCGGTTCCGGAAAAAACTCATTCAACTCCCCGGCAACGGCAAAGGCAATGTCCTGGCTGGGAGAAATCGAGAAAAACGAATCTTCAGTCGCCGCAGCAGTTGGGGCTATTGCACCGTCGGACTCCTCGTCCTGCACGGCTTCAGCAACGACAGGCTCGGATACCACACCCGCCTCGTCAAGCAGGGGCCCTCGCTTATCCCCGCCAGCGTCAAGGGAAGACTTGCTCTCTTCCCGGGCAGATTCAGGAACCGCGGCCTCAACAGATACCGGTGCCGGTTGTGCTGATTCCTCTTCGGGCTCAGCTACCGCAGGCTCGTCCTGGATAAGCTCCGCTTCGAGAGCTGCCTCTTCGACCTGTTTCTTGCCGAATTTTTTCTTAAACCAACCCAGCATCAGCTCTGTGCCTCAGCTTTTTCGATGGCGATTTCCAATACTTCACGAATGGTATGGGGATAATGAAAAATCACCCCTTCACGGATATCTTCCGGAATCTCCAGCACATCCTTTTCATTAAGCACCGGCAGAATCAGCTCGCGGATACCGGCTCGTAATGCGGCCAGCACCTTTTCACCGATACCGCCCACGGGCAGCACATCACCACGCAGGGTGATCTCACCGGTCATGGCAATATCCCGGCGTACCGGACGTCCAAGGATCACCGAAACGAGAGAGGAAACCATCGCCACACCTGCCGAAGGTCCATCCTTGGGAATCGCGCCCTCGGGTACATGTACATGCAGGTCAATGGCGGCAAATATGTCCTCATCCACCCCCAGATCCTTGGCATGGGATTTGATGTAGGTCAGGGCAGCCGTGGCCGACTCTTTCATCACCTCGCCAAGCTTACCGGTGAGGGTCAGGCCTCCCTTACCCTTCATTTTGGAGGTCTCGATAAAGAGAATCTGCCCGCCCACTGGGGTCCAAGCCAATCCAGTGGCCAAGCCAGGCCCCCAACTGCGCGCCTTCATCTCCGGAAAAAACCGCTGCGGCCCGAGGAAATCGTACAGATTTTCCGGCTTAACCACCATTTTCTCGGTACGGCCCCGGGCGATCTCTGCGGCCGTGCTCCGACAGATTGCGGCAAGCTCGCGTTCCAGGTTACGGACACCGGCCTCACGAGTATACGAGGCAATCAGGGCCGCAATACTCTCCTCGGGCATTTCCAGATCATCGTCCCGCAAGGCATGCGCATCCAGTTGCTTGGGCAGGAGGTAACGGCTGGCAATGGCCACCTTTTCCTGCATGGTATAACCGGAAAGTTCCACCACCTCCATACGATCCCGCAGTGGGCCGGGGATGGTGTCGAGCACGTTGGCCGTGGCAATGAACATCACCTTGGAGAGATCAAATTCGATATCGAGATAATGGTCGGTAAAGGTCGAGTTCTGCTCCGGATCCAGGACCTCGAGCAGGGCTGAGGATGGATCGCCGCGAAAATCGCTGCCAACCTTATCGATTTCATCCAGCAGAAAAACCGGGTTGTTGGAACCGGCCCGTTTCAGGCTCTCGATAATGCGCCCCGGCAAGGCCCCGATATAAGTGCGCCGGTGGCCACGAATCTCGGCTTCGTCGCGAACGCCCCCCAGGGCGATGCGAACGAACTTGCGGTTCATGGTTCGGGCGATGGACTGGCCGAGCGAAGTCTTACCGACACCAGGAGGACCGACAAAGCAGAGAATCGGGCCATGGATATCTTCCTTGAGCTTGCGCACTGCAAGAAATTCCAAGATCCGTTTTTTGATTTTCTTCAGGCCGTAGTGATCCTGATCAAGGTCTTCCTCGGCCTTGTTCAAATCCAGGGTGTCGGTGGTGGAGTCCATCCACGGCAGGTCAAGAATCCAATCGAGGTAATTACGCGACACCGAGTACTCCGGCGATGAGGGCGGGATCCGTTCCAAACGGGCCAACTCCTTGTCGACCACGGTCTTGGCCTGGGGAGTAAGCGCCTTTTCCGCGATTTTATCCCTGAGCTCTTTGACCTCGACCTTGTCCTCGTCGCCCTCTCCCAGTTCCTTGCGGATGGCCTGCAACTGCTGACGAAGGAAGAACTCGCGTTGCCGCTCGTCCATATCTTTCTTCATCGAGGCCTGGAGCTGGTTGCTCATTTCTACTGTTTCCAGCCGTTTGGTCAATTCCTGGGCCACGCGATGCAGCAGGTCATGCAGGGGAGTGACTTCAAGGAGTTCCTGTTCCATCTCAAGCTTGAGGTTGAGCTGGGAGCTTACCAGGTAGGCAATATAAAAGGGGTTGGTAATTGTGTTGACGGTGACCACCAACTCCTGGGGAAGCTCGGTGGCAGCGACCAGCTTTTGGAACTGGGCCTTGATATTAAAGAGGAGCGCCTCAATCTTCTTGTCCTCGACGTTCTCCATCGGCACTTCGAGTACCTTTGCCTTGAGGTAGGGTTCGGAGCCGACGAATTCACCCACGGCAAACTTCTTGGTGCCGCTGACCAGTATCTGATAATGCCCTTCCGGGGCCTTATTGAGCTTGTGGAGATAACCGACCACACCGACCTGGTAGAGATCTTCAGGGCCCAGAATATCGTCATCCGAAACCTGGGCGCGACGGCTGCAAACCATCCCCATCATCCGGTCGCCAAGGAGGACATCATCGATCAGTTGTTTGGAAGTCTCGCTGGAGACCTGCAGCGGAAATCCCATCCCAGGATAGAAGACAAACCCGTGCAAGGGCATGATGGGCAGAATTTCCGGAAGCTCCAGCTGGGAGGGTTCCAGTTTTTTCTGCGTGGCTTGTTGTTCGTTTTCCATATTATTCTCCAGGTGTTATCCTGATAGTCACCTTGCCTTTTCTCACGCGTTTGGGCAAAGTCACCATGAGCATACCGTTGATATAGGCCGACTCCACCCCCTCCACTTCCACGGTCGACGGCAGGGTCAGGGTCCGCTGGAAGCTACCGAGCTCTATTTCGAGCTGATGGATACAGGCAATCGCCTTATGGGCCGGAAGCTGACGGATACCGCTGATACCGACCCGTTGTCCATCCACGATCACCTTCAGACTTTCGGCAACCACGCCGGCAAGTTCGGCATAGATAAAAATCGAACTTTCTGCCTCGTAAATATCCACTGCCGGCTGCCAAACACCACCGTCCGTGGACATCATCCGGGGCAATGACATGGTGCGCAAAATACGCCCCGTATGCTGTTGCATCTGCTCGAGTTCTTCCAACAGTTTTTTACTGAACGGGTCCATCAGGTCCTCCCCCAAAGCATACGCTTCCGGTATGATACCGGCTTATTCATTCAATTAATTGCTTAGCAAAACTCCAGAAAACGGTAAAGCAGATATGGACAAAACAGTGTTTGGCCAAACTCGGCACGCCGTTTTCGTTTTATATTGTGAGAACGGCTCTTTTATCGTCCTCGCAGCTTTTGGCAAAAGCGACAAAGTTTTTTCGCAAAAGACATCTTTTAAAAGGACACCACCCTTTGCCGACGTTGCGACCGAAGGTGCGTTTGGCGGCGGCTGCCCGCCAATTGGCCGACTCACGGGTTCAGGTATAGGTAAGCACTATACCTTTTTGGGCAATCATAAATCAACAAAAACACAGGGCAAACAAGAGTTCAGCCTCCCTGAGCTTGCATTTGATTTTTTATTTGCTTTTCAACTTTGTGACATTAAAGTATAGCCCCAAATCGTACTGAACTCGCGACCCGCGGCATCTCCGGCTCTACTTTTCCCACGGAGGAAATGCGCGGGCTCATGTTTTTCGAGTACCGGGTGAGTCGTCATGGGGAAGGATGTCAGGAGTTCCCGGCCACCCCACCCGAAAGCAACGCATACATGGGTTCTTTCCCCCCTTTTCCCTTTTTTCTTTTTCAGTTGGAGGCAATTATGAGCAGTTCTTGTAGCAGTTCCTGCGGGAGCGATCAAAGCGGCAGTTGCAGTTCGGGCGATGCCCGTCTGGCCCAGCAGGACATCGCCATCACCCGATCTCTCGGGCGGATTAAGAACAAAATCCTGGTGATGAGTGGCAAAGGCGGCGTCGGCAAATCCACCGTGGCCGTCAACTTGGCGCTGTGCCTGGCCAAGAAAGGTCATAAGGTCGGCCTCATGGACGTTGACCTTCACGGTCCGGACGTCTGCCGCATGCTCAACCTCACCGGCTCCCTCACGGCGCCGGAAAATCCCGACGATCTCATCCCGCCGCTCAAGTACAACGACAACCTCAAGGTTGTTTCCCTTGAGTACATGATGAAGAACCGTGACGATGCCATCATCTGGCGCGGCCCGCTCAAGATCCAGGCCATCCGTCAGTTTGTGGCCGACATGGACTGGGCTGAACTCGACTACCTGATCGTTGATGCTCCTCCCGGTACCGGTGACGAACCCCTTTCCATAGCCCAGACCATTCCCGGCGTCCAGGCTGTCGTAGTTACCACGCCGCAGGCAGTTGCCCTGGCCGACGTCCGCAAATCGATCAACTTTTGCAAGGCCGTTGAGATGCCCATCGTCGGTGTGGTTGAGAATATGTCCGGCTTCGTTTGCCCCCATTGTGGCGAGACCGTGGATATCTTCAGCAAGGGTGGCGGCGAGCAGACGGCCCGTGATTTTGACCTGCCCTTCCTCGGTGGGGTTCCGATGGATCCACGAGTGGTTATGGCCGGGGACACCGGTACCCCGTATCTGTCCAGCGACGAGGACAGCCCGGCGATCAAGGCCTTTGACATCGTGGTTGCCGCGGTCGAGCAGCGCCTGCCTCCCGGCCCGGTTACCGCCAACCCCTTTGCCAGCGGCTGTGGCTGCTCCGGCTGCGGTTCCAAATAAGACGGACTCGTAAAAAGGCCATTACATTCTGAAAGATGGCTCAGTTAAAACACAGATGTACAAAGAGCATCGTTTTTTCAGGCACGAAGGCTTACAGAAGGTATGTCGAGCGTCGGGAAAAAGGCTGCAACGCAGTAGATTGAAGTTTTTACGACGGGCCATCAAATAAGTTGTCCCAAATCCTCTGCAGCCGGTCCTAAACCCGGCTGCAGAGGTTGTATCCTCCGAGATACCGCCTTCTCCGCCAACCCTTTCCGTCAACACAAGGATCATGACTATGCTTGTCAAACAACTCACCGTCGGAATGATGGGGGTCTGCTGCTACATCGTTTCCTGCGAACAAACCAAACAAGCCGCCGTCATTGACCCAGGCGGTGATGAAGACCGCATCCTGGAGTACTGCAACAGCAAGGGGCTGGAGGTCATCTACATCATTAACACCCACGGCCATCCGGACCATGACTGCGGTAACGGCCGCATCAAGGAAGCCACCGGCGCCAAGATCGTCCTCCATGCCGATGACGTCACCTACTTTGCCGATCCGCGCATCAAGGATTACTTCTCCGGCCTCGGCCTGCCGCCCTCGCCACCGGCGGATGTGATCGTCAAGGACGGCGACACCATTGATATCGGCAACGAGCAGTTGCAGGTAATCCACACCCCTGGCCATACCCCGGGCGGGATCTGCCTCTATAGTGCCCCTCATTGCTTCACCGGTGACACCCTCTTTGTCGGCGCTGTCGGCCGTACCGATTTTCCCGGCGGCTCCATGGAACTGATGATCGATGCGATCAAAACCCGACTCCTCACCCTGCCACCCGACACCATCGTCTGGCCCGGGCACGGCTACGGCGGTTCGCAGTCGACTATTGCCCGCGAAGCCAAGACTAACCCTTATCTTGATATGTAACTTTGGCCAAAGGTCAAAAATCGATTCAGCAGATTGCTTCCATGCGTGAAATTATTCTCGGCACCGCCGGTCACGTTGACCACGGAAAAACTAGCCTCATCCGCGCCCTCACCGGTATTGAAACCGATCGTCTTAAAGAGGAAAAAGAACGCGGTATCACCATAGAACTCGGCTTTGCCTACCTGGACCTGCCCTGCGGGCACCGGTTGGGAATTGTCGATGTTCCGGGGCATGAAAAGTTTATCCGCAACATGGTGGCCGGGGCCGCCGGCATGGATTTGGTGGCCTTTGTCATTGCTGCGGACGAGGGTATCATGCCGCAGACGGTGGAGCATTTTGAAATCTGCAAGTTGCTCGGTGTTCGCGACGGACTGGTCATACTCACCAAGAAAGACACGGTCGATCAGGAATGGCTTGAGATGGTCACCGAGGAAGTCCGTGATTTTTTCACCGGCAGTTTCCTTGAGGATGCCCCGATCGTGCCGGTAAACTCCATCACCGGCGACGGGATGGATGAGATCATGCGCCTGCTCGACGCCAAGGTGGCAGCAATTCATTTCCACGATGAGTTCGGCCCCTTTCGTATGGCGGTGGATAGGGTCTTCACCATGAAGGGATTCGGTACGGTGATCACCGGCACGTCGCTCTCCGGACGGATTGAAACCGGCGCCGAGCTCATGTTTTATCCCGGTGGACTGACAGCTAAAATTCGCGGTATTCAGGTCCACGGCCAGGAAGTGACCGTTATCGAGGCCGGCCACCGGACCGCGATCAACCTCCAAGGCATTGAGAAGGAAGAGATCAACCGGGGCGACATGGCAGCCACCCCCGGAAGCCTGATTGCCACCACCCTGCTCGATGCAAACTTCCACTACCTGGCATCCAACGCTAAGGAGCTGAAAAATCGCACCCAGGTCCGAGTGCATATCGGCACCCGGGAACTCGTCGGCCGACTGGTCTTACTGGAAACCGAAACGCTCTCCCCCGGTGAAACCACCCATGTCCAGCTTAGCTTGCAGGACCCTGTGGCCATTTGGCCGGGCGATCATTACGTGATCCGCAGCTATTCGCCCATTACCACCATTGGCGGCGGCACACTGCTCAATGCCTCACCGAAAAAACGTAAGCGGACCCTGGAACGGGATCGAGAAATCAATCGCGGCTATTTCGAGGAACTGGAAGCGGCCGACATAGAACAACGGCTGCTGATACTGGCCGAGGAAAGCGGCTTCAACGGCATCACCGCCGATCAGATCTCCGCCCGATCCGGTATTTTCAGCAAACGGCTCAAAAAGCACCTGCAACGCCCCATTTCCGCAGGAGAGTTGCTGGTGGTCGACTCCGAAAGCCAACGGATGCTGGCCGCGCCCGTGGCCGAGGGACTGAACCAGCAAATTCTGAACATTCTCGAGGCCTTTCACCGCAACAATCCGCTAAAGAACGGCATCGCCAAGGAAGAGCTGCGCTCCCAGTTGCGGCCCACCGTGGAACTACGAGTGTTACAATCCCTCCTCTCCAACCTGGCAAAAAAAGGACAGGTCGAGCAGACCGGAGCCGAGGTCAAACTCAGCGGCCATGAGGTTAAGCTCCAGGTCAATGAGCAGGAGATGGAGCAGAAGATCGCCACCCTCTACCGCGAAGCCAAGCTGACTCCGCCCAACCTGAAAGAGGTGCTGGCCACCTTTGCGGAGTTTCCGGAAAAACAGATTCGCCAGGTTATTGATCTGCTGATCAAAAAAGATGAATTGATCAAGGTCAACGAAATCCTCTTCTTCCATGCCCCCACCATTGAGCAATTGCGGGCAGATGTGATGGCTTTTATCCAGCGGGAAGGCGAGATCGATGCCCAACGATTCAAGGATCTCACCGGCCTGACCCGAAAATTTTCCATCCCCCTGCTTGAATACTTCGACAAGATCAAGCTCACCATTCGTATCGACGATAAACGGGTGCTGCGCAAGAACTGATCCGCTGTCTACTCCCCGGAAAATCTACCGGTGCGCAAAAATTGAAGTACCTTATATTTAACCGCCTTCTTACGCATGATCATTGAGTGACCGCAGGACAGGACAAGAAAATCGCTCATACCGGCAACCTGAGCCCGCTGCACCGAGACCTTCCCATCACTTGGCCCCGGGAAAAAACGAGCCAAGCCAATGGCCGGACGATTGCCGGTGATGATCCCCAAGGGAAAATCTACCGCGCCCAATTGCAGGGGCACTGCTTCCTGGCCCGTACCCAGCTGGCACCCTGCCGGTCCGAACACCAGCCGAAACCAGGCAAATCTTCCCAGTACATCCACCAGTTCGCTGCCCTGATTGGGCGGACTGAGCATCACCACCCGCCCCAATTGTTGCGGCCTCTGTGTACGCAGATAGCTCCGTAACAGAATCCCACCCATGGAATGGGTCACCACGTGGACGATTTCCACGCCCTGCTCAATAAGACGGGAGAACCCAACCGCCAATGTGCGCTCTGCCAACTGTTCGATAGGCGCACCCATGGAGCCATAGCCTTGGTTGTGAACAATGTAGCCCTGCTGGGTAAGAAATTTAGCCATGGGCTGCATGGATCGCTTGGTTCGGGCCAGACCATGCAACAGGAGTACGCCTTCCTTGGTTGCCGATGAACGTGCTTGTTTCTTCATAAAAAAGAAAGGCGGCCGAAGCCGCCAATAAATGAGCCCTAAAATAGTTGCTATTTCACAAACCGAATTCCGGCGATCTTCAACGCTCCCCGGTGGTAACCGGTGGGAAACAACCGTTCAAAGGTATCCAGATCCAGATTACAGCTCTCGCAGGTTTCATAAATATTGGGAATGCGGTGTTCAACCAGGTAGACATCGCGCAGGTAATAGATGATCCGCCAATGCTCCTCGGTGAGCTTGCCGTTTTCGATCGACATATCGACTGCCCGATGAACGGCGTAGTTTTCATCCCAAGATGCCGGATCGACCAGGAACCCGCGCACATCGGTGGCGTAGGCCTTGTCGGAGGACAGCGCCCGGAGATCGGCCACACTTTCGCGAATATGGGCACCGTAAGGCATGTGGCTAACCCGGTAATGGACCCCAGCCACCCGGCACAATCCACGATGATAACCGGTGGGAAAGAGTTTCTGCATCTCCTGCGGCCTGAGGCTGGTCGCCTTGCAGGCGGCAAAAATGGTTGGACAGACCCCGGTCTGCTCATAGGCATCGCGAACATACTGAATTACATCCCAATGTTCGTTGGAAAGCACCGGAATGTCACACTCCCGGGCCATGCCTTCAGCAAAATCGCGACTCCAGATGGCGGGGTCAAGCAGGCACCCCTGCTCGTCGAGTTCATAGTCGGTGTTTTTATATTGGAATATTGTCATATCGTTTTGCTTCCCTTGTTGATTGGCGCCGACCTACGGCGTGTAGCGCATCCATGCCGGCGGCTGTGATCTGTTTTCCTTGCTTCTTATGCAACGTTCAACGTCTACTTCACAAACCGCAGCCCTGCGATTTTGACGGCACCGCGGTGGTAACCGTCCGGGAACAAGGCCTCCAACTGATCCAGATCCAGTTGGCAGCGCTCGCAGGTTTCATAGATGGTGGGTATCCGCTTCGTTTCCCAGAAAAATGCCCGCAGAAAATGGATAACCTTCCAATGATCCTCGGAAAGTTGTCCATTGGGAATGCGCATATCAAGTGCCCGGTGCAGGGCATAATGCTCGTCCCAGGTTGCAGGATCCACGAGAAAACCACGCACATCCACCTGATAGTGTTTATCCCCGGAGATGGCCGCCAGATCCTCCTTTATCTCTTGCAGAGAATGGTTGTCTGCTAACCGATACATGCGGTAATGCACCCCGGCCATACGACAAAGTCCACGGTGATAACCGGTGGGAAAGAGTCGTTTCATTTCCCGCGGCCGCAGGCCCGTACCCTTGCACACGGTAAAGATGGTGGGGCAACGTCCAGCCTCGGCAAAAAGTTCCCGCAGGTGCTGGATGGCAGCCCAATGTTCCGTGGTCAGTTGTTCAATTCCGCTCTCTTTTGCTACTCCCTCCACAAAGTTTCTGTCCCAAAATTTCTCATTGAGTAAGAAACCTTGTTCGTCGATCTGATACGTAATGTTCTTGTGCGAAAAGTGTCGCATACAACCCTCCTTGAAAGCACTCAAGAATGATCATTGCTTTCCCTTTGCTCGTCGACAGCTCCCCCCGGCCAGAGACACACCGGAAAAACGTTTACATGAACCAACTCCTTTGATCCATTCAAAAAACCGTACCATTGCCGGTCATTTCCCGCAAGCAATCTCTCATTGTCCTGGGCAGAGAGCCAGGGCCTGGGCTGCCAGCCGCATGTGCTCCTTTTCAGCCTCGGCAATGACATTGAACATCTCCTCCAGAGGACTCCCCTGAAAACGATGGGCAATGTTGCGGGAGAGATCATAGGCTGTATATTCCACAGTAAGCGCCATCTCCAGCGTGGAACGGCAGGGTTCGAGGGGTTGCTCCTCAAGGCTGGCCAGGAGTGCGGCGCAGGTATAACCGCCTTCGACGATGTTACCGGCAAGTTGCTCATACACCGCGTCAAAGGGAGGCGGATTGGTTGCTCCGGCCGCCCATTGCTTGTAGATCAGCCGGGCATGCGCCTCCTCGGCACCGGCCAGTGCAGCCAAACTGTCGGCCCAGGCAACGGCCTGATAACGCTGGCGCAGGGCCGTATAAAAACGATCTGCCCCCTTTTCGAGATCCATGGCCCGGTAAAGGATTTCCTGTTCGGAACCTTCGAGGTCAAAGACTTTCAAGTTCGGCGTGGCCGGCAGGAGATGCCCGTTCCAGGCAAGGATACCACCGGTCATATTGAACACCGTCGCGGCCACATAGGGACGAGAGGCGATAAACAGCGCTGCACCCCGCGAACGCTTGCCGGAGCGGCAATAGACCACCACATCCTTGTCCACCGGCAGCTCGTTCATTCGTTCCGGAATCTCTCCCAAAGGGATCAGCACCGATCCGGGGATGTGCCCCTGGACATATTCATCGGGCTGGCGAACATCAACCAGCACATAATCGCTTTCCTGACGCCTGGCCATGTACTCGCGCAGACGATCCACATTGATATCCTGATACCCTTCCTGCATCCCAGCCTCCTTGAACCCATTGATGATGGCATTTTTGTGTGCCTGGTAAACGCTCAACAACCGAAAAACTCTACCTCACAAAAAAAAGAGCCACGTCCAAAGCACGAAACGTCAAAACGGGGCTTTATAACGAAAACGATTATTCTTGAGGGCGGCGTAAAAACTTCGTTCGACTGCGTCGCAGCGTTTTTTCCAACACTCGACATAGCTTATGGATGCCTTCGCGCCGGGAAAAACCAGCTCATTGTGTATCTGTGTGTTTACTGAGCCATCTCTTTGCATGTGATTATGCACAGTTGACCCAAGGACGATTTTTCTATCCAGCCATGCTGGTTATAGGGAAGTCTGCTCTTCTTTTCAAGCCTATCCTGGCCTTGTTCTGCTGGAAGTCGATGATATCTCACCTTGCTCGACAATATTGTCGAGCAAAAGCGCCTGTGAACGGCATCCGTGTGGGAACTCTGCAAAAATTCCTCGCCAAACAAAATATTATCCTCGCAAAAAGCTGCAACAATGAGGTTTCTTTCTCCGCAACTTACTATTTTTTTGACTAATTTAAGATTCCAGTCTTTTTGCATTTCTACGAGGCCATCAGTTTTCACGAGCACATCAAAATTCGGCATGTATACTGCTTTATCTTGTTGAACAAGGTTCATTCCTCAATTTTTAGGAGACGCGCTGTGACTGTTCGCAAAATTACCTCACTGACCCTGCTGCTCTCATTTGCCGTGCTGATTTTGACCAGCCTGGTGCTGTATGTGGTCCCCGAAGGACGGGTAGCCTACTGGTCGGACTGGCGCTGGGTGGGGCTGAGCAAAACCCAATGGGGCGACATCCACACCAACAGCGGCTTTCTCTTTCTTGCCGCTGGGTCGCTGCACCTGGTCTACAATTGGAAGCCGATTGTGAATTATCTGCAAAACCGTGCAAAACAGGTACGGCTGCTGGCCCCGGGTATGGTGATCGCTCTACTGATCAACGTGGTGGTGGTGGCCGGGACCCTCTATAAACTGCCACCCTTTCAATCCATTCTCGACTTTGGCCATTCTTTCAAAGAGGCGGCTGCAATCAAATACGGGGAACCTCCTTATGGACATGCCGAACTCTCCCCTCTGCAACTCTTTGCCAAGCGTACCGGCCTAGAGCTTGAGACGATGCTGGCTCATTTGCGCAAAGCCGGTATTCAGGTGACCGGTCCTGAGCAAACGATCCTTGCGATCGCCAAAACCAACGACCTGACACCCAAGGCGGTTTACGATGCCATGCAGGTGAACCCCACCATCCAGGGACAAACTCCGCCCCTGCCGGACCAGCCGATTGCAGGCATGGGACGTAAAGGACTGGGTGAGCTTTGTCGCCAGTATGGCCTTGATCAGCGACAGGTGTTGGCCGCGCTGGCTGCAAAAGGAATCAAAGCCGATCCGCAACAGTCTTTAAAAGAGATCGCCGCAGCACACGACACCGATCCCCACAGCCTCTACGAGTTGATCCATGAAGCCGTTAACAAGCCCTAGGACGCTGCTCCTCATCTTTTTTGCCGCCCTGCTCCTGTGGCCGTTGGTGCTGCGGGCAGATGAGAGCAGCAATAAGCCGGTGGAAACAGCCCCAAATTCAACGGTCGAACAGTCCGGCCCTCCCCCTGAGGCACAAAACAGCGAGGATCTACAGGCTTTACGGCAACGCTACGGCCAAGATCCCACCGGGGTCCGAGCACGCCTTGGCATGTGCCGACGAGGACACGGCGGTGGACTCGGCAACGGACGCGGTCACGGGCGTGGACGCGGAGCCATGCACGGCCCCCAGCATCCCTGCCCCTATGGAGAGCAACAGTGGAACAAGCAGCCCTGAGGCCGGATAAACGCTTCCTGCCCTCCTGGGTGATGAATCTGCTCGGCTTCGGCCTGCTCATTACGCTGGTCATCGCTGCTTTTTCCTGGCAGATTCTGGCCATGAACAAGGATCTCCATCGCAATACCCTAAGCCGCACCCGGATGATGGCCGCCATCATCGAAGAAAATCTAGCCAATGGCGATTTGGCCGGAACCACCATTGATACCCTGACCACCACCTTTCTTCGCGACAAGGCCCGTTTTGTCGCCTACCTCAACGGCATTGATCCCCTCCAGAGCGACGAACTCGCCGCCCTTGCCAGGGAAACCGGCCTCCTTGGCCTGACAGTGGTCAACGGTACAGGTACAGCGACCAGCGGCCCTGATAAATGGCTGGAGCCACTGCCGGACTGCGAGCGCCAGGCAAATCAACTAGTCTACAACAAAACCGGGCATACCGTGCTCTATGCCTATCCGGGCAAGACTGCCGATATCCGTTGTATCCTGGTGGGGATGGATGCCCATTCGGTCCTTGAACTGCGGCAAAAAACCGCCCTGCCCGTTCTCCTCACCAATCTTTCCCACCTTCCCGGCATCCATTATGTGCGCATGGAGGCCGATGCGGAGAATGCCGTTGCCGATCCGGTGCGCCTACTGAGCGATCATGGTGAAATGACTGCCGAGGCGCGTCTGTCCACCTCCAAGGGCGTGCTTGTGGTCGGCCTTGATGCCGCCAACCATTTCGACCGGTTACGTCAGCTCCAGCGTCAATTTCTGTTTTTTGCCGCCCTTCTTTTAGGGCTAGGTTTCTTTTTTTCCTGGCTGTTGTACCGGCATCAACAGCGCGATCTACAACGCACCCGGAATTTTGAACGGTTACTGGCCAAGGAACACGAAGCCGCAGCCCTGGGCCGAGCCACGGCTACCATTGCCCACGAAGTCCGCAATCCACTCAATGCGATCAACATGGGACTGCAGCGTCTCAGTCTGGAATCTCCGCATCTGGATGGAGAACAACAGCAACTCGTCGGTGCCATGAAAGAGGCCGTGCGGCGGGCGGGCCTGATCATTACCGAACTGCAGCGGTTCACCCGGCCGCTTGCGCCCCGGCTTAAGGCGATTGATCCCCTGGCGGTTACCAAACGCGTTCTCTCCCTCTACCGACAGCAAATAGCCGAACAGGCAATCGAACTCGATCTGATTGAAACCGATGAAACAACCTTAGCCGCTGATGGCGATCTGTTGGCTGAACTGGTGGAGAATCTCCTGCGAAACGCGATTGAAGCCCAACCGGAGGGTGGTTTTATCCGCCTTGAATGCCGCAATTTAGCCGATAACTGGCAACTTTCCGTGACCAATGGTGGTTTCAGGCTGGGCCCCGAGGAAAGTCTGCGGCTGGGTGAGCCGTATTTCACGACCAAGACCAGAGGGACCGGCCTGGGGTTGGCCCTGTGCCGAAAGATAGCCGAGGCCCACGGCGGCGAGTTGGAGCTCCGCTCTGCCCCCAAACAGCAGCAGTTGACCGTTTGCCTCACCCTTCCCTACAAGGCCCCGATAACGCCCATGCCGGTAGCCAACCCATCCCGAGGAGAACATACGCATGCGCATCCTGATTGTTGATGACGAGCCCCTGCAGCGCGACCTGCTCGGCGGTTTTCTCAAGAAACAAGGTCTCGAGGTCATTGAGGCGGCAACCGGCCATGAGGCTATCGACCACTTTCTCCAGCAACCCATTGATTTAATTCTCCTTGATCATAAGATGCCCGATCTCCAGGGCGATGAGGTGCTGGAGCGGATCAAGGCGATCAATCCCCTGGCCAGGGTGATCATGATCACTGCTTACGGAGCGGTGGATACTGCGGTGAAGGTGATGCAGCTCGGCGCGGACGATTTTCTCGAAAAACCGATTGATCTTGAGGCATTGCTGGCCAAGATCCGCCACATTGAAGAAAAGCTCTACATCAGCGAGGACGTCGCCCATGTGGAGGAGTCGATTGATGTCGGCACCCTCCCGGTGAAAATGATTGCCGCCAGCCCGGCCATGCAGCAGGTATTATCGCTTGCCCTGCGGGCCGCGCCCAGCCCATGGACCGTGCTCATCCACGGAGAGACCGGCACCGGCAAGGAACTGGTCGCCCGCCTTATCCACCAGCTCAGCCCGCGCAAGGATAAGCCCTTTATTCCGCTGAACTGTGCCGCGGTGCCCGAAGGACTGTTTGAATCCGAACTCTTCGGCCATGAAAAGGGGGCCTTCACCGGCGCGGCCAACCGCAGACGCGGCGTGTTCGAGCAGGCGCACCAGGGCACTCTTTTTCTCGACGAAGTGGGCGAATTGCCACAACCGGTCCAGGCAAAGCTCCTGCGTGCTTTGCAGGAAAAGACTATTATCCGGGTTGGTGGTGAACAACAGATTCCCATGGATGTGCGTATTGTCGCCGCCACCAATCGTAATCTGAAAGAGATGTCTACCGACGGAAGCTTCCGTGAGGACCTCTATTTCCGGCTCAATGTAATCACCATTGAAATCCCGCCGCTCAGGCAACGCAAGGAGGATATTCCGGTCCTGATTGATTTTCTCCTCGCCAAATTCCAGAGCCGGGCTCGCTTCGACGACCAGGCCCTGCATCAACTGACCAAGTACCACTATCCGGGGAACATTCGTGAACTGGAGCATATCCTCCAACGGACTGTCACCCTGGCACGATCGCCCCGTATTGGCTTGCGTGATCTCCCTGCAGAGATCCGGAACTACCGGGGACAGATGACGGAAAACGGTGATCTTAACCAGAAACTGGCCGATATCGAACGACAGTTACTCACCGATGCCCTGGAGCGTCATAACTGGGTGCAGACACGGGCAGCAGACTCCTTGGGGATCAGCGAACGGGTGCTGCGCTATAAGATGGAACGGCTGGGAATAGCGAAAAAGTGAGCGACGAGATCTTTCGCATGGGCAAGATGACGCAGGAGCGGCGCAAGGGGTGTTCCCACGCAGGGGCGTAGGAACAAAAAAAAAATGCCATCAACCAAAGGAGGTTGATGGCATTTTTTGTGAAAATTACTGCTGAGCAGGCGGAGTGTTTGGGGTGTTGGAATTTCCCCAGCACGGACGGTAACAGTTATAACCGCGCCCCATGCCTTTACCCATATTGTTCCCCATGCCATAGCCCATGCCGCGCCCCTGACCACGACCCATCATGCCGGGGCCCATGTATTTCTGCCGCTCTTCCGGTTTCATCTGGCTCAGTCGTTTCCACCACTCGGTGTGGAAGGCATTCCACTCATCTTGGTTGGCGTTGTACATGTGGCCACGGGCCATGCCAAGTTCATCGTTGGACATCTTGGAATAATCCACAGCCCAGGCAGCGGTTGCGACCATCATCAGGGCTCCAAGAACTACCAGTGTTTTTTTGATCGATTTCATAATGTACCTCGTTTGGTTGGGTGAGCGTTCAATGACCCCCACGTTGGGGATCGACCGTTTCTTTGCCCTTATTAATCCAACAACCGTGCCAAGGGATTTTTTTTATTTTTCACTTTATATCCAGACAGTTACATACAAGCACCATTTCTCACGCAGGAGAGAGGTTCGACATTTACTTTTAAGGGCTCGACGGAATTGTCGAGCAGGCGGAGGAAAACAAAGAAAATCAGTGGCGCAGTCGGCCTCGCAGGGCGCCACGACCTCGGGGATAGGAAAAAAGCAGGGCTTCACGGCTCACGTGTACCCGTAACCCTTGGGAAAGATGCAACTCTTGCCCGGTCTGCCCCTGAAGGGCCAAGGTGCATACGGAGAGAATGTGTTCATAGCGGGCGGTATTTTTCAACAACCAGAGCAGTTTTTCAATCAGGCGACGCTGGAGGGCGGGATGCAAACGGCAAAAGGCCTGGCGGTCAAGCCGAGCCGAAGGGATTTCCTCTGCCTCGGGAGGAAAAAAGTCGACAACTTGCGGCCAGCAATCCTCGAGTAACGCTTCAAGCAGGTCCTCATCCTGCTGCAGATTGGCTGCTGTTTTCAACAATGCCTGGCGGATGCCGGGGTCGTAGTCGGCCTCCAAAAGCGGCAGGAGATCGAGCCTGATGCGGTTGCGAAGATATTGGCGCTCTTCGTTGCTGGAATCAAAGCAGAACGAAATGCCTTGATCAGCCAGATATGCAAGCAACGCCTGCTTACGGACCCCGAGCAGAGGGCGGATGACATGACCAAAACGCGACCGCATCCCGGATAGAGCGCGGCGACCGCTCCCGCGAAAGAGGCGCAGTAAAACCTCCTCGACCTGATCATCGGCGGTATGGGCCACGGCCAGAATCTCTGCCTTCCATTTCCCTGCCAATTCGGCAAAGGCCTGGTAGCGCAACTCGCGCGCCGCATGCTCTAGCGATTGCTGCTTTTCTCGAGCTAGCCGCCGCACATCCACCGCCACCCGGTCAACCGCACATCCCAAGCATAAGGCCGCTTCCTGAACCCGGGCCCACTCCGCCGGGGTTTCCCGCGGTCGAAGCCCGTGATCGATATAGACGGCCACAAGCTGCAATTCGTACTGGTCGGAGAGAGCGGCAAGGATATGCAACAAGGCCATGGAATCGGCTCCGGCGGAAACCCCGACCAAAATCCGCTGCCCGGCCGTCACCAGACCTTCCGTACGCAAAGACTTGCCAATCTTGTATTCCAAGGGATGGAGAGCAGATTTCCTTAACGCCATGGCTTGAATCAGTGCCGAAAATACTCTATGTTGAGTAGTGTTGTTGTGATAATATATTTTGGTGGCGTCATAAAAACTTCGATCTGCTGCGTCGCAGCTTTTTTCCCGACACTCGACATACCGTCTGTATGCCTTCCCTTCGGCAAAAATGCCACGCCTTGTACCTCTTAGTTTTGCTGAACCATCATTCGGAATGGGATGGACTTTTTACGAATCCATCTTTCTTAAGCAGGGGAGTCAGGAACGATGGAAGCAACCGCCTATCTGAAAACGGTGAAGGAACATTTGAAAGCCGCCTATCTCCTCAACGAGGAAAAGATCGAGACCATGATCCCAATTTTCCTTGCCACGCTGCACACCCACATGAACCGCCTGTCCGACCTGGCGGCCAATGGCGATACTGAGCAACTGGGGCAAGCCAGCCATGCGGTGAAAGGGGCACTGCTGAACATCGGCCTGTTCGATCTGGCTGAAACCGCCTATTCCATTGAAAAGCAGTGTAAGAGGGGCACCATGCCCGAAAATCACCAGGAGATGATCACCGAACTCCAATACACGGTGTCCCGTTTCTCCGACGAATGGTGAGCCTCCCCTCTTTTTCTACTTAGGGTCGGGGAAAGAGAAGAGGATTCGAATAATGCGCCGGATTTCGGTTCGGATACAAGGCGCTTTAGCTGGTGAATATCAAGCATATTCACCAGCTAAAGCAACGGGGTAGCCGGGCCGAAAGACAAGCAGAATTGGATAAATATTTTTTCCCGCGCCCCTTACTTCTTTCTGCCGCTGCGTTCGCGGAACAACAGCCGCACCGGTACCCGATCAAGTCCCAACCCGTCGCGAAAACAGTTGGCCAGATAGCGCTGATAGGAAAAATGAATTCCCTTGGGATCATTGGTCACCACGGCAAAAAGCGGCGGCGCGGTTCCCAACTGGGCGGTGTAATAAAACTTAATCCGCCTTCCATGATAATAAGCCGGCTCGTGTCGGGTCACGGCCTCGGCAAGGAGACGATTAAGTGCTGAAGTGGGGAATCGCTGATGAAACTGGCGGTAGACCTTGCCGATCTCAGGAAAAAGCCGTTTAATTCCGGTTCCGGTGAGGGCGGAAACCTTGAGCACCGGCGCAAAGGGGATGAATTTCAGCGCCAATTCCACCTCAAGCAGCAGTTGTTCCTGTCGTTTTTTATCTTCCTTGATCAGATCCCACTTGTTGATCAGGATAATCAACGCCCGCCCCTGGTCCTGGGCATAACTGATGACCTTGGTATCCTGCTCGGTGATTCCCTCCTTGGCATCGAGAAGCACCAGGGCAATATCGCAGCGACCGATCGCCTTGAGTGCCTTGAGCACCGAAAACTTCTCCAACTTATCCGTGGTCTTGCCCTTGCGGCGGATGCCTGCGGTATCGATCAGCAAATAGTTGTATTGATCACGACTGACCAGCGTATCGACAGAATCGCGGGTGGTGCCGGCAACATTGGACACCACCATCCGATCCTGACCGATAATAGTGTTGACCATGGAGGATTTGCCCACGTTTGGCCGCCCGAGAAAGGCAACTTTCATCGTGTTTTCCGGTAAATCCATCTCAAGCTCTGACTTTTCCAGAAAGGGAAACAGACCGTCCATCAGGGTTGCATAGCCGTAGCCGTGGTCGCCGGAAAGCGCCCACAGTTTATCGACCCCCAACTCCCAGAAAGGAGCCAGCAGCGTATCTTCGATCTCCGGGGTGTCAATCTTGTTGACGATAAAAAAGACCTTCTTGTCCGTCCGCCGCAGGATGCTGACGATCTCATGATCGCTGGGGGTCAGTCCCTCGCGGCCATCCATAAGAAAAAAAATCACTTCCGCCTCTTCAATGGCCTGCAAGGCCTGATTGCGGATGTGATCGTTAATGGTGCCGTCCTCGTCGTCAATACCGCCGGTGTCCACAAGGACAAAAGGGTGCCCCTCATAGGTGACCCTGGCGTAATGGCGGTCGCGGGTGACTCCCGGTGTCGGGTCAACCAGAGCGTCGCGGCGCTTGATCATACGGTTGAACAGGGTGGATTTACCCACGTTGGGACGACCGATAAGGGCAACCAGGGTTGCGTTTTCATTACTCATAAATTTGATAAACTCGGAAAAAATCAAAAATCAAAGAGCCGCACATCACAAAAAGAGCATGTTAGAAAGGACAAAACATCGTTCTCAAGTTTACTTCGAGAACGACAACTGTTCCAGCTTTCGGCGGCAGAGTTGGCAGATATGGCTTAAAGCAGCATACCCGGAGGCCCCGGGTTTGGCAAGCAGGCCCGTGAGCGAGTCCAGGGCAGGCGCAAGAAACTGCGCAAAAAAAAGCTTTTGTTTCACTTGGCTCAAAAAGGCGAAGGCTCCGAGAATTTGCAGATTACGCTGCAGGGCCAATAGCAGATACTCCTGCTGGAACTGCTCGGGATCATACTCCATTTCCTGATTCAGGGCCTGAAGATAAATCGTAAGCAAGTGTTCCTGGGCGGTGGTATCCAGGTTCGTATAGGGATCGATCAGGAGCGAGGCCAAATCGTAGGCCAAGGGGCCAAGACGTCCGCCCTGAAAATCGATAAAACGCACCTCCCCCTTACAGACCATGATGTTGCGGCTTTGAAAATCGCGGTGGAGGAAGAAATGAGCCGGTGCTTGGGCTGCGGCCTCGGCCAATTGGCGGCACTCGGCTTCCACCTTTTCCCGATCAAATTCAAGCTGCAGGAGATCGGTGCAGCAGGCGCGGAGAAAATAGCCGGATTCGCGCTCAAGCATCAACTCGCGATCATAAGCCGGGGTATCCCAACACCAGGAAGTATCAAAGCCCTGTGCGCCCCGAACCTGCATCCGCGCCAGTCCCCGAACAGCCTGCTCGTAGAGCGACAGGGCGGCATTCACCCCCTGAGCCTGCACCTGTTCATAGAGTCGATGTTCGCCTAAATCTTCGCACAGTGCCAGGCCGGTATGCTCATCAAAGGCGAGGATGGCCGGTGTCGGCGCGCCCCAGCACTGCAAATGACTTCCTATACGATAAAAGGCCCTGGCCTCGGCCTGGCCCCGTTCATCGTTTTCCGGCGGCAGGATGGCGATCAATGGCTGCTCCGGCCCCTGCAGACGAAAAAAACGACGGCTGGAGCCATCGGGGACCAGAGGCACGATCGTCATCGTTTCCGTATTCCAATCCAGGGATGAATGCCCAAGCAATTTTCCACTCAATGCTACCAATTGGCCAGGGTTCATACGTTTCTCTCGCTCTGGTTCCAAAGCACCTGGTCAATATCCCCATTGCCGGTAATGATCGCCCCTTCCGCCCGGGCCCCTGCCGGAACAGTCGCCCCAGGCCAGACAACGCAGTTGTGTAAGACCGTGCCAGCGCCGATTCCAGCCTCCGCGCCGATACAGCCCCAACCGCTGAGCAGCACATCTGCACCAAGACAGGCTGAGGGTTCAACCTGCCATCCACCAGCGGGTTCCAGCAAGCGGGCATGGAGCTGGAGGTAGTCGGTCGGGGTGCCGATATCGTACCAGAAGGCGCTATCGGTGCGGCAATAGCCCACCCTATCCTTCCGGGCCATGTCCTGATAAAGATCAATAATATGATGGAAGCGGCCCAGGGCAATGCGCTCAAGCACCTCCGGATCGACCACATGAATGCCGGTAAAGGCAAGACAGTTTTCCTGCGCTGCCTCGGTAAAGCCGAGCACCCGATCACCGCCAATTCGGACGGTGTTGAAGCGCGGGTAATCGTGCAGGGCCATGGTCACATCGTTTCTGGAGAGCAGGTGACGGTGGTAGACCCATTCCGGATCGATTTCGTGGTATAAATCGCCGTTCATCACCAGGATGGGGTCGTTGTCCATGTTGTCAAGTGCCTTGCGCAGCGCTCCGCCGGTACCGAGGATTTCCGGCTCGACCTGCAGTTGCACCCCGGGCCAAGCCTTGAGCGCCTCCTCGATTTGCTCCGGAAGGTGATGGCAGTTGACGACCACCGGCCCACAGTCGCAGGCGGCAAGTTGACTCAAAAGACGATGGAGCAACAATCGGTTGACCACCGGAAAAAGTGGTTTGGCCCGAATTGTAGTGTAGGGCTGCAAACGGGTTCCAAACCCTGCAGCGAGAACAATGGCTTGCATAACGCTGATATTGGAATTGATCTTGACTTGAGCCGGAAACTTCACTAAAAATCAGCTTTTCCGACCAATGGATAGTGGGCTGGGGCAGGTTGGCCAGCCACAGCGAACACTGGAAATCGGCATTGCGGCGCTGGAAATTACAGGGCCTCGACGATTTTCATTGTACATTGATTCTAATTACAGGCACGAGGCGGGACATCCGCAATTGACGGCCGACTGACCCGCCTGACCTTGTACTGTTTCTCTTCTCTCCTTGCAAGCCTCTGAATAAGAAAAAGCCATGATTACTCTGCTTGATTACGGTGCCGGCAATGTTCGTTCGGTGATCAACGCCATCGAACGGTTGGGCGAAACCGTGGTTCTGGTGAATAGCGGTGCGGATATCGACCGTGCCGAACGCCTTATATTTCCGGGCGTGGGCAACTTCGGCGCCCTCATGCGAACCCTCCGGGAAAAAGACCTGCGCGATCCGCTTGTCCGTTACCTCCACTCGGGGAAACCCTTCTTCGGCATCTGCGTTGCTTTGCAGGCCCTGTTTGCCTCCAGCGAAGAGGCGCCCGAAGAACCGGGGCTGGGCCTCTTGCCCGGCCGGGTGCAACGCTTCACTTGCGATCTGGCCATTCCCCATATCGGCTGGAATGGCATCAAGGTCCGGCAAGCCTCACCCCTGTTCCAAGGCTTGCAGGGCAATGAAAAATTTTATTTTGTCCACTCCTATCATGTCGCCCCGGACTCCGATACCGACATCCTCACCACCACCGATTACGGCTATGAGTATGTCAGTGCCATCCAGCGGGGTGCCCTGGTGGCCACCCAGTTTCACCCGGAAAAAAGCGGCAAGGCCGGTTTGAAACTGCTGGGAAATTTCCTCTCCAGTACCCAAGAGGCAATCATACCGGCAGCCTGCCCCACAAAAACCAAACTAGCCAAACGCATTATTGCCTGTCTGGATGTACGGGCCAATGATCGCGGCGACCTGGTGGTGACCAAGGGCGATCAGTACGATGTCCGCCAAGAGGGCGACGTGCGCAATCTTGGCAAACCGGTGGAGTTGGCCAGGGAGTATTACGAGCAGGGAGCCGATGAGGTCACCTTCCTCAACATTACCGGGTTCCGTGATTTTCCGCTTGAAGATATGCCCATGCTCGAGGTCCTGCGGGAGACCTCGAAAAATGTCTTTGTCCCCCTGACCATTGGTGGCGGCATCCGCGATTTCACCGACTGCAACGGCCGCTTCTACAGTGCGCTTGAGGTGGCTTCCCGGTATTTCCGCTCCGGGGCGGACAAAATTTCCATCGGATCGGACGCGGTCCTCATTGTCGAGGAGGTCCTTAAAACCGGCAAAGCCACGGACTTAAGCTCCATTGAGCAGATTGCACGGGTGTATGGCAACCAGGCGGTGGTGATCTCCATTGATCCGCGCCGGGTTTACGTGGATGCACCGGATGCTGTCCCGCACCAGGTGATCAAGACCGAGTTTCCCGGACCAAACGGCGAGCAGTATTGCTGGTACCAGTGCACCATCAAGGGCGGGCGTGAAGGCCGAGAGCTGGATGCGGTCACCCTGGCCAAAGTCTGTGAGCAGTTGGGAGCAGGCGAAATTCTCTTGAATTGTATCGACAAGGACGGCACCAACTCCGGCTTTGACATTGAACTGATCAATGCGGTGCGTGCAGCGGTGACCATCCCGGTAATCGCCTCAAGCGGTGCGGGCTGTGCGGAACATTTCTTGGAGGTGTTTAGCAAGACCCCGGCTGAGGCGGCGTTGGCGGCTGGTATCTTTCACCGGAAGGAAGTGCCGATTGGCGAGGTGAAGGCGTATCTGACCGGTAAGGTGGAGATTCGACCGGTGTAAGGTTAAAAATCGTTGTCATAAAAGGCGCCTGACCAGTTAGGGTCAGGCACCTTTTTGGTTGGGGGCTTAAAAAAGAAACTGCCTGAGACCTTCACGCACTGAAACGACCATGTCATTGTGAGATCACGATAAACAGGAGCACAATGGGGATTTCTAGCATGAATCATGCTGCTTCTTGATCGCAGCAATGCAATTGATTGAATAACTATCAAGCGCTCTGAACGCAGGAAATCTTCGTATCGATCATGAAACGAGATTATTCCGAAATGCGGCCATGATCGTCCGGTCTTGTTCAAGACGTGAATTTCCTGAATCAACTGATGCTAACCAATCAAGATAGTCATCCGTCTTATCGAGGAAATTTTGCCATCCTTCCGACGTTGTCGGAAAAATATTGGTGTAACCATCCTCACCAGGAAAAAATATACCGGTAGCATTCCCTTGTGCGTCAGCTTTGACGTTCGCCTGGATACTTTCCAACATAAAAATGCTAGATGCCATTAGCCGTTCCTCTGCAGGCAATGAAGCTATTGTCTGCTCCCATGCGTCTTTCACCTCTTCCGGCGCATTGGGAGGGGGGAAAGAAAATGTTTTCCCAATACCTTTGTCAACAATCCCATCATTATTGAAATCAATGTACGCACGTTCATCTTGCGTGACGATCATATTGCGAGCGCCTTCTTCAGTCATGGAATAAATTTCACTATCCCTGAGTGTTCTACCATAGCTATTTGCTTCTTTCACCAGCACACGGTCATCAGTGGAGAGACTCAGCAAAAAAGCCTTCGCATTTGTTGCGTTCGCGGCTTGCTCTTTAATACTCTGAAACCGGTTTATTTCATCATCGGATAGCCCACGTATTTTCAGTAATGAATACTCTCGCGTAGCAATAGCACTTTTTCGTGGGGTCTCTTCAGTCGCTGAGGCCGTATTGTCTCCTGCTATTGCCAAAGCCGTTGCGAAATCGCTCTTGCTGGTTCGAGTGTTTAAAATGCCCTTGGTATTGTCGACATTTGTTGCGTTCATTACCGCACCGATCATAAAAGGACCTCCACTGGTGGCTTTGAGTGAATGACACTAAAAAGTTGCGAAGTAGTGCATTTGAGTAGGATATGAAACGTCATTCAATATCAATATTTCAAACTGACTCAAGGGTCGCATCCTTGCCTCCTTTGGTCAGGACTCACTATTTTTACAATTTTCCGCTATTACTTCGGATCGGGATACGGAATGGTTTAGCCAATTTGTCCCTTTGGTTTTGCCAATTTGCACTGAACCTTTCGAGACAGACTACGGTTATGTATTTTTAGGTCTCTCTTGATGGACTCGTAAAATTGACACCACATTATGAAAGACGGCTCAGTTAAAAGAAGAGTCCAGTATTGCACCTACAAAAGGGATCGTCGGATTGACGATCCCTTTTGTAGGTGAATTGTAAAAACAGAGACATGCAAGGAGTGGCGTTTTTTCACCCTCCAGCAAAACGGAAGCAGGGTAAGGCCCAAGCCATTAAACGTACAGCCTGGGCACCAAAGCGTTAGATCCCCACCCAATCATCCCGCCGTCACTGATTTAAGCGTTGTTTATCTTCACCCAAGCAATAAACCGATCCATCCAGGCCTGCAAAAATCCCCTGCTCGCTGCACCGATATTGCCGGTCTCGTCAATCAAGCCATCTGTCATCTGGATAAACGCTTCCGGCTGACCAAGGGTGGGCATATCCAACGCAGCAAGAATAGTGCGCAGGTGTTGTTGCGCCAAGGCCGTGCCGATCACTCCAGGGGAGACGCCGAGGATGCCCGCCGGTTTTCCAGCCCAAACACTTTGTCCATAGGGCCGTGAACCATGGTCCACTGCGTTCTTTAAAACGCCGGGAATGGAACGATTGTACTCAGGGGTGACAAAAAGCACTGCCTGCGCGCCCTTGATCTGCTCTTTAAATCGTTGCGCCGATGCGCTCGGTTTAGCATCATCATCCTGATTGTAGAGGGGCAGATCGCCAATTTCTGCAAAGGTGAACGAGAAATCTGCAGGGGCCAGCTTGATGATTGCCTGGGCAAAGGTACGGTTGAACGATTCCTTTCTTAAACTGCCGACAATGATTGCTATTTTATAATTCTTCATCATATTTCCCTTCTTTTATCTTTTCATAAGCATCGCATCAACGGACCAACGTCCGCCACCGGCGATCATCAAACTCAGGGCCATGCCGACCGCCAAAATATGGTACTCAAAGCCTTCACCAGCCTGGGTGCCGAACCAATTCATGAAGAACCCGTTCTGCACATGGACCATCAGTGCCGCAACCACCATCGTCGTACCGATACCAAAGGCACTGATTCGCGTGAGAAAACCGGTAATCAGGCCAATGGAACCAAGCGATTCGGTCAGCACCGCCATCAAGCCCAAAATGTAGGGAATACCCATGGATTCGGTGAAAAAATGCATGGTACCGGTGAAGCCAAAGCCACCAAACAAACCGAGTACTTTCTGGGCACCATGAGGCAGAACGACCAAACCCAAGGCAACACGGAGTACGGTCAGGAAAAAATCGTTTCTGGTAGTAAAAATTTTGCGCAACATACTCGTCACCTCAAAAGGATGAAAAAAAAATAAAACATAGATCAAATCGACATTTGACTCATTGTGGTCGAACCAATTTGTTTCAGGTGAATTGGTAGGCATCCATCATCACCGTTCCATAGGAACTTGCCGTGTGTATTCTTTGTGCCGTCCGTCCTCCCGCGTCCATGGCGATAAACAGCGGAATCAAGTGATCATCCGTTGGATGATTTTCATTGGCATACGGGGCCAAGGCTCGATAATCAAGCACCGATTCCTTGTCCCCAGCCGTCTATTGCCTCCGAGGAGTAGTTGCTTCCTCTTGACTTGCACTATGATGTCGGAGTATTTGCAAATCAATCGCGCATAATAGCAGGATGGAGATGCAAAAATGCATATCGACAAGGGATGGGACGATTATCTCTATTTTCTGAAAGTGGCGACCTGCGGAAGCATCAAAGGGGCCGCCCACGAACTTGGCGTTAATTATTCTTCGGTGTTCCGAAGAGTTAACGCCTTAGAAGAAAAGCTGCAGGTTCGTCTTTTTGAGCGCTTAAAAGCAGGGTATACGCTCACCCGGGCCGGCGAGGATATTCTTGAGCGCGTTCAGCAGGTGGAAGAGCAGATGAATGCCATCCAACGTCTGATCCAGGGCAAGGATGTGCAATTAAGCGGATATCTTAAAATCTCGACCACCGACACCATCGGTTATTACTGGCTTCCGCCCTACATCACCCGTTTCAAGGCCTTGTACCCCAACATCACTATCGATATCGACATCAAGACCCGATTCACTAATCTGAGTAAACGGGAGGCGGATATTGTGATGCCGGCGATCAACAACCAGCCGGACTATATGGTCGGCAAAAAGCTGGCCCCCATCCACGTTCGCCTCTACGGCAACGCCGCCTATGTGGAACGCTATGGCTCACCGACCAGTCCGGCGGATTTACATGAGCATCATGTAATCATGCCCAATGAGGCTTTGGCGGGTTTGCCGGCCAACAAATGGTTACGCAAATATGTAAACGAAGAGAACATCGTTGCCTGTTGCGACAAACTGACCGGGCTCTACCATTTAGCCAACCAGGGCTTGGGCCTGACGATTCTTCCCCATTACATCGCGGCTTCTGACCCGAGGCTGGTCGAACTAATGGCCTTACCGCCAGAATGCAACCACCATATTTGGATTCTGACCCACCCGGACATCCGTTTCACCGCCCGTGTGAAGGCGTTTATACAGTTTATGTATAAGGAAACAGAGGGGGCGTATGCTCTGGGAGGTGAGGAATTCGCCTCGAACATACAGGGAACAAACGATTGAGGTAGACCAGTGGTGGTAAACGACACAGCCCTCCCCGGTCACCCTCAATCGAGAAGGAATATCTTATTTGAACTTGGGAATTGCGATGGCTTCAAAACCGTAATTTTTAAGAATTTCCTGACCAGCAGGTGACAAGGCATACAGGGCAAAGCGCCAGGCCTCGCTGGCAGCTCCGGCCTTCACCAAAAGGCCATAATCAGCGCCAACGGCAAGATCTTCCGGAATGGAAATAATCTTGAGTGACGGCACGTCCCTTTGCGCCAGCACCGCATTGGTGCAGTAGGTCAGAAAAACATCGGCTTTTTTCTCGCCCATTACCCAACCATACGTGTTATGCCCTTTGGGAGCTTTCTCACTGGTTGGGCCGCCGGTGAGTTGCAGCGCTTTTTGAGAAAGGGCTGCAAAGCTGCCTGCTTTTACCTTGTCCGCTTTTTCAAAAAGTTTCCAGGCATAATCTCCGCTAGGATCCGCTTTTGGTGTCGACGTTCCCAATCGAACCTCCTGACTAAGCAGCGTATCAAGAAAATTTCCCGAACTCACATCCACATTTGTCTGTGCAATTGCACAGAGTTGGTTGCGGGTGAACAGAACAACCGGACTGCCCCAACCATTGTCTGCCAATTTTTGGGGATGTGCCATATTCGCAGAAGCGAAAACATCAGGCTGCTCGCCACCTTCAATGGCCTTTCTCAACAGGCCGCTTGGACCAAACTTTGTTGCTACTTTCGTCTGATACGTTTTCTCATAAGATGCGGCCACATCGCTCAGGGCTGCTTTCAAACTACCCGCGGCATAGAGCGTTAACTGCTCCGCCGAGGCAGCGCCCGAGAACATCAACAAGAACCCAACTAAAGCAACATAATTCCGTAACGATTTCATGCAACCTCCTTTGATTTTGATGGCGTCGCAGCGTTTTCCCCGACACTCGACATACCTTCTGTATGCCTTCGCGTCAGAAAAAGCGCTATCCCTTGTCTATCTGTGTTTTGACTGAGCCATCTTTCAGAATGTGATGGCCTTTTTACAAGTCCATCTGATTTTGACTCATCTCTTATCACGCTCTGGCTGGAAGAGGGGGATCGATTAACCGGGAACCAATATACATTGTACGTTTTCTGCCCTGACAATCAACTCTTTGCCGATATCTTTCCTCTCCCCAAAGAAACGCTTCCTCATCCCAAGCCCTCGAGCGCCACACGCGCCCTGTGGGGTTCACATGCAAACGCCCTGGAATTTCGGGCCAAAACAACCTACGGCCCGATAAAATCGGTAATTTTTTCCGTATTTCTCTCTATCCACACCCCAAGATGACAAAAAATTGCCAAGCGAGGAGCAGTGGAGTATTCTGCGTTGATTGGCCCCTCATTTTTTCGTTTTTCGCCGCCCAGTAGCCCCTCGCATCATTCATGTCATCTGCCCACAACCAAAATAAGGGAGTAGCCGAATACATTCAGGCCTTGAAAGGCTCGCCTCGGTTCGGTCCCCAGGTGGCGCACCATGAGCAACTCGCTGGTTGCGATGCCCGCTTTGCCGGCCTGGCCCAGCCGCTGCCCAGGCCGCTGGTTACGGCCCTGCGACAGGCAGGTTATCCCCATTTGTTCAGCCACCAGAAACAGGCCATTGACCTCATCCGTGAGGGGCGAGACATCATCGTTGCCACTCCGACCGCCAGTGGCAAGAGCCTGATCTATAACATCCCGGTGATGGAGCGACTGCTTGCCGATCCCGGCGTTCATGCCCTCTATCTCTTTCCGCTCAAGGCGCTCGCCCAGGACCAGTTGCGCTGGATAGACGATTTTAGCCACCGCCTGCCTGAGTTGACCAAACCGGTCGCACTGATTTGCGACGGCGACACCTCGTCCTACCGCCGCCGCAAAATCCGCGAACTTCCGCCCCCAATCCTGATCACCAATCCCGACATGCTTCACCTGTCGATGCTTGGCTATAACGAGAACTGGTCCGCGCTCTGGCAGGGATTGACCCACATCATTATTGATGAGGTCCATACCTACCGTGGAGTCTTCGGTAGCCACATGGCCTGGGTCATGCGCAGGCTTTCCCGAATCTGTGCCAAATTCGGCGCAAAGCCGCAATTCATCCTCTCTTCGGCCACAGTGGGCAACCCCGGCGAACTAGCCCGGGAACTCATCAACCGAGAGGTCGAGGTGGTGAGCGAAAGCGGTGCGCCTCGGGGCACCCGCCATTTTATCTTCATCGATCCGCTTGACTCGGCAGCCTCCGCCGCCTGCCAACTGCTGGAAGCCGCCTTGAAACGAGGCTTACGCACCATAGTTTACACCCAGGCGCGTAAGATGACCGAGTTGATCTACATCTGGACCCGGGACCGTCTGGGAACATTGAGCGACAAACTTACCTCGTACCGGGCCGGATTCCTGCCCGAGGAACGGCGGGAGATCGAAGCCAGGCTAACCAGCGGCGAGCTCTTGGGGGTCATCTCCACCAGTGCCTTGGAGTTGGGCATTGACATCGGTAGCCTCGATATCTGCATCCTCGTGGGCTATCCAGGAACGATCATGGCCACCTGGCAGCGCGGCGGCCGAGTGGGACGACGGCAGCGGGATTCGCTGATTATTATGGTGGGTCAGGAAGATGCCCTGGATCAGTATTTTCTGCGCCATCCCCGCGATTTCTTTGACCGGGGCGTAGAATCGGCAGTGCTGAATCCGGACAATGCGGTCATTGCCAAACAGCACCTGCTCTGTGCGGCAGCCGAATCGCCGATCAAGGCCGACGAGTCGATTGTTGCCACCACGCCATCGCAAACAGCCATAGCCGAACTGGTGGAGGAGGCGGAACTGCTGCTCGGTTCCGATGGCCGCACCTGGTTCACCAGCCGCAAGTATCCGCACCGGGGCGTTGATCTGCGGGGGAGCGGTCGATCCTTTGTCATTCGTCAGGAAGGTGACCAGGGGCGGGTACTGGGGCAAATCGATGGCGGTCGCTGCGTGAAGGAATGCCATCCCGGTGCCATCTACCTCCATCGGGGGGAGACCTATCTCATCACAGATCTCGATCTGGAGAGCCATGAGGTGATCGCTTCTCGAAGAAACGTCAACTATTTCACCCGAACCATGGGCAACAAGGAGACCGAGATCCTTAACGTGTCCGCCATGGTGGAGCGGCAAACCGGGGAGTCGGATGTACGTTTCCGGATTGCGCTTGGCCGACTGAAGGTGACCGATCAGGTTACCGGCTTTCAGCGACGGTTGGTCAGCGGCCACAAAGTAATTGCCACCCAGCCGCTGAACCTGCCGCCCACGGTCTTTGAAACCGAGGGGCTGTGGATCGAAATCCCGCTTTCTCTGCAGCAACGGATCGAGGCCGCCCTGCTCCACTTCATGGGCGGCATCCATGCCCTGGAGCATGCGGCCATCGGCATCTTTCCCTTACAGGTTCTCTGCGACCGCAATGACGTGGGCGGCATCTCCTACCCATTCCATCCCCAACTCGGTACATCCGCGGTGTTTATCTACGATGGCCATCCCGGTGGGGTGGGGCTTTGCCGCGAGGCCTTTGCCAAAATCGGCGATTTACTGAAAAAGACACTTTCCGTGATCACTTCCTGCCCCTGCGAAACCGGCTGTCCCTCCTGTGTCCACTCGCCCAAATGCGGATCCGGCAACCGACCGATCGACAAGGAAGCGGCGCGGCAACTCCTGCTTGGGCTAGGCGCGGACAAAAACGATGGCACCTTCACCAGGGTTGAGGTGAAGCCAGAGGAAAATAAGGAAGATCCACCGGTCAAAACCGAGGAGACGCCCGCCGAACCGGACACGTTCCGACGTCCATCACGGTATGGCGTGTTTGATATCGAGACCCAAAAATCGGCCGCCGAGGTCGGCGGCTGGAACAATGCGGATAAAATGTTGGTGAGTGTGGCCGTGGTCTACGATGCCGAATTTGACGACTACCTGATTTTCCGTGAGGGTGAAGTTGCCGAACTGATCGCCCACCTGCAAAGCCTGGAGTTAGTGGTGGGCTTTAACAACAAGCGTTTTGACAACCAGGTGCTCGCAGGTTACGGCGTCCATAAACTCGCAGACCGGCCCACCGTGGATATCCTTGAACAGGTCAAAAATCGGCTGGGATATCGGCTCAGCCTCAACAACCTAGCCGAGAACACTTTAGGCGTACAGAAATCAGCAGACGGCTTAATGGCACTCAAGTGGTACCGGGAGGGACGGATCGACAAAATTATCGCTTATTGCCGCCAGGATGTTGAGGTGACGAAAAACCTCTTTTTCTTCGGCCTGGAACACGGCTATTTGCTGTTTAAGAACAAGGCGGGCAGTTTGGTCCGCTGCCCGGTTAATTTTCTATCAGCAATATAGGAGGACTCCAAAGTCCCATTGGTCAACCGCATCCAGCGACTCCTTTTACCGTCTTCTCCGAAAAAATCCCGGGTATCCGTTTCCAAAGCCCATTCTTTTCTTTGCGTCGCCCCCTGCCTCCTCTATAATAAATCAAGATAGCGCCGGGAAAAACGCTATTCCCTGTATATCTGAGTTTTACCGAGCCACCTCTCGGAGAGGTGATGAATTTTCTACGAATCCATCAAGCATCACCCAATACCCGTTGCCCTCGGCCTCCTGCTGTTCAGTGCTTCGCGAAGAGGATAACCGCCATGGATCAAAGCAATCCCATTAAATTTCCTGCCGCCCTGCTGCAGAGAATACAGCAAATGATGCGGCAAATGCATTCAATCTTTGGGCCGACGTTCTCAGCTCTTTCCTTCCTCGTTCTTTCACGCAACGTCTCGGACAATTTGCCCTCGGAGGCCAGTGACAAGCGGCAATCCCCACGGGTTACCCTGCGCAACACCACGGTTCATGTCACCGACGGCTGCCTTTATGCTACCGCCATCCTGGAAAACATTTCCCTCAGCGGGCTCTGCCTGTGCAACCTTCCGGAACAGCTGTATAAAAATGCTGGCAAGCTGACCGTTTTTTCCAGTGACAATCCGGGGCTGCCGGTTCTGCAAATAGAGCCACGTTGGCAAAATAACGGCTGGCGCGGCAAAACCATCGGTGCAGCCATCCTCAACACCACCGATGCCTGGCGCCTTTTTTTTGTGCATACTGCGGGGCCATTCACCCTATAGAAACCTAGCCTTCCCGAGTTGAGTTTTCCGGTTTAAGTGTTTATATTTTTTGCATATTTCATCTGATCCGGAGCTACCTTTCTTCCCTCTTCCCCAAGGAGGTACTGTATGAGTGACTGGAAACGGATCATCATTGCCATTGACGACTCCCATCGCTCGATGAATGCCGTTGAGTACGTCGGCAGTATCGCCGGGCACCTGGTCGACATCCACCTCTGTTTACTACACATTTACCCCGAACCACCGCCCGATTACTATCAGTCCGGGGCATCGCTTGATGAGTACCGTACCGAACAGGAGGAACGGGCCAAGATGCTCTTTGGCCAGACTAAAAAAATTCTTCAGGGATATGGAGTAGCACCCGATGCCGTTTCCTCTCGCTGCCAGATGGCTGGTGGCCAGTCCATAAGTGACGCCATTCTCGAACTGCAGACCAAGGAACACTTCGGCACCATTGTCGTGGGAAAACGGGGCATTTCCAAGGCCGAGGAGTTTCTCTTCGGCTCCATTTCCAATGCCCTAATCCATAACGGCCGTGACATTGCGGTCTGGGTCATCGGCTGATGGTTGCCTATACAGGGGTGGCCGCCCTTCCCGAGCTGGCGGCCCAGAACCTTGCCAACCATCGGGTAACCCGCAGTTTGCGCCGCCCCTCCCGTGTTTATACGGATACCACCGATTTCACGTCCATAGACTACGGCGATGTCATTAGCGTCGAGGACCGACATTTTCTCATCACCTCCTACACCAAAGAAGGCCGGTTCGGTGTGGATGAGCAAACCAAACCCTGGGTGCCCAAGGTGGTGGATCTGGAATCAATGGAGCACTACATTCTTAAACTTGAGTTCCAAGAAACCTTTAATATACGCCTGGGCCGGTTCTCGGTTACCTGTTACCGCAGCCCGCAGAAGGAGGCGCGTATCCTGGAGTTGGTGCGGGGTCGTGCCCATTTCATGCAGGGCATAACCCTGGTGGATGCGGTGGGCAATCTGGTGCGGGTGCTGGAACCGGTGAGCGGTAACCGGCTCGACAAGGTTATTCACAGCGACTCCAGCCATGCGGACTATTTCACCCATGAACTTCCCGACATCCTGAGCCAATTTCTTGGCTGCATAAAGGGAATCGCTTTTTTGCATCAGAAAGGATTTCGTCATGGTGATATCCGCCGCGATCATATCTTTGTCGACCGCAACACCGGCCTCTACTACTGGATCGACTTTGACTACGACTTTTATCTGCCGGAAAAACCTTTTGCCCTGGATCTGTACGAACTGGGTAATATCCTCATCTACCTCGTTGGCCGCGGCGATTATCATCCCCGGGAAATCGAGTCAGATCCGCAGTTGGGGCCAACGATCACCAGGGCCCTGGCTCCAAAAGATTTTTCTCTCCTGACTCAAAACCGGGTGGTCAATCTACAAAAACTCTTCGCGTACATTCCGGACTCGCTCAACAATATTCTGCTTCACTTTTCCGCCGGGGCAGAGGTCTTCTACGAGAGTGTGGAAGAGATCCAAAACGACCTGAAAACCGCCCTCAAACACTGGGGGCGGTAATCATCCTCCCCATCTTCCAGCCCACTTCTGATAAAGGTTTCCATAATTTTACATCAATGCTATATTGGCGGGCTAACCATCAAATCGCCGCTTACTACACAAGCTAACCGGCGCATATTCCATCCTTTATTATTCTTCATCCAACCGGTTTTTCCGGGATACCCCCGGCAACCCGTTGAGGTGGCAACGTAGGCACTATGGAAGAAAAAATCGACATCCCCAAGGTACGGCAGCGAATCGACCAAATCGACGACACCATCCTGGAGCTCTTAAAAGAGCGCCTTGATTGTGCGAAAAATATCGGCTTGCTCAAAAACGAGACCAACCGGGCCAAATGGGACCCGCAGCGTGAGTTGGAGATCTACGACCGTCTGCGTGCGAACAACAACGATACCTTTCCCTATAAAGCCCTGCATTCGATCTTCCACGAGATCATCACCACCTGCCGCCTTTCGCAGCGTAAGGCCACCGTGGCGTACCTCGGTCCAGAGGCCACCTTTACCCACCTGGCCGGTGTGAAATATTTTGGCCAAAGCGCCGAATATCGCCCAATGGAGTCTATTGCCGAGGTGTTCGAGGAGGTGGAAAAGGAGCGGGTCCAGTACGGCATCGTGCCGGTGGAGAACTCCATCGAAGGCGCGGTCACCTATTCGCTTGATGCCTTCCTCCGCTACAAGGTCCAGATTTGCGGTGAAATCCAGCTGGCCATAACCCACAACCTGGTCTGCCGCTCGGGCAATATCGAGGATATCCAAACCGTGGCCTCCCATTCCCAGCCCCTGGCCCAGTGCCGCAACTGGCTGCGCAAAAATATGCCCAAGACACCGACATTGGAGGTCTTCTCCACCGGTGCCGCCGCCCAGATGGCAGCCAACAACCCCAATATCGGGGCCATTGCCAGCAGTCTGGCCATCTCCACCTACGGCCTGCAAATCGTGGTTCGGGGCATCGAGGATTATCAAGGCAACACCACACGCTTCCTGGTTATCGGCAGAAAATCGCCCAAGAAGAGTGGCCGCGACAAGACTTCAGTCCTGCTCGGCCTGATCAATCGTCCCGGCGCGCTCAACGAGATTCTCACCATCCTCTCGGCCAAAAATATCGATCTGGCCAAGATCGAATCCCGGCCGACCAAGGACAAACAATGGAAATACTTGTTCTTCCTCGACATGATCGGCCACATCGACGATCCGGTTATCCACGAGGCCTGCAACATCCTCAAACAGATCTGCGCCTACTATGAACGGCTTGGTTCCTATCCACGGGCCGATGACATCGACCTGAACGGAACCTCGGCCTGATCAAAAACTCGTAGTCAATCACTCTTATTATGTGTGCTCTTCTCAGTTGCCAGGGGCTGGCTAAAGCCTTTGGCGCCCAAAGTCTCTTTACCGGCGTCACCCTCATGGTCGACGCCGGTGATCGTGTCGGCCTCATCGGCCCCAATGGATCGGGAAAATCGACCCTGCTCAAGATCTTTTGCGGTTTGGAACAGCCGGACAGCGGTACTGTGTTTACCCAAAAGCTGATGCGGATCAGTTATGTGGCCCAGGACGACAGCTTTGACGAGGAGGCCAGTTGTGTGGACAACCTCTACCAGGCTGTCCGCGATCTTGATATCGACGCGGCCGAGCAATACAACCGGGTGCATGCATTACTGAGCCGGGGCGGATTTGTTGATCCCGAACAGAAGGTCAGCCTACTCTCCGGTGGCTGGCGCAAACGGCTCTCCCTCTGTCGGGCTCTGGTTACCCGTCCCGAAGTACTGATCATGGACGAACCGACCAACCACCTGGACATCGAAGGTATTCTTTGGTTGGAAAAACTGCTTGCAGCCAATTTACCGGAAAGCCCAAGTGCCTTTCTTTTGGTCAGCCATGACCGCCGCTTCCTCGAGAACACCGTCAACCGGGTGATTGAACTGGCTCCCGTTTATCCGGAAGGGTCATTCCAGGTTCGCGGCACCTACAGCGATTTTCTCGACAAAAAAGCCGATTACTTGCTCCAACGGCAAACGCTTGAGGAACGGCTGGCCAACAAGGTCCGCCGTGAAACGGAATGGTTGCGCCGTGGCCCCAAGGCCCGTGCCACCAAGGCTCGCTACCGCATTGAGGAGGCCGGACGACTCCAGGATGAATTGGGGGATGTTCGAACCAGAAACCGCAGTGCTGGCCAGGTCGGAATTTCCTTTGAGGGGACCCAGCGAAAAACAAAACAGCTCCTGGTAGCACAAGGGATCAACAAGGGATTTAATGCAACCACCCTCTTTTCCGGTCTCGACATCACCCTCACCCCAGGCACACGGCTGGGATTGTTGGGCCGAAACGGCAGCGGTAAATCCACGTTGATGCAGATTCTCGCAGCCGCTAATGATGAGGTCGGTGCTAAACCGGACCAGGGCACTCTCCGCACCGCCGAGGGGGTGCGCATAGTGAATTTTGACCAACGCCGGGAACAGCTCAATACCGATGAAACCCTGCGACGAGCCCTGGCTCCGGATGGCGACAGCGTTCTTTACCAGGGGCGGAGTCTGCACGTGGTGTCCTGGGCTAAACGGTTTCTCTTTCGGACCGATCAGTTGGAAACCCCGGTTAACCGGCTTTCCGGCGGCGAACAGGCCCGGATTCTCATCGCCCGCCTCATGCTGCAACCGGCAGACATCCTCCTGCTCGACGAGCCCACCAACGACCTGGATATTCCCTCTCTGGATGTGCTTGAAGAGAGCTTGAACGAATTTCCAGGCGCCTTGGTCCTGGTCACGCATGATCGCTTTCTCCTTGACCGGGTCTGCAATCAGGTGCTCGGTTTCGATGGCCGTGGCAAGACCGAATATTTTGCCGATTACGAGCAGTGGCTCGAGATGCTCCAGGAACAGGAGCGTAAGGAAATAGCTGCGGCCAAGCCCTCGGCTACCAATCAGGATAAATCCGCCGCCAAACCCAAACCTGGCAAGCTCTCCTACATGGATCAACGGGAATACGATCAGATGGAAGAGCAGATCCTGGAACGTGAGGGGCGACTGGAAGAATTACAACGGCTGATGGCCGATCCCAAGATTATGGGCGATCCGAACCAACTCCAGCAACACTGGCAGGAACAGCAGGACCTGCAGGCTGAAACCGATCGTCTCTACGAACGTTGGGATGAACTCGAACAACGCAAGCAGGGTAGCTGAACACAATCTTTACGTGATTACGTTGCGTTCCCCGCCCCCTCCAAAGTGCCTAAACACGGCCATCCTTTTATTGCCCCCACCCCATCTTTTGGCATATACTTAGGCTGTGTTCTTGGCCCCCTCCTCTTGGCTGAGTTCCCCATTTTTTTTGTGAGAAAGGAGTCCTCCATGCCCAAGGCCCGGCGTACCACTTTAGTGTCTTTTTTTTGTTTCCTGCTCCTCTCCTCCTGCCACCCGGATGAGCAGTCCATCACCTGTACCGATTCCCTGGGTTGTGTCATCCTCGAGACCAAAGCGCCAATCAGAATAGGAGTATTGCAATCACTCTCCGGGAAAACCGCCCCCCTGGGGCAAGAACAGCTCCGGGGCCTGCAATTAGCCCTGAACGAACGGAAGCATGCCCTCCTCGGCCACCCCATTGTGCTCCAGATCGAAGATACGGGATGTACCAGTGAGGGCGGGGCCAATGCCGCCCTCAAAGTGTTGGCCGATCCCCAAACCGTGGCCATCTTCGGCACCACCTGTTCCAGTGCCGCAGCAACCGCGTCCAAGGCCATGTCCGATGCCGGTCTGACTATGGTTTCCGGCAACAACAGCGCGCCCTTTCTCACCTCCATCGGCGACAAAAAGGCTTCAAACTGGCAGCCCGGCTATTTCCGGACCGCCCCCAACGAGGAGTATTCCGGTCAGGCCGCCGCCTACTTTGCCTATCACCGCCTGGGTATTCGCCGGGTAGCCACCATCAATGACGGTGACATTTACACCTGCGGTCTGACCGAGGGATTTGCGCATATGTTCACCGAGCTTGGAGGTACCATTGTTCTTGATGCAGCCATCGACAAGGGCGACCGAGAAATGGGTCCGGTCCTTGACGCCGTGGCCGATGCCAAGGCTGAGTTGCTCTTCTTCCCCCTGTTTCAGCCCGAAGGGAACGACCTCCTTACCAAAGCCCGACAATCGCCCCTGCTCGAAAAAACCATTCTCATGAGCGATGGCGCCCTGATTGAGAACACCTTCATCTCAGCCATGGGCAAACTTGCCCGGGGCATGTACTTTGTCGGCCCAAGCTCAGCTTCCTCCGAGAAAAGCACCCTCTTGGCCCAAACCTATCTCTCCACTTTCGCCACTGTACCGGCAGTAAAATATTACCAAAATGGTTACGATGCAGCCCAACTCCTCTTTCATGCCATCGAACGCGCGGCCATCCTCCTCCCCGAGGGAGGTCTTGTCATCGGGCGAGGGAAATTGCGTCAAACCCTGTACGATAGCCACGGTTTCGAAGGTGTGACGGGTCCCCTTAACTGCAATGCATTTGGCGACTGCGCATCTCCCCAGTTCGACATATTGCGTCTCACTGCTCCGGAACGGGGTGTGGAAGGCTTACTTACCAATATTCAATTCACCTTTCGTCCCAAACGCTCCCGAATCTCACCCCAAGCCCAAAAGGAGCGCCCATGAGGCTCCCCACCCTCAGGCACCCTACGACCATTGCCAGCAAACTCCGGCTTGGGTTCGGCCTGGTGTTTTTCCTCATCGCCTTCATCATGGCGGCCTGGCTGTGGAGTCTCTACAAAGTCAATCAGGCGCGCAATACCATCAGCAACTGCATCGCCATCGAACGGACCGTGCTCGATATGGACCGGCTTTTGGAAAAAGCACGGCGGCTCCACGGTGACTTCAGCCTTCAATATGCCATCATCGGCCTGGGCGCGGCCCATGTGCAGTTTGCCCAACCATCGATCCGGCTGGTGGCGGAGGCCGTGTCTGCCAGCAGTGAGCTCAAAAAAATGATCGCCCAATCCAGGGTTGGCAAACATCTGCGCTCGCATCAGGTCGATATCAATCTTTATCTGGCCTCAGCCAAACGCTTTGCCGACACGTCGATCCAGTCGATTGAGCTGATCACTCGAATTGCCGCCCCTGATTATGGCCTGGAGGCAGGCTTCGACCAACTTTTTAGCCAATTACAGACAGCAACACAAACCTCCCCTCCTCTGATTGAGCTGACCCGAAAAACCGAGTTACTTTATCAAAAATATCGCGTTACTCATCAGCGCTCCCAGATGCAGTCGATTTTCAATGCCCTCAACCGTATAAACGATCTCCTCGATACCGAACCGTCAATGGACCCGTCCTCAATAAAATGGGCGCATACATTGATCGCCGAACTTGAGAAAACAGGGGAAGAGATGGTTGAGGTTGAGGCGAAAATAAAAAATAAATTTAATGATTTCAACATCCAAACCAATGCCATCCAACCCATAGCCCGGATGTTGGTTGCAGAGGCGGCCAGGGAAGTCGCAGCGGCCAAGGAAGTTTTCAAGCAGACCATCAACGGCGCGCTTATCTCCTTGGCGCTCTGTTTACTGACGGCCATGGTTACCGGCCTGCTGATCAGCCGCTTCATCTCGCAAACGATAACCAGCCGTATTAGGGCGCTGACCCATTGTGCGGATGAGGTCCAGCAGGGGCAACTCAACATCAGCGCCTCGGAACACCCTAACGACGAACTCGGCCAACTCGGACAGACGCTCAATTTGATGAGCGGCCGCATCCGGGCCATGGTCGACCAGTTGGAGCAGACCATTGCCGAGCGCACCGGCCAACTGCGTGTATCCGAGCACCGTTTTCGTTCGATCGCCGACCAGTTGCCCCATGTCGGCATCATCGGCATTGACCACACCGGTCGGGTCTTTTTCTGGAACCGGGCCTGTCATCAGCTCTACGGCCTCACTGATACCGAGGCCTGTGGATATCTGCTTGAAGAGCTCATCGTCGCCGAAGAGAAACGGTCCCTGTTCGCCGAGCAGCTCTCCGCGTGGATACATCAGGGGCAAGCAATCGAGGGCGAGAGGATCTTCCGTCATCAAAACGAGACAGCGGTGCCAGTCTATGTGGCCTCCCTGGATTTGGAAGCCCCGGATGGCAGCAAGGAATTCTACAGCATCCATCTGGATCTCAGTGAACTCAAACAGGCAGAAGAGCTACGGGCATTGCAAGCCTCTATTTACCGCAGCCTTTTTGAACATATCAGCAGCGGCGTGGGCGTACTTGAGGCCGTCGATGGAGGGCAGGATTTCATCATCAAGGATGCCAATCCGGCGGTTGAACGTATTGAGGGATACACACCCGATGAGATCAGGGGCCGGAGTTTAACAGCCTGTTTTCCCGGGGTGGAGCCCATTGGCCTTCTGGCACAGATACAAAAGGTCTGGCAGACCGGTGAGCCGGCTGTCATGCCAGCCTTTTGCTATGCCTATCAGCACCGGCAGCAATGGCGGCAGGGCCATCTCTACAAAATTTCCTCCGGTGAGGTGGTGATTGTTTATGACGATATCACCGAACTCAAACAGGGTGAATTGCAACGTCAGGCGATTGAGGCGCAGCTGCAACGCTCGCGCAAAATGGAGGCCATCGGATTGCTCGCTGGCGGGGTGGCCCATGACCTCAACAATATTCTCTCAGGCATCGTTAGTTATCCGGACTTGATTTTGATGCAACTGGCCCAGGATAGCAAACTGCGTAAACCAATACTTGCCATCCAGGAATCCGGACAGCGGGCAGCGGCGGTGGTCGCAGATTTATTGACCGTGGCCCGTGGCGTCAGCAGCGAAAAAAAACTCTGTTCACTCAACCAACTGGTAGCCCAGTACCTGAACTCGCCCGAGCACGAAGCACTCCTCTCGCGGCATCCCGGGATCCAATGCCGCAGTGAGTGTTCACAGCAGATTTGGCCCTTATCCTGCTCACCGATCCACATCAAAAAAAGCCTGATGAACCTGGTGACCAACGCAGCCGAAGCCATCGACCAGGGTGGGCTGATCACCATTCGCACCCGTAAAGAGGAGTTGTTCAAGGATAAAGCGCAAACGCTTGGGGTTAAGCCTGGAATTTTCGTTCTCCTTGAGGTGACGGATTCCGGCTCGGGTATAGCCAAGGAAGATCTTGACCATATCTTCGAACCTTTTTATACCAAAAAAGTTATGGGACGAAGCGGCACCGGTTTGGGCCTGGCCGTGGTCTGGAATACGATCCAGGATCACCACGGTGCCATTGAGGTCTCCAGCTCTGAACAGGGGACCATATTCACCCTCTATTTTCCGGCTACAGAGCAGGAGTTTCTTTTCATGGAGGACGATGTGGACAACGATATCCGTAGAGGAAACGGCGAGGCCGTCCTCGTGGTCGATGACGAACCGCTGCAGCGGGAAATCGCCACACAGATCCTCGACACCCTCGGGTATCAATCCGTGGCCATGGCCTCCGGAGAGGCGGCCGTGGACTACCTGCAGGACCATACCGTGGACTTGGTTCTGCTCGACATGATCATGGGTACCGGCATCAATGGTCGTGAGACCTATGCCCAAATCATTCGGCACCATCCCGGACAAAAAGCCCTGATTGTCAGTGGTTTTTCCGAAAACGAAGAGGTGCTCGAAGCCTTGCGTTTAGGTGTGACCGCCTACCTGCAAAAGCCCTATGCCATCAGCAGTTTGAGCAGGGCTGTGGTCACGGCACTGCAGTCCTCCTGAACTCCGTATTCCTAGGTTCTTGCACCGACCATCCCTGGAAATCCCGTTGACACCCGGGGGCAATTTCACTATAGACACGGCCATCATCGGCAACCACGCCAAATTTCAGAGAACCGGATTGGTGCCCGAACCCGGTTTTTTCATCCGGCAAATATATTTTTTAAAGGACAATGCCATGCTTCGCAAACATCTGCTGCTACTTCTGAGCGCCCTGTTCCTGCTCAGCACTCCGGTTTTGGCCGCCGAAAAGCTGACCAACGGTATCGACGCCAACTTCCCCCCCTTTGCCTTTATCGATAAGACCGGGACTCCCAGCGGTTTCGACGTTGAGGCAATGAACTGGATTGCCAAGGATATGGGCGTTGAAGTCGTTCATGAGCCGATCGAATGGGATGGTATCATTACCAGCCTGGTTACCAAGAAAATCGACATCATTGCCTCCGGGATGAGTATTACCGCCGATCGCGCAAAACAGGTCAACTTCACCATTCCCTACTGGATCATCAAGCAGGTGATGATCACCAAGAAAGGCTCCAGCTTAAGCCTGAACGACCTCTTCACCGGCAAAAAAGTCCTCGGTGTCCAGCAGGGAACCCCCGAGGCCAAGTGGCTCAAGGAGCAGGCTAAGGCCAAAGGATACAATTACCAACTGCGTTACTACAGTTCCTCGCCTCTGGCAGTGGAGGATATCCTGAATGGCCGTATCGATGCCGCAGCCATGGACGATGCCCCGGCCAACGATGCCGCTTCCAAGAAAGACGTTCAGGTGCTCGGCACCTTTGGCATGGATGAGGAGGATTTTGGTTACGCCGTGCGTAAAGGGGACACAGAGCTGCTTGAGAAAGTGAATGCCAGCCTGAAGAAGCTGATGGTTTCGCCCGAATGGAAGACCCTGAAAGCGAAATACGAGCTGGGAAAATAAGCCACCCGACGGGCGGAGCCATCGGTTCCGCCCGCACTGTTTTCAACCGATGCCCCCAGCCGCTCACCTGACGTCGAACCTTATAAGCTCTATTTCCGCCGCATTCTTCATTCGTCATGCCTGCCTCCCTTACCGTTATCATTGACTCCCTGCCCTACCTACTCTTGGGCTCCATCAACACCGTCGGCATCGTGGTGGCGGCGATGCTCCTGGGCCTTATGCTCGGCATCTGTATCGCGGTGGGCCTGATCCACGGGAGTCGTCCCGTACGCTGGTTGTTGGGGTTGTATGTCTGGTTTTTTCGCGGCGTTCCGGTATTGGTACTCTTGTTTCTCTTTTATTTCGGCCTGTTCACCTTCCTAGGTCTCCACATCAACGCTTTTTTTTCCATGGCCCTGGTGCTGGGAATGACCACCGGCGCCTACCAGGCAAACATCTTCAAGGGCGCGATGCTCTCTTTACCACGCGGCCAATTCAAGGCGGCGAGTGCCCTTGGCATGAATGATTTGCAAACGATACGCTGGATCGTCCTGCCGCAGATCCTGCGAATTTCTATTCCGGCCTGGTCCAACGAGTACTCGATCATCCTCAAGGATTCGGCCCTGGCCTTTGTTATCGGTGCCCCTGAGATCATGGCCCGGACGCATTTCGTGGCTTCGCGTACCTACCAGCACCTGCCGCTCTATATCACCGCGGGCCTGCTCTATTTTTTCCTCACCTGGTTGGGGGTATGGGCCTTGCGTAAACTGGAACAACGGGTTCGCATCCCCGGTTACTCCCAACATGGAATGTAATGAGTAGAGAAACGCCTCCCATCCTCCGGGTCGATAATATCAGCAAGAGTTTCGGTGAAATCTGCATCCTCAAGGGGGCCAGTCTCACTTTACGCAAGGGTGACATCAAAGTTCTGATAGGCCCCTCGGGTGGCGGCAAATCAACCCTGCTGCAATGCATCAACTGTCTGGTCCAGCCGGATGGGGGCGAAATCTACCTCGACGGTGTTCGCATCGACCATAACCGCAAGGCCGACCTCTATCGACTGCGGCAGGAGGTGGGGATGATTTTCCAGGATTTCAACCTCTTTGACCATCTCAATGCGCTGAGCAACATCACCATTGCCCTGCGAAAGGTCAAACAGATCGGCAAGAAAGAGGCGGTGGAACGGGCCCGCTTCGAGCTGGAGCAGGTGGGTCTCTCCGACAAGGGGCATCTGTATCCGGCCCAGCTCTCCGGCGGTCAGAAACAACGGGTGGCCATTGCCCGTGCCCTGGCCATGGATCCCAAGGCATTGCTGTTGGATGAACCGACCTCAGCCCTGGACCCGGAACTGATCGGCGAGGTGATCGCCATCATTCGTCATCTGGCGGCCAAGGGAATGACCATGATCATGGCCACCCACCAGATGAGCCTGATCTCGACCATCGCCGACGATATCCTCTTTATGGAGAACGGCGCTATTGTCGAACAGGGTTCACCGGTTCAGTTACTGGCCGCAGGCAGCGGTTCCAAGAGCCAGGGGTTCTGCGACCGGATCAACGACCTGGCCGATGGTGGCTGCTGATGGTGGAGTTCTCACCCTTTTATCAGGAGCTGTTCACTGCCCTCAATCGCGGCCTGGTGATGAGCCTGGCCCTGATCATCCCCTCGGCCATCGGCGGGGTATTGATCGGCATCTCTGCCGGAGCGTTACGGGTCTTCGGCACGCTCTGGGTGCGAAGATTTGCTGACGGCTATGCGGCGCTCTTTCGTGGTACCCCTCTGGTGGTGCAGCTGTTTGTGCTATACTTCGGCTTGCCCAATATCGGCCTTTACCTCAGCCCTTATGCCGCTGCGGTTGCCGGTTTTATGCTCTGCAGCGGTGCCTACCAGTCCGAATATGTGCGAGGGGCGTTGCTCTCGATCAAGCGGGGCCAACACCTCGGTGCCTTGGCTCTGGGCTTCACCACCTGGCAGACCGTGGTCCATGTCATCGTGCCCCAGGCTATCCGCCGCGCCATCCACGGCTGCGGCAACGAGATCATCTATCTGATCAAGTACTCGTCCCTGGCCTACATCGTCACCTGCATGGAGCTGACCGGTGAAGGCAAGACCGTTGCCAGCGAATATTTCCGTTTTACCGAGGTCTTTGCCATCATCGGCCTCTATTATCTGGCCCTGGTCACCTTGGCGATTTTTCTCCTCAAAAAAATCGAACAACGGCTCTTTATCCCCGGATTCGGACACCAATAAACCCGGCCCGTTCCTGCTGTTTTTTCATTCCCCTTGGCTACGGGAGTGCGGGGAAAACTCGAGGACGGCACAATCTCTCCGGCAGCGGTTGGATGCACTTGGTATTTTTTCAGTTATGTCGTCCCTAACAGGGCCTTTAACGTGATGGCGCGCTTGCTGTTCAGCAATCAGCCTTCCATGAGGTAGCCGAAAAACTGCTCCAGGGCATCCAAGTGATCACCCTCCCCGGCGGGTGATACGGGCGGCCGGGGAGGGGGGGGGGACATCTCCAGCTCTCCCTTGGTGGTGAAGAGAAAGAGACCAATGCGGTCTTCTATCGGTTCAAGGCCAGACTGAAGACGAAAAAAACTGATTGATCGAAAAATCCTGTCAACCGCCGATGCGGGACATACGCCCATGACAGTCGGAGCCGGAACGCTGCAGCCGCTCCTCTAATTGATGCCCGCGTGGCTTATTGCGAATGGCCTCAACCATGGCCGCACGAATGGACTCGTCGGAGGGTTGGTTGCGCAACACTGCGCGCAGGTCGACCTCACTGTCGTGGAGCAGACAGGAGCGCAAGCCTCCGGCCGAAGTCAGCCGCAGCCGGTTGCAACGGTCGCAAAAATGATGGCTCAAGGGACTGATGAACCCCAGAGATCCTGCGGAATCATGGCCTAAACGAAAGACCTTGGCCGGACCATCGTTACGCCCCTTCTGTAGAGGAATCAGTTCTCCAAGAGTGGCAATCCGTTCCATGATCTCATCGGTGCCGATGTAGGTGTCGGCGTTCCAGCGACTGGAAGCCCCAATGGGCATAAACTCGATAAAACGAACCTGCAACGGCAGCCGCTGCGACATTTTGGCAAACTCAAGGATCTCATCGTCGTTAATATGGCGCATGGCCACCATATTAAGTTTCACCGGGGAAAAGCCAAGCGCCAGCACGGTTTCAATCCCCTTCCATACCGCGTCAAAACAATCCACCCCGGTAATATCGTGTATCCGCGCAGGGTTGAGGGAATCAAGGCTGATGTTGACCTTACTCACCCCCGCATCCAACAGTTCCTTTGCATGCGGGGCCAGGAGCACGCCATTGGTGGTAATACGGACGTCATCAAGACCTTCGATACTCATCAATTCGCGAATAAAACCAAACACCCCGCGCCGAACCAGGGGTTCGCCACCGGTAAGCCGGACCTTGGTAATGCCCATGCCCACTGCCACCTTCACCACCCACAGCAGTTCCTCGTAGGTGAGCAATTCCTCATGGTGCAGTTTAGTTAAACAACCCGAAGACTCCTCCTCGGTGACGCAATACATACACTTCAGGTTGCAGCGATCGGTGAGACTGAGACGTAAATAGGAGATGGACCGGGAAAATAAATCGGTTAAATCATTTCCAAGGAGTGGAAAACTGGAATTTTTTTGTATCATTGTGTATGTTGCTCGCGACAGAAAAAAAGGGGGCCGTTGAAAAAAAATCGTGAAAACGACCACCGGCGACTCTTGCCTACTGATACCACCGAAGAGGACTGATTGCAACCTGCTGTCCTATGTTAATCCTTGCTATTGAAAGCTCCTGTGACGATACGGCTGCAGCCGTTCTTGAACCCGAACATCGGGTGCGCTCTTCGATCATCAGCAGCCAAAACGAAATTCACGCTCGCTTCGGCGGCATTGTCCCCGAGTTGGCCTCCCGACGTCATATTGAAATGATCCGTCCAGTGGTTGATGCGGCCCTGTCGCAGGCTGGCGTCACCTTGGATGACATCGATCTCATTGCCGCCACCCAGGGGCCGGGACTGGTTGGCTCGCTGCTCGTGGGCTTCACCTTTGCCAAAGGACTGGCGTTGGTGCGCGATCTGCCCTGTGTCGGGGTTGATCACATGGCAGGTCACCTGCTCTCATGCTTGCTGGAAGAATGCCAACCCGAGTTCCCGTACACGGCACTGATCGTTTCCGGGGGCAACACTTCGCTCTTTAGCGTGACCTCTCCGCTGAGCTTTACCCGCCTGGGCCGTACCCGTGATGATGCCGCCGGTGAGGCCTTTGACAAGGTGGCCAAGCTGCTTGAGCTGGGCTACCCCGGCGGACCGGTGATCAGCAGGCTCGCCAAGGAAGGCAATCCTGCTGCGATCCGCTTTCCCCGAGCCCGACTGGGCGAGCACAGCCTGGATTTTAGTTTCAGCGGCCTGAAAACCTCGGTGGCTGGCTATGTGGAGAACCTGCGCCGCAGCAATCAGCCACTTGCGGTCAACGACATCTGTGCCTCCTTTCAGGAGGCGGTGGTCGAGATCCTGGTCGACAAAACCCTGGATGCAGCCCGACAGACCGGCCACAAAAGAATTGTGATCGGTGGCGGCGTGGCGTCCAACCCCCGCCTGCGGCAAATGCTGACCGAACGTTGCAGTACCCAGGGGCTGGAACTATTCATGCCGTCGATTCATTACTGCACCGACAACGCCGCCATGATCGGCGTTGCCGGATATTACCGATTTCTCGCGGGGCAGGTGGTTGATGCCGACAGCGACGCCTATTCCCGTTCACCGCTCAACTAAAAAATGATGGCGCATCAACCCACTAAATACCTGCTTAAACGACAAGGACTGGCCCCGCAAAAAAAACTGGGCCAAAATTTTCTCATCCACGAACGCACCCCTCGCCGGATTGTCGATCTAGCTGGACTGGCTCCCGATGACCAGGTGATTGAGGTCGGTGTCGGACTCGGAGCCCTGACCCGTCCGCTTGCTGAGGCGAGCGCCAAGGTGATCGGCCTTGAGGCGGACTCGGGGATTATCCGCATGCATCAGGATCAGCAGGATCTGCCCGCCAACGTTGAGCTGATCCATGCCGATGTCCTCAAAGTGGATTTCGCCACGTTGATCGAACCGGGCAAACGGCTGAAAATTGTCGCCAACCTGCCCTACTCCATCTCCAGCCCCTTTCTCTTCCGCCTGATCGAGCATGCCGAGTTGATGGATTTTGCAGTGATTATGCTGCAAAAAGAAGTCGCCCAGCGGCTCGCGGCGCAGCCGGGGACAAAAGAATACGGTGCCCCGACTGTTCTGTTGGCCGCCTGTGCCAAAGTTGAGCCACTGCTTTCGGTGCACCCCGCAGAATTTCATCCCCAGCCCAAGGTCGACTCCCTGGTCATCCGCATAACCTTTCACCCGCAGCCCAAACTGGTGCAGGAACTCGGTGAGTTTAACCGGCCGCTTTTCACCCGCATTGTCCACGCAGCCTTTGGTCAACGTCGAAAAACCCTACTCAACGGCCTTTCAAGCGGCCAGTTGATGCAGGATAAATCGCAACTCACTCTGGCCATTGAGGCAGCCGGGATCAGCCCTTCGGTCCGGGCTGAAACCCTTGACCTGCAGCAGTTTGTCAACCTGACCAGATCCATTGACCGTGCTCTAACACGTATCCCGTACATCCCTTGAGCCCAAAGAGGTCCCCATGAGCAATAGTAAACCCGCGCCACCGCAAATCAGCCCCTATGTCTTTCCCATTCTTCTGATCGGTTTTGGCCTCTGGTGTGCTTATGACGGCTGGCTGACCTCCGATCCGGAGATGCTCAAACACCAAATGTTCAACCGGATAGCCAGCGGGGTTCTGTTGCTCTGGGGGGGGGTTGATTTCTACCGTACCCACAAACGGGAAAAGGCAGAAAAAGAAACCCCATCGCACGCCGAGCCGCCAGCGGCCTGAGCTTTACGTTGACCATGATTACCAACCGCCAGTTGATCCTGCCTTATGCAGTTCCTTATCTCGCCTATGTGGGCATCGCCTCCATTCCGGAGGAGATCCTGCCGATGGAGATCAGTTACCCACTGCGCCTCATTGTCGTCCCCCTGCTGCTCGCCTGGGGATGGCGCTGGTACTGTCCGATCACAGGTCCTCGTTCAAAGCTCGGCTCGATTGCAATTGGTATAGCGGCCGGACTGTTCGGCCTGGTTCTGTGGATCGCTCTCCTTGCTCCTTACACAACGCCTAGCGACACCAAACCCTGGTCAACCAGCGCCTTTGTTTTTCGCCTGCTCAGCGCCGGGTTGGTGGTCCCCTTGTTTGAGGAGTTGATGATGCGCGGCTTTGTCCTCCGCCTGGCCCTGCAGTGGGACAATCTGCGCAAAAAATACGTGAACGCCCCTCTACACCGGGCACTCGATGAGCATTCGATCAACGAGGTCGCCCCCGGTGCCTGGTCCTGGGCGGCAGTTCTCATTTCCACCCTGGCTTTCACCGCGGGTCATACCACTTCTGAATGGCCGGCTGCGGTCGCCTACGGCCTGCTCATGGCCCTGTTATGGATCAAGCGACAAGACCTAGTGGCCTGCATCACTGCCCACGCGGTGACCAATGTCACCCTGGCCTGGTTTGTCTATGCAACCGGCTCTTGGCAATACTGGTGAAATCGCGTACAAGGATATACCCTCTGTTGCACGCAGGCCTCAAGCCTCATGCCCTGATTAACCCCTTGAACAATCACCTGCCAAACCATGAGCCTAAAACGCACTGCTCGCTTTTATTTCATTCGCTTTAAGCGGCTGCAAGGGTCGACTCATTCTCTTGCCTTGGGCACGGCTATTGGGGCGGCAGTTGGAGCCACCCCCACCCTCCCCCTGCACAATATTCTTATTCTCGCCCTAACCCTGCCCCTGCGGGCCAACCCCATTGCCGGAATTTTGGCGGCCAATGTGGTCAGCAATCCCCTCACCTTTGGTCCCCAATATTACCTGGCCTGGAAGATCGGCAACTTTTTTCTCCCCGGCCGGCTCAGCTGGGAGAAAATCCAGCAAACCCTGACCTTAATCAAATCTCAGGGCATCATGGACAGCCTGGAAATCTTGCGCAACATGGGGGGGGACACCGTGCTGGTCATGCTCACCGGCGGAATCGTGCTCGCCATCCCCTGTGGCCTGCTCACCTATCTGATTGTATTTCGTTTTTTTGCCAGGCTACGCGCCAAAAAACAGCAAAAACACCTGCTCAACAATTGATGGGCGTACAAAAAAGACTCAATTAAGCCATGCACAATTTCGTCTTCCACAACCCGACCAAAATCCTCTTTGGTCGGGGAACCCTTGCCTCCTTGGGGCCAGAAACCGTTGTCTTGGGAAAAAAGGCACTCCTGGTTTACGGCCGGAACAGCCTGAAACGCAACGGACTTTTTGACCAGGTAACCCAGAGTCTGCAAGAGGCCGGGGTTGAATTGATTGAGCATGGTGGCGTCCAGTCCAACCCCCTGCTGTCCCATGCCCGAGAGGGAATCCTGAAGTCCAGGACCCAAAAAGTGGAGGTCATTGTTGCCGTGGGCGGAGGTTCGGTTCTGGACACGGCCAAGGCAATCGGCGCCGGAGCCGTGGTCGAGCATGATGTGTGGAAATTTTTCATCGGCAAAAAAGGAATAAAGTCCACCCTGCCGGTGCTGACCATCCCGACGCTGGCGGCTTCAGGTTCGGAAATGAATTCCGGCATGGTGCTCACCAATGACCAGACCCTGGAAAAATTCGGTTTCGGCCACCGTTTACTCTTCCCCAAGGTCTCGATCCTCGATCCGGAGACCACGTTCACCGTGCCGCCGAGTTATACCGCTTATGGGGCGGTGGATGCCCTCGGCCATGTGCTGGAATTCTACCTCACCACGGATGAACCCGAGACCAACGTCCAGGACCGGCTGATGGAGGGCTTGATCGAAAATGCCATGACCGCCTGCAACCGTTGCCTGACTGATCCCAGGGAGTACAATGCCCGAGCAGACCTGATGTGGACCGCCGCGCTGGCCCTCAACGGATTGACCGCCGCGGGACTTGGGCGCGTTGGCTTTCCCATGCACCTGATCGAACATTCGCTCAGTGCCCTGTTCGATATTCCCCATGGAGCCGGACTGGCAGTCGTCATGCTTGGCTGGCTCCGCGCCCACAGCTTGAGCCATGCCCGACGAATTGCGCAACTGGGTCGCCGCGTTTTTGGCATCAATGCCGAGGCAGAACAAGACACGGCCGATCAGACCATCCGGGCACTGCATCAGTGGCTCCTCTCCGTGCACGTCCCGACCACACTCAAAGAGCTTAACATTCTCCCTGAGGACATTCCCCGCATCAGCGAAAATAGCCGGGGGCTTGCCCGCATCTGGCGTCTCAAGGAGTACCGCCCGGAACGGGTGGCCTCCATTCTCAAGCTATGCAACTGAGCTGCATGCGGACTCTGCCCTGGGGAGAAAATTACTCTTTCCCCATGACATTCAGAGGTTCATACGGTACATTGATTGTGTTTTGCACCTTGGATGTTGTTATTGCTCAATACATTAAAAATGGCATGTCATGTACTGCAACCGCTTATTTTTGATTGATGAGTTATGAACGAATCTGTCCTGATTGACCCTAAATTAGGTTAAACCAGACGATGAAAAATGATATTCCAGCCGGCCAGGCTGTACCGGCGGATTGGCTGAGCAATTTTGACCGATACCTGATCAGCGAAGGGACCCACGAACGGGCTTACGAGAAGCTTGGCGCCCACCTGATTCGTTTCGACAAGGAAACCGGGGTGGTCTTCGCGGTTTGGGCACCCAATGCCCGCCAGGTTGCGGTGGTCGGGGATTTTAACCATTGGGACGGCAGGCTTCATCCCATGTACCCCTCCGACAGCGGCATCTGGACCCTGTTCATCCCCACACTCAGCGAATTCACCGTCTACAAATACCGTATTACCCCAAAAAACGGCGAAGAACTGGATAAGGCCGATCCCTATGGTTTTTCCATGGAGGAACGCCCAAGGACCGGTTCCGTGGTCGCCAACCTTGACCGTTACCAGTGGCAGGATCAGGCCTGGGTTGCCGGACGCAAAGACAGGCAAGCCCTCAATACGCCGATAGCCATCTACGAAGTCCACCTGGGGTCCTGGCGCAAAATCGTCGATGAGCAGTGGGGCCGACGCTACCTCTCCTACCGTGAACTGGCCACTACCCTCATCCCCTACGTGGTGGAAATGGGGTATACCCATATCGAGTTGCTGCCCATTTCCGAGTATCCCTTTGACGGCTCCTGGGGGTATCAGGTGCTGGGCTTTTATGCGCCCACCTCACGCTTCGGCCCCCCCGAAGATTTCATGTTCTTTATTGACCAGTGCCATGCCGCCGGCCTGGGCGTGATCCTCGATTGGGTTCCAGCCCATTTCCCAAAGGATGGTGCGGGGTTGAATCTGTTTGACGGCACCCAGTTGTATGCCCATGCCAACCCAATGCAGGGTGAGCATCAAGACTGGGGCACGATGATCTTCAACTACAGCCGTAATGAAGTTCGCTCATTTTTGATCTCCAACGCCCTGTTCTGGATCGATAAATATCATATCGACGGATTGCGGGTTGATGCGGTGGCCTCCATGCTCTACCTCGATTATTCCCGCGAGGATGGGCAATGGATTCCCAACGAACACGGAGGCAGGGAAAATTTGGCGGCTATCACCTTCCTGCAGAAGGTCAACGAGGTGGTTCATGGCATATTTCCCGGTGTCCTGACCATTGCCGAGGAGTCGACCTCATGGCCCATGGTTAGTCGCCCCACCTACCTGGGCGGCCTTGGGTTCAGCCTCAAATGGAACATGGGCTGGATGCACGACACCCTAAGCTATATGACCAAGGATCCGCTCTTTCGCCGCTTCCACCACCAGCAGATGACCTTTGGCATGCTCTATGCCTTTCACGAAAACTTTATCCTGCCCATCAGCCATGATGAGGTAGTCCACGGCAAGGGATCGCTCCTGGGGAAAATGAGTGGCGATGAGTGGCAGAAATTTGCCAACCTCCGGGCCTACCTCGGGTTCATGTGGGGATATTCCGGAAAAAAGCTCCTGTTCATGGGATGCGAATTCGGCCAATGGCAGGAGTGGAATCACGACACCGGTTTGGAGTGGCAGGCATTGACCGCGCCCAACCACCAAGGGGTGCAACGATTGGTCCGCGACCTGAACCAGGTGTACCGGCACGAACCGGCTCTCTACCAGGTCGACTTCGACTGGAACGGATTTCAGTGGATCGATGCCAACGACTCCGACAATTCGGTCATCTCCTTTGTCCGTTACTCCGAAAACCGGCAGCAAAGTGTCGTTGTTCTCTGCAACCTGACTCCGGTCGTCCACCATGGGTATCGTATAGGTGTCCCCCAGGGCGGCATGTACAAGGAGCTGATCAACTCGGATCTGGAAGTTTACGGCGGTAGCGGCGTGAAGAACTCGCCGGAACTGCATACCGAAGAGCTCCCAAGCCATACCTTTGCTCACAGCCTGTCCCTCACCTTACCACCGCTGGCAACGCTTATGCTGCAGCCATGCCCTTTATAACGGTATTTAAGTATCCCCCTTTTATTCATATGACCTCAACCTCACCACACAAGCCATGAAAACCCGTCTTATACTCGTCTCCATTGCCGGTGTTGCCGCATACGTTGTGCTCGCCAACTTCAACAGTAAGATCATCAAGGAATCATCCTTGCCCAAGGACAATCCTCCGGCGATATCGCACTCACAAACGATGACCACAGCGGTGCCCGCGCCACCCTCCGGAGTATTGGCTGAACCTCGAAAGAAGGCACCTGTGGTCCAGAAACCGACACCTCAACAAGAGCTGGAGGCACAAACTGCCGTGGTGGTCCCCAAAAAGGAACAGCCTTCGGCTCCCACCGATGTGAGAGTGCAACCGGTGGACAATACAGCGGAGATAAAAAAACTGGAGCAGGAGGTGGTCACCAAGGAACAGCAGATCAGTCAATTGCTCGATGCCCAGGAAGCGATCAAAGTCAAGTACGAGGAAATGTTGACCAAGGTCGCGGTAAAAGCCGAAGACAGCGAAGACCTTAAAACCCAACTCACTGAAAAAGCAAAAAATATTGAATCTCTCATCACCGACAACAAACGATTGAATGATGAGCTGAGTGCCACCCAGACGGCCATGGGGGAACTGAACAAAACCCTGGATGAATTTAAGACTGCTGCAGCTGCTGCCAAGAAGACTTTGGAGGAAAAAGTTGCGCTTCTCGGTCAATCCGAGCAAGAAAAGTCCGAGCAAGAAGCCCAGGTCGAGGCTCTAAAGGCACAAATCGCCACCTTGCAGCAGTCCGGTCAGCAGACCGAGGAAAAAATGCAGGCCTTGAGCCAGGAAAACACGGCTCTTTCAGCCAAGCTTGCGGAGATGCTGAAGCAACACAAACAAAGCGAAGATGAACTCAAGGCCGAATTGGAGGCTGCAACCGCCAGGCAACAGGAAGCCGATCAATCGCTGACTACCTTGAAAGAGACCCTGGGCCAAAAAGAGGCGCAGATTAGCCAACTCAGCCAGGAGAAAAACGCTCAAAAACAGGCGTATACAGAAAAGGCTCAAGAGTTGGATAAGACCCTGTACACAATGCAGGCCTTGAGGCAAGAAATTATAGCCCAACCGCAGGCAGTGGCCACGGTGCAGCAGATGCTCGATGCTCGCAACGAAGAATTGGCGGCACTCAAGAAGGGTACTGCCGCTCAGGTGGCGGCTGCAGAGCAACAGTTCAAAGAACTCCAGGCTGCAAACGATGAACAGATCAAGACCCTCACCGCAGAAAAGCAAGGCTTAAGCGACGAATTGACCAACGTTAAGAAGAGCGTTGGAAACATAGAGGAAAAAATCGCCGGGCTGCAAGCATTGGCAAATTCAGCGCAAAAGGCCCTTGAGGAGAAAGAAAGCCTAGTCGGCCAGCTTGAGCAACAGCTGAAAGAGCGTGTGGCGGAGCTTGAAACCCTCAAGGCGGACACCGCCAACGCGAACGGACAAATCCAACAGAGCCAGGAAGCCTGGGATAAAAATCAGGCACTGATCAAGGAACAAGAAAATCGTATTACCGCTTTTGAGCAACAGTTGCAGGAGCAGCAAAAGTCCAGGGAGGCGCTCCAGGCTGAACTCAAAGATGTTAATGGTCAGCTTCAGGCCGCAAATGCCAAGCAAACCGAAAACGAGAATGCCGTCAATGGACTCAAACAGGCCGTGGTCAACAAAGAGCAGCAGATTGCCGAAATGACTAAAGCTGTCGAGGACCTTCAGACCGAGCTCAAAAACGTCAACGTTCAGCTCCAGGCTGCAAATGCAAAAGCGACCGTAAGCGACAATGCTATCAGCACCGCTAAACAAACCGTTGCCGATAAGGAGCAACAAATTGCCGAATTGAACAAAGCCAAGGAGGCACTTCAGGTCGAACTGAAAAATGCCGTGGACCAGCTTCAGACCATGAATGCAAAACAGGCGGAAAACGATGGCACTGTCACCAGCCTCAAACAGGCGGTTACTGATAAGGAACAACAGATTGCAGAAATGACCAAGGCCGCCGAAGCTCTCCAAGCTGAGCTGAAAAACACCAATGACCAGCTCCAGGCTGCAAATACAAAGCAGGCCGAAAACGACAATACCGTCACCAGCCTCAAACAGGCGGTTACTGATAAGGAACAACAGATTGCAGAGATGACCAAGGCCACCGAGGCTCTCCAAGCCGAGCTGAAAAACACCAATGACCAGCTCCAGGCTGCAAATACAAAGCAGGCCGAAAATGACAGTACCGTCACCAGCCTCAAGCAGGCGCTTACTGATAAAGAGCAGCAGATTGCAGAGATGACCAAGGTCACCGAGGCTCTCCAAGCCGAGCTGAAAAACACCAATGACCAGCTCCAGACTGTAAACGCAAAGCAGGCTGAAAACGACAGGACTATCACCGAGCTCAAGCAGACGGTTACGGATAAAGAGCAGCAGATTGCAGGGATGACCAAAGCCGCCGAGGCCCTGAAACAAACGGTTACCGAGAAGGAAGCGCAGATTGCGGAAATACACAAAACTGCCGAAACACTGCAGGCCGAACTGAACATCTTCAAAGAACAATCGTTAGCGGCAAACGACAAACAAGTAGAGACTGAAAAGAGGCTGAATGCACTCCAGCAGACGCTTACCGAGAAAGAGCAACTCATCGCTCAATTGACCCAGCAGAAATCGGCACAAGATACGGAGCTTCAGGATAAAGCAGAAGCATTAAAAAATGCCCTACTCTCAGTTCAGGAACTGCGCCAGGAAGTTGATGCTCATCCGCAGGCTATCGCCAATCTGCAGCAGATGCTCGAGAGCAAGGCAGCTGAGTTCCAACAGCTGCAACAAGAATCCACTGCAAGCATTGATGAACTCAAAGCGCAACTTGCCGCACTCAAACAAGCCAGCGAAGAGCAACAAAAGAGCCTGAGCGAGTCTCAGGCAGTATCAGCAAGCGCCCAGACCGAGGTGAAAAAACTGCAGGCTACCCTACAAGAAGCCGAAGCAAAGTTGGCAGCAGCCCTATCCAACAAAGAGCGGGCTGAAGCAATGGCGGCTCAGCTCACCGCAGCCAAGGATGAAAAAATTGGGTTGAGCAGTCAACTGCAGGCCCTTCGCGAGGAGAACAAACGTCTGCTCGCCATCAAGGCTACTGTTGACGAGCACGAGCAAGCCGTCGCCGAAGCAAAGAAACAGATGGCTAATTTCGCCGATCTTCAGACACAAAACGCTGAGCTTGCCAATCAACTGGCGGCAAAAGAAGCGGCACTGAACGAGGCGGGGAAGAAAGCTGAGGCATTGAGTGCCCTCCAGAATCAGCTGAGCGATTTGTCTTCCCAGGTTGAGGCCAGTGCCAATGCCCTGAAGCAAATGGAAGCGGCAAAGGTCGCGGCAGAAGCGCAGTTGGCTGCAGCCCAAGCCCAGGCACAAGAGAGCGAAAATCTGAAAAAAGAGCTCGAGAAAAAGACTGCGGCACTCTTAGAGGCAGAAGGAAAACTGCAGGCCATTGGCGTTTCCACCGAGCAGCTTGGTGCCTTGAAGGCTAAGCTAGCCGAGAGCGAACAGGCAAAAACGTTGGCCGAGGAAAAAACTGCCGATACAGAGGCTTCCATTGCCCAGCTCAACCAGGCCCTTGCCGCGAACAGCGACAAACTTAAAGCTATGGGAGATGAGCTGACGGCAGCGCAGGAAAAAATCAAAGGCCTTACGGATAAACGTGCCCTTCAGGCTCAAGCTGATCAGGTGGCCAACCTCGAGCAACAGATTGCCACCCTCCACGAGCAGGTTGACCACCAGGAAAAGAGTGCCATCCAGATGAAAACCGAGCTGGATACCGCCAGCGATAAGGCTCAACAGCTCCTGAATGAGAATGAAACTCTCCGCAAACAGTTGCAGCAGAGCAAAGTTGTCGAGGAGAACCGGCAGCAGGTGGCTGAGCCTACAACCAAAGCCGAAGAAGCGCCCCTGGCCGAGGCGAAAAAAGTTGAAAAACCGGCTCCGGTTATTGCCGATAAGGACAAAGACGGTGTGGCCGATAACGCTGATCTCTGCAACAACAGCAAAAGCGGAGTAGCAGTGAACGCTTTTGGCTGTCCGGCAGGCAAAGGCCTTGTTATTGAGGGCGTCAACTTTAAATCAGGAACCGCAGTTTTTACCCCTGAATCAGAGTCCCCCCTTAACAAGGTCATCGCGGTTCTCAAAGAGCTGCCCGCTCTAAAAGTAGAAGTGGCCGGTTACACAGACTCCGCCGGTAATGCCCAACTCAATCTGGCATTGAGCAAACAACGCTCCCAAGCCGTCGCGACCTATTTCAACAGCAAAGGGATTGACAAGAATCGTTTGGTCGTAACCGGATACGGCCAAGCCAGCCCGATCGCCGACAATGGGACCGCAGCCGGACGGCAAAAAAACCGCCGGGTTGAACTGCATCCGCTTCAACCCTGAAAAATTCGGCAAACCCCAATAAAAAAAGCCCGCACTCCTTTGAGTACGGGCTTTTTTTATTGGCTTCTCAAAAGAAATTTTTTTAAGGATCTCCTTACAAAAATTCCACAAGAACCAAATTGATCAGGCCAAGTAAGAAGCCCAAAAAGGCGCCGAACAGGTTGATGTACTTGAACTGCTCCTCCATGATGGACAGCAGCAGCTTTTCAAGCTGCAAGAGATCAAGACTGTCGATTTTCTCGGTCACTAACCGTTTTATATTCAAGGATTCAACGACTCCCGGCACCTCCTGCAAAAGCATCCGGTTTACCGTAAGTGTGAGCGCGTTATTAAAAGCCCGGCGCACACCGTGGGGTACAAGGTTATAGAGCATGCCGATCGGTCGATGGAGCAGCGTATCGACCATTGAGGTCAACATGGTGTTAACCAGCCGCGCCGTCTTATGGGAGCGGAGTAACGCCATGATCTCACGGATAAACACCTCCCGTAGCTGCCCTCCCTGTTCGCCGGAAAAAAATTTACCCCCAAATTCGGCAAAGCTCAGCCGCCCACCATCGAGTAGATCCTCCATGCCGACATGCACCAGGGCACTCATACCGTTGAGCGCTCCTTCTTCCCGGAGCAGGCCCAAAAGATGGGTGGCGGCCTCACGGCTCAACCTGGCAACATCCTCATCCGGAACCTTGGAAAGCAATTCGGCAAGCGGTTGAGCCAGGAGATCATCAATGGCCTTATCCAATACGCCCTTCATTCGCACCTGGATTTCAGGGCTGGAGAACCAGGCAACAAGAGCAGCCTCTTTCTCCCCGAGGTATTCTCCGATCTTCTGCTCCAGGGTATCTTTTTCCAAAAAACCACGGGCCATGGCCCCCATGGGCCCTAGAGAGTCGAGAAAATGATCCACGCCGCCCAAAACTCCGGATATCACCTGGGCCCGAATCAGAGGATCCGCAACCTGTCGCCCCATGCCTTCCAGGATCTGGGTGGAATGTTCCTGCGCGAATGCCTTGATTAAAGGTACCATCTCCTCGGGCACCAAGTCAGCAAGCTTTTTGCCCTGGGCCGCTGATTGACGTAAGCCTTGGGCCAAGGCATCGCCCAGCCACAGACCGATCTGCTGTCCTTGCAACAGATCCCGTATGATTTCATCCAAAAAAAGATAAATATCTCGACGATGCTCCGGGGCCAGAAGGCCATTAATCTCTTGCTGGGCCAGGGTATCAAGACGGTTGTTGATTGAGGTCCGCAACTGCTCTTCAAAATGTTCGCCTGTTAAATAGCTGTTGACCCCCTCACTGAGCTGGTATTTCAGCGTCTTCACCCCGACCTTGAAATAGGCCTTGAACTTTCTTGGTATCTCCTCACCAATCGGCCCAAGATCCCGCATCATGATTTCCCGAACCCGCCTGTCGATCAGATTGGCCAAATGCTCTTGAAAGGGTTCTTCGGAAATAGCCCCGCCAATATCATTGCTGGTTAAAAGATGGCGTCCCACCATCTCACCGAAATTCTCCGCCAGGGCATGTCGTTTTGAAGGAATAACACCGGGGGTCATCGGAACCTGGAGCCCGAAAATAAACCAGGGTTCCAGGGGACGAAACAGCATTCGGATGGCAACCTTGTTGGTCAGGTAGCCAATAAAAGCGCCGATACAGGGATGAGCCAGGGTTGTCAACAGGGAGGCATCAAGGGTAAACACTATGGTACACCTGCAATTGAGGTTAACGGGGAGAAGAGGTCGCGATGGCCGGTAGTTCCCGAGGATGGCTGATCAGCCAGGCGGCCCCTGCTTCTCTGAGTTCATCGGCACCACGGAATCCCCAAAGTACCCCCACAGGTTCCATGCCGGCGGAACGGGCGGTACGCATATCAATGGAGGTGTCTCCCACGTAGAGGATCTCTTGCGGGAGGCAACCCAACAATTCTGCCACCTCGAGGGCTGCCGCCGGGTCCGGCTTTTTTGGGATCCCTGGTCGTTGACCGAAAATCGGCTCAAAGGGCCACTGGGCCAGGAGTTTTTTGACACAAAGCTGAGTGAAATCGTCGGGTTTATTGGAGAGGATGGCCAGCCGCAAACCGCTTGCAACCAGTTGCTCAAGCATTTCCGGAACCCCATTATACGGAGCGGTGCGATCATGCCAATTTTCAGCATATTCGCGTTGAAAATCGGCTACTGTGGCCGCAATGCTCTCCGGCTGACGATGGGTTGCCGGGAGGATCCGCTCAACCAAAGTGGCAATGCCGTCGCCGACAAAGTAGCGGTACGCATCGGCGGGGTGAACAGGAAGGGACCTGGCAGCAAGTACCCGATTGCCTGCATTGGCCAAATCCTCAAGGGTATCAAGTAAGGTCCCGTCGAGGTCGAACAGGACCGCTTTGTAACTCATCTCTTTTTACTCCTTGTCAAATAAGAGGGGCTCGTAAAGACACAGCTATACAAGGAATAGCTTTTTTCCTGCACATAGGCATATATATGGCATGACGTTTGTCCGGAAAAACGCTACGGCGCTATCAAATAAAGGGGCGCTCATTGTAACCGCCAACAAACTATAACCAAGGGAATTGTCGTCCGTAAACGATTTTTCGCCTCGTGAGGTGTCCCATTTGAGCTGTCCGCACCAAGGAAATTCTGATTTCACTGTACAAAGGAAGCATACGGGATACACTTGAAAAAATGAATCTTTTAAAATATATATCAATCGTTACCCTTTGCAGCAACTGGGTTTTCGCTAAGCTTGTCCCTTCTTCAACCCTGCCACGGTGAATGAATGACCACCGACAATCCCCCGCCCGATGTGCTGATCGACCTAATCAAGGTCAGCAAGACCTATCCGCCCGACGTCCAGGCGCTCACCAATATTTCCTTGAGCGTCCACCGGGGAGAAATCGTCTACCTCACGGGTATGAGTGGTGCAGGTAAAACCACCCTGCTGCGCCTGATCAGCCGGATGGAAAAACCGAGCAAGGGCATGGTCGACGTTGCCGGATTTGATTTGGCCAAACTGCCGCAACGCAAAATCCACCTCCTCCGCCGCAAAATCGGCATGGCGTACCAGGATTTCAAACTCCTGCCGGATCGGTCCGTGGCCGACAACATTGCCATTGCCATGGAGGTCCTCTACACCCCCAGACCAACCATTGAACGGCGTACCCGGGAACTTCTGGAGCAGCTCGACTTGAGCCGTAAATACGCCACCCGAGCTGGCGAGCTTTCGCGCGGCGAGCAACAACGAGTCGCCATTGCTCGGGCCGTGGCCAATGTTCCGGAAATCGTCCTTGCCGATGAGCCCACCGGCAACCTGGATGGCGAAACCACGGCCAGGGTGATGGACCTGTTCTATCGACTCAATCGCAAAGGATCGACGCTACTGATCGCCACCCATGACCCCAGCCTCTACCGCCCAGGTAGAGATCGGGTGATCGAGTTACGATTCGGGTGCCTCCGCACGCAACTACAATCCGATACCGCTTCTCCACAGCATTATCCCGAAGCCACCGATTCCCAACAGGAGTTGTAAGTAATGCGCTTTCTCGTTGTCACCTTCCAGCATACCATCCGCAACATGCTGCTGACTTGGAAATCGCAGTGCATGACCCTGTTTACGGTTTCCCTGTCGGTGTTGATTTTCTCTTTTTTTTATCTTGTCTACACCAATGCCCTGCAGGTGAGCGCATCGCTCGACGACGACCTCCGACTGATCGTCTACCTTGATGAAGAGCCTTCTGCTCCCATGCAGGCCCAATACCGTAGCAAAATTCTCAAATTCGACCAGGTGGAAAAAATCGAATTCGTCAGCAGCCAAGAGGCCTTTAAGCGGTTTGAAAAGACGCTTGGAACCAACAGTGATGTGCTTGCAGGCGTACCCGAGGACTTTCTCCCAGCCTCCATAGAGGTCTACCCCATCCGCTCGCTTGACAGCCTCTCTCGGATTAAACGCTTCTCCGACTATCTGCAGACCCTGCCTGGCGTACTCAAGGTCCAGTACGGCAAGGAGTGGATCGATCGTTTCCACTCCTTCATCCAACTGATCCGGGTGATTATTCTTCTCTCGGGCGCCCTGTTGGTCATGACCACCACCTTCATGGTGGCCCATACCATCCGATTGACCTTGGTCTCGCGCCAACAGGAACTGGAACTATTGCGACTGGTAGGGGCAACCGACAACTACATTCGTACGCCTTTTCTCTTCGAGGGCGCCCTCCAGGGACTGATCGGCGCGGGCAGCGGTATTGCGGCTCTGCTGCTCTTGTTCAACTGGATTAAATTGCAGTTTGCCGGACCGGCAACCACGACACTGCTCTTTACCTTCTTCCCCTGGTTGTCCATTTGCCTCATTATCGGCATAGCCACGCTCCTCTGCGTCATCGGTAGTTTCTCCGCCATCAGACGCTTTTTACGCCTCTAATCGCAGATGAAACAGACATTTTCCCTCATTGTCGGCCTCCTCATGTGTGCCGAGTGCTTGAGCGCCCAGCCACTGCCTGCACAAAAGGATGCGATTACTATCGGCAAGCTGCGCTTCGGTATCAATGACCAGGAACTGCTCATTGAACAGAGCGCCCAAAAAGAGCAGGAGTTGCTTGCCGAACTGACACGGCTCAACCGGAAAATGGTTGAGCATCGACGAAAAATTGATGCGCTCAGGGAAAAAATCAGCGAACAACAACAAATCCTCACTGCCAAGGAACAGGAAATGATCAGCCTCATGCGCCAGAACGAAGCCCTGCGCAAGAATCTGATCAAACGACTCAAAGCCTATTATGTCATGGGGCGAAACGGCTTATTCACCATCGCCTTTTCCGGCAAAACCCTCCCCGAACTGCTGCTCTCCCAGGATGCATTCAGTTACCTGGTGACCTATGATCAGGATCTGTTCAAAAATTATCGGGAGAGCATTACCGAGATCAAGCGGGTGACCGAGGCGAAGACCCTGGAAAAAACAATGCTGGAAAAATTTCTTGCCGATGCGGACCAGGAAAACAAATCGCTGCAACAAACAGTAGCCGAAAACAACGATCTGCTTAAACGGGTCCAGGCACAAAAGGGCTTATACCAGCTCGCCCTGAAAGAGATGCGCAAGGCCGAACTCGAACTCGCGGCAAACATACGCAACCGGGAATCCCCTGCCCCTTCTCAGGCCAGGGGGAGCTTCCTTGAAAACAAAGGCCAGCTGCCGCCACCGCTTTGGGGCGAGGTAATCCGCCGCTTCCAGCAGCCGGATGAGGACGGCGACACCACCTTTGCCAACGGGATCACAATCAAAGCCCCTGCCCAAAGCGAGGTCTACAGCGTATTCAGCGGCACGGTCCTCTTTGCCGGCCCCATGCGCGGCTACGGGAACATGATCATCGTTGACCACCACCAGCATTACTATTCTGTCAGTGCCCGACTGAGTCAAAGCCGCGTACGCTCTGGGGAAACCATTGCCCAAGGACAGATCATCGGCACCACCGCCGCAAACAGTCATCGTCCCGGCGGCGAGTTCTACTTTGAAATCCGTCGCGACGCCGTGGCGGAAGATCCATTGACCTGGCTCAGCCCGGGAAGTCTGCCTCTGCGCTGATAAAGGGCGGACCGATTATGCGGCGATCAAGGATAACCATTGCCTCACCACGGAAATCCCGTTAAACTACCCGGAATTCTGGACATACATCAGACCCAGAGATCATTTCACCTCCGAAAGCCTGCCACCCGGTGTATTACTAAGCTCATGACACGCCCAATTTTCGCTTTCTTTTTCTGCTGTTTTTTTGCGGTATCAACCGTCCACGCCGACAACGGCAAACAGGAACGGGACCTCTATAAGGACCTGGAAACATTCGCCAATGTGCTGACACTGATCCAGCAGTACTATGTGGATGAGGTGGATTCCAACAAGGTGATAACCGGGGCGATCAACGGCATGCTCGGCTCCCTGGACCCGCACTCCGCCTACATGACCGCAGAGGATTTCAAAGCGCTGGAAGAGGAAACCTCGGGCAGTTTTACCGGCATCGGGATTGAAATCTCTATCCGCGACGGGGTGCTCACCGCCGTGTCTCCCATTGAGGGGACACCAGCGGACAAACAGGGCATCAAATCCGGCGATCAGATCGTCCGCATCAACGGGAAGTTGACCAAAACCATGACGCTCATGGATGCGGTCAAAAAACTGCGGGGCGAAATCGGGACCAAGGTCACTATCACTGTCCATCGCCCGGAATGGAAGGAACCCAAGGACTATACCCTTACCCGCGAAGCCATTCCGCTGGTTTCGGTCAACTCCATCGAGCTGGAACCGGGATTCGGTTATATCCGTATCTCCAACTTCCAAACTTCCACCACCAAGGATGTCCTCGATGCCTTGAGTAATCTTCGCCGAAAAAGGACCCTGCAGGGGCTGATCCTTGATCTGCGCAATAACCCGGGCGGCCTACTCGACCAGGCGGTCAAAGTATCCGATATCTTTCTTGATAAGGGAGTTATCGTCACCACCAAGGGACGATATAAGGAAGAGCAGATGATCTTTGAGGCCCATCCGGATGGCATCCCCAACGATTACTCCATGGTGGTGCTGGTCAATAGCGGTAGTGCCAGCGGTTCGGAAATCGTGGCCGGCGCCCTGCAGGACCACAAGCGGGCTATTATTCTCGGCACCACCACCTTCGGCAAAGGATCAGTGCAGACGGTGCTTCCCTTACCCGAGGGCGCCGGGCTGCGCCTGACCACCGCCAAGTACTACACCCCAAGCGGCGGCTCCATCCAAGCCACCGGAATCAAACCGGACATGATCGTTCCTTTGAACCCGTCTATTGCCGATGCCAAGGGGAAAAATGGCAATCCGCCGGAATCCTCCTCCGCTATCCGTGAAAAGGATTTGCCCAATCACCTTAAAAACGAGACCGTTGGTTCTGGAAATCGTCCCACCAAGGAAAAAGAGAGCAGCAACCAGGAAGAAAATTTTCAGAAAGTAGATGAAATCCAGCAGGTCAGCAAGCGCCTGGAACAGGACAACCAGTTACGAACCGCGTTGATCATCCTCAAAAGTCTGCATTTTGCCGCTGATCAGCGCAAAGGAAAAAAATAGATCCCGTTTAGGCCAAACCCAAATTTTTGAGAATCGACTGATTGGAACTCCAATTTTTGCGGACTTTGATCCACAGATGCAGGCGTATCGGGCAGCCGAGCAAATGTTCGATATCGGCGGTGGCCTGCTTGCGGATCGTCGCCAGCATCTGCCCCTTCTGCCCTACCAAAATCCCCTTCTGGGAATTTCGTTCCACCATGATGGTGGCATGAATCACCACCGGTTGGGCCTCCTCGAAACTATCGATCACCACAGCGGTTGAATAAGGGACCTCATCCCGGGTGAGCAGAAACACCTTTTCCCGGATGATTTCTGAGGCGATAAACCGTTCGGTAGCATCGGTGGGCAGATCGTCGGGATAATACTGCGGCCCTTCCGGGAGATGACGGACCAACTCATCGGTTAAAATCTCTACCCCACTCCCGTCCAAAGCGGAGATGGGGACGATGGCGCTGAACGGATGCAGGCTACCATACCATTCCATCACCGGCAGGAGCTGGGGCGGCGCGAGCAGATCAACCTTGTTCAGGGCCAAAACCACCGGAGTGGTCATTTTGTCCAGATATCCTTTAAATTCCTCTGCCCGCTGCTCCAGTTTTTTGGCCGGCATGTCGGTAGCGTCGACCAGAAATAAGACCACATCCGCCTCCGCAAGGCTCTCGAAAGCAACCCGTACCATCTGCCGGTTCATCTCTTCCCGCGCTTTATGCAGGCCGGGTGTATCGAGAAGAATCATCTGATAGTTCTCCCCGGTGACAATCCCCATGATCCGGTTTCTGGTGGTCTGGGGCTTAGGGGTGACGATGGCAATTTTGAGTTGCAACAAGTGATTAAGCAGTGTTGATTTTCCGGCATTGGGCGGACCGATAATCGCGGTCACCCCGGAACGATGGCTGGTGGAGTTCAAAATATATACATGCCTCGTGGAGCTGTTGGGGGAATTTCCCTGAAGAAATTAATGACAAAGAGGTGGAATCTTGCTATCCACTGTAACTTACCATGACCTCTAAATTGCACAAAGTAAAGTATCAATGATCTCCTCCGGCAGCATTATCGAATTTATTGACGGTGGCAAGTTCCATTGCGGCTTCGTCACCGGCGTTGCCGAAAAAAAGATCCAGCTTGTCGGCCAGAATGGTCGCGAGATGTCTCTTGCGGCCTCTCGTGTTCTTTCGGTTTCCCGAAATCCTCTCCCCCAGCCCGCAAGTCGCGAGGCCCTAACCGGGCTCTTGCAGCAATGCCTCGCTGACCGGGCCGCACTGGCGGAAACGATTGATCTCTCTGAACTGTGGGAGATTGTCCATCAGGATGCTGATCAAGATTTGGCGCCCGAACTGTTGGCGGACCTACTTTTCGGCAACAGCGGTACCGATGATCAACATGCAGCCTTTCTCCGCGCTGTTTTTGCCGATCCTCTCTATTTTAAATTCAAGAACGGTCTGATCGCCACCAACAGCCCGGAGCAGGTTGAGCAGCTGCAACTACAGCGGCAAAGGGAGTCTCAAAAGGCACAACTTCTGGAACAGGCTGCTAAAGGATTTCAAGCCCTTCACCAAGGGCAACGTCTGGACTGCGATACGTGGCCGGATCAGGAACGTTGCCTTCAGTGGCTCAGCCAATCGGTTTTGTTCGGTAGCGAGGCTCCTGAAGATGATTTTATCCGTCAGGCCTTTAAAATGGCAGGCTTGAACGCCCCCCATGCCGGTTTTGAGTTGCTGGTCAATGCAGGGATTTGGGAACGCGACGAAAACCTGGCCCTTTTGCGCTCTGATCAGCCGCTGGAGTTTAGCGATGCCTGCCAGGAGGAGGCGCTCTCACTTAAAGAGGCCACCCTTGAAGAGTTGTTGGCCGATCCCAAGCGCAAAGATTTTAGGGATCTCAATATACTGACTATCGACGGCACCTTTACCCGCGATTTTGACGATGCGGTTCACGTTAGCCGTAAAGAAGGTGGCCTGATTGAGGTGGGGATCCATATCACCGACGTCAGCCATTATGTGTCCCCGAAAAGTGCTCTCTTTATGGAAGCCAAAGAGCGCGCGACCTCAATTTATTTTCCCGAGGGGCAGATCCCCATGCTGCCCAAGTGCCTCTCTCTTGATCTCTGCAGCTTGATTCAGGGAAAAATTCGTCCGGCGATGAGTTTTCTGGTCAACTTCGATGCCCAGGGCAACATTCTCCGTTCCTCGATTGTTCCTTCGATTATTGAAGTTAAGCGACAATTGAGTTATCGCGAGGCAGACGGCCTCATCGAACACGATCCTGATCTCAAATTACTCAATACTCTCCGTCAACAGCTGCGACAACAACGGGTCGATAAAGGGGCCTTGCTGCTCTCCCTGCCCGATGTCAACGTCGATATTCGTGATCGTCAGAACATCCAGGTCTATCTTTCCCCGGTAGATACCCCGGCCCGCAACCTGATTTCCGAACTGATGATCCTTGCCAATGGCCTGGCCGCAGCCTACCTGACCAACCACGAGGCACCAGGCCTGTTCCGTTCCCAGCCTCCACCCCGGAGACGGATTATTTCCGGCGTACAAAACAGCCTGACCGATATCGCCTATCAACGGCGCTTTCTTTCCCGGGGTGAGTTAACCTCTCATCCCAAACCGCACAGCGGGCTCGGCCTCAACAGTTACACCACCATCACCTCACCGATCCGCCGCTTTCTCGACCTGGCCATGCAACATCAGCTTAGCCACATGATCCATGGCCGCGGCATCCTCTTCTCCGGGGAGGAATGTAAGACCTTTACCGGAGTGATTCAGCAAAAGCTCGGCCGAGCCAATGCCCTGAGACAACAGCGGCATCGCTACTGGATCCTACGCTATCTTGCAGCCAAGGAAGGGCAGCGACTCAATGGTTTGGTGGTTGGCATCGGCCCCAAACGGGTTAACCTGCTCCTCTGCGACTGCCTGTTTGATGTTGATCTTCCCCCCAACCCAGCCTTTCCGGTGGAACCGGGCGATACCATCCGCATCCGCCTTGCCCGGGTTCGTCCCTTGGACAACATTCTCCGGGTCGAATGGTGAGGGGCTGGTAAAAAGTCACCGCACAAAGAGATGGCGTTGAAATAACAATCCATAATAAAAGCAGAAAGTTTCGTGACACAAACCGTCGGTCTCGTGTTTTTTCTAAGAACGACGGTGGTGTCCCCACACAACTGATCTCTTCCAGCCACGGCCTTCGCACCGGTGTAAAAATTCCGCTTTTACGGAAGCCCTCTGACCGACGGTCGCTAGTCGTGGACAAAATCGACCTGATCAGGTATATGCTCAAAGAATGTTTTTTGATGGTTCAGATAGGTCGTTCACAAAATTTGCGAACGACATTCCTCGCTTCGCCGATGTTTTTTTTTTACACCCGAAGCATGTGTATTCACTTTTATGGGTATTTACGAATCCATCAAATTTTAGGTCGTAAACCTGCGGCCTTTTACCATACGATGAAACGACGACACCTACCACTGTTGCTCCTCTGTGGTTTTCTCCTGGTCACCCATCCCAGCTTGGCTTGGTCCGCAAGGGAGATCACCCCGGAAATCAAAGATATTATCGTCACCACCTCCGATGTTGAGCTGTTGCTTTTTGCCACGGTGAAAAACGGATTTACCCAGGAGATGGTGAATGATGTCCGATCCGGCACCCCGATTGTCTTCACCTTTAAGCTAGAGTTGGTCAAAACCAGTGATCACTGGTTGGACACCAGCTTGGTGGAGACAGCGATAACCCACACCCTCAGTTATGATCCACAGCAACAGGAGTACCGGATAGCGTTCTCCCAGCAGACGGATAAGATAGTAACCACCAAGGACCTGGAACAAGCCAAAAAGTTGATGGCGGAACTCAACGGCGTAAAAGTGATAGGCCTTTCGCGCCTGATTCCCGATGCCCCTTATGCGATCCATTTTAAGGTCGTGCTCAAAAAAGGCTCCCTGCCCCTGGGCATGCAGAACATCCTCCCCTTTTCCTCACTCTGGAACTTCGAAACCGACTGGCGAACCATCGAATTCAGATATTGATGACCGCTTCCTGAACCAATGCTGACTGCGGAACAGAAGAAGAAAAAACAGCGACTGATCCGTATCGTCATTGGCGGTTGTTTGCTGTTGATTCCATTTTTGGGTTATGTCCAGCGCGCTCTCCTTAACGGCGACCTGACCCTGCCCCTTTCGAGCACGGTTCTTATCTTTGCCCTGATCAATATCAACGGCCTGTTGTTGCTGTTGATGCTCTACCTGGTGCTTCGCAACCTGGTGGAACTGATTTTTGAGCGCAAGCAGCATCTGCTCGGTTCCCGTTTGCGTACCCGGTTGGTGATCAGCTTTATTTCGCTCTCCCTCATCCCCACCGCCATCCTTTTTTTTGTGGCCTTGCGCTTCGTCTCCACCTCCATGGACTACTGGTTCAACGCCCGGGTCGAGGAGTCGCTCAAAGCCTCCTTGCAACTGGCGCAGAAAACAATCCACGGTAGCCAGGAACAGGTCCAATATCTTGGCAAACATTTTGCTGCACTTCTGGAAAGCGGTTTGGTGAATCTTAGAGACCAGGCCGCGCTGGAACAGTTTTTCAAGAAGACCCTGGTCGGAGATCTCTCAGCAGCTCCGGACAGTCTGATGCTGCTCAATGCACAAAGAGAGCCTATTTTTGCCATTCGCAGTCCGCGTCTGCAACAGATAGCGTTCCCTTCCCTACCCTCAGAGGCCCTACGCCTGACGGCCGATACCGATCGCATAGAGATGGTCACTCGCCGTACAACCATCGGCGAGCTCATCCAGGCGATTGTCCCGGTTCAGGTCAATGTTGAAACCTCACAGACCTGGCTGCTGATCACCAGCCTGCTCATTCCTTCAACACAGTTGGAAACCATGCAGGCTATATCCGAGGGGATCACCGGCTACCAGCAGATGATCATGCTCAAGGCACCGATCAAGTTCAGTTTGATCATCATGCTCCTGATTATCACCCTCCTCATCCTCTTTGGCGCCATCTGGTTCGGCTTCTACATTGCACGGGGACTGACCGGACCGATCAACAAACTGGCCGAGGCGACCAAACGGGTAGCAGACGGAGATATGGAGTTCATTGTTGAAAAGGAAACCGATGACGAGATGGGGATGCTGATCGACTCCTTCAACTCCATGACCACAAAAATCCTGGCCTCAAATCGCCAATTGGCCCAAACTCACCGAGCCCTGGAAAACAGCAACGAGGTTTCCGAACAGCGGCGGCATTACCTGGAAACCATCCTTAAAAACGTCGCCGCCGGCGTCATTGCCCTGGACGAAAACAATCGGATAACTACCATCAACCGCTTTGCCGAACAGCTACTGGCAATCCGTCCGGAATCCTTTATCGGCCGAAATTTCAATAACGCCCTGCCCAAACAGCATGCCCTGATTGTGGAAAGCTTCCTCAAAGAACTCCTCCACAGTGGCAAAGCCACCATTGAGCGTCACCTGCGCATCATTATTCGCCGTGGGGAAACCCTGTCCCTCCAGGTCAACGTCACCCGCATGATCGATGAGAGGCAGCAGCCTATCGGGTTTGTTTTCGTGTTCGACAACCTGACCAACCTGGAGAAGGCACAACGGTTGGCCGCCTGGCAGGAGGTTGCCCGCCGGATTGCCCATGAAATCAAAAATCCCCTCACCCCAATCCAGCTCTCTGCCCAACGCTTGCGCAAGCGTTACCTGGATACCATCCCCGACAACCGCGACATCTTTGACCAGTGTACCTCCACCATTATCAACCAAGTGGAAGAGATCAAAAATCTGGTCAGTGAATTCTCCGATTTTGCCCGCATGCCGCAGTTGCATAAGGAACGCAAGGACATTGGCCATCTGACCCGAGAAATGGTGCTCCTTTATCAGGAGGCCCATAAGCACCTCCACATCAGCTGCAATATCAACCCGGACCTGCCGGAATTTCTTTTTGATGCGGTCCAGATCAAACGGGTACTGATCAACCTTTTGGACAATGCGGTTTCGGTCCTGGACAAAGGGGGCACAATTACGGTGAGTCTCAATTTTGGAGAGGAAGACACCACTGTTCGACTGGAAGCCGCTGATACCGGTCCGGGAATGAGCGACGAGGTCAAGCTCCGGGTTTTTGAGCCCTATTTTTCCAACCGAAAAACCGGCACCGGGCTCGGCTTGGCCATTGCCCAAACCATTGTCCACGAACACGGCGGTGTCATCCGTGTGAGTGATAACCACCCAGCCGGAGCGGTGTTTGCAGTTGAGCTGCCGCTTCAGACCTGATAAGATGCCTTTTTGATGCTACACTTTCCTCAGCCTCTGCCACAGTTACTTCGCTTGCTCCATGCCCGAAACCATCCTCATCATTGACGACGAAAAAGCCATCTGTGAAAGCCTGGCCGGTATTCTCACCGACGAAGGGTTCAGCCCTCTTGTTGCCCATTCGGCCGAAGATGGCTTGCAGATCCTGGATGAGAAAAATATCCATCTGGTGCTTTTGGACATCTGGCTCCCGGGCATGGACGGTCTCGAGGCGCTCACACTTATCAAACAGCGGTTTACCCTGCCGGTGATCATGATCTCCGGACACGGCACCATCGAAACAGCGGTGCAAGCCACCCGCAGGGGCGCCTTTGATTTCATCGAAAAGCCCCTCTCTTACGACAAAACCATCCTCGCGATCAGAAAAGGGCTTCAGTTAGCCCAATTGGAGCGAGACAACCAGGTTTTGCGCGAAAGTCGACCGGTACTCAAGCAAATCACCGGAAGCAGCTCCCTGGTGACCCAACTCCGCCAGCAGATCGAACGGGTGGCGCCCACCGATGCCTGGGTGTTGATCCGTGGCGGTCACGGGACCGGGAAGGAATTGGTGGCCCAAACCATCCATCGCCACTCCATGCGGGCCAAGCATCCGATGGTGGCGGTGAATTGTGCCGCCATCCCGGAGGAGTTGATCGAATCCGAACTGTTTGGCCATGTTAAAGGTGCGTTTACCGGGGCCACGGAAACCAAAAAAGGCAAGTTCGACCTTGCCAACGGATCCACTCTTTTCCTGGATGAAATTGGCGACATGAGCCTGAAGAGTCAGGCTAAGGTCCTGCGTATTCTCCAGGAACAGTGTTTTGAACGGGTGGGCGGCTCTCGGACCATTGAGGTAGATGTCCGCGTGCTGGCAGCGACCAACAAAAACCTGGAAGAAGAAATCGAGCAGGGGAACTTTCGCGCCGACCTCTTTTATCGGCTCAATGTGGTGCCGATCGAGGTCCCGAACTTACATGACCGGCGCGAGGACATCCCCCTTTTGGTAGCGGATTTTGTAAGCCAATTCAGCAAGAAAGGCATCGGATGGAAGCAGTTCTCTCCCGAGGCCCTGCTCCTGCTGCAACAGCACAACTGGCCCGGTAATGTGCGGGAGCTTCGCAATCTGGTCGAGCGACTGGTGATCATGACCCCGAGTGATGAAATAATGGCCGAGGATGTGGCCCTCTTCATCGGTCCCTCCCCGGTAACGGCACCATCGCCCCTGGGTATGCCCCTCTCCTACGGCAGCCTTTCCTTCAAAGAGGCCCGGCGCCGTTTTGAAATCGACTATCTGAACGCCAAACTAACCGAAAACGACGGCAATATTTCCAAGACTGCGGAACAGATAGGGATGGAACGCAGCCACCTCCATAAAAAAGTCAAGGCCCTGGGGATCGCGGTGAAATAACCTTCCCGCGTCCTGGGTATCATATTGGTCGGGGGGAAACGCATGAGCAGACGAGCTCTCCCCTTACCCCTAATTGTTCACTACACGAGGTATCCTATGGTTTTTCCTGAATATCGTCCGCGCAGAATGCGCCAAAACGAAACCTTCCGCGCCATGATCCGTGAAACCCGGCTGGCCCCCGAACAAATGATCTACCCCCTTTTTGTTCTTCCTGGCAAAGGAGTTCGCGAGGAGGTATCTTCCATGCCCGGCGTGTTCCGCCTTTCGGTCGACCAGTTGGCCAAGGAGGCCAAGGAATGCCTCTCCCTCGGCGTGCGTTCGGTCATCCTGTTTGGGCTTCCGGAGAAAAAAGATGCGTTGGGTTCAGGTGCATACGCCAAAAACGGCATCGTCCAGCTGGCAATTCGTGAACTCAAAAACAGAGTGCCGGAGATGAGCGTGGTCACCGATGTCTGTCTCTGCGAATATACCGATCACGGCCATTGCGGCTGCCTGGCCGGAGAAACGGTGGACAATGATGCCACTTTGGAATTGCTGGCCAAGACAGCGTTGTCACATGCCCAGGCCGGTGCAGATATGGTGGCGCCTTCGGATATGATGGATGGACGTATCAGTGAGATCCGCTCGGTCCTGGATGAAAGTTCCTTTCACATGGTCCCGATTATGTCCTATGCGGTCAAATATGCCTCCGCCTTTTACGGCCCCTTTCGCGATGCCGCCGAATGCACACCGCAGTTCGGTGACCGGCGCTCCTACCAGATGGATCCGGCCAATAGTCGTGAAGCCCTGCGCGAAGCCACCCTGGATGTGGAAGAAGGGGCAGATATTCTCATGGTCAAGCCGGCACTGGCCTACCTTGATATCATCAGTCGGCTCCACGATGAGTTTGACCTGCCAGTGGCGGCCTACCAGGTGAGCGGCGAATATGCCATGATCAAGGCGGCTGCGGAAAAGGGATGGATTGACGGTGAACGGGTGATGGCCGAAAGTCTGATCTCGATCCGCCGTGCCGGTGCGGATATGATCCTCACCTACTTCGCCAAAGAGATGGCCAAACTGCTGCGGGCCGATCAAAAATAAACCCCAAAAAAGCAGTTGAGGCTAAGATTAGGGCCGGTTGTCCAGCGGACAACCGGCTTTTTTTATTTATAGGGCTTGACGGTTGATGAAGCATGCCATGAGATCAAGGCAGAGCCCGGGAAACTCCAAGTGTGGCGCATGGCCGCAATCTTCGAGCAACAAAGGGGTGGCTGCGCCCCCACTTTGCGTAACAATTCTATGTACCTGATCAGTCGAACCGTACTGATCCTCGCGCCCCTGAAGGACCAAAAGAGGCGCCTCGATTGCGGGCAATAAGTACTCGATGTTCCAGTCACGAAACCAGGGGCTGGTCCAGGTTTCTGCCCAGGCATGAAAGAGGGGATCGGCCTGCTCACCATGGTAACGCTGCAGAGCTTGCCGCAGTTTTCCTTGACCATAGGCACCTTCGGCCTCTTCAATCCCCGCGAGGCTGCATGACTCGACCAACACATGGGCAGCCATAGTGATGATGCCCTTTAGCAGGGGCGATCTCTCCGCACCGGCGATCAACGCGATACTGCCGCCATCCGAGTGGCCGATGAGAAAGTAGAACCTGCCCGGAATCAAGGTCTCCAAGAGCCGGGGCAACTCCACCAGGGCGTGGGCATGCATATAGTGGAGGGTACGCTTTTTATTAAGCGATGAAGAAAGCCCGTGCCCGACCCGATCATAGATCAGCCCCGGGCATCCGGTCCGAAGGCAGAGCAATTGGGGAAAATCCCGCCATTGGCCGACCGAACCCAGTCCCTCATGGAGAAAGACGAGAACGGGATGCTCCGCCTTGCCGGGAAGCATCTCCCAATGCACTTCCTGGTTGAGACCGACCGAAACGCGACTCACAGCTTCACCTCAGGGTTGCTCTCGTGCGATACCAATGCCACCCCAAAAAAAGAATCGCCGCCAACAGTCCACCCGCAACATCGGCCGCAACATCGGCGCCACTCACCGATCGTCCGGGGACAAAGGATTGATGGAATTCGTCGGTAATACCGTAGAACAGGCAAAACATCACGGCTGAAGCCGCAAACAACCGGGGATGACGCCAACATTGCGGCGACAGGGCAATGAGATAGGTAATCCCAAGGATTGCATACACCATGCAATGGAGGGCCTTATCAATATGAATAACATTGGGTAAAGATAGGCTTTTTCCGGGCAAGTGCGACAGATAGAAAATCAGGCTCATGACCCCAAGCAGCGGAAGTACTTGGAGCCACCTGTATCGATGCCTCATAGGCATATCAGGCAGCGCTGTCCTCGCTTTGGGAAACATGCATTTTGGCGAGCATCTCCTTGGGATACCGCTTATGAAGTCGGCGGATCGCCGCATGGATCTGCCGCGTCGGTGCCAGCTCAAGCTGGATTTCGCTTTTGTCCGCATAGGCGGTCAAGCGCAGCTGGCGGTTATCGAGGTTAAAGGTATGGCTGAAGTTGATCTCGATGGTTTCGGGATTTTCATCAATGGGAGCCGGTAATGGTTGTCCGCCTTGGGCGATCTGGACCGCATCGGATTCGGTGACTTCAAGCATCCACGCATCCCCTTCCTGGTCACTGAAGAAAAGGAAAACACCCAACTCATGAAAGCTGGCTTCCTTTGCCGCTGCTATCCCCTGCACCTTTTCGATGGCAGCCATCAATGAAACCTTCATCTGGTTGGCAGGGCTGGTTGGGGTTCCCGCATGCTGGGCAGGCAGGCAACAGTGCTTGTATTTCTTCCCTGAGCCACAGGGGCAAGCGTGATTTCTTCCAATTTTTCCCATTCCGTTTGGTCCTCGTCATTGCGGAGTTATCTGGAGCTGCTTTTATGAAAGCGAGCCTCTTTTCATACCCTGAACCACTGAAAAAATTCAACAAAAAGAACAGCCCCCCTCATAGCCTTCGCTTTGGGGGGCTATGTTTTGGGAACCCACCCGGCCCGTGCACCAGGACTGAGAGGAAACCTCTATGCAAACACCAGCCTCTTGTAAAGTAAGGTAAAATTCTGCAAATGAAGAACGAATAATTTGATGACAAGCCATCCGGGCGCTAGGCTTAAAGCAACTATGATGGCAGAGGAAAACTTCGATCTACTGCGTCTCTGCATTTCCCCCAACACTCGACGCAACTTATGTATGCCTTCGTGCCGGGAAAAATGCAATGCCTTGTATATCTCTTCTCTTTTTTTGCTGAGCCATCTCTCAAAGAGTGATGGGCTTTCCACGAGTCCATTCAACTATTCAATTCGATGAACATTCTTTACTTTGGAGATTTCAATGACCCTTGTATCTATCAATTCCACTACAGCTCAGGCAGCAATGCATATCAACACCACCCGCAACAGCTCAGAGAGTGAAAAACAGGCTACCAACCAATTGGTGGGCAGCGACACGGTGGATATCTCCGAAGAAGGACAGGCTCTTGCGACCCAGGCAAGCGCTGAAACCGAAAGTGATGCAACGGGTGCAGAGACCGAGCAGGATGGCACCACTGGGACAGCAGCGGCTGGTGGCACGGGATCGGCCTCCTCTTCGGCAAGTTCCACCGAAGACACCATTGAAGAGCTGGAAGAACAGATCAGCGAACTGGAAAAAGAAATCGCCAAATTAGCCGCAAAGGAAAAAACGGGTGAAGCAGCTAAGGCGGAAATGAATGCCAAACAGGAGGAGCTTGCATCCCTGAACAGCGAACTTGTCCAATTGCAGCAGAACTAGGAAGAGGGTTGCGGTATCTTTCCAGCTGAATTGCCGGGCAGCAAATGTCAGGTCAATCGACTGGATGCAGCACTGAGCTTTCCAACATACCGGTACGGACAGGCACCAGCCAATAGTCCGCGACATGGCCTCGGATGGCCACGGATAACTCTTCGCTGACCCAGTGGGAATCCTCTACTAGGTTATAGAACACCGAATCAATGCCAATAAAGCCATCAAGCAAATGGGTCAGAGTGTGGAGGACCTTGGTGGCATAGCCCTGTTTTAAATTCATCAGCTGGTCCAGAGTCGTTACGCCCTCTTCCTTGAGATGCTCAAGCATGCGCCGGGCAAAAATATCGTTGGCTGCCAAGCCAAACCCCAGGGTATCCCAAAATTTCTTGTGATCTCCACCAAGAACTTCCTCCGGCTGGACAAAAAACTCGGCATAGCTGATCAGCTGATTTCCGGAGAGATAACGCTCCACATGTTGGGCGGCCGATTGTCCTGATTGTGATCGCACCAAAAAATAATGTGATATGGGATATTCCATGAATTTGGTCTCGTTCTGTTGAAAATGGTTGTTTTAGAGGTGAACATCCTTGCCCCGACAACCGATCTCCAAACGCTGCTTATAGCCGGGGATAGTGCTCCGGCCATCTGGTTTGCGGAGCGCCGCCTCAGAATCGATTTCCGGCAACCGCCCGCACATGGTTGAGGCAGTTGACATCCTGGACAGCGGCAAAACCCATATCCATGTTAACATACCAACTTTCGTGCTGCCCATGTCGGTCGCAGGACCAAAACCAGTGAACAGGCTGTTCGACCTGATCCGGCAAGGAGGGCAAATCGCCATCGGCAAGCAGGCTGAGCAGCTCGTTGACCGTCGGCACCCGCCAACAGTTAATACCATGGGCGCAGCGCTCGTTCAACTGGGCCACATAGGTCCCAGCCTCGGAAAAACTCAGCGTGAACCGGCTTGTTTGCCGATTCCAGACCAATCCGGTGGCCAGATCCCGCACAAGCTGACCATCGACCTGCAGTCGATTGCAGACCGGTTCCAACGGCCGAAACTGAGAGTTGACCGCAAACAGTTCCCGTGCCCGTGAGCGGCAGACGTTAGCCGATTCTGTGCGCAACTGGACGCTCCGATTGCGCTGTTCATCCAAACGGCAAACGCCCGATTCCGTGGGTGGACCCAATCGCAGCTGGTCAAAAGCGGCAAGCATCTCGGCAGCGCTTTGGAACCGTTCCTCGGGTTTCCACTTGAGCGCCTTGACAAAAAAATTATCCCAGGCTAGGTCGTAGCGTGGATTGACCAGGGAAAGGGAAAAACTCTGCATCCCCGGCAATTGTCCGGTGAGCATGCGATATAAAAGAACTGCGGCCGAATAAAGGTCGGCCCGGCCATCCACGGCCTTGGGATGTTTGCGCTGCTCCGGCGGTGTGTAATAGGGGGATCCGACCTGCATGTTATCCGGCCCGGAGAAGCTCATTCCTCGGACCAGGGCCATGCCGAAATCGCAAATTTTGATGGTGTCGTCATCGGTGACCAGAATATTCTGAGGTTTGATATCCCGGTGAACAATCTGGTTATGGTGGAGGAAATCCAAAGCTTTGAGGATCTGCCGCCCATACTGCAACACCTTTTCCGCGCGGATGATGCGGGAAGGCTCCTCCAGAATATACGTCTCCCCGATCATATCACCAAGATTGTTGCAAATATAGTCCATCACAAAGAAGGGGCGTCCCTCCTGGTCCCGATCAAAATCGTGGGCCGTCACCAAAAACGGCTGATTAAAGGCGGCCATGGTGCGAGCCTCAAAGGTGAAGATCTCCTCCAGCTGTTCCAGGCCGACGATATCCTCCAGCAACTCCCCCGGTTGCAGGAGTTTGATCGCCACCACCTTGTTGATCACCGGCACCAGTCCCTTATAGACAGCCCCCATGCCGCCGCGCCCAAGACGGCGGACAATCTCGTATTTTCCTATATATTGCATCTCGTTACCAGTAAAGACGTTTCCCGTTGACCACGGGAAACCCCCGCTCATTGATCAGGTGGATCGTGGTCTGCACATCATACTCCACAGCCCGAATTTCCATAACCGCGGTCTCCTGGTCCCAGAGAAGATACTTGGCCTGCCAACCCAGGTTATCGCGAGGTTGTCCGACACTTCCCGGCAAGATGAGATACCGGCTTAACGGCTCAAGGGTTTTGGGCGCAAGCTGAATCTCGTACCGATCAATGGAACCACCTGCCAGCTCATACCAGCCAAAGGCATGGGTATGACCGGCAAAGCAGAACCGCTCCTCAAACTCCGCAAAGAGGCGATGCAGTCGGGTATCGGTTGGGTTGTGCAGATAGACGGTCATCGATTGCGGCGGACTGCCGTGGACAAAGCGAGCGCCAAAACAACAGTAAACCGGCGGTAATTCCTCAAGCCAGGCCAAAGAGGCAGGACTGAGCAGAGACTTGGTCAGCACAAGAGACTGACGGGCATTGGCATGAAGCCGGTTGAAATAGCTGCGACTGATCAGTGCTAATTCGTGATTGCCCATCACCGACAGCACCCGATACCCCTGCAGGGCAGAAACGACTTCCTCCGGCTCGGGCCCGTAACCGATATTATCCCCCAAAGAAATGATCCTATCGACACTGTGCCGGGAAATATCGGCAAGCACCGCGTCCAATGCACGGTAATTGCCATGGACATCGGCTATGATCGCCAGGCGCACCCCTCTTTAAGCCTCCGAACTTTGGGCTATAAGGGTCCTACCCTCAAGCAGGACCGGAGAGCCGATTTCTAACCCTGCTCCGGCAAAGAGGCGGTTGAGATAGCGGCGAACCGTGGTGCATTTAATAATAAAGAGGAAAAATAGAGGCGCCCGGACCTCGGAGAGGCATTCAAAGTTCCCCATTCCCTTACTAATAATGCAGTCCGCCTCTGCAAACCGGCGACGAAACGCTTCGCTGCAGGAATCAAGCGGAGTTCCCGGCGCGTCGGCTCCGTTATCGACCACCGGGCAGAGTACATCAAGTCCGCAACTCCGTGCATCCTCAGGGGTGACATCGTTGATGATAGGTGACTGACGAACCGCCAGGGTAACTTTGCAGCCCTGGGCCAGCAATAACTCGATCAACAGCTTATCAAAGACGATCTCACCACAGTTATCGGCAAGATAAAGAATCGAAGCCCGACGATCAATAAATCCCCGCAGTGCGGTATAATGATTGATAGCCAAATTATGGCAGCAGGAGGCCAGGGCCGCGTCACGGTCGAGCAGTACCTGGGCCCCGTAATCAAGAACATTGGCATTAATGGCAAACTGGATTGCCGCCAGCAAAGGATCTTCTTCAAGGGCGATCAGTTCGCGGGTTCGCTGCTCCAAATCCAGGGCAAAAGCATTGCTCTCCTCTTTTTCGTCACGATACGGATCGGCAACACCGGTACGCTCGCTGATCAGGCGATAGTAATGCACCGCGTTTTCCGGCGGCGAGAGGGCAGGATCAAACCCCGGCAGCAATCCGCCCACCTCGGTGACGACTTGCCACTGTAACCCGGGATCATCGGTGCAACGGCGAACCGTCCCTAGAGCCTGCCGCATGAAACAAACCAGGCAGTCGTTTGCGGTCTGCATCAGGGTCTCCTCCCCCCGGTTTGCCGGAGGAGGTATTGAGTGCGGACGTTACCCAGGGCGGCAAAGATATGTTCTTTGGCACCGGGAATTTGGGTGTAGATCTGCTCGGCCAACTGATGGATATCGCGGCGACGGGTTTGTTCCGATAGGGGGCAGGCGGATCGAACCGGTTCAAAGGCAAGTGTTTGCCCGAGGCAGTGAATCTCGTCTTTGTCGAGGTACGCCAGTGGCCTGATCAAAGCCAAACGCCCATCAAAAAGTGACTGTAAAGGGGACATGGTGCTGATGTTGCCCGCGCAAGTGAGGTTTAAAAGAAAGGTTTCAATGATATCATCGCGATGGTGTCCCAAGGCCAGTTTATTGAATCCCTGATCACGAGCGTAGGCAAAGAGCTGCGTTCGGCGGGAACGGGCGCATTGAAAACAGAGATCTTGCCCACCAGAGACAGCAAGGGCAATCTCCTCAACAGAGGGATGGTACTGGGCCGGCAAGATACGCAGATCCAGTTCCAGCCGCTTTACCTGTTCGCCGATTCGACAGGCTGCCGGTCCCGGCGTATCGTCTCCCGATTCCATGTCGACATGGATGGCTTCCAACCGATAGTTGATGGGTGCTTTTTTGCGCCAATGGAGCAACACCGCCAACAGAATCAGGGAGTCCATGCCACCGGAGACAGCTACCAGTACCCGGTCAGCATCGGCCAGCATGCCGTAATCGTGCATGGCCCGGCCAATACGCCGGTTCACGTCCCGCGATAAATGCACCCGTACCTGACTAGCGGCCGCTGGTGGATGAAGCTCCAAGATAAGAACATTCACCGAATTTTTCGCGCAGTCCGTCACGCGCAAGTTCCTCGGCAGTCAACCACGTCAGGCCGCGACTCTCGGCTTTGGACAGGGTAAACAGGTTCTCCATCAGTGCTTGTTGGCGCTCGTCAAATCGACCATGACACAGCATCCTTCCCTCACCGGTTTCATACAGGCGGTAGGCAAAGGTCACCGCAGCCGGTTGCTTGACGCCATACTCCCCCCCAATCCGTTTGACATAGCGGCTTACAGAAAGATCTAAAACAGCATTACACTGATATTGTTGGGCAATGGCTCGAGACTTTTCAAGCGATGGCGATCCCAGTTCCATATCCTGATCAGCGACAAAACGCACCTTTTTCCCGGCAAGTTCCTGTTTAAGTAGATTATTCAGCACCCGACTGCCCTCAAGCAGGGTAGCCCTGCTCTCCTGCGTATCGGGGTCGTCATAATCGGCTGCGGCTGTTACCGGCATAACCGCAATGCAGGACAGCGAAACCGGAGCAGCGGGCTCAGCTTCTGTTGTCTGCTGTTGCCCGGCACAACCGGTGAAAAGAAAAAGACTACTCGCGATACATCCGATTCGTACCAAAGATTGAGTGGTCACCTGATCCTCCTGTTGAAACAACAAACTCGAATATTCCATCCCACCACGAGCAAGATGGTCACTTGACGGCACAAAGGATGGACTCGTAAAAATCCATCACATCCTGAGAGATGGCTCAGTAAAAACAGAGATATACAGGGGTTGCGTATTTCCCGGCGCAAAGGCAAAAACAAGGTATGCCGAGTGTCGAAAAAAACGCTGCGACACAGTAGATCGAAGTTTTCAGGACGCCATCATACTTCAAAAAAAAAGTCTGTTACGAAACACAATACGTCGTTCTCGCCTTATTTTTTTTACGAGAAGACAATTACTCAAGATTTTCAAAAGTTACAGCACGCCTTTAGACGAAAGTTGGCCCCTCACCTTGGGATGACGGGCCACGGCAATAGCCAGGGATCTTGCCAGGGCCTTAAACACCGCTTCCAGAATGTGATGGCCGTTTTCCCCATGGAGCAGATCGACATGCAGGGTGAATCCGGCATGAAGAACAAAGGCTCGGAGAAATTCCTTGGCCAGCGGGGGATCAAAAGTGCCGATCTTGGGTTCACTGACCTGAACGTTATAGTAGAGGTAGGGGCGATTGGAACAATCAACACAAACTCTGACCAGTGTTTCATCCATGGGCACATAGGCATGTCCGTAGCGGCAAATGCCCGCCTTATCGTCAAGGGCCTGGGCAAATGCCATCCCAAGGCTGATGCCTAAATCTTCAACAGTGTGATGATCATCCACCTCAATGTCGCCAGTGGCGGCAATATCGATATCAAACAGGCCGTGCACGGCAAACAGGGTCAGCATATGATCCATAAAGCCGACGCCGGTGTGCACCCGTGCCTGACCGGTTCCATCCAGAACCAGACTGAGGGAAATATCGGTTTCCTTGGTTGTACGCCGTATGGTGGCGCTGCGCTCTTGAGTATCAGTCATGAAACTCCTTCAATGGCTCGGGCCTGAGGGACCACCGAACCAGAGTTGATCGTTGGGGACGCCGGATCCATCGAACTGGGCAATGCAAGCCTCTTCATGCAGCCGGTCTTCTGATACTACTCTTCTAATACTACCAGAGTGCGGCATCATTCTCGACCGGTCAAAACAAGCTGGGGCCTGATGAAACCAGTGGTAAGGATCCTTAATAAATTAAGGTGTATACTATTCCCGTTTCCGCCGATTGACAACTGTTCTCCACCTGGTAAGGCTGTTTCTTTGCCACCTTTCAAAAATCGAATCAACAAAGGTTTTTTTTATTGACACCTCGCTTCAACTTCGGTATATTCTGCCGCCGTTGAACATAGCAATGAGCGGGAATAACTCAGTGGTAGAGTGCAACCTTGCCAAGGTTGAAGTCGCGAGTTCGAATCTCGTTTCCCGCTCCAAAAAATCGATTCTAAGGTTCGGACCACCGTTCGAACCTTTTTTTTTCAGTGTTGAGGCGCAGAATGAAAACCTATTACACGCCGGTAAATGAGATAGATCACAAGTGGTATGTAGCCGATGCCGACGGCAAGGTTCTGGGGCGTATTGCTACCGAAATCGCCAATCGCCTGCGCGGCAAACACAAACCGACCTTTTGCGACTTTCAGGACAATGGTGACTTTGTTATTGTTGTCAACGCCGAGAAAGTGCACCTGACCGGCAACAAGTGGGATGACAAAAAATATTATCATCACACCGGATACCCGGGCGGTATTAAAAGCAGCACTGCCCGTGAAGTTCTGACCAAAAAGCCGGAAGAGTTGATTCGGATGGCCGTTAAAGGTATGCTGCCAAAAAATAAACTTGGCCGGGCACAGCTGAAAAAGTTGAAAGTCTACAGCGGCAAGGAACATCCTCACCAGGCCCAGCAGCCGGAAAATCTTGAGATTTGATTACGGAGTAGAGACACATGGCCTCAGAACAGACATATGCAACTGGTCGTCGGAAAACAGCTATCGCTCGCGTTTGGCTGACCCCCGGTAACGGCAAAATGGCAATCAACAAACAGCCGCTGATCGACTATTTCGGAAATATCTTTTTTGAACCCAAGGTTGAAAAACCCTTTGCAGTCACCGAAACCATCGAACAGTACGATGTTATGGCAACTGTGAAAGGCGGTGGCAAATCTGCTCAGGTTGATGCCTTGGTTCACGGAATTGCGCGTGCACTGCAGGAGCTCAATCCTGAAATGCGTATTCCCTTGAAAAGAGCTGGCCTGTTGACTCGTGATCCGCGTGCCAAAGAGCGGAAGAAATACGGTCAGCGTGGTGCCCGCGCCCGCTTCCAGTTCTCTAAACGTTAATTACTTCGTTGGTGGAGCGAGCTTTTGGCTCGCCGTCCATAGAAGCAATTTTTTAGGGGAATAACGATCAATTCGTTATTCCCCTTTTTTTTATGTAAAAAAACTGCTTAAACAAGCGACTACCCCACTTCGCCATGGCCTACATCAAGAAGCTGCTTGTTTTTTGCCTGATGTTTTTGCGGGTTTATCATTCTTTCCCTGTGCACCCCCGGTGCTGAACGAGGACATATCCCATGTTGAAAGTCGGAATTGTTGGTGCCTCCGGTTATACCGGAGTTGAACTGGCCCGAATTCTTGCCGGGCATCCCCAAGTTTGTCTCACCGCCGCCACTTCCCGCCAGTATGCTGGCAAGCCTCTAGCGGAGGTGTTTCCGAACCTTCGCAAACGAGTTGATATCGTCTGTGAGAACCTCAGAGTGGACGAGCTCATCGAGCGGGCCGATTTCTTTTTCTGTGCAGTCCCCCATAAAACAGCAATGGATATCGTCCCCCAACTACTGAATGCAGGTAAAAAGGTGGTTGACCTCAGCGCGGATTACCGAATCCATGATGCCGCTGTTTATGAGGCCTGGTATCAGCCCCATTCCAGCCCTCAGTTCCTTGCAGAGGCGGCTTACGGACTCCCAGAAATCTACCGCGAAACCGTGCGCACAGCCCGCCTCACCGCCAATCCCGGTTGCTATCCAACGTCCGTCATTCTTGCTCTGACCCCGCTCCTCCGCCAAGGCTTGATCGATCCGGACACCCTCATCATTGACTCCAAATCCGGCACTTCCGGCGCCGGGCGGGCGGCCAATGTCGGCGCACTCTTCTGTGAGGTCACAGATGGATTTAAAGCCTACAAGGTGGGAGGGAGCCATCGCCACATCCCGGAAATCGAACAGGAGCTCTCTAATGCTGCCGGGCGACCAGTGACGGTTTCCTTTACCCCGCATCTGCTGCCGATTTCGCGCGGCATCCTGAGCACGATCTACGCCAGCCTCACGGAAGCGGGCAAAGAGGCCGACCTCCAGGCCCTTTTCGAGCAAACCTATGGCAATGAACCCTTTGTACGCGTACTGCCAGCCGGCACCGTGCCGGCCACCCAATACGTACGTGGCTCCAATTGTTGTGACATCGGCTTGCAGAAGGATTCCCGTACCGGACGCCTCATTGTACTCTCGGCCATCGACAACATCGTCAAGGGTGCATCCGGCCAGGCCGTGCAGAATATGAACCTAATGAATGGCTTTGTCGAGACCACCGGCCTCATGGGGGCACCCTTCTTTCCCTGATGTCACGGACAATCCGCCTACTGATCGCTTATGACGGCGGCAACTACTATGGCTGGCAACGGCAGCGACAAGGGCAGCCCACGATCCAGGAGGAGTTGGAACGCCGCCTCTCCCTCCTCTGCGGGGAGAGTATCTCCCTTCAGGGGGCCGGTCGAACCGATTCAGGCGTACATGCGCTCGGGATGGTAGCCCATTTCCATAGCAAAACGACCCTCCCGATCGTTGCTTTTTTTAAAGGGCTCAATAGCATGCTCCCCCGTGATATCCGCGTTCTCGATGCGGAAGAAGCCCAACCTGATTTTCACAGCCGCTTTAATGCTCTCGGCAAAACCTATCGGTACGATTTTTTTACCGGTCCTATCCAACCGCCCTGCGCTCGCCTTCACCGTGCTCATTTTCCTGGCCCTTTTCAACCTAACCGAATCGTTAAGGGGCTGTCATACCTGTTAGGTACCCATGATTTTTCCAGTTTCGAACGTTCAGGCTCGCGGGATAAAACAATCATTGGTGGACGTGGGGCGATCCGAACCCTGACAGCCCTTTCCTGCAGTCCAACCCTGGGGCAGGCTGATTGCTGGTCGATCCGGGTCACTGGCGATGGTTTTCTCCGCCAGATGGTGCGGATTCTTGCTGGGACCCTCATCGAAATCGGCCTGGGGAAACGGGACGTTACCGTTCTTCCGGAAATTCTCCACGCTCATGATCGCAGCAGGGCCAGCGTCACCGCCCCAGCCTGCGGTCTGTACCTTGAGCAGATTTATTATCCCTTCCCTGTTTTCACTGATCCATCTTGCTTATGTTCACCTCCCGTATCCCTCTAATTCTTGCCTCAAGCTCTCCCCGGCGCCGAGAGTTTCTTGACCAGCTCGGTCTGAAATTTTCCGTTGAACCGGCCCATATCGATGAGACCCCGCTCAACGCGGAATCACCAGAGGATTTTGCCCGCCGCATGGCACTGGACAAAGCCAGGACCTTGGCCGGACACCACCCGGAAAGTTGCATCATCGCAGCCGATACGGTTGTCGCTCTTGGAGGGACAATCTTCGGAAAACCCGCAGATGCTGCCGAGGCGCTCTTGTATCTGCAGCAACTTCAGGGAAAAACCCATCGCGTCATCACCGGTATTGCCGTCCTCCTCAACGAGAATAATATTGAGGAGAGCCGGATCGAAACGACCTCGGTCACCTTTGATTTCTTTGACGCCGCCATTCTCCAGGCCTATGTCAATTCCGGGGACCCGCTTGACAAGGCAGGTGCCTACGGTATTCAAGGACAAGGCACCTTTCTTGTGCGCTCAATAACCGGCTCCTACAGCAATGTGGTCGGTTTGCCGGTCAACCAGCTCTTATCCGTACTTCTCAATCACCAAATAATCCAACCAGAGTGCCCCATTACTCAGCCAGCCCGGAACTCCCGTCGCCCCTGAGGGGCGATCAGCTCTAAATCTTTAAGAACTTCGCATTGAACTCAGTGCGTTTTTATGCAAATGTAGTGAGGATACTTATTGTTAGAGGCTCTGCAAGGATTTAGGCCGGTTAAAATCCACCTTCTTTCGGAAAGTGATACCTTTCCATCGGCTTTTCGCCCCCCACCTGGATTTTCGAGCCCACCATTCCACCTTTATCGTTCCCGCAAAAAGGCACGGAAACAATGTTTCGTGCTTCGTAAGATACTGCTTTCAGAACCACAGTCCTTTGTTTTTTTACTATTTACGAATCCATCACCTTTGAGAACAAGAAAAAATGGCCAACTCCCCGCAACCTGTACCTCCGGACAAAAGCCAGCTTCTCCTTGACTTTCCCATCCATTTTTACACCGCGCTGCGAACAATTCGGCTTTATCCGGCGACCAATCCGCAGGTGCAGCGCAGTAATGAGATGGTGCTACAGTCTTTCCAGGCCCTTCTTGGTATTGGTGATGAAGAAACAGTCGTACTCGCTGTATCCGACCAACAACTGTTGGTCTGTGGTGAACACCTTGCAACCAAAGAACAGGCTAAACCCCAGATACAGGGGCTGATCAACCTCTTCTCCCGCTCTAAAATTCACTCGCTTTCCTTTCTCCCTTCCCTCTCCTTAGAGGAATGCATCCAGCTTACGCAAACATTATCCACCCTGTTGGCGGAAAAAGAGGCCAACGAAACAGTCGCCTCCATGCTCGACAAAGCAGGAATCGTTTCGGTAACGGTAGATGCCAAGCGATATGTGGCTATCCATGAGGGCGAGCAAGTCGTCCGTGGGGAGTTGCTTGGCTCTGGATTGAACATTAGCGATGAGGAATTGGCCGCCTTTGTTCTCGGAGGCAACAACGACGGTTCCACGGTACAAGGGATATCCAAAGAACTGGTTGAAGAATTGATCAATCGGCTCCCTGCCTCTGCAGAAGGGTCTGTGGAGGCGCAAGGCTCAGGAACAATCACTACGGCGGTGGTAGATCTTCTTCAAAAACTAAGCCGGGAACAGGACGGGGAAAAACGGTCTCAAGAAATTGCCAAGACCGCCGGTCCATTATCGCATCTTGATCCCGCACTGCTCGCTAAGCTGGTGGCGAACCTCCCGGAGTCAGCGGACACCGATACCGTTTTGGCCTCGGCCATAGATAAACTCACCCCCCAACGACTCAACGCCCTTATCGCCAAATTGGTAACTCAACAATCTGTCCCGGAAGACAACGCTGGCAAACCAAGGTTTGAAGCAATGCAACCGGAGGAAATTTCAGCTGCATTGCAAAGGTTGATTGAGATCGAACCTGACCGACGATCTGAAATCAGCAGGGCGGTCGCACAAAATTTCGATGCCAGACGCCTGCTGCTCACCCCAGAAACAACGTTGGCAGAATTACCCCAACATCTGCTAGCCCGCCTCCATCAGCCGGAATGGTCGGCACCGGTGCTCGCCTCTGCCGCGCAACAGGTGGTCGAAAACCAAGCGGACTCTGGTAAACAGGTTGATTTTTCTGCCTTTAACCGCATGCTTTCCCAGTACGAGCACTTACTCGACCAGGAACAGCAGCACCAGGTCGCCAAGCAGGCGGGGGCTCAACTCGCCTCCATGGAGGGGGTGGCCCTGGGAAACATCATCTCACAAAAATTCAAAGGACTCTTTGGCGAGAGACTCTATGACCAGGTCATCAATCAGGTCTCGGACGAACTCCTGGATGAAACCATCGAGCACCTCACGCCCAAACAGCTCAACCGCATGGTCGCCACCCTGACCAGCGACATCCCCCTCCACATCGGCAAGGACAGCGACCCGGATTTTAAACCCGCCAACGACTCCATCCTCAAACGACTGGCACAGACAAAAAAAGGGCCGGAGATCACCAGGGCCATTGCCCAAAATATCGACGCACGCAGCCTGCTTCTCAACCCCGACACCACCATCAGCGAGCTGCCCCAACATCTGCTGGCCCGCCTCCATCAGCCGGAATGGTCGGCACCGGTGCTCGCCTCTGCCGCGCAACAGGTGGTCGAAAACCAAGCGGACTCTGGTAAACAGGTTGATTTTTCTGCCTTTAACCGCATGCTTTCCCAGTACGAGCACTTACTCGACCAGGAACAGCAGCACCAGGTCGCCAAGCAGGCGGGGGCTCAACTCGCCTCCATGGAGGGGGTGGCCCTGGGAAACATCATCTCACAAAAATTCAAAGGACTCTTTGGCGAGAGACTCTATGACCAGGTCATCAATCAGGTCTCGGACGAACTCCTGGATGAAACCATCGAGCACCTCACGCCCAAACAGCTCAACCGCATGGTCGCCACCCTGACCAGCGACATCCCCCTCCACATCGGCAAGGACAGCGACCCGGATTTTAAACCCGCCGACGACTCCATCCTCAAACGACTGGCACAGACAAAAAAAGGACCGGAGATCACCAGGGCCATTGCCCAAAATATCGATGCACGCAGCCTGCTTCTCAACCCCGACACCACCATCAGCGAGCTGCCCCAACATCTGCTGGCCCGCCTCCATCAGCCGGAATGGTCGGCACCGGTGCTCGCTTCTGCCGCGCAACAGGTGGTCGAAAACCAAGCGGACTCTGGTAAACAGGTCGATTTTTCTGCCTTTAACCGCATGCTTTCCCAGTACGAGCACTTACTCGACCAGGAACAGCAGCACCAGGTCGCCAAGCAGGCGGGTGCTCAACTCGCGTCCATGGAGGGGGGGGGCCTGGGAAACATCATCTCACAAAAATTCAAAGGACTCTTTGGCGAGCGACTCTATGACCAGGTCATCAATCAGGTCTCGGACGAACTCCTGGATGAAACCATCGAGCACCTCACGCCCAAACAGCTCAACCGCATGGTCGCCACTCTGACCAGCGACATCCCCCTCCACATCGGCAAGGACAGCGACCCGGATTTTAAACCAGCCGACGACTCCATCCTCAAACGACTGGCACAGACAAAAAAAGGGCCGGAGATCACCAGGGCCGTTGCCCAGAATATCGACGCACGCCATATTCTCCAGACATCAGCCCCATCCTCCCAGTTCTCCCACCAGGTTGCGGCTCGCCTGCAGCAGCCCGCTTGGTCGGCACCGGTTCTGGTAGCGGCTACACGTCAAATCCTGGATCAAGCTGGAACGGAACCGGACGCCCCTATGCATCTGGCCGCCTTTGAACAGATGCTTGACCGATACAACAGCCTACTGAGCCAAGAAGAGCAACTTCAGGTAGCCAGTCAAGCGGGGGCGCAGCTCGCCAGTTTTGAAGATCGGGAAGTAGGGCTTATCCTGGTCAAAAAATATAAAAATCTTTTTGGCGAGCAGCTTTATCAACAGGTTATCTCCCAACTTTCACCAGAGCGAATTGAACACCTGACAGCCCAATTCCGTGACCTAGCCGAAGGTCGAACACCCCGGCCATCGGAATTAAGTGATACTGAAGTCGAGGAGGCCTATAGAAATTTGCAAGAAACGGTTCGCAGCGAAAAAATGCGAGCCATCATTGAACTGCATCGCGAGCAAAAAAAACACCAGGAACAGAAATTTAAAGATACCTTTGAGGGTAGCCTCGACAATTTGCTCAAGGGAAATTTAAATGAGCTCGAAAACCGATCCTTTACCAACGCCGTTCCGGAAAAAATCCGCAACCTGCTACTCAATAATGAGGAAGCCACCGCAGACAATCTGCTGATGCAATTAGCCATCGGTCTCTCGCACCAACAGCCCATGGTGCGGGAAAACGCTTTTCGGTCCATGGCGGCAACGGCCGAACATTTAGCCCGCATCGGGCAATGGGAACGTTTTGCCAAACTCTTGCCAGCCTTGCAGCTAGGGCTGCAACAGCAGGGCGTCGAAGCGACCAGCTGTCGGCAGGCACTTTCCGCCATTGGGGCGCTGACCGGCCATTATCTCACCGAAGAAGCGTATGTGTCGGCCTTTGAGACGACCCATTTCCTGCAGTTGCTTACCGCCTCGAACCTGCCGTCCCACGTACAGGAGCAGGCAAGGGAAACACTCAGATCACTCTGCACCGAGCCGGTGCTCAAACAGCTGCTTGGTCAATTCCTCCATTCGGAAGAACATCAGGAAACAGTGGGAAAAATTCTGGTCGATTTGGGGTCCGAATCTGCCAAATTCCAACTGCAGCAGCTTTTTGACAGCGAAAGCCGTTTTGAACGCAAACGCCTACTCGCCCTGATCAAACAAACCGGCAATCCGGCAGTGTTCCTCCTTTTGGAACAGTTGCATAAAGATTCCCCCTGGTATGTGCTCCGCAATGTGATCCGTCTGCTTGGGGAAATCGGTAATCCAGCGCTTTTCACCAAAATACGCCCCTTCATTGGCCACTCCGATCCTCGGGTCCAGCAAGAAGTCATCGCTACCGCGATCAAGATTGGAGGGGATCATCTCAAAGATTTTCTGCTCCATGCCCTGCAAAATATCGACGATTCCCTCAAAATCCGAGTGATCAACCATGTGGCCAACACCCATGACGAACGTTTTGTCCGCCCATTAACCGACCTGCTTGAAAGTACCAAACCTTTTCTTGGCAAAAACAAGAATGACCTCCAGGTGAGTATCTGTAAAACCCTGGGTGCCATCGGCTCCAAGCGGGCCATAGCCTCCCTGAACCGGGTTGTTCAGAGCAAAAACATGCTTGGTTTGACCGGCTATGCGGATGAGGTTCGGGAAGCGGCAGAGCAGGCTTTGCTGCAGATCCGTCAGGCTAACGACGATCAACGGGAAGTTGAACCCCTGGCACGTACAAATGAGGGCGCCAAGGAAGCCGGATTAGTGCCGCCATCTTCCGCATCGGAATCGATTCAGGCGGCTGAAGACGCTATTTCCGAGCTGGTCCGTAAAGGGAAACAGTCTCAGGCAAAACAACAACTCCTGGACCTCATTGGCACCACCGCCCGGGCCGGTGATTTTGCCACTGCGGAACGGTTACGGGAGCGTATTTACGAAATCGACTCCATGCCCCTGCCGGACATAATTCGCAGCGAAGAAATTATTGCGCAGGAAAAGCAGGGCGACATCCGGGACGAGGATTTGGAAATATGGGCGGATTTGACCGATCGACTCGGCACCCGCGAGTTCCGTGCTATGTACGAGGCATTCAGCGAACGTAGCTGCAAACCGGAAGAAACCATCGTCAGCCAAGGCGACAAGAATGACGCTTTGTTTTTCATCAACCAAGGCAGTCTCAAGGTTTCGCACCTGGTGGGCTCGCGGGAACTCTTTATCACCAGCCTCAGCCGGGGTCAGCTTGCCGGTGAAAATTTTTTCACCCCCTCTTTATGGACCGTAACCCTCACCTCACTAACGCCATCCCGACTCTATATTCTTCCCCAAAGTGCTCTGGCGAGCTGGCAAAAACAATTCCCCAGCCTGCGGGCGAAATTCTATGAATATTATTGCGCCTACAATGATATCGGCTTGATGCTCAAGAAAAAGGGCCTTGATCGCCGCAAGGTTAAACGTTTCACACTCGCCCGCAAGGTACAGGTCCAACCAATCAGCAACCTTGATACCCCAATAGGGCGCGGCTTTCGCTCTGAAACCGCCGATATCTCCCAGGGGGGCATGGCCTTTCTCGTCCGTATCGCCCACCAGGAAAACGCACGTCTTCTCCTGGGCCGCCGGATGCAGATTGTGCTGCCCGTGGGGGGCAAAGTCAGCCATCTCAACTTCAAAGGACTGGTAATCGGGGTGCAGCCCTACCGCCAGTTGCTCGGGAATTTTTCCGTTCACTTCAAGTTTGACCGCCCCATCGACAGCCAGGAGCTGCAGTCTATCCTCGGGTAATGATACCCAAAAAAACGTTTGACCGACATTGCAACAACGTTAGGTCAGCGATACCCATTCGAAGGCGAAAGGAATCCCCATGTCTGATGCCATCAGCCAATTCTACATGCAACACCTTCCCGAGGCCAAACGCAACAACCACACCTTGCAGGCACCCTGCCCCTTCTGCAGCGCCCAAAACCCGCAGACAACCTGCCGGATTCAGATACTCCTCAATGCAGAAAATTTTTTCCACGGCTATTTTCGATGCACGAGTCGTTGCGTTTCCGGCGGTTTCCCCCTGCACTTTGCCCGCCTGTGCAAGCTGCCGCTATCGCGGGTACCTGGGTTTGATCCCGACCGGGAATACTATGGCCACGAAGTCGATTACCCGGTTAAAAATCTCAACCACGAACTTATCGGTTTTACCGAGAAGCTCACGGGTGAACAGGCTACCCCCTTTCTCGCCGCCGGCATCACCAGTGAGGTGCTCAGCGAAATGCAAATCGGGTTTAACGGCAGATACCTGGTCTATCCGTACTTGCAACCGGACGGCAACTGCTATGCTGCCCGTTGTCTGCACCCCAATCGCCCCGAGGATGGGTTCTGGTACGGCGATGAACGTTTTTTTTCAGATCGATTCCGCCTGTTTAACGGCCCTGAAATCGAATACTGTGAAAATGGTGCCCTCTTTCTGGTTGAGGAGGAAAAAAACCTCCTCCCCATTAAACAACTTGGATTTCCGGGGATCGCGGTTCCAACGGCCGCGGATCTTGAGGCGATCGATCCCGCGCGTCTGGCCTGGATTCGCACCATCTTTCTCTGGGTGAACCATAACACCGAATCCGAAGCCAAGGCCCGGGCCTTTGCCACCCGGGTTGGATTCAAAGTCCGCATTATCCGCTGGCCCGAGGAAGCGGACCGGAATGCGACCATCTTCTCCCTGGCAGCCACACAACCGACGACTTTTGGCAGCGCGGTCTCGTCGCTGGTGAAAAATGCCCGCGCCTTTTCTCCCTTTCCCAGCCCTCTCGCAGAATACCAGGCTTTTAAAGAGCAATTCATGCAGGAGGCTGGCGAGTCCTACACCAAGCTTATCAGCGGTTTTCCCCTGTTGGATCAGGCCCTGGGCGGTATCCACGGTATTACTATTATCGGCGGTACTCCCAAAGCGGGCAAATCGGCTTTCTGTATCCAAGTTGCAACGGAAATGGCCCAACGCAGCCTGCCGGTGATTTACTATGACTTTGAAAATGGCCGCCAGAAGATCTACCTCCGCACTCTCTGCCGTCTCAGTCGACTGAGTATCGAACAGATAAAGACGGAACGCCTCTCTCTGGAGGAGAAACAGCGCGTACAGCAGGCCCAGCACAGCCTCAAGCAGATGCTTTTCTGGTTGCGGGTGGTCAACGACCGTAAGCTCTCCCCGGAAACCATGCGCCGCCACATCGACTTCCTCCGCCATGAGACCAATTCGGCGTATACGGTGGTTGTGATCGACAGTCTGCATAAGCTGCCGTTCAAGGATATCAGTCAAAAACGGAGCGGTATAGATGGCTGGCTGCGCCAACTTGAGGCGATTCGAGACGAAATGGCGGTCAGTTTCCTGGTGATCTCGGAACTGGAACGCAGCGAAGACGGTCAATTCGACCGTCAACCGCATTTGGGATCCTTCAAGGGTTCCGGCGACATCGGCTACTCAGCGGATAACGCCATGGTGCTCATGCCCCAATGGGATCCCTTTGGCAACACCCCGCCGACCGACCGGATCAATGAATTATGGCTGGTGGCCAGCCGGGAGCAAAGTCCCGGGCGGGTGGGAGGCTATCGACTTGATTATCCCTATTGGGGATTTTTAGAAGAAGAGTAGCCCTTTAATCTTGATGGCGTCGTCAAAAGATTCGATCTACTGGGTTTCAACTGAGCCATCTTTCAGAAGGTGATGGCCTTTTTACGAATCCATCAATCTTCAAGACTTTGCCGCCATCCATTGATAAGAACCAACGCCTGCTGCGCCCGATGACGGCCCCGTTCTTTTTTGGGCAGCTTTCGACCGGTAAACACCAAGGGCGGGAACAGGCCAAAGTTGATGTTTGAGGGCTGAAAATGGGCAGGGTCGGATTGCACCAAGTGCTGAATCAAGGCACCGTGGGCGGTGGCCGGTGGCGGAACATGGAGTGGTTTCCCCTGCACCATCCGGGCAGCATGGATACCGGCAAGCAAGCCCATGGCGGTTGATTCGATATAGCCCTCCACCCCGGACAATTGCCCGGAAAGGAACAATCCCGGGACTCGTTGCATCTGTAGGGTCGCATCAAGCACCAGGGGCGCGCAGACAAAGCTGTTGCGGTGGATGGAACCCAGCCGCAGGAAAGCCGCCTTCTCCAGTCCAGGAATGGTGCGAAAGACCTGTTGTTGGGCACCATAGGTCAATTTGGTCTGAAAACCGACCAAGTTATAGGCCGTGCCCTCACTGTTTTCTGCCCGGAGTTGTACCACCGCATAGTACTTCTCACCGGTGACCGGATGCGCCAGGCCAATCGGCTTCATCGGCCCGAATCGCAGGGTATCCGGCCCCCGCTCGCACATCACCTCCACCGGCAAACAACCCTCAAAGTAATGCGGCTTTTCAAAGGCGTGCAGGGGGACGGTTTCCGCAGTAGCGAGCAGTTCAATAAAGTTCTGATACTGTTCCCGGTTCATGGGGCAATTGAGATAATCCCCAGGCCCCTCATCATCCCAGCGCGACTTACGGAAGACTATATCCCAATCCAGACTGTCGGCATCGACAATCGGCGCAATGGCATCGTAAAAGGCGAGGTGATCGCCACCGGTCAAGCTCTGCAGATGCTCAGCCAGTCCACCGGTCAAAAGAGGTCCGGCGGCAAGAATCACCGGCCCATCGGTTCCCTCTGGAATCTGCTCCACCTCCTGTCGATAAACGGTGACCAGGGGATGTTGTTCAATTGCTGCTGTCAATCCTTGGGCAAAAAGCCGTCGATCCACGGCCAGGGCGGTTCCGGCGGCAACGGCCGTGGCATCGGCGGTACGCATGATCAAGGAACCAAGCTGGCGCATCTCCTCTTTCAAAAGACCGGCTGCCGTATCAGGGGCATTGGACCGCAGTGAATTGGAGCAGACCAACTCCCCCAAAAGGGGCAACTCATGGGCCGGACTGAAGCGATTTGGTTTCATCTCATACAGACTCACCGGCACACCCCGCTCCGCAACCTGCCAGGCCGCCTCACAACCCGCCAATCCACCACCGATTATTGTTACGTTTTGCATTATCCCCTGCTCCCATAAAAAAAGGCAGAGCGACACCCGGTCACTCTGCCCATTGAGTCCACCACTGAAAAACTTTAATACCGATAATGCTCCGGCTTGAAGGGGCCGTTACTCTCAACCCCAATATATTCGGCTTGTTCCGTGGTCAATTGGGTGAGTTTCACACCGATCTTGGCCAGATGGAGCCGAGCGACCTTCTCATCGAGTTTTTTCGGCAGGAAATACACCTTATTCTCATAAGCCGCGCCGTTGGTCCACAACTCCATCTGTGCCAGCACCTGATTGGTGAAGGAATTGCTCATGACAAAGCTGGGATGGCCGGTGGCGCAGCCCAGGTTGACCAAACGCCCCTCGGCAAGGACAATCAGCCGCTTGCCATCCGGGAAGATCACATGATCCACCTGGGGTTTGATATTCTCCCACGGCAGGTTGCGGATACCGGCGATATCAATTTCGGAGTCGAAATGACCGATATTACAGACAATGGCCTGATCGGGCATGGCCTCCATATGGGCAAGGGTAATCACCTTCAGGTTTCCAGTACAGGTGACGAAGATGTTCCCCAGAGGAGCTGCGTCTTCCATGGTGACCACCCGATACCCCTCCATAGCCGCCTGAAGCGCACAAATGGGATCGATCTCGGTGACAAGCACGGTGGCGCCCATACCCCGCAGGGCCTGGGCACAGCCCTTGCCGACATCGCCATACCCGACGACAACCGCGATTTTTCCGGCAATCATCACATCGGTGCCCCGTTTGATGCCATCAATCAGCGACTCGCGGCAGCCGTAAAGATTGTCGAACTTCGACTTGGTCACCGAATCGTTGACGTTAAAGGCCGGCGTCATCAGGGTACCCTGCTTGGTCATCTCGTAGAGCCGATGCACGCCGGTGGTCGTCTCCTCAGAGATCCCGCGGACATCCTTCATCAACTCCGGATATTTCTGGTGCATCACCAGGGTCAGGTCGCCACCGTCATCCAAAATCATATTCGGCCGCCAGTTGTCCGGGCCGAAGATGGTCTGATCAATGCACCACCAGAATTCTTCCTCGTTCTCGCCTTTCCAGGCAAAGGTCGGAATTCCGGCGGCGGCCATGGCTGCAGCGGCATGGTCCTGGGTGGAAAAAATATTACACGACGACCAGCGCAACTCAGCGCCGAGGTGGACCAGGGTTTCCATCAACACCGCCGTCTGGATGGTCATGTGCAGACAACCGGCAATACGAGCCCCGGCAAGGGGCTTGCTGGCACCGAACTCCTCACGTAGCGCCATCAGGCCCGGCATTTCGGTTTCTGCAATGGCAATTTCTTTCCGGCCCCACTCGGCCAGATTCATATCGGCAACTTTATACTCACTCATCTACTACTCCTCTCTGCCCCCTTTGCGGGGAAAAAACATCAACTTATAAGCCGGCAGCGTCCCGCAGGGCATCAACCTTATCGATTCTCTCCCAGGTAAATTCCGGCAACTCTCGACCGAAATGACCGTAGGCGGCTGTCTTGTGATAGATAGGTCGCAACAGATCCAGTTGCAGAATAATGGCCTTGGGTCGCAGGTCGAAAACCTGTTCAACCACCTGAACCATCCGTTCCTCGGAAATCTTGCCGGTGCCAAAGGTTTTGACGTTGATCGAGACCGGTCTTGAAATACCGATGGCATAGGCAACCTGCACCTCTACCTCGGTGGCCAACCCGGCGGCAACGATATTCTTGGCCACATAACGCCCCATGTAGGACGAGGAACGGTCGACCTTGGAGGGATCCTTGCCGGAGAAGGCGCCGCCACCGTGAGAGCCACGGCCTCCATAGGAATCGACAATAATTTTACGACCGGTTACACCGCAATCCCCGACCGGACCGCCGATAACGAATCGACCGGTGGGATTGATGAAAAATTTAGTCTGGGCGTCGATCATCTCCACTGGCAAGACCGGTTTGATGATTTCTTCCATGACCCCTTCCTTCAAGGTTTCATAGCTGACATCCGGGCTATGCTGAGTGGAGAGGACCACGGCTTCGATCCGTTTGGCCACATTATCCACATACTGGATCGTTACCTGACTTTTGGCATCGGGCCGCAGCCAGGAAAGCTTGCCCGACTTGCGCACATCGGCCTGTTGTTTGGTGAGGCGATGGGCGTAGGTGATCGGCATGGGCATGAGTACACGGGTCTCGTCGCAGGCGTAGCCGAACATCAGCCCCTGGTCGCCAGCGCCCTGATCCAGGTCCAGCCCGCTGCCTTCGTCAACGCCCATGGCAATATCCGAGGACTGTTTATCAATGCTGGTCAAAACCGCGCAGGACTGCCAATCAAAGCCCATATCTGAAGAATTATAGCCAATCTCGCGGATGGTCTCGCGAACGATCTGCGGCATATCCACCCAGGCGGAGGTAGTGATCTCGCCTGCTATAACCGCCATGCCGGTGGTGACCAGACTCTCACAGGCAACACGGGAGTGCTTATCCTGGGTAAGGATGGCATCAAGGATGGCATCGGAGATCTGATCGGCAACCTTGTCGGGATGCCCCTCGGAGACCGATTCCGAGGTAAAGAGATGTGTAGACATACAAGTCTCCTTGTGGAGGAAAAAGAAAACAGCAAAACGGCCTCAAGGCCGGTAAAATCAGTAGGTGGCAATCTGGTTTGTTCCCTAAAAACGAAGAGCAGCCAGGGTTTGACAATCGGAAAAAGAATATATAAATACTAAATCTACCATAACAATTCAACGGAAATGGCACCCTGACCGGGCGTGTGGATATCTTTCCTCTCACCAGAGCGAGCGGTTGACTAATTTCCTCACATTCCAGCTCGGATTTCCTTCAATTGGTCACTTTGGAACATCAGGCCATGCATCTTCTTCGCCGCGGATTTTATCTCCTCATTGGGTTCACTTTTCCCGGCTTTTGGGTGCTGCACGCCTCCGGCCTCATCGCCGTGCTCTATAAACCACTCCAACTGCTTTTTCACACCAAGGCGGCAGGCTGGCCTGCCCTGATCACGGCAAGTCTTCTCTACCTTGGGATGATTGCCTGTTTCGAATGGTTCCGATATCTCTTTGGGCGGCTCAACCGTGAATAGCATACCCGCCGTCCACAACCAAGGTCTGCCCGTGAACCATATCGGCCATCCTGCTACAAAGAAAAAGCACTATATCGGCCACATCCGAAGGCGCGGTCAATCGGCCCAGAGGGGTGCGCTCCATGGCGGCGGCGATGATCTCTGCCCGATTGGGAAATTTTTTCAAGGCATCGGTATCAACCACGCCTGCACTCACCGTGTTTACAGTAATACCTTTTGGGCCTAATTCCACAGCCAGATGGCGCACCAACGATTCCAAAGCGGCCTTTGAGGCCCCAACCACAGTATAGTTCGGAATCGCCCGTACAGCTCCGATGGAAGAAATAGCGACAATCCTCCCCCCTGTGCTCATCATCGGCAGGGCCTTTTGGCTAATCAGCATCAGGGCGCGGGCATTGATGTTGACCGCCCAATCCCAGTGCCGACTCTTCAACTCCTCCACCGGTTTGAGCACCCCGGAGGCAGCGTTGGAGATCACGATGTCCAACCGTTCATAGCGGTTGCGGATTTCTGCAAACATGCTGTCGATGTTTTCCCCGTCCGCGAGATTGGCGCGCAGGGCCAGACACTTTCCCCCCTTGGACTCAATGTCCGCCACCACCTCGTTGGCATTGGTCCGATGACGCACATAGTTGATCACCACCTCCGCTCCTCGCGCCGCAAGCCGTTGGGCCACCGCTTTGCCAATACCACGTGACCCACCGGTCACCAACGCGACTTTTCCTTGTAAATTGATCATTCTTTCTCCGTTGCACAGGTCCTGCCTTCGCAATAGGCAGGAAAAAATAAGATAGAGCCGCAAGCACTGGTCATCTGCCGGTTTTGCGAACATTCTTGTTCTCGCAAAAAGCAATGGGAACGATGTTTTCGCTGCGTAACGCCCAGTATTTAAATTTTCAGATTTTTCGGATGTTGTCTTTTCACAAAACCGTCAACATGCGCTGCACAGAGCTTTTTACAAAACGAAAGGGGTTAAATCGCACCGGTGTCAACGCTTCCGGCACAAGAAATTTCTCAGCCGCCAGTGCTACCGGATGATCATGGGTGAAAAGTAACTGTTCCGGATCTGTACCTGGAAGCCCTGCCTCACGCGCAGCCACCCACAACGGGCAGAGAGAAGGTTCAACGCCCAGAATGGCGAGAAGCCCGGTATCGACCGCGACCGGATTTATGCCCCCGGCAAGGAGTCCCAAAGCATAAGGTTGGCCGTGGATCGGCCCGGTTATATGCATCGCCTCCATTCCATCGACCAAGGAAAATCCTTGCGGAAGAACGGAAAGCAGCTCAACCAACAAATCGGCAAACCGTCCCTGCTCCCCTCCATGAACCATATGCCACCAAGGTTTGTGCAGGCCGGAAATACAACCAAAGTAGTTTTTAACCGCCAATGTAACCCGCATCTGGGAATGAGCTTTTACCTTGGGTAGATTGATCAGGGTATCACATTCCAAGGCAGGCCTGGCAATACAGGCCCTTTGACCGCTGGGTAGCTCGAGGGGCAAATACTGACGGAATTCGGTGACCCGTACCCCTAATCGCTCAAGCTCCGGCAAAACACCGATTTTTCGCAACACGGATCTGGCCGTGCCAAAGGCGGGTGAATCACCCACCGCCACATTGGCGCCAAGATCTTTGAAATACCGGGCAACAGCGAGGATAATGTGCCCATTGGTGCAAGCGAGTTGCCCATTGGTGGCCGTGATCAGGTTCGGCTTGAGCAAGACAGAGGCTGAGCGACACCTGTTTCCGGAAAACTCACTGACTAAAAGTTGGCCAATGGTCGTCTCGAAAGAATGATTTTCATAGGAAGGCTGGGAATACAGGGCAACACGGGTATCAAGACACTGCATAACTCAAAAAAAAACCGGCTTGATCCACGTTGAACCAAACCGGTAAAGGAGAGAAGAGATGAAGAATTACTTTTATCTTTTAGCACCAACCGTGCCATACGCACGCTATTCAACAATAAAAAATAATCCCTATAATTTCAGAATATTACACAAGCAACATGTCGAAAATCCGAAAGTAAAGATATTGTTCAAAGTTAAAAAAATAAAACCCATAGTGGGGTTAACCCAGTATTAGCCAAAAAAGCGATGCGATTTCAGCGAATTGGACAAAATTATATTTTTTACACCGTTATGCAAACACAGCTTCTATCTGGGTATTTTTTACACACCAGTATTAATTACCACGAATCTCGAGGGGAATCACGCGTACTCGCAGTACCCCATCCTGCTGACCAATCTTCTGCTGCACCTCATCCGATACAGGTCCGGAGCAGTCGATGATGTTGTAACCAACGGTGCCGTTACTCTTATTGTTATAGTTGATGATATTAATTTTTTTGTTGCCGAGCAGATTACTGATCATGCCAATCATCCCAGGTTGGTCTCGATTGATCACCGTCAACCGGGTATGCACTTCAACCGTGGGAATGGTCTCGATGTTGGGAAAATTGACACTGTGAACGATATTGCCGTACTCAAGATAATTTTTCAATTCGCGCACGGCCATGGTGGCACAGTTTTCCTCGGACTCGGCAGTTGATGCACCGAGGTGGGGCGTCACCAGGATTTTGTCATTGCCGAGGAACTTCACCGAGGGAAAATCGGAGATATGACCACGCAGCTTGCCGCTTTCCAAGGCCGCAAGAACCGCATCTTCATCCACGATCGGCCCACGGGAATAGTTGATCAACACGGCCCCTTGTTTAATAAATTCGAGAAAATCCTTTTGAGTCACATAACCGCGGGTATTCTTATTGAGCGGCATGTGCACAGAAATGAAATCAGCCTCACTTAAAGCCTCCTTACGCGAACGGGCAAGGGTGATATCCGGGTTCAAATGGTGGACATTATCCAAAGCCGGAAAAGGATCAAAACCAAGCACGCGCATGCCATGATGCAAGCCGGCATTGGCCACGCCGACACCGATTTTACCTAGTCCGAACACGGCCAAGGTCTTGCCGGCCATCTCCTCGCCCTTGAATATTTTTTTGCGCGCCTCGACCTCGCGGTTGATTTCGTCGTCGTTCATACCGGTCAGTCCCTGGCAAAACTCAATACTCTTCTCCACATTGCGCAGCCAGATACCCAGCGAAGTATACACCAGTTCCACCACCGCATTGGCATTAGCCCCCGGGGTATTGAAAACGCAGACTCCCTTCTCTGTGGCCTCATCAACGGGAATATTGTTGACACCAGCTCCGGCGCGAGCAATGGCCAACAGGTCCGGGTAGCCATCCAACTCTATCTTGGTGCTCCGCACCACAATCCCCTCGGGATTGGCCTCCTCCGCGCTCACCTTGAACCGGCCATCGAACATGGCCAACCCTTCCTGGGCAATGGCGTTAATGGTCTTGATGGTAAATTGCTTCATGGTCTCGTCCTCTCTCATATTTAAATTTGGAGAAATACTTCGGGGGCGAACAACAATTATTCCTGGTTACCTTGTCCGAGGGGAAGATGATACTTAAGGCGAGCAACCGCCGGACAACCAGAAAAAAACACAACAGCAATACAGATAACAACAGGACCCGTTAATCATTTTGGCGGGCTGGAAAATGGGGGCAAAGTACGGCAAGAAGTGGCGACGTGTCAAGAAAAAGGGGGGGGTAAAGAGAAGAATTGAACGCTGGGGAACGAATACTCACATGCGCAGCTCTATATAAGGGCCTCGGAAAAAATAATCATCCAATTTGTATTTGAGGCATGATCTTGATGAACCATTTCTCAAGACGAGGTTCCCTCTACAACCGCTCCTCAATTTCCTGCATGGATGTATGCAGAGTGACATCCCTTTTTGTCGAATAGAGACACATGAGGCGGTATCAAAAAAATGGACACATTACTAAGCAGTTTTTTTCAGATGCTGCCGTTGCCAACAACGCCTTTCCGTTTTAGATAGCCTTCTATCACGCAAGGGTGGAACCTTCCAGGCCGGGAAAAAAAAGCCTGACCAGAAGTGGTCAGGCTTTTTTAAACGTATATTTGCCAATAAATTAATTTTTCCGTCGGCGGGATACAGCAGCAAGACCGGCTACGCCAACTCCAAAAAGTAACATTGTAGCAGGTTCCGGAACATCGGTGGGATAGTCAATGATTTCCTGCAACTTCGCAGTAGTAAAATCTGTTGTAAAACCACTAGGATCGTTGCGCAAACGATAAAGATCAAACAACCCTGTATAAGTATCTTTGGTATAAACAGCATCATCCCAAACACTGTAAAGACCTGTTAAGGTTATTACGTTTAAAAGAATATGGTCATCTGCCATTTTCTTTGCTAGAGCATCTTCCCCTGTTAATCCACCGTATGCATAACTGCTGGCATAATCTGCATCCTCATCAGTGATGAGGATCATAATTTTTGCGTAATCTGAGCCTGTCCAAGTAAAGTTATTGGCAGCCCAATCGGCAGCGTGATAACCTTTTTCAGTACCTCCGTAAGTGTATACGCTATTAACCTCTGTGACTATTGAGCTGATATCACTCGTTAAATCAGTCCACGCATTTCTACTATCATCAGTGCCGGTTGAGGCTTCATATCCAGCAACACCATATTTAGCTGTTACTCCACCATTTGTTATAGCGGTATCAATTGCGGAAATGGAATTTCCAAGCCAGCTAAATTCTCCCGCCATACTTCCGGACTGATCAATGACGAAGACTACGTCGGCGTAGGAAGCAGCAAAGACTTGAGATGTAAGCCCAAAAAAGAGTGCTCCAGTTACTAAAGCTGTATGAAATTGCTTTTTCATCATTCCCTCCTAATTTTTTAATTTTCCCTGAAAACTTATTCCATACTAAGCAACAATAGTGCCCGATAACAGAAAAAACTTTTGCGTGGAAAATGACGGGGTCACAGATCATACAAATAGCTGTTTTTTACGCCATTAATCTTTTTTCGATAAAGTCATTCATCTATTGCTTTCACCAATTACATTGCCTTCAATCTCAGTCCGACCTGGCGTACCCGAACAACATCCAACGTATCCATTTCCGAAACACCGGAAACCATCGCTATTGAAAATCCCGATCTCCAGCCGACAAATCCAACAACTGCCCTGAAAAAGTTTCCCGCGAATGTCCAATCAGCCCTAGACAACCATTCCAGCCTTAATTCATCCATTTTGTATAGAATTACTACGATGCGCTCCAGCACTTTTATCGCAAGCGATACCGGGATCGACAATAATTCGTAAACGCTCACCCCGCTCTATTCCAACCACTTCACTTTATCTTTTCCGGAAAAATGGAATTGACATCCCAAGAGCAACAGAGGCCAGACCATAGTTTAAAAAAAAAATTTACCAGGTAATATTGCCCGTTCTTGAAGGATAGCCTGTTAAGCGAGTATATATTTTCACGGCGGTGTTCGATGACAACGGAAACAAAATCACGCAAGATTGAGCGCCAAAGGCAACTGCTACAACAAGCCCTGCGCTGAAAGATTCTTTCACACCATGAAGGTGGAAGCCATCCACGGTGAATGTTTTGCCACTCGCGAAGAAATGCGCCACACCGTGTTCGAATTATATTGAAGTTGACTACAACCGGACTCGCCGCCATAGCGCTAATGGTCGCATGAGCCCTATGGTATTTGAAGCTCTCAAGGTAGCCTAACTGGATGTCCACTCAAAACGGGCAAGAGCAATTTCCCAAAGAGCATGGAGTTGAAGTTATATAAACAAAGGAATACGTTCACCGCATGAGTGACTACTCAACGATAGAGTTAAGCTAGGCTAACCCACCGCTAGTTGTTGCACTTTAGAGTTGAATCAGCTTTATTACAATTATGTTCTCCCTTACCGTTTTCAAAACCTGCACCGCTCTCCCAACCTCATGTACCCGCACCATCCACGCCTGAACTTTCCACAAAAGCGGAAACCACTATGATAGGCCAATATGCAGCGCGCGACCATATTGACTGAAAACGTGGCGTGAAAATTGTATGAGATTAGTCATAACGAGTTTTCCAGTACTGAGTTCACTGGGGTTCCTTAATTTTATCTATGGGAGAGTATCATGAAGAAACAGGCATTGAAAAGCACCTTGATTGCGCTGGCAAGCGTTGTACTGTTGAGCGGAAGTGCATTAGCAGGGGTGATCGGACCTCCCGTCTCGGCGGTTCCCGAACCTACCACTATATTATTGTTTGGCACAGGTATCGTCGCCTTAGCAGGTTTTGCACGTAGAAAAAAGAAATAATTTCCCTGTTTTTGTCTCCCCCGGTACAGTGTAGCCGGGTGGAGACAATCATAAAAAAGCTGAACACCATCCTCCATCCCAACTTTTCTATATAACTATTACCTCAGACGCCTTCTCCTTCCCCCTCCAACTCCCGCATCAACCGCAAAGCCTTTATCGTCACCCCAACCTGATGCACCCGTATAATATCCGCGCCTCCTTTCTCCACAAAAGCGGAAGCCAGTGCAGTCGGCCAATCCCGTTCCTCAACCGGAAGCTCCAATAACTGGCCTAGAAACGATTTGCGCGAATGGCCAATCAGCACCGGGCAACCGTGCCCCTTAAACGAGCTAATATTGCGCAAAATTGCCAAATTATGCTCCAAGATTTTGCCGAAACCGATGCCGGGGTCGACGATAATCCGTGAACGCTCCACCCCGCAATGTTCCAACCATTCAATTCTTTCCGCAAAAAAGGAATTAATTTCCGCAATCACATCACCATAATGCGGATCAAGCTGCATATCGCCGGGAGTGCCCTGCATGTGCATAATCACAACCTGCCCCTCAAACGATTTAACCACCTCTATCATCTCCGGATCTTGACGTAGGGCGGAAATATCGTTGATCATGGTTGCTCCGGCGTCAATGGCTTCCCGGGCAACGATTGCTTTGGTGGTATCGATTGAGATGGGTGTACCGCTTTTCCGGCGAATTTTCCGGATCGCCGGAATAACACGCTGTAGCTCTTCCGCGACAGCAACCGGTTTTGCAAAGGGGCGGGTCGATTCACCACCGACATCGATGATATCGGCGCCCTCGGCTATCAACTGGTCAATCCGTTGCTCCAGGGCTGCTTCACTCGTCCACTTGCCACCGTCGGAAAAGGAATCCGGAGTGACGTTGAGTATTCCCATGATTTTCATACAATTTTCTCCATAAAAAAAATGGGTTGTCCTCCAGAAATGAAGACAACCCATTGTTTGCATCTATGACTCAATTGGGGAGAGGTGTAAAGGCTTACTACGATCCCCCGTTGAGGAAAAAAACTTACGCTTCGACGATTTCCTCGCTCTCGGTGATCTCGCCGCCACCACGAAGCTCGCCAATAATCCGTTCCATATCCTCGAGCACAATGGTCTCTTTCTCCAGCAGCTCATCGGCAAGGGCTTTGAGAATATCCATATTCTCCTCAAGCAAACGGGTGACCCGGTCGTTAGCCTCAAGGATGATATGCTTGACCGCAGCATCGATTTTCTGGGCCGTCTCCTCGCTGTAATCACGGTGCTGGGCGATCTCGCGACCAAGAAAAATGTGCTCTTCCTTTTTGCCGTACGACAGTGGACCAAGGTCCTCGCTCATACCCCACTCGCAGACCATCTTGCGCGCCAACTCGCTGGCCCGTTCGATATCGTTGCCAGCGCCGGTGGTGATCTCATCAAAAACCAGCTTCTCAGCCACCCGACCGCCAAAGAGGATTGCAATCGAATTAAGGAGAAAGCCCTTTGCATGGGTGTATTTCTCATCCAGGGGCAACTGCATGGTCAGGCCAAGAGCACGGCCACGGGGGATGATGGTTACCTTGTGGATCGGATCGGTTCCGGGGAGAAGCTTGGCCACCAAGGCATGCCCCGCCTCGTGGTAGGCGGTGATCTCTTTCTCCTTGGGACTGATGATCATGGACCTGCGCTCAGCGCCCATCAATACCTTGTCCTTGGCACGCTCGAGCATGTCGGCCTCAATCACCTCTTTATCCTCGCGTGCGGCCATCAAGGCAGCCTCGTTGACCAGATTTTCCAGATCAGCGCCAGAAAAACCAGGCGTACCGCGGGCAATGACCGCCATATTGACATCGTCGGCCAGCTTGGTTTTCTTGCCGTAGATATCAAGAATCTGTTCCCGACCTTTGACATCCGGAACCGGCACGACCACCTGACGGTCAAAACGACCGGGACGAAGCAAGGCCGGATCAAGGACATCCGGGCGGTTGGTGGCGGCAATAATGATAACGCCGTCATTGCCTTCAAAGCCGTCCATCTCAACCAGCAGTTGGTTCAGGGTCTGCTCGCGCTCATCATGGCCACCGCCGAGACCGGCTCCCCGATGACGGCCAACCGCGTCGATCTCATCGATAAAGATAATGCAAGGTGCATGCTTCTTGCCCTGGCTGAACAAATCGCGCACCCGGGAAGCACCGACACCGACAAACATCTCCACAAAATCGGAACCGGAGATGGTGAAAAAGGGTACGCCTGCCTCACCGGCAATGGCGCGGGCGAGCAGGGTCTTGCCGGTACCGGGCGAGCCAGCCAGCAGAACACCCTTGGGAATGCGCCCGCCGAGCTTGGTGAATTTTTGGGGATCACGGAGAAAATCGATGATTTCCTCCAGCTCTTCCTTGGCTTCATCGATACCGGCGACATCCTTGAAGGTGATCTTGACCTCCCCCTCACCCTGAAGTTTGGCCCGGGTCTTGCCGAAGGAAAGGGCTCCACCCTTGCCACCCATTTGCATCTGGCGCATGAAAAAAATCCATACCCCGATCAAAAGCAACATCGGGAACCAGGATACAAAAATGGTCAAATACCAGGGGGTTTCCTCCGGTTTTTTCACCAAAATATCAACGTCCGAATCCCTCAGCATGGGAATGAGGCCAGCGTCGTTCGGGGCCATGGTCTTGAACGGACGCCCATCCTGTCCCACCCCGAAGATTTCATCGCCCTGGATGCTGACCTTGTTGATTGCGCCTTTTTCAACACTGGACCAGAACTCACTGTAGGTGATGGAATTATTCTGGCTCTGCGGCTTGTTGAACAGCTGGAACAACAGGATCATGGTCAGGCCAATGACCAGCCACATACTGAGGTTTTTATAAAAAGTATTCAAATATCATCTCCAAAAAATCGTCGTCAAATTAGGTTACGCCCAAGCGGTCACAACTCCATTTTTCTATAAGATAACCTACTTTAACATCGATTTTGCTTCAGTCAATGTTCTTTGCGAACTCCTGGATAGTCTTGACCCCGACCTCCCGGTTACGCAAGGATTCCAGGGCGAGCGTTGTGGCCAAACCACCGGTGATGGTGGTGGTGTACGGGATATGATAATCCAGGGCTGCCCGGCGGATAATATAACTGTCCTCCGTGGTCCGGGTTCCGGCCGAGGTATTGAGAATCCATTGCACCTCACCGTCCTGAATTTTGTCGAGAATATGAGGGCGCCCCTGGGAAATCTTGTAAACCTCGCTGCAGGCAATGCCACTCTCCTTGAGTTTCGTCGCCGTTCCCTTGGTGGCAATAATTGCAAAACCCAAGGCTACCAACTTACGGGCCACTGCCACCACCGCGTTCTTGTCGCTATGGCGGACACTAATAAAGGCGGTTCCCCTCTGCGGGAGCTGTATATTGGACGCCATCTGCGATTTTGCCAGGGCCATGCCGAGATCATCGTCAATGCCCATGACTTCACCGGTGGATTTCATCTCCGGACCGAGCAGAGTATCGACATTCGGGAACCGATCAAAGGGAAAAACCGCCTCTTTGACCGCCCAATGAGGCATTTTCTTTTCCCGGGTAAAGCCCAAATCCTCAAGACTCATTCCCAGCATCACCTTGGTCGCCATTTTTGCAAGCGGGACCCCGGTGGCCTTGGAAACAAAGGGGACGGTTCGTGAGGCGCGCGGATTGACCTCAAGCACAAAAAGGGTATTGCCCTGCACCGCAAACTGGACGTTCATCAGCCCGATAACACCGAGCTCCATGGCCATGGACTTGGTGGCTGCGCTGATTTCCTCGAGCATGCTGGCCGACAGGGTATGAGGGGGGAGAACGCAGGCCGAATCGCCGGAGTGAATACCGGCCTCTTCGATATGCTCCATGATGCCACCAAGCACGGTCATTTTGCCGTCACAGACCGCGTCCACGTCCACCTCGATTGCATCCTTGAGAAACTGATCCAAAAGAACCGGATGTTCGCCGCCGATCATGCCGGGAATAGCCATAAAACTGCGGATGCCCTGCTCATTGTATACGATACGCATGTCGCGCCCACCAAGAACATAGGAGGGGCGCATAACCACCGGAAATCCAATCTCCGCGGCCACGGCCAGTGCCTCTTCCAGGGTATGGGCGGTCCCGTTGGCCGGTTGCCGCAAACCTAGTTTCTGCAGGAACTGTTGGAAACGCTTCCGATCTTCGGCCCGGTCAATGGCATCCGGCGATGTACCGACAATGGGCACCCCGGCCTTGGCCAGGGGCACCGCGAGATTTAGCGGTGTCTGGCCGCCGAACTGGACAATGACGCCGTCGGGCTTTTCCCGCTCGATGATATTGAGCACATCTTCCCGGGTCAACGGCTCAAAGTAAAGCTTGTCCGAGGTGTCGTAATCGGTGGAGACGGTCTCCGGATTGGAGTTGACCATGATCGACTCAACCCCGATCTCGCGCAGGGCAAAGGAGGCATGGACGCAGCAATAATCAAACTCAATACCTTGGCCGATCCGATTCGGGCCACCGCCGAGGATCATGATCTTCTTACGATCACTGCGGCTTGACTCATCTTCCTGTTCGTAGGTGGAGTAGTAGTATGGGGTATAAGATTCGAACTCGGCGGCACAGGTGTCGACCAACTTATAGGCCGGTTCAAGACCAAGATTAATCCGCAGAGAACGGATGTCGTCTTCAGAGGTGCCGGTCAGGTGGGCAAGCTGCACATCGGAAAATCCGTACTGTTTAATCTCGTAGAGATAGTCCCGATCAAAACCGGCAAAACCGCGAGAACGAATTTCCCCGCCCTTATCCACAATCTGTTTAAAATTATGCAGAAACCAGGGATCGATTTGGCTCAGTTCATAGATGCGCTCAATCGACATCCCTCGACGCAAGGCCTCGAACACATGGTTCATCCGCTTGGAGTTGGGTCGGTTGAGACCACGCTCCAGATCATCCTGGTGCATCTCGTCCAGCTCATCCTTGCCGTCAAAACCGAAACCCATGCGTCCGATCTCCAGGGAGCGCATTCCTTTCTGGAAAGCTTCCTTGAAGGTTCGGCCGATGGCCATGGTCTCGCCCACCGACTTCATGGCCGTACTGAGAATATCCTCGGTCTCGGGAAATTTTTCAAAGGTCCAGCGAGGAATCTTGACCACGCAGTAGTCGATGGTCGGCTCAAAGGAGGCGTAGGTCTCGCGGGTGATATCGTTTTTGATCTCATCCAGGGTATAGCCCACCGCCAGCTTGGCCGCGATCTTGGCGATCGGGAACCCAGTGGCCTTGGAGGCCAGAGCCGAGGAACGGGACACCCGGGGGTTCATCTCGATCACCATCAACTCGCCATCAAGCGGGTTGACCGCAAACTGGACGTTGGAGCCACCGGTTTCAACCCCGATCTCACGGATGATGGCAATGGCGGCATCCCGCATCTCCTGGTACTCGCGGTCGGTCAGGGTCTGGGCCGGGGCCACGGTGATCGAATCACCGGTATGCACCCCCATGGCATCCACGTTTTCGATCGAGCAAATGATGACGACGTTATCATTCCTATCGCGCATCACCTCCAGTTCGTACTCCTTCCAGCCGAGCAGAGAGCGCTCGAGCATGACCTCGTTGGTCATGGAAAGGTCGATACCGGCAGTGGCCATTTTTTTCAGTTCGGCCCTATTGTAAGCCACACCACCGCCGGTGCCACCGAGGGTAAAACTCGGACGAACAATAATCGGGAACCCGATACGCTCGCCAGCGGCCATGGTCTCTTCGAGGGTATGAACAATGGCCGATTCCGGCACTTTAAGGCCGATTTTCCGCATGGCATCACGGAATTCCTCGCGCCCTTCCGCCTTGCGGATAACATCAATATTGGCGGCGAGCAACTCGACTCCGTATTTCTCAAGCACGCCCATCTGGGCCACCTTGATCGCGGTGTTCAAGCCGGTCTGGCCGCCCAGGGTCGGCAGCAGGGCATCGGGCCGCTCCCGCTCGATAACCTTGGCCACGCATTCCGGAGTGATGGGCTCGATATAGGTACGATCCGCCAGGCCTGGATCAGTCATGATCGTGGCTGGGTTGGAGTTAATCAACACCACCTCGTAACCCTCTTCCTTCAGGGCCTTGACCGCCTGGGCTCCGGAATAATCGAACTCGCAGGCCTGGCTGATGATGATCGGCCCGGAGCCGATAATAAGTATCTTGTGTATATCTGTGCGTTTTGGCATCGTCTGTTTTCCTTATCCGCCGAGCGCTCAGCTCGCCTGCTCCATCAGTTGAATGAACCGGTCAAAGAGATATTCCGCATCGTGGGGTCCGGGAGCATATTCGGGGTGATACTGAACCGAAAAGGCCGGATATTCCCGATGACGCATGCCCTCAAGGCTGCCGTCGTTGAGATTGACATGGGTCACCTCGACGCTCTCGGGCAAGCTTTGGGGATCCACGCAGAATCCGTGATTCTGTGAAGTGATCTCAACCTTGCCTGTGAGCAGATCCTTGACCGGCTGGTTGCCGCCACGGTGCCCGAATTTAAGTTTATAGGTGGCAGCGCCATAGGCCAGACCAAGCATCTGGTGGCCGAGGCAGATACCGAAGATCGGTACGTTGCCAAGCAGCTTTTGAATGTTGCCGACCACGCCCTTGACACCGGCCGGATCGCCGGGGCCGTTGGAGAGGAAGACGCCGTCGGGCTGAAGCGCCAAAACCTCTTCCGCTGAAGTGGTGGCGGGCACAACCAGCACCCGGCATCCCTTTTGGGTCAAGAGGCGCAGCTGGTTATATTTGATGCCGAAATCATAGGCCACGACCTTGAAGCGACCATGGGCGGATTCGGGAAAACCACTGCCAATGACCGGCGCACCTTCCCAGCGATACATGGTCGGACTGGCGACCCGCTGAACCATATCGCGCCCAACCAAACCTGACCATTCCCGAGCCCGTCGAACCACCGATTCCGGATCAAGATCCTGGGTCGTAACCAGTGCTTTCATCGCGCCGGTGGTCCTGATTTTACGGGTAAGCATGCGGGTGTCGAACCCTTCTACGCCCAATACGCCGTATTGTTGAAGAAAGTCTGCCAGGTTACCGGTGGCGCGGTGGTTACTCGGTCGATCCTGGTACTCGCGAACAAGAAAGGCGCGGGGATGGACTCCCGCCGACTCCATATCCTCGGGATTGACGCCGTAGTTACCGATGAGCGGATACGTCATGGTAACCAACTGGCCCGTGTAAGAAGGATCAGTAAGCACTTCCTGATAGCCGCTCATGCTGGTGTTGAACACAATTTCCCCCACCGCCTCACCGGGGCCGGTAAAGGAACGCGCGGTCATCACCGTGCCGTCTTCAAGTCCGATTAACGCTTTCATAGTCTACCTAAAGAAAAGAACAAGGTTCCGTTTCCAGCACCTGCCTCCCATTGGAGGTGGCCACTGCAACCGTTTGCTGTGTTAGGATAAGCATGCACGCCGATATCGCCAGTCAACGCAGGCAAGATAACTCCTTCAGCGTGGTCTTAGCACCTACTCTCCAGGCATTGCAGCGTAAGCGCCACCTGACGAGCGACCGCGCCGCGTTGGCCGGCCGCAATCTCTGCCGCACATCGACAGGCCTGATCGTAGGCTTCGGGATGGGTATGATGATGACGCATAAGCGCGAGCAGCGCCTGGGCATCCGCCACCTGAAAACCGCCACCGTTGTCCCGCAACAACTTGGCGGCATCTTTGAAATCCTTTATGTGAGGGCCGTAATAAACCGGCCGGCCCCAGCGAGCGGCCTCCATGATATTATGACCGCCTCGCTCCACCAAACTTCCCCCGCAGAAGATATAATCTCCGGCACAGTAGAGGTCCGACAGATCACCCATGGTATCGACCAACACCACCTTGTGGGTGCGCGGCTTTTGCGTAAGTTCAGAATAAAGGTCGTAGGAAAGGCCTATCTGCTTGAAAAAAGAACTCACCGCAGGAAGCCGTTCCAGATGTCTCGGAGCCACAACCCAGATCAAAGGCCATTCGCGCGACAAGGTCTGCACAACCGGCCACAACCGTTCTTCTTCCCCCTCGTGGGTGGAACCACAGAGAAAAACAGACTGGTCAGAAACACCTAATTGCCGACGCAAGCGCCGCCGTTTTTCTTCCCTGTTATCGGCCGGCATATCGAATTTGAGATTACCGGAGATTTGGACTGAAGACTTTTGCGCCCCCAAGGCAACGAAACGTGCACCATCTTCGGCGGTGATCACGGCCAGGGCTTTAAATCCGGCAACCAGGGGTCCGATGAACCTGGGAATGTGGAGATATTTTTTCAGCGACCGCTCGGATAAGCGACCGTTTAACAACAGTTTCGGCACTCCGGCCTGCCCAAGGGCAGTCAACATCACAGGCCACAACTCTGTCTCCAGACCGATATAAAGCGCAGGGCGGAAAAAACGAAGGGCCTGTTGGACCGCTGGAGGAAAATCAAGTGGTGCCAGCACACAGGGTATCTTTGTTCCCAATCGGGCTGTAGCCATTTTCTGTCCCTGCTCAGTGGTTGAGGAAAGAACGATCTGCACGGCTTTGCCCGAGGCCAACAAGGCATTGATCAGGATAATGGCTGCCTGCACCTCGCCAACAGAGGAGGCGTGAATCCAAAGAAGAGGAACGGATGAAGCATCCGGCCTGATTTCAGGCTGATAACGTCCAAGGCGCTGCCCCAATCCATATCCGTATCGACCTCCCAGAAACCCGGCCAGCGGCAACAACAGTACCAGGAACGCATACAGCGCATATCCCAAGGTACTGTAGAGCAGATACAGCAAGATTTTCTCAGAGCCTCCCGAAGTTTTGTGTGTACAGCGCAAAAAATCTATCTATTTAACAAAGTCCGCCATCACGCGTCAAGCCTCTTATGCCGCGATACGGAAAAAGTCCTATCACAACTGATGGGATGGAGGCGCGAGCACAGTGAGGTGTATCGAGCAGACACCCAAGGGAGTCCTTTTCTCAATGTCGAAAATTCTTACAGAGAGCTTTCCCCATTTTTTATTGACAAGCCGACTCCATCCAAGTAAGCAACCCTGATTCTCCAAAACGCTCCCGACTCTTCGAGGGAAGCGATCATTGTCATTCTCGTAAAATAACACGAGGACGACGTTTCGGGCTTCGTAACTTACTGGTTTTTGTGATGCACAATTTTCGGTTTTTTTTTGTTTTTTTACGAGGCCATCAACATTTTTAACGAACAAAACGTTTAAGCCGGAGACTTCCATGACAAGGCTGCTTTCGTTGCTGCTCCTGTCCGCGCTGCTCTTTTGTTCCGGACAACCAGTGTATTCTGTTGAGGTAAAATCTATGACTAACGGACTCGAGGCGAAAATCGCTATGAAAGATGGACTTTATGCTAAAATTGCCACCGACAAGGGCGATATTTTGCTCAAACTCTTTTACACCAAAACACCACTCACCGTGATCAACTTTGTCGGTCTTGCGGAAGGCACGCTCAAACTGGGGGGCGCAACCGAACCGCTTGGGCGGCCTTTTTATGACGGTTTGACCTTCCATCGGGTGATCCCCAACTTCATGATCCAGGGTGGTTGCCCCCTGGGTACCGGTACCGGCGGCCCTGGCTATACCTTCCCCGACGAGTTTGACCCAAGCCTGCGCCATGATGGTCCCGGAATACTCTCCATGGCCAACGCCGGCCCAGGAACAAACGGTAGCCAATTCTTCATCACCCATGTAGCCACTCCGCATCTGGACGGCAAGCACACTGTCTTCGGCAAGGTGGTTGACGGAAAAGACGTGGTGGATCGGATCGACCGCGGCGATGAGATCAAATCGGTTACCATTATCCGTATGGGCAAAGAGGCCGAGGCCTTCAAAACCGACCAGGCTGCCTTTGATGCCGCCATGGCTTCCATCAAGGATCGGGAGGCCGATGCCCTGAAAGCGCAAAAGGAAAAAATCCAAAAAACGATCAAGGAGCAATGGCCCAAGGCAGTGGAGACCAAGTCTGGACTTTACTATCAAGTGGAGCAGAAAGGCGAAGGCGAGCCGCCAGCAGTTGGCACCGAGATCAGTGCCCACTACACCGGTCGTTTGCTGTTGGGTAATCGCAAATTCGACAGCTCCTATGATCGCGGTGAACCCATTGCCTTTCCCGTTGGGACCGGCCGGGTTATCCGAGGGTGGGACGAGGCCTTGAGCCAAATGGCCAAGGGTGAGAAACGCACTCTGATCATTCCCCCGGAACTGGCCTATGGTGAGCGCGGGGCCGGCGGCGTGATCCCGCCCAATGCCTGGCTGGTCTTTGATGTGGAAATGGTTGACTTCTGAGCAACCTTTTTGAAAAACCAATAAAAAAAGGCGGGATATAATCCCGCCTTTTTTTATTGGTCGTGTTCAGATCAAAGGGGTTTGAGCCCCCCATGCCGACCTTCAACCCTACAGGTTCATCACCTTTGCATTAGTACTTCAATCCCACCCGGTCACGAACTCGATCCATGGTTAGGGTGGCCCTGGCACGTGCCTTCTCCGCACCTTCGGCAAGCAACTGACGCAGGTAATCTTGATTATCGAGCAACTCTTTTTTCTTGGCCCGGGCACCGGCAAAATGGTCGTTGATCAGCTCAAAAAGGTCCTGTTTGAGATAGCCGTAGGCAGCGCCGCCATTCACATACAACGCATGTACCTCACGCATCTTCTCCTCAGGGGCAAAGAGTTTTAGCAGTGCATACAGGTTGCATTTATCCGGATCCTTGGGCTCTTCGACCGGGGTGGCATCGGTTTGAATGGCCATCACCCGCTTGCGCAGTGCTTTTTCATCGAGAAAAATCGGGATGGTATTGTCATACGACTTGGACATCTTCTGTCCGTCCAGGCCGGGAACAATGGCGGTGGACTCGCTGATCAACGGTTCCGGCAATACAAAGGTTTCGCCGAAGGTGCTGTTGAACCGCTGGGCAATATCGCGGGCCACTTCAACATGCTGCTTCTGGTCCTTACCCACCGGCACAACCTCCGCTTGGTAGAGCAGGATATCCGCCGCCATAAGCACCGGATAGGCAAAAAGGCCGTGACTGGCCGGAATATTTTTTGCCACCTTGTCCTTGTAGGCATGGCAACGTTCCAGGAGGCCCATGGGGGTAACGTTTGACAGAAGCCAGGAAAGCTCGCAGACTTCAGGGACATCGGACTGCACCCAGAAGATACACTTGTTGGGATCAAGGCCTAGGGCGAGGAAGTCCGCAGCGGCCTCCAGGGTACCCTTGCTGAGCCGCTCACGGTCCTGGACCGAGGTCAGCGCATGGAGGTCAACGATGAAAACAAAGAGCTCCGAGCTGTCCATCTGATGGAGCATCGGCTGCATCATCCCAAAATAATTACCAATATGGAGTTTTCCCGAAGGTTGTATTCCTGACAGTGTTCGTTTCATAGGTCTCTCTTCTTCTCTACTGATGGTCTTGTGGGGGCAAACCGAACCGTTATAGCGCAATTTCCGGAAAAAGGACAAAAAAAAGGGGAGCGCGGCTCTCACCGCACTCCCTGTTCTTCCGTTTGCGTGTAAACTTCCCGGAAACGGCCTTTTATTTTACTTCTTCAAAATCGGCGTCAACCACGTCATCGTCGTCCTTGCCGCCCTTCTTGCCTTGGCCGCCGGTAGCCCCACCACTATCTGCACCGCCTTCACCAGGAGCCGCGCCTTGAGACTTGGCCTGGGCATACATCAACTCGGCCAGCTTATGCGAGGCCTGCGTCAACGTATCGGTCGCGCTCTTGATTGCGGCGACATCCTCGGTTCCCAAGGCTTTTTTCAGGTTTTCGATCTCACGCTCGACGTTAGCCTTGGTTTCGGCATCCACCTTGTCCCCGAGTTCGGTCAGGGTCTTGGTGGTCATGTGGATCATGGAGTCGGCATTATTCTTGGCCTCAACCAGATCCTTGCGTTTCTTGTCTTCCTCGGCATGGAGTTCGGCATCCTTCTTCATCCGCTCGATCTCTTCCTCGGACAAACCGGAAGAGGCGGTGATGCGGATTGACTGTTCCTTGCCGGTGCCCAGGTCCTTGGCGGAAACATGAAGGATACCGTTGGCGTCAAGATCAAAGGTAACTTCGATCTGCGGAACGCCACGCGGGGCAGGCGGAAGATCAGTCAACTCGAAACGACCAATAGTTTTATTGTTAGTGGCCATCTCACGCTCACCCTGGAGAACATGGATGGACACCGCCGGCTGGCTATCAGCCGCAGTGGAGAAAACCTGACTTTTCTTGGTCGGAACAGTGGTATTCTTCTCGATCAGCTTGGTCATAACCCCACCGAGGGTCTCGATACCCAGGGAAAGCGGAGTCACATCAAGCAGGAGCACGTCTTTAACATCACCTTTGAGTACACCACCCTGGATTGCAGCACCGATGGCCACGACCTCGTCCGGATTTACGCCCTTATGCGGATCCTTGCCGAAGATGGCCTTCACCTTCTCCTGCACCTTGGGCATACGGGTCATACCACCGACCAGGATAACCTCGTCGATTTCGGATGCATTCATACCCGCGTCCTTGAGAGCGGTACGGCAGGGCCCCTCACAACGTTCAATCAAATCCTCAACCAGCGTCTCGAGCTTGGACCGGCTCAATTTTACGTTGAGATGTTTGGGGCCGGTTGCATCGGCAGTGATAAACGGCAGATTGATATCGGTCTCCATGGCGGAGGACAACTCTTTTTTGGCTTTCTCCGCCTCTTCCTTCAACCGCTGCAGGGCCATCTTATCGCTGCGCAGGTCCACGCCTTGCTCACGCTTGAACTCGTCGGCGAGCCAGTTGACAATGCGCATGTCAAAATCCTCACCACCGAGAAAGGTATCGCCGTTGGTGGATTTTACCTCAAAGACACCGTCGCCGATCTCAAGGATGGAAACATCGAAAGTACCGCCACCCAAGTCGAAAACCGCAATTTTCTCTTCACCTTTCTTATCCAAGCCATAGGCCAGGGATGCGGCAGTGGGCTCGTTGATAATACGCTGGACATTGAGTCCGGCGATCTTTCCGGCATCCTTGGTGGCCTGGCGCTGGGCATCGTTGAAGTACGCAGGTACGGTAACAACGGCCTCGGTCACCGGCTCTCCGAGATACTCCTCGGCGGTCTGCTTCATCTTGCCCAAGATCATGGCGGAAATCTCAGCCGCGGTGTAGGTCTTGCCGTCAACTTCAACCACCGCGTCGCCGCCAGGGCCTTCAACGATGGCAAAGGGGCTGACACCAATCGATTTTTTCACTTCAGGGTCGGTGAATTTCCGACCGATCAAACGTTTGATCGCAAACAGCGTCCGGGTCGGATTGGTTACCGATTGACGTTTGGCAATCTGCCCAACCAGTCGCTCGGCGCTGTCGGAAAAAGCGACGATGGACGGGGTGGTCCGGTTGCCCTCGCTATTTTCAATAACCTTGGGATCACCACCCTCCATAATTGCCACGCACGAGTTGGTGGTGCCTAAGTCAATACCAATAATTTTACCCATAATTCGTTTCTCCTGTCTCCTGTATTTATATCCGGCAAAAGCCTAAAAATTTCACAATATCAAGTAGTACAATGTGCTCAATCCACCGCTTGTCAAGCCGCTTTTCCCGGACCGCTGGAAACAACCACCTGGGCATGGCGAAGAACACGCTCTTTAAACCGATAGCCCTTGGCAAACTCGCGCAGTACATGGTTGGCAGGAATCTCTTCACTAGCCTCCATGGTCAGGGCATCGTGCTCGTCGGGATTAAAATTTAAACCGACGGAGTTAAGCGGTTCCACACCATAGCGTTCCAGAGTGGCCACCAACCCCTTTCTCGTCAGCTCGATCCCTTCAAGCATGGACCCAAGTTTTTTGGCCGCATCCCCGGCATCCGCACTGCCCTGTTCGACAGCCCGTTCGAGATTGTCAAGCGTGGCCAGCAGATCGCGTAAAATATTTTCCCCGGCATATTTGAGCAGTTTGCTTCGTTCGCGCTCCATCCGTTTTTTATAATTTTCGAATTCAGCAGCAACTCGCATCAACTGGTCCTGGGCTACAGCCAGTTTGCTCTGCAATGCCTCGGTCTCGCTTTCCTGTGCTACCTCTCCCTCCGCAATAGCCTCCACATCACCCAGGTCTTCGGGGGTCTCTGTTGTTTGCTGATCACCGACAGGGTCCTGTTTGTTTGTCTCGTCTATCACCTACGCTCTCCTTTTCTGCTGTTGCGGGTTTTCGTTCCTTAGGGGTGGTGCGATCGGCACCGACGGCCCTTGTCTGGTAACCATGTGAAGCATGGACAGGCCAATCAAATCTGGTGCCAACAATAAGTATGGCAAAATCCAGTGTCAAGGGAAGGAAACGGGCTTTTCCGGAAGGATGCCCCAAGAAAGACTTCAAGGAAAACTCCAAGAAAAACAACAAGAAAAGAGCTCTTCAACAAAAAAATCCCCGGCCACCATTTAAGGGAGCAGGGGATTCAATGAGGCGCCAGATAATCAACGTCTCAACAACAGTGGGCACAACCCTGGTGCGAGTTGACATAACGGTTGATACTGGAGGCGATGGTTTTAAAAATCTCGACGAACTCATCCTCCTCCTTCTCCAAGAGGGTGATCCGAAACCCTTGGAGATCAGTGGCAAACGAGGAGAGCGGGACTACGCAGATACCTGTTGAGGCCAGCAGGTAATAGACAAAACGTTTATCCGGCTGAATATTGGAACCGGACACCAACCGTTCAATGGTTTCCCGAACCTCTTCGTTGGCGATCGGCAAGGTCTGCTGATGGTTCAAGACCCACTCCTCGAACACCGCACTCATATAAAAGGCACCGTTGGCTCGATTGACCAAAAGGCCCTTGACGTTCTTCAGGATGTCGTAAGCCAGGTTGGAGAAACGCTCGTAACGTTTGATTCTGCTTTTGAGGTGCTCAAGATACAACGGGTGCGACTTGATCCGGGGCAGGACCATCTGCGGCAGGGTTGTGGAACAGACTTCAAGCATCTTGGCATTGAGGATCGACTGTACATAGGTGGCGAACATCGGATCCCGATGGCGATTGTACACCTCAATCCAACCGCAACGACTCCCCGGCCAGGGCATCTCTTTGGAAATACCGCGCATGCAGATTCCCGGCACCTTGTCCCCGATGACCGTACACAAGGGCGCGGAGGTGGTGCCGTTGTAGGTCATGTTCTGGTAGATCTCATCACAAATAATGAAGAGTTCGTTCTTTTCGCAGACTTCCACGATCGCCCGCATCACATCCGCCGGGTAGACGGCACCGGTGGGGTTATCCGGATTGAGCAAAAGGATACCGGCCACTGCAGGATTATATTTGATATGATTTTCGATATCCTCCAGATCCGGGTACCAAAGATGGTTGGGATCGAGGATATAGGTCACTGGCTGGGTGCCGGCATGGGCAGCCTCGGCGGAACTGTGGGTGGTGTAACTCGGTGTCGGCACCAAGACCCGCGCCGTGGGCTTGAGCAGGCCGTACACTTTGGAGATGGCGTCTCCAAGCCCATTAAAAAAGAGGACGTCTTCAGCATCAATCTGGACGCCGCCTCGGCTATTGGTGCACTGGGCGACAAATTCGCGGGTTGCGAGCAATCCCTTGGTCGGGCTATAGCCGTAACTGGCATTTTCGTGCACCGCCTCGGCGACGATATCCTTCATCCAGTCCGGCACCTGCTCTCCCTTGGCAATGGGATCACCGATGTTCTCCCAGTTGACCTGGACGCCCATCTTTTGCAGCTTTTCACCGACATTAACGATATTGCGGATCTCGTAATTCAGTTCACCCGCGCCGACGTGTAAAATATCCGTACGCATTGCTCTAACTCTATTATTCTCGCAATAGGTTGGAAAAACGAGCACTCCTGCTTCCAAAATTCCTATCTTGGCGCTGCATGACTTTTCGTTTTTGGTGTTATTGCGAGTTTATCTACATTGATTAAATAAGATGGACTCGTAAAAAGTCCATCACACTCTGAAAGATGGCTAAGTCAAAACACAGATATACAAGGAGTGGCGTTTTCACGGCACGAAGGCATACATAAGGTATGTCGAGTGTCGGGAAAAACGTTACGACGCAGTAGATCGAAGCTTTTACGACGCCATCAAATAAGTGTGAAATATTCTCAGAACAGAGACGGTGACAATGATCAACCTCCCAATTGAAAAAAGCCCGTCATGAAGAGGAAAAACAAGCAGCGGTATTACCACAGGGGTAAAAAGGCGTCAACTGCACATTTTAGACACCCGGCAGGAGATCGCCAATCTGTTCTTGGCGAAGAGGGGAAGAACAGAAGCGACCTTGAACCTGGTCACACCCCAATTTGCAGAGCAACTCCCGTTGCTCGGACCGAACAACACTGTCGGCCACCACAGTGACTCCAAAGGCGTGGCAAAATGATATCAGGGCGGCGAGCAACGCTGCCGCGGCTTCTTTGTGTGGGATTTGGTCGATTATTTCCCGGCTGACAATGACCGATCGCACCGGCAGGGATTGTATTTCCAGGGGGATGCAACGTCCACCTCCGAACTCCCTGATCGACAGCCCCACGCCCAGTTGTTCGAGTCGGCGGATACACTCAAGCAGTTGGATGGTGCCCTCGGTGACGGCCCGGACACGCAGATCCAACACCAGCATGCCCGGCTGCAGAACAGACTGTTTCCGCAGGCGCCTGATCATGGGGAGAAAGTCTGCATCCAACAACAGCCTGGTGTCACAGGGGATGCTGAGCGGTGGACAAAGCTTTCCCTGGCCTTGCCAGATTTGCAAATCATCCGCCAACCTCCCAAAGAGCCAGCCAGCCAACGGTCCGAGCATGTCGCACTCATGACCTGCGTCGATAAAATCCTCGGGCATGAGCAGGCCCATGGAGGGATGCTGCCAACGCACCAAAACCTGCAAGCCAATCAGGTCGCCGTCCTTAAGGGAAAAACGGGGTTGGTATTCAACAAACAACTCCTCTTCGGCAAAGGCGCTGCGGAATTGCTGGGCGTCGAGAACTGGCCGGGTTCCGGTATTAGGCAAATCCTGATGAAAAAATTGATAGTTGCTGCGCCCGATCTCCTTGGCCGCATACAGCGCCAGGTCCGCACACTTGAGCACCTCATCGATGGAGTCCGAATCATCGGGATACAGAGCAATACCTATACTGGTGGAAGCCTGAATCCGGTGTTCCTTGGCCTCCACGGGATCGCCCAAGGCAGCCATAATTTTTTCAGCAACCACACCGGCGTCCTTGCGCCCATTGATCGCCTCCAAGACAAAGACAAACTCATCACCGCCGAACCTGGCCACAGTGTCGGATTGGCGGCACTGCTGCTGTAGCCGAATGGCCACTCCCTTCAGCAGGGCATCGCCGATGTCATGACCGAGGGTGTCGTTGACGGTTTTGAAGCGATCCAGATCAAGAAACAGCACCGCTACCCCGGTCCGATTTCGATCCGCCTTACTGACGGCCTGGTTGAGTCGATCACGGAACAACAACCGATTCGGTAGCCCGGTTAAGGTATCGTGGTGGGCCAGTCGATACAGATGGGATTGGCTCTCCCTGAGCTCCTTCTCAATCCGCAAACGATCGGTAATATCCCGGGCCACCTCGATGACGCCGTAAAGGTTACCCTGCCGATCGAGTAAAGGGGACACCTCAAGCTCAAAGGTGTTCTTGACCCCATTTCCGTGGTAGGGATTGTGGACCATTTTGACTTGCTTTTTCTGTTCCACAACCCTGGCCACGGGACAAGGAAAACGCTGATCCCGGCAGGGGTGGTCGCTACAATTAAAGAGTCGATAGCATTTCCCCCCCTGCAAATCGCCGGCTTCAACATTTTTACACACCAGGCGGGCCGCCGCCTGGTTGATCAGCAGGACGTTATAGCCAAGATCAATCACCATGACCGGGTCGCCGGCACTGTCGATTACGGTCTGGAGGAAATTGCGTTCGTGGTTGACTGCCTCATGTAACTGCTGCTGAACCAGGGCTATCGCCTGATCCTGCTTTTTCTGCAGGGTGATATTCTGATGGGTGCCAGTCATGCGAACCGGCATATTGTTGGCGTCTCGCTCCACCACCCGCCCGCGATCGAGGAACCAGGTCCACTCCCCGTTCTTTTCCTGAACCCGGTATTCAATCCGGTACTCGTCGGTCTTGCCGGCGAGGTGTTCGTTCAACACCGCCAACACCTGCTCCCGATCTTCAGGGTGGATAAAACGCTGCTGCAATATGGGATCGATTTTCTCGGAACGGTAATCGAGTAACTCCCAATGGTCGGGACTGGTGTACATTTCACCGCTACTGATATTCCAATCCCAAAGACCTGCCTGGGAAGCGTGTAGGGCCAACTCGTATCGTTTTTCGACCAGTTCAAGCTCCTGCTGGCGTTGTGTGGCCGCCTCTTCGGCAAAGAGCTGGCGCAGGGCTACGCCCAAGGCATCGGCAACTTCGGTGAGGATGACGGTTTCAGCGGCGCCCAATTGTAAATCGGCGGGAAATTTGAGGGTCAGAAACCCCGATAAACTGGAAGAACAGTGGACTGGAATCGTCAGGGCCAAATGGCCGTTGGCGGCACCACATGTGGCGCAGAGGCTACAACCGCTCTGTTCACAGAGCACAATGACCCCCTCATCGGACTCCATGGCCCGGCGGCCGCAATTAGGTAACTGTCCTTTTTGCAGGCCGTCGGCCAAGGGCTGCAGAACCTCCTGGAGCCCGGTTTCAGCGGTGATAGCCCCACCCGAATCGCGATCGATCAAAACCAAAAGCGTGGCTAGCCCGCCCCCTGCACCGGTCAAACGGTCACAGACCCCTTGCAGCAGATTGGACAAATCACGTTCTTGGAGCAGAAAACGGCTAACGTCATACGCAGCTTCCAGCAGGGTCGATGTTCGTTGCATGCAGAATAGCCGCTCGTTATCGGAAGAGGTTGGAGGAGAGAGGGGAAGGAAGGCTTAACAAAGGGGGCCGACCTCAAAACAACCGGGAGGCCGTTGCCAACACTGTATTTTATGTATCAAGTTATATTATAACTTTTGAGCTTATTCAAGAGTGTCTTACGCGTAATTTGCAAACGACGAGCAGCTTCACTCCGGTTTCCACCGGTATCCTCCAAGGTTTTTAAAATCAACATCCTTTCCGCTTCCTTGAGGGTGGATGGCTCTTCCACCTCTTTAGGCTCGTTCATCCCCGCCCAACGCTGGATGGCCAGGGGCAGGGTACTGAGATCGAGATAGTCCCCTCGCATAAGGATCACACCGCGCTCCATGGAGTGCTCAAGCTCGCGCACATTACCAGGCCAGGGATAACGGTTGAGCACATCCATGCATTCCGGGGTGACACCGCTGACCGCCCGGCCGTTTCTCTGCGCAAACTTCTGCAGGAAATAATCGACCAACAGGGGAATATCGCCCTGCCGATCCCTCAACGGCGGCACCTCCAACTCGACCACGTTGAGCCGGTAATAGAGGTCTTCGCGAAATCGCCCGGCCGCCACTTCTTCCTCCAGGTCGCGGTTGGTGGCGCAGAGAATACGGGCATCGACGTTGAGGGTTTCCTGACCGCCGACCCGTTGCAGTTCGTGCTCCTGCAATACCCGTAACAGCTTGGCCTGCATGCCCGGTGAAGTCTCGCCGATTTCATCGAGAAACAAAGTTCCACCCTGGGCTTGAACGAACCGCCCCTCACGGCGACGATCCGCACCGGTAAAGGCACCCCTTTCATGGCCAAAGAGCTCTGATTCCAAAAGCGTTTCCGCAAGAGCGGCACAGTTGACCTTGATAAAGGGCCCCCCGGCGCGCTGACTTTTATGATGCAATGCCGAGGCCACCAGTTCTTTGCCGGTGCCGGATTCTCCATTAATGAGAATGGTCGCCTCGGTAGGAGCCACATGGGTGAGCATTTCCCACAGGGCCTGCATTGGGCCTGATTTACCGATAATACGACCATCATTGCCAAAGGGCTGACCGATCTCGGCAGATTCGACTTCTTGGTGGCGATGGCCCATGGCCACCTCGAGCGTAGTGCGCAGGCGATCAAAATCAAGGGGTTTGGTCAGGTAATCGTGCGCCCCTTGTTTAATAGCGGCCACGGCGGAATCCACGGAGGAAAAGGCTGTCATGATCACCACCGGAATGGCGGGATTAATGGCATGGATATGCTTAAGCGCCTCCATGCCGTCCATTGTGGTCATGCGCACATCCATAAGGATGGCGTCAAAAGGCCCCTGCTCGACCGCAGCCACGGCTGTGGCCCCGTCGTCGGCCTCATCCGCCTCCCAACCCCATTCCGTGAACAGCGAATGGAGCATAAAACGATGCACCCGTTCATCATCCACAATCAATACTTTGGCCTTCGCTTGCGACCCCATACGTTTACTGCCGCCTCATTCAATCGTCACTTCATCATATCTCGAGCATACTTGTGGGAAACGAGTATACTATATCCATGGAACATACACTGACAATACACAAGCTCATCCACGGAGGCAAGGGGCTCGGCACCCTGGCCGACGGCATGGTGGTCATGGTGGCCGGGGTGCTCCCCGGTGAGACCGTGACCGTACGCGAAACCAAAGTCCTCCGCGGCCACAAGGAAGCCGAGCTGGTCCGGATCGAGGAGGCTTCCCCGGATCGGGTCACTCCGCCCTGCCCTCATTACGGCAACTGCGGCGGTTGTAATCTGCAACACGCCTCCTATGAGGCCCAACTGCGGATAAAACGAGAGGTTTTGCAGGAATCCCTGCAGCGGGCCCGGATCGAACTTCCCGAAAACCAACCGTTGCCCACCCTGCCCTCGCCGCAGGTCCTGGGATACCGCTATCGCATCCGCCTTCATCTCGACGACGAAGGGCACCTGGGGTATCACCAGGCCACCAGCAACACCGTGGTGCCGATCCGGCGTTGCCTGCTCGCCACCGACGCGATCAACCGGGTCCTCGAGTCTCTGGTTGACGAGGGGATGCCCGAGCAGCTCCATGGCAGGTTTGCCGAGATTGAATTGATCCACAGCCCGGCCGATGGACGGGTAATCCTGGTGCTCCACCCGCATCCCCGTGTTATTGAGACTACGTTAGGACCGCTGGGGACGACACTTGCTTCCCTGGCAGACGAGCTTGTCCTGGCTCACACCAAAGCGGACCGATCTGTACAGCAGAGAAGTAAGATTTCGCTGGGCCAGGATTTCTCCATCCACACCCACGAGTATCCTCTCCGCTGGGCCCCCGGTTGTTTTTTCCAGGTGAATGCCGAACAAAATCCCAACCTGATCGCTCTTGCCCTGGATGCACTGCAACAACTGCCACCCTCATTCACCGCACTTGATCTCTTTTGCGGCATGGGCAATTTCTCCATTCCTCTTGCCCTGCAAGGGGCGCAGGTTTTGGGGGTTGAGCACAACCGCGAGAGCATCCACTGGGCGACAACCAACAGTACCGCCAGTAACCTCACCGCCTCCCGCTTTATTGCCGGCAATGTCGTGGAACAACTCCGACGAATGGTGAAACGTCACCAGCACATGGATTGTATCCTCTCCGACCCACCCCGCCAGGGCTTGGGCAAGGCCGCGGCTCTCTTGCCGCAACTCCGTCCCCAACTGATTGTGGCCATCTCCTGCGACCCCGCCACCCAGGCCCGGGATCTTCAAGAGATCGTTGCCGGCGGTTATCGGCTCCGTCACATCACCCCGGTGGATATGTTTCCCCAGACCCATCACATCGAATCCCTGGCCCTTCTTGAAAGGAATTGACATCCACGACCCTGCGAACTATTTTGACTCTCTTGTTCAAAAGAGTTGCTCTCGTCAAACACCCTGAAAAAGATATTTCGTGCTCCATAACGCAGAGCTGTTATGAAGCACGGGTTTATTTTTTTCGCGTTCTTACGAGTTCATAAATAGACGAAGACTTTTCCCTCCCTGCCTGTGCCCTGACCAGACAAGAGCCGCAGACCGGGCGCACACCAACCGATCGTACATATTCCATGGAAACAACAAGCAATCTTCTCAAGCAACGACGCGAAAAGGCCGATTCCCTCGCCGAAGCAGGCGTCAAGCTGTTTAGCAATAGTTTCAAGACCCCGCAGCCCATTGCCGATATCATCCCCCAGGGCGTTGAACTCGAAGCCGAAACCCATGATGAATCGGGCCAGGTTTACCGCATCGCCGGCAGGGTGATGTCGATGCGTAAATTCGGCAAGGCTGCCTTTTTCCATGTCCAGGATACGACCGAACGGATTCAGGTCTATGCCCGCCGCGATCTGTTGGGCGAGGAGGCGTTCGGCCTGTTTAAGAAGTGGGATGTGGGTGATATTGTCGGCGTGGAGGGCGGTCTGTTTAAAACCAAGACCGGTGAGCTGTCGCTCGAGGCGAAAAACCTGACCATGATTACCAAGTCGCTCAGGCCCCTGCCGGAGAAATTTCACGGCCTCACCGATGTCGAGACCCGCTACCGCCAGCGTTACCTTGATCTGATCGTCAACCCCGAGTCCCGCGAGGTCTTCAAAAAACGGGTTGAGGTCATCCGCCTCATTCGCGAATTTCTCAACAACCGTGGTTACATGGAAGTAGAGACACCGATGATGCAACCGGTTCCCGGCGGCGCCACGGCCAAACCCTTCCGCACCCACCACAATGCGCTCGACATGGATCTTTACCTGCGCATCGCCCCGGAGCTTTACCTCAAACGCCTGCTGGTGGGGGGCTTTGAGAAAGTGTTTGAGATTAACCGCAATTTCCGTAACGAGGGTCTCTCCACCCGTCATAACCCGGAATTCACCATGCTCGAGTTCTATCAAGCCTACTCGACCTACCACGACCTGATGGATCTGACCGAGGAAATGGTCTCCTGGCTGGCCCACGAGGTGACCGGATCCATGGACATCCTTTACCAGGGCACGGAGGTTAATCTGGCACCACCCTGGCAGCGGCTGACCATGGAAGAATCCCTGGTGCAAATTGCCGGTATTGACCCGGCAATCCTCGCCGATGACGATGCGGTCATGGCCCTGGTCAAGGAGAAAGGGATTAAGCTCCAGCCCGAGGCTGGAATCGGCAAAGCCAAGACCGAGCTGTTTGAACTGTTGGTCGAGGAAAAACTGATCAACCCGACCTTTATCACCTCCTATCCCACCGAGGTGTCGCCTCTGGCCCGCCGCAATGAAGAGGATCCCAGCGTCACCGACCGGTTCGAGCTTTTTATCACCGGGCGCGAGATCGCCAATGCCTTCTCCGAGCTCAACGACCCCATCGATCAGTTGCAGCGGTTCCAGAAACAAATTGATGAGCGCGGCGACGACGACGAGATCCATCCGGTACTGGATCGGGATTATGTCCGAGCCCTGGAGTATGGCATGCCGTCGGCGGCCGGTGAGGGCATCGGCATCGACCGTTTGGTCATGCTGCTGACCGACTCCCCCTCGATCCGCGACGTCATTCTCTTTCCGCACATGAAACCTGAAATCGCCGAGTAGGCAAGCACCCTTGCCCATGGCCTCGTTTGAATGGTTTGTCAGCCTGCGGTACCTGCGGGCGAAGCGCAAACAGAAATTCATCTCGCTGATCACCATCATCTCCATTCTCGGGGTTGCGGTGGGAGTGCTGGCTCTGATTGTGGTCCTCTCGGTGTACACCGGCTTCACCGAGGGACTGCGGGATCAGATCATCGGTGTCAATGCCCATGCCCTGGTGCAGCGATTCGGTTCGACCATCACCGATACCGACGCTGTTCGAGCCAAGGTCGAGTCGGTGCCGGGTGTGGAAGCCACCACCCCCTATATCTACGGCCAGGCCCTGATCAGTTCAGCTGGACAATCCTCAGGTATTGTTTTGCGTGGTATTGATGCCGCCTCGGCCATGCGGGTGATCAACATTGGCCAAAAAATGCAGGCCGGGCAACTGACCGACCTCGACAAGCCGTTGGCAGTGCCGGGCATTGTGCTCGGTCGCAACATGGCCAGCCAGCTCCAGGTTTGGGTTGGCGACAAGGTGCGATTGATATCGCCCAACGGCCCCCTTTCCCCCATGGGGGTTTTACCCAAGGTCCGGACCTGCCTGGTGGTGGGTGTTTTTGAAACCGGGATGTTCGAGTACGACTCCACCATGGGCTATATCAGCCTGGAGACGGCCCGCAGCCTCACCGACCTGCGCCAGGGCGTGCATGGAATCGAAATTCGGGTCACAGATATCGACCAGGCCGACCAGGTCGCTGCAGCAGTGCAAAAGGCCCTGGGTAGTGGCTACTCGGTGCGCGACTGGATGCAGCTCAACCGCAACCTCTTTGCCGGACTCAAGCTGGAGAAGATGGGATTGTTCATTGCCCTTGACCTGATCATCCTCGTGGCCGCGCTCAACATCATCAGTGCCCTGATCATGGTGGTGATGGAAAAAACCCGCGACATCGCCATTCTCAAGTCCATGGGCGCCACCACCAAATCGATCATGCGCATCTTTTTCTATCAGGGCATGGTTATCGGCCTTTCGGGGACCGTTCTGGGCGTGGCCGGAGGTCTGGGTCTCTGTGGCCTGCTCAAACGCTATAAGATCATCGAGCTGCCGCCCAACGTCTATCCCATGTCCACCATGCCGATCAAGGTGGTTCCTTTTGATGTGGGCGTGATTGCCGTCTCGGCCATCCTTATCACATTGCTGGCAACCCTCTACCCTTCGTGGAAGGCTTCACGGGTACGTCCGGCGGAGGCGCTGAGCTATGAATAATTCCCTGCTCCAGGCTTCGAAACTGACCAAAGCCTACCGCATCGGTCAGGAAGCGATCACAGTGCTCAAATCGGTGGACTTCACCATCCATCCCGGGGAGATGCAGGCCATTGTCGGTGCCTCCGGCTCAGGCAAGACCACCCTGTTGCAGATCCTGGGTACCCTGGACATGCCCGATTCGGGACAGCTCCTCTTTCGGGGCCAGGAACTGACCGGTAAAAGTGAGCCGGAACTGGCCGAGCACCGCAACCGTCATATCGGTTTTATCTTCCAATTCCATCATCTACTGCCCGAATTCACAGCCCTGGAAAATGTAATGATGCCGGGCCTGATCAACGGCCGTTCGCGTCCGGCAGTGCTTGCAAAAGCGCAACAATTGCTTGAGCAGGTCGGCTTGGGCGCGCGGCTTGACCACCGCAGCGGCGAACTTTCCGGAGGCGAACAGCAACGGGTGGCTTTAGCGCGCGCCCTGGTCATGGAACCGGCGCTGCTGCTCGCCGACGAGCCCACCGGCAACCTTGATTCCGCCAGCGGCAATCGGGTTTTTGCCCTGCTCAAGGAACTGAGCGCCAGCTTGGAACTCTCGGTGATCATGGTTACCCATAATATGGAACTCGCCAAGGCCATGGATCGCTGCCTCACCTTGGTGGACGGCGCCCTGCAATAACTCTTTTTCCTTCCTGAGATCCGTATGATTCGGCCCTGTCTGCTTTTCCGCACTCTGGCCTTGTGCGTGCCTCTCTGTCTACTTGGATGCGGACAGAGCTTCCGGACGCACCCCATCCAACCTTCCATGCCTGCTTGTGAAGAATCGCAAACACCGATCTCCCCGGCACCGGTTGTCATCCCGGAAACGAACACCGAGGTTACCTCCTGTATCGATCCGGTCATGGTTCGCAGCAGCGAGCGCAGTCGGGCCGGCTGCTATCACCTGCAACCGGCGAGAACCGTGGTGACCACCAAAACCGGGCAACACGGTGGCAAAAAGAAAAAAGCTCCAATTGCCACCAAAAAAACCGGCAAGAATCGCACCAAGGCAAAAATAAGCCCTCCGCGAAAAATCGTTCGTACCGTTGGTCGTTGTCAGCCGCAGAGTCTGATTTATGCCCGCTGCCGCACCGGCATCAACACCTGTCGTCTGGGCGATACCAGCCCGGTGCAATGGTTTGCCTGCGCCCACAAAAATGAGGCTACTTCATCTCTCCCCACTGCCGGTTCGGTGATCGTCCTTGATGCCAGCACCCGTCGCGGTATGCCCACCGGCCATCCAGCCTATATCGAGGAGGCTGAAAAAAACAGCGACGGCACCTGGACGCTACGCATCAGTCACACCAACTATGATCGCAAGTGCCACCTGGACCTCGATTCCAACGTTATTTTTTCCCCTTGCACCATGACCGCCTCCTTTGAGAGCGGCCCCTGGTCGCCCTGGGCAAAGCATCTGAAAGTGCTTGGCTTTATTGTACGCTAACCACTTTTTGAGAGGTCAACTTCCCCATGTCCCTGTCAATCAACGACCCAATCTGCCAAACGCTGTTACAGGAGGTTGACCGACTTTCTCCATTGGAAGGAGGCATTCTCCAAGTTTTGGCCGTGGCCGATGAACCGTTGAACGCAACCATGGCCCTGACGCTCTGCACCAGGGCAGGGCTGTTGGCCAAAGCCCCGCCAAATTCGCCCCCCGTCACCTCCCTTGCCCCCCAGTTACGACAATTAAAAAAGCTGAACCTCATTGGGGACCGCAACCAGGTCAATGAAATCATTATCGAGGTGATCGTCCGCAGGGTTTTTGCCGATAACCAGACCAAGCTCACCCCGCCTCCAGAACAGCCGGACACCGGGAAAAAGCGCATCCCTAACCGCACCGGCGTGAAAACCCGAGCGCCCAAGATCCAGAAATTGCCGCTCTCCATACCTCTAGCACAGGCCCTCGTCGAAGCTGTGCGCACCACCCTGCCCGCGCCCGATACCATCTACTATCTGCGGGGGAGTCAATTGACGACCGCCTGTCGTCGAAAATTACGCGAATTACGATTGGCTTTGGTCGGCAACGAAAAAATCCCGCTGAACAATCTGGTGGAGGACTTGCAGCACCACTGTCTCCCTGCTCCCGTATCCGCTGCCGAGCCTTTTGTCGACCCGGTGGTGCGCATGGTCAATACCCCTTTTGATCCTGCCTGGATACAATCCTTACCTCCTGACCGGCAAACAATGATCCTGGATCGTATTTTCACCCACGCCTATTATAATCTGGATGACGACCGGCAGGCCCTGGAGCTGGCGCTTGATTTGGAACTGCAGGAACGCGTGACAGGCGGGCACCGTGTAGGACTGACGTTCCATCTGATTGTCCGTTTGATTTTTGCCGGACGGTTACATCAGGCCCAAGAGTTGTTGCGAGCGATACACCAGCAAGATACCGGCGAATTTGACTTTGGGCTCGGCGGCTGGATTGTGCTGCTCACCGGCAATCCGCAAGAGGCACTCATCCTTTTTGAAACCGAACTCAAAGAACTTCGCCGACGGCAACGAAAACGAAATCTTTTCCTTAATAATCTCTCCGGTCCCTATTTCATCCTGGCCTTGCTCCAACAGGGGGATCTAGCGAACCTGACTCAAGCCGCATCCTTTCTCCATCTGGTCCAACACCAGCAGTATGGCACCCCCGTGGCAGCGTACACCGCCCTGGAGGCCATCTTGGCCAGTGCAAATGGAGTCTCGCCCGAAGCTGCCTGCCGGTCCCTGCCGCCGCTGAGCCAAAATCTCATCTACAGCGATGGAGCAACAGGGCCGCTCTTTGTGGCCATGGCCCTCTTCTCCATCAACGGCCGATTACGTCGAAAAGAAATCTCGGTTCTCGAACAGGTCTTCAAACGCTGCCAGGCTGCGGGGCTGGACTGGCCGGCCCTGGAATATGCCCAACTCCTTTGCCGCGCCGATAAGGAAACGCCGCTTCGACGCCGATTCATCGACACGGTTCTCCAGGCCACCGGCATCACGCCACTGAGTCAGGCGATCAAGGTCGAGGAACCGTGGCGGAAAAGCCTTCGCGCCCTTCATCTGGTGGTGGAGGAGGCATCCAACAGTAAAAAACTCCCCTCCGTTTCGCAATCACGAATCGTCTACATGCTCAGCTTCAATAGCTCAGGTGAGCTCACCGATATCGCCCCACTCGAACAAAAACTCACGGCCAAGGGCGACTGGAGTAAAGGCAGGCCGATTGCGCTGCAACGGTTGATGACCGGTGACAAACTCGAGTGTCTGACCGAGGCCGACCAGGGACTACGGGCAGCCATCCGCCGCTATGAATCGTATTACAGCAGCAGCTACAATTTTGAGTTCAATCTCCAGCAGGCCTTGCCGGCGCTGGTCGCTCATCCGCTGCTGTTTCTTGCGGATTCGCCGACAACGCCCGTTGAAATCATTCGAGGTGAGCCCGAGTTCCAAGTGTCGCCCCGGGGCGACACCGTAGTCATCCGTTTCACCCCGGAGTCCCTCAAAGAGGAACGGTATATCCTGGTTCGAGAAACGCCGACCCGCTACCGGCTGGTCGAATTGAACCAGACTCACCACCACATGGCCCGCATCCTTGGCTCCAAGGGGATAAGTCTGCCCGCCTCGGCCCTGTCGGAACTCAACACCGTCCTCTCCTCGGTGGCGGCCCTGGTACCTGTTCATTCGGCTGTCCCGGGAACGGCATTCTCGGTGGAGACCGTTCCGACAGACTCTCAACCCAAGGTCCACCTTCTTCCGCACGGGGAAGGGCTTCGCCTGGAGATCTTTGTCAAACCGCTTGGCAAGGGAGGCCCGTACCTCAAGCCGGGCATGGGTGCCGGCAACCTGATGGCCGATGTCGATGGCCGGCGTTGTCAGAGCGAACGCGACCTGCTGGAAGAAAAACAACGAGCAGCCACGCTGGTACGCAATCTACCGAGCTTGGCAGGTCTTGCCGAGATGGACGGCCAGTGGTTCGCGGAAAACGTTGAAGAGGCCCTGCAGTTGCTCCTGGAATTACAGGAGGCCCAGGCCCGTAAAGAGGTCGTGGTGGAATGGCCTGAAGGCGAAAAGCTCAAGATCGGGCGGACACTCTCCTTTGCCGATATGCACCTGCGGTTGAAAAGCAGCCAGTCCTGGTTTGAGGTGGATGGGGAAATTCAGGTAGATGCCGAGCGGGTACTGGATATGCGCCGGTTGCTTGATCTGTTGACGACCACACCACACCGCTTTCTCCCCCTGGGCGATGGCGAATTTGTGGCCATCTCCAGTGAGTTGCGCAAGCGCCTTGATGAGTTGGCAGCCTTCACCGATCGCAAGGGGAAAAAGCTGCAATTGCATCCCCTGGCAGCTCTAGCCATGGAGGATTTTGCCGATCAAGTCGGCCAACTCGACGCCGCCCCCCAATGGCGGCAGCGGCTGGAAGCCATCCGCGAGGGTATGGCCCAGACCCCGCAGGCACCTTCCACCCTTAAAGCCCAGTTGCGCGACTATCAGTTCGAGGGGTTCCAGTGGCTGGCACGGCTGGCCCATCTGGAATTTGGGGCCTGCCTGGCCGATGACATGGGCCTGGGTAAAACCATCCAGGCCTTGGCCGCCATTCTCCACTGCGCGGGCCAGGGACCAACCCTGGTGGTGGCTCCCACCTCGGTCTGCGGTAACTGGCTGATCGAGGCGCACCGGTTCGCGCCAACCCTGAAACTCATTCCCTTCGGCGGCAATGATCGCCCCGGGCTTCTGGCCGATCTTGGCCCCTTTGACCTGGTGATCGCCAGTTACGGGCTGCTGCACCAGGAGGCCGGCCTGCTTACCGCCGTGGACTGGCAAACCGTGGTCCTTGACGAGGCCCAGGCCATCAAAAACTCGGCCACGAAACGCTCCCAGGCGGCAATGCATCTCAAGGCCCGATTCCGGCTGATCACCACCGGCACCCCGATCGAAAATCATCTGAGCGAATTTTGGACCCTGTACAACTTTATCAACCCAGGTCTGCTCGGCTCAAAAGATCGGTTCAACACTCGCTTTGCCGTGCCCATTGAAAAGAACCACGACCGCGAGGCCGGACGACGTCTGAAAAAACTGGTGCGGCCCTTTATTCTTCGCCGGCTCAAATCCCAGGTGCTCGAGGAATTACCACCCCGCACCGAGGTTATGCTCGAGGTTGAACTCAGCGCAGAAGAAACCGCCTTTTACGAGGCCCTGCGCCGACAGGCCCTGGATCGGATCGAGGCGGAGCAAGGTACCAACGGCGGCACGCCGATGCGCATCCTGGCCGAAATCACCCGTCTGCGCCAGGCCTGTTGCCATCCACGGTTGGTAGCTCCCGAGAGTTCACTTGCCGGGTCTAAACTGAATCTCTTTGGCGAGGTGGTGACGGAACTCCTGGAAAACGGGCATAAAGCCCTGGTATTCAGCCAGTTTGTCGGCCATCTGTCCTTGCTCCGGGAATACCTCGATGCCCACGCCATCGACTACCGCTACCTTGACGGTTCCACCCCGGCAAAGGAACGCCAGCTCGAGGTCGAGGCCTTTCAGGCCGGCCAGGGCGATCTTTTCCTCATCAGCCTCAAGGCCGGCGGCCTCGGGCTCAACCTCACCGCCGCCGATTACGTCATCCATATGGATCCCTGGTGGAATCCTGCAGTCGAGGATCAGGCCTCGGACCGGGCCCACCGCATGGGACAAGAACGGCCGGTCACGGTTTACCGCCTGGTGACCCAAAATACCATCGAGGAAAAAATCGTTCGTCTCCATGCCGAAAAACGGGATCTGGCCGATAGCCTCCTTGAGGAAACCGATACCGGGGCAACCTTATCCGCCGATGAATTGCTGCGCCTGATCCGGGAGGCATAATATTTTGACCAGAGAATTGCTCTATTCGGGCCCTAGGTGCCCGACTATGACCGGATGCACCAGGGACCGAGGGAAAAAATGTATCAGAACCGGAAAAACTGGCTCTACCATATATCCTCTTTTCTTAGAGCTTAACTTCCTTGCCGTTCAACAGCAATTTACCGTCTTTGATCTCAGCCATGTGTTCAGCCCGCTGTCCCTTTTCAACAAACAACCCGGTCTGCATACCGGAAAACATAGGCTCAAGCACGGAAGTCTTCCCGCCCAGAAGCTGTGTGGGCAGGCTGCAATGGGATTTTAGGGAAAAGATATCAAAGGCCAACGTTGGTTGACTAGCAAGAGGCATGAATTGGGCAATGGTCATGTCCTTCTTGAGTCCCACGCTCAAATCTCCGGTAACCTTTCCCTGGGGCAAGGTAAAATGAAGATCGGAAATTTGTAGTTCCAATCCCTTGGTTAGCAATTTCTCCGCTGGCCCCAAGAGCTGCATGCCAATCTGTTGCATCTGCTGCTCCAACGCCTTTTCCACCTGCTTGGAATCCTGTGCATTGACGCCGGCACTGGTTATGGCCTCATTGAATGCGTTCATATACAGCAGCAGCAATTCCTCGTAGGCAGAAGCATTGATGCCGTTCATCGCCAGCCGCACAAACGCATTGTCAATCTTTTCATCACCCGCAGCAATGGTGTCTGCGGAGTATTCCATTTTTCCCGAAAGCCTATTCTTCTCCTTGTCGAAGTCCGAGGCGTAGTTAATTTTCAGGTTCGTAAAGGAAAACGGTTTTTTGGCATCTTTCACCCATCCGCTCTTGGCGCCCATGGTGGCATAACCATTCCAGAGATAGATCGATTCCATCTTCAGGTCGGCATTTAAGCTCACGCCATCCAAGGCGGCCAGGCCATCCACCGCCAAACCATCCCAGGATCCTTCATAGACAAATTTTTTGAGTTCCTTATCAACCTTGGCCACCACATGAGCCGGTTTGACCTGCAGGATGTGCTCATCGACTTTGACGGAAACAGCATCCAAATTGGTTATGACTTCACTGTTTCCCAGCAGGGAATAATGGGTGGTAATGTGCAACGGATCTTTACCGGCAAGTTTCGTCTTGATGAACTCCTCATACTTTGGATTTTTCATCAGCGATGTTGTGGCCACCGCACCGGTCAATCCATGCTTGATATGATCGTGGAACAACACTTCCTGAGCCCCATAAAGGGAGGAAAGTGGACCCAGGTTATATTTCCACTCCACCTCCGAAGAAGCATATCCCCGGGAGTAACTGGTGATTTCCAACGTTGCTCCTAAAGTGGCATCCTTGTACATGTTGTTGCATTTAGTCAAGATGGCCCGGAATTGCCGCTCCGCGACCAATCCGCTGACATATGGGGCACTGCTCCCTGCTGCAATAAGAAGAACAACGACCGCACTGATAATTTTTTTCATACGACTCCTTTGGACAGATGTCCATATTGTGTTGGTCAAGAAAAAAGAAAAGTACCCCGCCACGCAAATCCCGCGCGTCACACAATGAAAGAACGCCACAGTTGCGGCAAGAGAGGTACAACGATAAGGACGCAACAGGTTTTACCGCTCAGGATGCACAACCGAAAACCTGTAGACTCTTCTTCCCAGAAGAATACCCGGCGATACAGGATAGACGACTTTCGTCTGTAGCAAGATTTACCTTGTTTTTGCAAGCAGATACTGCAAGCTTTACCGATAAAAAATTGTTGCAAAATCAAGCCTGCACATCTTCTAAAGGCGGCATTCTTCCTTCTGCAATAAGGCTTGTTTTTCGCAAAGGTATTATCCTGCAACGGTTTTTCCGACAACCTCTGCAGACGCAGTGTCGTTCCTTTTTTCATTGTCCTGGATACACTGCGGTCATACCTTGTCTGCAGACGCAGCACACTCTGCCTAGGGTGAACAAGGAAGGTCAGAAAGCCGCGCGACCTTGTCCTGTGTCGTGCTCGATCAAACCACACTTCCGCACATCACAGGCAGAAAAAAGAATGTCGCTTGAAATCACTTGTCCCTACTCATTACGGAGGATTATCCATGCACCGCCTTTATCAGCGTTTTCTCCCCCTTGTCATGCCTCTCATCTTTTTAATCGCCTCTTGGGTTCAGGCGCAAATCCCCTTTACTGCGACTCAAGTCCCCGGATATTACCGAATGCAGCTCGGTCGCTTTGAGATAACCGCTCTCTATGACGGTGCGGTTCAGCTCGAGACAAAACTGCTGCATAATGTGGAGCAAACCGATCTCAATCAGATGCTTGCGAAGATGTTTGTCGGTAATCCAAAGATGCAAACCGCAGTGAATGGTTACCTGATCAATACCGGTGAGCATCTGGTCCTTGTTGATGCAGGAGCCGGGGCCCTTTTTGGTAAAAATCTTGGCGCATTACGAAAAAATATGAAAGCCAGCGGTTATCGCCCGGATCAGGTGGACACGCTTATTCTTACCCACATGCACGGCGACCACATTGGGGGTATCAACGATGAAGAGGACAGACCACTCTTTGCCAATGCCACGGTCTGGGTAGCCAAAGCTGAGAGTGGGTACTGGCTTTCCGAGCAAATGGCAGCCTCTGCGCCGAAAGAACGGCAGCATGCCTTTACAGTGGCTCAGGAAGCAGCAGCACCGTATCAGGCGGAAAAACGGTGGCAGACCTTTGATGAGGGAACGGTTCTCGTGCCTGGCATTCGTGCGGTGAAAGCCGGTGGCCATACGCCGGGCCATACCGCCTTTGCGGTGGAATCAGAGGGAAAGAAACTCTTGATCTGGGGCGATATCGTTCACGCCCATGCGGTCCAGTTTGCCCGCCCGGAGGTCTCGATAGATTTTGATGTCGATCAGCAGCAAGCCGTAACGACCCGCAAAGCTCTCCTGCAACAGGTGGCAGCAAGCGGCGAGCTGGTAGCGGGCATGCACCTGCCCTTTCCAGGGATCGGTCATGTTCGCGACGAGGGGGAAGGGAGGTCTGGCTGGGTGCCAATAGAATTTGCCCCGCTGCAGGCCCGCAACGCAAATTAAGTCAGCCAAACCATGGTCAACAAAAAAGCCGCCTCCCGGGAGAGCGGCTTTTTTGTTGATTCAATAACAGTGAGACCGTTTCGATTAGCCGATATACTCCAGAGCGATTTTCAGCATCCGCCGAACCGGTTCGGCCGCACCCCAGAGGAGCTGATCGCCGACGGAAAAGGCGCTGAGGTATTCGGATCCAATGTTCATTTTCCGTAAACGCCCTACCGGGATATCCAGCGTACCGGTGACCCGTGCCGGGGTCAGCTCCTTAAGGGTTTGCTCCTTGGTGTTTTCCACCAAATACACCCACTGATTGTGAGCGGCGATGGCCTGCTCAATCTCGGCGAGCGGGATATCTTTTTTCAGCTTAATGGTAAAAGCCTGGCTGTGGCAGCGCATGGCGCCGATCCGCACGCAGCAGCCATCAATCGGAATCTGGCCGGGAGCAAGGCCAAGAATCTTGTTGGTCTCGCTGACGCCCTTCCACTCCTCGCGGGTCTGACCATTTTCCATGGCCGAGTCGATCCAGGGGATCAGGCTGCCGGCAAGCGATGCCCCGAAATTGGTGGTGGGGAAGGCCGGATTGCGCAGGGTCTCGATCACGTTACGATCAAGTGCCAGGATTGCAGAGGACGGATCATCCAGCAAGTATTCCGCATTTTCGCCCACCAGCCGCATTTGCTCCACCAGCTCGCGCATATTCTTGGCCCCGGCGCCGGAGGCTGCCTGGTAGGTCTGACTGGTGATCCACTCCACCCAACCCTGTTCAAAAAGCCCACCTAGGGCCATCAGCATCAGGGATACGGTGCAATTGCCGCCGACGTATTTCTTGATTCCCTTGGTCAGCCCCTGGTCGATCACCTTGCGATTGACCGGATCAAGGACAATAATTGCATCGGAATCCAGTCGCAGCTTGGAAGCGGCATCAATCCAATAGCCCTGCCAACCCTTGGTCATCAGCTGCGGATAAATCTCGGTGGTGTAGCTGCCGCCCTGACAGGTAACGATGATGTCCATTGCAAAAAGCAGAGCCACGTTACGTCCATCGAGCAACTCATAGACGGTACCGTTGACCTCGGGTCCGGCCTGTCCGGCCTGGGAGGTCGAAAAAAAGCTGGGCTCGTAGCCCTGAAAATCCCCTTCCTGCCGCATCCGCTCCATGAGCACGGAGCCGACCATGCCGCGCCAGCCGACAATACCTACCTTTTTCATATCTTCCTTCCGCTCGTATTCAAATAGGTGAAACCTGATGGCTTCGTAAAAAAGTTAAAAATCACAATGCGTGCATCACAAGACAGTAAGTTGCGAAGCTAGAAACGTCGTGCTCGTGGCTTTTAACGAGCACGACAACCCTGCTCTACCGCAGGCGGAAATAGCTCTTCAGTTCATCGGCAATAACCGGGGCCACGGTATAGATCTGCAACAAATCGTCGCTGACCGTGCCCGGATAGGTGTCGGCGCCTATGATACAGCCGATCCCTTTTTCAATAAACCGCTCCCGGGCATTGCCAGCCAGCACCAGATGGGTGGCCATGACCATTACCCCCACGGCCCCGGCCTGGTAACAGCGGTCCACCGTCTGCAGCATGGAACCACCGGTGCGGATCATGTCGTCGCAAATGATGGCCGTCCGACCGCGCACGGCCCCGGACAGTTGGCCGACGATGGTCTTATCGACGTCGTAACGGTCCTTGTTGGCTGCGGTATGCGGACAATCAAGCAAACCGGCCAACCGAGCCACCCGTTTGGAAAAGCCGTAGTCCGGAGAAACGAGCACGATGTTGTCGAGCTGCATCTGTTTGATCTTCTCCACGGCCAACTGCTCGCTCCAGAGGTGGCGGGTACGGACCTCACCCGCATGGGCATGCATCACCGATTCGGAATGGAGATCAATAAAGGCCACATAATCCGGTCGGGCCCGGAAAATCTGCCGGGTACGGGTAATGCCCTTGGGAATTTCGCCGGAATCGGGTTTAGCCCGCTCCATGGTCGAATAGCCCAAATAGGGAATGACCACGTTGACCGAAAGTGCATTCCAATACCTGGCCCCGGTGATCAGGTCGATCAGCTCCTGGTGCGAGCTGTCATCGTGGGTGTTGGCAACAATCACCAACTCGCAGCCAGCGATATCACAGGGAAAAGCATGATAAATTTCACCATCGGCAAAGGTGCGGGTGATCATTTCGGTCACCGGCACATCCAGTTCTTTGGCCACCATGGCGGTTAATGCTGTGGCGGAGTCGGTACTGATCAGAACGATGTTTTTTCTTCTCGGCATGCCTTTCCCTCCCTTTGCTCAGAAAACCGGGCCTTATCAGCAGTGCAATACGGAAAAAGGCCCCTTTTCATTGAAAATGGTGGCTTGAACAATGCCCTTTTCAATCACGGTCAAAGCCTGCAAAAAATTGAGCGATAACGATGAAATTGGCAGAAAAACAGGTATTCAAGGCACCCTGATGGTTATGGCCGGGAACAAATCGGCTCCCGGCCACGCAGGTTAGTTGGCCAAAATTTCACTGACGATCGCGTCACCTATGGCACGGGTTGAAACCGGCGTCACTCCCGGAGTGGCGATGTCACTGGTCATGATCTTTTTCTCGAGAATTGCCGCAACCGCTGCCTCAATAGCCTCAGCTGCCTTGTCCTGGCCCAAGCTGTATTTAAGCATCATGGCCGCGGAGAGGATCTGGGCGATCGGGTTGGCGATGCCCTGCCCGGCGATATCCGGGGCGGAACCGCCGGCTGGTTCGAACAAGCCCAATTTTGAGCTGTTGAGGCTGGCCGAAGCGAGCATCCCCATGGAACCGGTGAGCATGGCCGCTTCATCGGAGATGATGTCGCCAAACATGTTACCGCAGAGCATGACGTCGAACTGGTGCGGATCCTTAACCAGCTGCATGGTGGCATTGTCGATGTAAATGTGGTTCAGCTCGACATCCGGATAGTCCTTGGCCACCTCCTTGACCACCTCACGCCAGAAGACCATGCAGGTGAGCACATTGGCCTTGTCCACAGAAGTGACTTTTTTTTGGCGCAAGCGGGCAGCCTCAAAGGCCATGCGGGCAATGCGTTCGATCTCGGAACGTTTGTAGATCTTAGTGTCCCAGGCCTTCTCGTCCGGGCCGTTCCCCTCGCGGCCCTTGGGCTGACCGAAGTAGATGCCCGAGGTCAGCTCGCGCACCACGAGAACGTCGAAGCCCTCGCCAACGATATCCGCACGCAGAGGGCAGGCAGCGGCCAGGGCCTTGAAAACCTTGGCCGGACGGAGGTTACAGAACAGATCAAAATGTTTGCGCAACGGCAGCAGGGCAGCACGCTCGGGCTGCTGAGCAGGCGGCAAGCTCTCCCACTTGGGGCCACCGACCGAGCCGAACAGAATCGCCTCACTGGCCTCGCAAACTTTCAGGGTTGATGCGGGCAGAGCCTCGCCATGGTTGTCGATGGCAATACCACCAACATCGGCACGGGTGTACTCCAAGGAAAAACCGAATTTCTGCTGAACAGCGTCCAGCACTTTGATGGCCTCGGCCATCACTTCCGGGCCAATACCATCACCGGCCAGAACTGCAATCTTGTGTGCCATATACATCCTCATGGGAAAACGGAAAAATCCGTACTTATGTAGGGCGGAAGGAATGGAGTTGTACTACCAGATCAACCGCAATTATACCAGAAAGAACGTGCCAGCGACCTCAGGCGGTACCGACCACGGCCAACAGCCGCGGTGCACTCGAAAAAGGCAGACGCAACAGGTGTTGTTCAAGAACCTGCCAACAACCGCCATCAATGGACTCCACACCGGTCAGCGCCTCCTCATGGGCCAGCATCAGCAGCACCCGGGTCTGCGGGGTGACCAGATCCCGGATCAGGGGCAAGAACAGGCCCGGTTCGGCCACAGCCCGACTGGTGATGTGGGTAAAACGCCCCTGCCATTCCTTAAGATGCGGCTCGACCCGATCGGCCACCACCTCGGTGTTGCTTAACCCCAGGGTGCGGATGACGTGACGGAGAAAACTGACCCTTTTCTGCCGCGGCTCGACCAAGGTGAACCGGACTTGAGGAAGCACACAGGCCAGCACCAGGCCGGGGAAACCGGCACCGGTACCAACATCCAACAGGTGCGCCTCCTTCCCCTGGAAAAAAGGCTGCAAGGTGAGCGAGTCAAGAAAATGGTTTTCGATCACTTGCGCCTCCGGGGTGTCGCGGGCGATGAGATTGACTTTACGCCGCCACTTGAGCAACTCCCCCAGATAGGCAAGCAGAAGCTGCAAATCCTTCTCGCTTACGTCCAGACGAAGCTGCCGCGCCCCCTGAAGGAGCAGGTCGCGATTAGCGGCAGCCAAGTCGGATGGCCACCGAGTTGCCGTGGGCGGTCAACCCTTCCAGGGCGGCCAAACGACGGATATGCTCGCCATCGGATTCCAGGGCGGCTTTAGAGTAGGAGATGATCGAACTCTTTTTCAAAAAGGTTTCAACGCCCAAAGCCGAGGATATCCGGGCCGTGCCCATGGTCGGCAACACGTGGTTGGGACCGGCCACATAATCACCGGCAGCCTCCGGGGTCCAGGGACCAAGGAAGATCGCTCCCGCGTGGCGAATTTTAGGCAGCCACTGCCAAGGCTCGACAATCTGCAGTTCCAGATGCTCGATGGCGATCTCATTGGCCAACTCAATCGCCTGTTCCAGATCGCTTGCCAGCAGAATCAATCCCCGCTCAACCAGGGAGGTGCGGGCAATCTCGGCCCGGGGCAGTTTGGGCAACTGTTCCTCCAGGGCCGCCTTGATTTTGGCAACCAGAGGCTTGCTGGTGGTGATGACAATGGCCAGGGCCTGCGGATCATGTTCGGCCTGGGCCAGCATGTCGGCGGCGACAAAGGCGGGATCAGCACTTTCATCGGCCACGATCAGGACCTCGCTGGGCCCGGCAATCATGTCAATGCGAACCCGGCCCATAACCTGGCGTTTAGCCTCGGCCACATACTGATTCCCCGGGCCAACGATCACATCCACCGCTGGCACGGACTCGGTGCCGTGTGCCAGGGCGGCAATGGCCCAGGCGGAACCCACCTTGTACACCTCATCGATCCCGATCTCCCGGGCTGCAACCAAAAGGGCCGGGCTGACCTTGCCCTCTGGGTTGGGCGGAGTGACCATCACCCGCTTGCCAACACCGGCAATCTGGGCCGGGATACCGTTCATCAGCACCGAGGAGACCAACGGAGTGGAGCCTTCCTTGCCACCGGGAACATAGAGGCCAGCGCTGTCCACCGGGCGAACCAGACGCCCGGTAATGGCACCGTCGTCCCGGGTCAGTATCCAGGAATCCTCAAGTTCGCGCTCGTGAAAACGACGGATGCGATCCGCAGCCAGCTGCAGGGTGACGCGAAAATCGGCATCCACCTCCTGCTCTGCCTGGACGAACTCCTCAGGGCTGACCCGTAGCTGCGCAGGGCTCATGGCCGGACAATCAAAACGGCGGCAATAATCCACCAGGGCTGCATCCCCTTCTTGGCGGACCCGTTGCAGAATTTCAGTGACCGTCTTACGGCAGCCGCCATCATTTTCCTCGGCAAAACGATTGCGCAGGGCCGCCCGGCACTGCTCACCCTCGGGGGTATTGATCGTTATCGTCTTCACATCCATCGCGTATTCAACCTCTCTACAAACAACCACCGGAAACCGGTCGGAAAAAACCATTTTTTTAGCATGAAAGCAGGGGCAGTGTCAATGCACCCCAGAAAAAATTGCTGAACTCGTAAACAGTCCAACACATTCTGAAAGATGACTCAGTCAAAACATAGCTATACAAGGCGTGGCATTTTTACCGGCTCGAAGGCATACATAAGGTATGTCGAGTGTCGGAGCACAAAGCCGCAAGGCAGTAGATCGTAGCTTTTGCGACGCCATCAAAATTCGCAGTTCCCTTATCCGCCGTGACGATGAAACCAGCGCTCCACCTCTTGGGCGGTAAAAGTCTTGATCACAGGCCTCCCATGCGGACAGTGGGAAAAAACGGCACTGGCCTCCATTTGCGCCAGGAGTTTGAGCATTTCCTGGGGTTGCAACCGGTTGCCGGCTTTAATCGCCGCCTTGCAAGCCATGGAGGCAAGCAGTTCATCCACTGCCTGCACCAACGGCCTTCTCCCCTCCTCACTCGTGGTTCCACGCAGGCCATCGAGCACTTCCCGCAGCAGGTTTCCGGGATCTTCCTGGCGATTCAACGCGGGAACGGCCTTGATCACATAGGTGGCATCACCGAAATGTTCTGCCTGCAGGCCCAGGGTTTCGACGGTCTGGGTGTGTTGTTCCAGGGTCTCGATCTGGGTGGGAGTCAACTCAACCGTAACCGGAAAGAGCAAAGCCTGTCGGGGAATATGGGCAGCCTGATACCCCTCAAGCAACTGACCATAGAGAAGACGTTCATGGGCCGCATGCTGGTCGATGACGATCAACTCCCCGTCCTTTTCGCACAGCAGATACAGGGAAAAAAGCTGGCCGATCAGATGCAGGCTGGAGAAAACTACTTCCTCGGTTGCCGGATTTGCAGGAACGGGTGGATTAGCACGAGGCACATCCGCTGCCGGGTGCAACAGAGCATCAGGCCCAGGCTCCGCCACCGGTGGACTTGCGGGTGCAGTGCGTGCCTGAACCGGCAACCGTGATTGCCGGGGTTCTGGCTCGGAAGTCATCAGCGGAACCGGCTTTTCGGCAGGCAGAAATGCATGCGGGCTAGGTGTTATCGTCTCAGCAAAAGATTGGACCAGCGAAGGTTCTCTTTGCTCAGGTACCGTAAAGAGGCTGGTCCGCAAGTTTTCCTGATGCGCCTCCAAGGCCCGGCGAACCTCGTTTGCAATGAATCGGTGTACGGCCTCGCCCCTGCGGAATCGGATCTCTCGCTTGGCCGGATGAACATTGACATCCACCTCTTCCGGGGCGATGGCGACAAGCAAAGTGCCCGCAGCCTGATAGCCCTTCATGAGAAAGCCTTGCATGCCCTCGGTCACCGCATGACGGATCATCGCGTCCTGCACCGGGCGGTCATTCACCAAAACCCGCAACCTGGCCGTGGAAGCCGAGGCCGTTTCCGGTAGAAGCAGATAGCCCTCCAGGCCGATGACTTCTTCCCCACCGGCATCTGCCCGTAGCCCCAGCAGCTTGCCCCGATACCGAAAAACCTCTCGCACCCGCTGCTCCAGATCCGCATCCGGCTGGTACTCAAGGCTCACCCGACCATCAACATGCAGGGTAAAGCCGACATGGGGATGGGCCAAGGCTTGATTCTTGATCACCTCCTCGATGTGGTGCATTTCGGTACGGGCGGACTTGAGAAATTTTTTACGCGCGGGCATGTTGCCAAACAGGTGGCGGATCTCGATCACGGTTCCGCGGCTGCAGCCATGTTCGTGCACCGCCTGCAGGCTGCCGTAGCGGATCTCGGCTCGGGTACCCAACTCCTGGTGTTGGGGCCTTGAAACAATGGTCATCCACGAGACCGAGGCGATACTGGGGATAGCCTCGCCGCGGAAACCCAAGGTGGCTATGGCCGCCAGCTGCGACTCGTCACGGATTTTGGAAGTGGCATGGCGCTCAAGCGAGAGCAGAACATCATCGCCATCCATGCCCTCGCCATTGTCGGCAATACGGAGCAGGCGGGAGCCACTGCCTTCGACATGGATGTCGATCCGGTCGGCACCGGCATCAAGGCTGTTTTCCAACAATTCCTTGACCACTGCGGCAGGGCGTTCCACCACCTCGCCGGCGGCAATCTGGTTGGCCAGTTGTTCAGAAAGAATGCGTATTCGAGACAAGGGCGGAAGGCTGGGTTGGGGTTTACCGATGCTGAATTCCGGAAATCATGGTAACAACGAACTGAGCAGCTCCTTATGCTACCCGAAGCCCGGAGGCGTCACTATCCTGAGTTCAGGATGGATTCGCAAAAAAAATCTGTCAAATTGTGAGAGATGGCTCGATAAAGACACAGATCTACAAAGAATAGTGTTTTTTTCGGCCCCATCAATCCATAACAAATAGCAACATTACAGCGTCTTTGTTCTCTTGTCCACCCTAGCATCGAACCAACCTGAACAGTCTCCTCAGCCACCGCCCTTTCGCGGCAGGATTCTGAATCAGCATCATCTGACCAAACTGCTGCTGGTTATCGCCGGGATGCTCACCCTGCTGATCGGAACGGCTTTGGCCTGGTTCTCGTCGCTGCCCGATATTCGCTCCATCAACGATTATCATCCCTTGGTAGCCACCTTGATACTCGACCGAAAATACCGGCCCATTGACGCCATTGGAAGAGAATTTCGCATCCTCGTCCCTTACGACGAACTACCGCCGCTGCTCCCCAAAGCCTTTGTTTCTGCTGAAGACAGCCGTTTCTGGGAACACGAGGGGTTGGACCTCTGGTCCATTGCCCGAGCCGCCTTCAACAATATCCGTTCCGGCCGCCGCAGCCAGGGAGGATCGACCATCACTCAACAGGTCACCCGTGCGCTGCTGCTTTCCCGGGAAAAGAGCTATACCCGCAAGTTGGCCGAGGCCATCCTCTCCTACCGCCTGGAGCATATGCTCAGAAAAGAGGAGATCATCACCATTTACCTCAACGAGATCTATCTTGGTGAGGGAGCCTACGGAGTGGAGGCGGCGGCACGGACCTATTTCGGCAAACATGCCCGGGAATTGAATCTCGGCGAGGTAGCCCTGCTGGCCGGATTGCCGCAATCGCCTTCCAATTACTCGCCCCTACGCCAACCGGAGGCCGCTCGAAATCGTCAACGCTACGTACTCAACCGTATGGCCGAAGACGGCATCGTTGACAATGAGACCGCCCGCCAAGCCTATGACCAGGGACTGCAATTGGCAGGAAACTGGCGAAAATCCACCAATGGTTATTTTGGGCTCTATATTCGTAGCCAGCTTTTGGGAACCTACTCCGAACAAGATCTGTTTGAAAAAGGCCTGAGTGTTGCAACCACCGTGGATTCACGCCTGCAGGAATGCGCGGCCAAAGCGGTCCAGGTCGGGGTAACCCGGATCGCCATGCGCCACCTCGACACGCCGCCACCTCAAGGGGCATTGGTGGCCATTGACAGTAAAAGCGGTCATATTCTGGCCATGATCGGAGGGACCGATTTCACTGAGAATCAATTTAACCGTGCGGTGCAGGCTAATCGCCAACCCGGGTCGTCCTTTAAGCCTGTGGTCTATGCTGCGGCCTTGGAGCAGGGCGTGGTGCCTTCCACCCGCTACAATGATGCCCCAATCTCACTCAATAGTGGCGGCAAACGCCCCTGGAGCCCACGCAACTTCAGGAGTAAATATCGCGGTCCCATTCCTTTGGGGGAGGCTCTCGTGCATTCGAGCAACGTTATCGCGGTGCGCCTGCTGCAGCAGATTGGTGTGGATGCCGCATCGCGTATGGCCAAAAACATGGGTATTTCCGCACCAATGGCCAATAACTTGACGCTGGCGCTGGGGGCCTCCCCGGTTTCACTTCTGGAACTGACCTCGGCCTATACCTGCTTTGCCAACCAGGGAATTTATCCACCACCGGTGGCCATCACTCGAGTCCGGGAGCAGGGCGGCAATATCAGGATCTGGCCGAGGAAATCCGCTCACCGGGTGGTCTCCGACTACACCGCAGCCTGGATGCAGGAGGCCATGCGCCAGGTGGTGCAACGGGGGACGGGAAAAAACGCTTCCGGTGTGCCGGGAGCGGTGGGCAAGACCGGCACCACCGATAACAACATTGATGCCTGGTTTGTCGGCTCGGCCCAAGGCCTGACCGCCGGGGTCTGGTTCGGCCACGATCGCGACACCACCCTCGGTAAAGGCGAGACCGGGGGCAAGGCTGCGGCTCCGGCCTGGAAACACTTCATGCAGCAAGCCCTCAACTGATTCGAAACCCCTATTATGTACGCAAGCAAACGTTTCCAGACTTGGTATAACGGTAGCCCGAAAGAAAAACTCTCCCAGGCACAAATTCTTTTGGAGCATCTGCGCCAAAAGAAAATGCTTGATACCGCCTTGCTGAAAGAGATAGAATTTTTGCGCAGTGGTTGCCTCAGGTTGGCTGCGCAGATGGTGGACATGGCTCTGGGACGGCTCTGCGGCAGTTGTGCCTCGCGGCCGGACGGAGGATGCTGCAGTGCCTATATGGCCGACAATACCGACAGCATCCAGATTCTGATCAATCTGCTACTTGGAATGGAAATTGTTCGGCGGGAGCCCAATGACAGCGACTGCTGTTTTCTCGGATCAATGGGGTGTCTGTTCATGGCCAAACCTATTTTCTGCCTTAACTACAACTGCATCCATATTGTGACCGGTTCGGATTCAGCGGCGCTTGCCCTGCTGGAGCAACTCGCAGCCGCCGTCCTCAGCCAACAGACACGGATCGAAACTATCGTGCTTGAACGTTTGCTCCATTGCAACGATTGACGTTATGAATATGGATTCATTCACCACTCTCCCTTCTCCTTTTGGGGTGTTTATTCTTGCAGCGGATATTCAGGGAATCTGCGCAATCCACCTGCCCACCTCCATAAAAAGCATCCCTTTTCCTCCTGAATGCCAGGTTCCCCTTGATGCCCATCCCCTGCTTGCCGAGGCCGGCCGGCAATTGCTGGCCTATGTAGAGGGGCGACTTACGGTATTTGATCTGCCACTCTCCCTCAATGGCACCCCCTTTCAAAAACAGGTTTGGCAGGAGTTACTCGCCATTCCCTATGGCCATACCCAGACCTACGGTGAACTTGCCCAGCGTATCGGTGGCCGGGGCAAGGCCAGGGCCGTTGGCGGGGCGGCCCATGCCAATCCTGTCGCAATCGTCATTCCTTGTCATCGTCTGATTGGTGCTGGCGGCAAGCTCACCGGGTTCGGCGGCGGATTGCCCATGAAGCAGACCTTGCTTGATTTGGAGCGAAACAGCCTGAGGGAAACGAAATAAAACGCGCATTTTTCGGGGGAATAGGCTACGTAGAGAGTAGAAGATTTTCACGGAGGAATAGTACAATGGTGGACATTATCATTGGCTCGATCGAGCCCATCACCCCTTCCACCCAGCCGCCGAATCCAAGCGGCACTGTTGTGGAGGCAGAACTGCTGCATATCAGGGAACCACGCCAACGGGTCATCGGCCCCTTGGGCCATGAACGACGACGACAACCCCGTCAGGATCCGCAAAGAGGGAGGGTTCTGACTCTGCTCATTCCCAATGCCACCTCCCTGCCTAAGGATATGGACATCAGAAAATACAAGGTGTTGCTTCGATTTATGAAGAAATAACCCCCCTAAAAATGCTCCCGGTAGCATCACTGCCGGGGGCATTTTTTTAGGGTGATACCAGCGAGCGCCTCAGAAACAAAGTGCTACCCTTTTTCGCTCACATCGTTTGGCAACAGTACTGGTGATTGAATAGCGTTCCCCTGCACCGCATCAACGTTCAACGAGGCAAGAAGCAGCAGCTGCTTTTCCGTCTCAACATTTTTTATAACCACCTTAACGCCGATACTGTGAGCAACGGCACACAGGGATTCAATAAAAAAACGCACATCTTGATCCTGACGCAAAAGTTCATCGGCAATAGCCCTATCAATTTTGACATAATCGGGCATCAACCATTGGAGATAGCCAAAATTAATTAATCCTTGCCCGAAATGATCAACACCAACACCATGTCCCTCTTTTCTCACCACATCCGCAAATTGCTTAATGCGTTCACCATGGGCATGAAGACGGGATTCAGGAAATTCGATATTAAAAAAAATTCCCTCGCGCCCGCATTGGGCCAACTTCTGGCAAATCCAGGAAAAAAAGGGTTCATTCTGGAGTGAACTCGGAGAAATATTGAGAGCAATGCGTTGGGGAAACAGTTGCCACAATTTTTTTTGCAGCAGCTTTTCCAGAACCATTTGTTCTAGAGCGGCCGTCAAACCAAACTGCTCTGCCACGGCAAGGTACATTGCCAAGGAAAAATGATCCCCGGAGGAATCCTTGACCCGCGCATACATTTCATAGCCGAGTTGCTCGGCCACGTTGTTCTTTTGAACCGTTGGCTGGGCATAGAAAATTATATTTTTCTCGGATATCAGGTTAAGGAGAGTTTCTTTCCAATGCATCCGGCCTGGTAGAGATAGTCCCGAATCGCCGCTCAATGGCAGCAGCTGTATTTTGTTGTCGCCTTTGCTCCTTGCCTGAATAAGAGCCATATCAGCGGCAGCAAGAAGATCATGAAAGGAATCTGTTTGCTCGAAAAAGACCCCGCCACAGACAAGAGAACAGCGGCTGGCGGGAACCGGTGAGAGCCGTTGACCTTCTCGAAAAACCAGCGGCAAGAGTTCCTCACAAAAACTTTGTGCACGCTGTGCGTCAACGCCCGGCAAAAAAAGAGCCACATCTCCCCCCCCAAGCCTGGCGAGGACCGTTCCGGAAAAATGGCGACAGCCGTCCTGCAAATGGATGGCGAGATCTTGAAGAGCACGATCCCCCTGCGGGTATCCGTATTGTTCGTTGAGCTCTTTCAACTGCTGTAATTGGACGATCAAAAAGGTTCCAAAAAACTGGTTGCCAGTATCAGCCAGTCTGGCATTTATCTGCAATTCCAAATAGCGCCTATTCCCAAGTCCGGTGAGAGGATCCTGGTACACCTGTTGCTTAAGTTTATCAGCAATGGCAGCCTGCTCGGTAAAAATTTGTCCCAGTCGCTCGGCCAACATATTCATAGCCACGACCACCCGACGCAATTCTCTTGTTCGCGGAATATCGTGCTGAATATCCAACTGGCGTCGACACAACGCCATGGCCTGTTCTTCTATTCTTTTAAGTGGATGCAATATAGAACGAAGCACAATACCGCCGAGAACGGCAAAAACAAGCCAGGTCAGGCAACACCACAGAGCGGTATTCCTGGCAGCCAGCCAAAGGTTTTGGTACGCATCCTCAGGTCGACTCTCTACGAGAACCGTCCCGGTTTGCAGCCACCCCCGCATTACCCTGGCGGATGCCTCTGGGACTGAAAGAGCGACCATATCACCGAACCAGGCAGGAACAGGGAGCAAAGCCTCTTCGTTACGTCGAGAAACCAGCACCTTACCGTTCAAGTCACTCAGCTCGATTCGCCGATATGAGCCGCTGTCATAGAGAGCATCAATCATGGCTTCCATAACGGCAAGTTCACTGCCCCCCTGTACTGAGGAGAGGGTGAGTCCAAGAAAATTAGCGCTTTCCCGGGTTTGCGTTTCCATTTGTTGGGCGAGATAATCGCGCGTCCGTTTCAACTCCCCCAGCCACAGGGCTGAACATAAACAGAACAGGATCAAAAAGGTGCTCAGCAACAATTGTCTGTACAAGGTCATAATAGTACGTATCTCAACTTAACAGACTCAAAAAAAACGAAAATTTTGCCTCACAAAAACAACTTTTACTTATCGCGAAACGTCGTTCTCGTACCATTTCCGGGGATGCCACATCTTCTATTGTTTCATTCGCTTAAGCAGCTCACGCCAAGGCCTAATACGACGACTATTACCTATCTGTTTTCCCTTACCGAGCTCTTTGCTTTCCCATAGGACGCTGGCATTAAAACTGTAAATAGGAACGAGATCGGTTCTCTGGGATGCCGGCTTTATTGCATCCATGAGATTATCAAGCACCCATGGTTCCATTCCCGGTACAGGGTAATACGCAAGGACAAGGTGACTTTGATTGAGGCGAGAGGCAAAAACATAGTTTAAGGCAAGTTTATCGCTAGAAATTCCGAGACTCTTCAGGGAAAAATACTTGGCGATAGCAAAATCTTCACAATCGCCGCCACCGCTGGCAACAAATTCCGTTGGCGTGGCCCAGTAATCGGCTCGACCCCAGTGGGCACCATCACTTACAAACATCAGCTTATTCAAGAAGCTGTTGACCTGCTCGACAAAAACAAGTTCATCCGTGCCGAGTTGACGCATAAAATCTTGCCAAGCCAACAACCTACGACGCCCCACGTTTCCGTAGTGCTGCTCCGCCCACTGAAGCGACTGTTGATCCACGGTAAACGGCTGCTCGGCATAAATTTCTTCAAGCGCAAAAATAAGCACCAATATAATCGCAAAAAAGGAGCTAAACGCGATTTTCCTGTGCCGAAAAGCCCCTGTTTTCCTTTCTTCTAGGGAATCTGTGGGAGCACGCACGGGTCACCGGTCATACTTTGGTGAGTGTGAGTTATGATGGATTCGGGAAAAAGTAAAAACCGTCGTTTCCATGGCTAGTTACGGGAACGAAAATTATTTTTTCTACCGACTGCGGCTAGCGCAACAAGGCCAGCGCCCATAAGGAACAAAGTGCCCGGTTCTGGAACCGGAGAAGAAGGAGGATGCGAAGGAGGATCTGAAGGATTTTGGGAGGACGTTCTCCGGCCCAGTGGATACACAGAGGTTCCAGGAATATCAGAAACACTGGGAAATGAAAATGTTGCCGGAGGCGTGCCCTTCGGCACAAAAAGCTCTGGCGGCGCACCCAAAGTTCCGACTGGAGGAACAGCTGGTGGTGGCAGCAATGTATTTGGGGGCCCCGCTGAGGGGGTAAGGACAATATCGTTGCAACAGTACGTTCGAGCAGTACGAACACCATCGGTAATATAACCGTCGCCCTTGGGCAACTTAATCGCTTTAGCCGTCTTTTTGATGACATCACCCTTCCTGTGGGAAACGTAGGCCATGACGTCTTCCTTTAAACTGCCTAGCTTTGCCTCTTCCCAATTAAAACCCGAGTAATAGACCGAGAGTGCCGGATCATTTTCAACGGTTCTCCGAAAATCGTTAATGCTATTGACACTTCTCTTTTTACAAAGCCCGAACCATTTTCCATTTTTTTCACTGCTGGCGTCTTCAATCTGAGAAAGTTCATCTGCCACACTTGGTGAAGATGCCATTGTTAGTCCAAGTACGGAAAAAACAGGATGGCTGCTAGGACCACCTTCCTTTTGCGCAACGGTATCCACACGGCCACTCTGGGAGCCGAGAAGAAAATATCCTCCGGTAATAGTGATACAGCCAAACACCAAAATTGCAATGGTAGCGGCCTGAATTTTCGCCCTGGAGGCTGAGGATATTATTTCCTTAATAAGTTTTTTTCTATCGCTGCTCATTTTATTGTAAAAAAGTCACGAGGACGACGTTACTGGTTTCGCTACTCGTTGATTTTTTTGATGTGACGTTTTCCTTTTGTTTTTTCACAAAACCGTCACAATGGCAATTTTTGAAAATTCAACCATAAATTCCAAAAATCCGGAATCCACCAAAGAATGATTCCTGTAATACGGAACTGTATGCTGAAATTTCAGAAAGAAAAGGGGGGACGAGACAACATTTGCTTCAACCCTTTATTATCGCTTTGAATTATCGCGGATAAAAATCTCTCAGCTGTGACGCTCAATAAATATTTAGCAAATTCCACGCCAGCAATAACAAGCATTCCCATTTAAATATGTCTTTTATGGAGGTACTCAAGGTTCACCGTTAACAGGGCATCCCCTCCTCCCCCACCACGCACTCTTCAGACCAAGGAAAAATGATGATGGACGATAAAATGCTCGAAGTGACCTGCCCCAAATGCGGCATCAAAATCAGAAATACAGGCAGCTGGTTCAAAAAACCGGGCAACTGCTGTCCGGGATATCAACCACTTTTTCCGACCGAACGATTCAAAAATTTCACAGAAGAGGTCGAGAAAATGGCCGTGGCGTAAACCACGCTTGCCTTGATAAGATTTAAGAAGCAGTCAAACAAAAAATAGCCCCGAGTCGCGGTCCGACTCGGGGCTATTTTGGTTGGTCTGCAAAGAGAAGCTTTAGAACGGACGCATTACCCATATACCACAGGGACAGGTATCGGAGCAGAATCCGCAGGCGATACATTTATCGTCGTCGGAAACATATTCATAGCTCACCCCATCGGGACCGGGTGTGATCTCGCGACGGGAGATCGCACCGGTCGGGCAGACGGTCTCGCAAAGATGACAATCTCGGCAGGAGCCACAACTCAGGCAGCGAGCAGCCTGCTGATCTTCGGTAACGCCACGATCGGTGACGGGATCGTAATGAGCCAGGGTCAAGGCTTCGTAATCGATCATACGCTGGCGGAAAGGCAACCACTCCTGCCCATTGATGGTGGCAATCAGAAAATCGGCAGTCCTTTTACCTGCACCAAGTGCATTGGTGGCCAAACCGGGACGTTCAACATCGCCCACCGCCAGAATTTGTGAATCAGAGGTACGACCAGCTTCGTCGGTTTTGATCCATGAGGCACCGGCCACCCTGACTACATCCACCGAATCCGGCAGAAAGGGGAGGCTTGGAATATCTCCAATGGAGATAATAACCGTCTGTGCCGGCAACAGGGTACCGTCACTCGCAATAATTCCCTCAGCGGTTACCTCTCGGGTCATGAAGGGCCACTTGAAGGTGGCGCCCAGGGCCTCGGCGGCCGCACGCTCTTTGCCGAATGCCAGAGGTTTCTGGATATCGACCAGGGTTACCTGATCAGCTCCGAGGCGGTAGGCCTCGGCGGCAACGTCGCAACCCACGTTACCGGCACCGATGACGACAACGTGCTTGCCGGTAGCCATGGGGTTGTCGCTCTTGGCGGCCTTGAGATAATCCAAGGCCGGAATCACCCGTTCGTGCCCGGGAAATGACAGCGTCCGTGGTTGGTGGGTACCGACAGCGACCACCACATAGTCGAACTCTTTTTTCAGTTCCTCGACCTTGTCCTTGCTTAAATTAACCCCTAGGTTGACATGTAAATTTTCGGTTTTGAGAAAACGACTGATCTCCACATCCCAAACCGCTTGGGAAAGACGTTCCCAGGGAATGGTTTGCGCCAATTTACCACCGAGACGGTTGTCACGCTCAAAAATATGCGCCTCAATGCCGTTCAGAGCCAATTGCCAGGCCGCAGCCATACCGGCCGGACCACCGCCGATGATGGCTACTTTTTTACCGGTTGGGGCCTTAGCCTTGGGCGGTTTTACTGCCTGCACCGCGCGGCCAAGGACCGAGGCATCAATCGAATAATCAATTTTCTCGCGGGAGCAATTCTGAATACAGAGGTTGGGGCAGATGGTGCCACAAACCGATGCCGGCAACGGCGTATAGCGCAGCAGCATCTCGTAGGCCTCTTCAGTCCGTCCATCACGAATCAAACGTAATCGATCGATGGTCGGGATATGGATCGGGCAATAGAAAGTACAAGGTGCCGCTGAGTCGCGGTTGGCCCAAAAGGGTTTCTTGCGTCGAAACTCGCCTGGCTCGATCACGCCAATGGGACTACGGTCGAGGCCGGGGGCCAGATCGCGCAAGGGATCACCACCGCCAAACCCCTGGTCCCAGATCCGACGCCGAAACTCGGCCATGGGCATGGGCCCAGAAAACATCAGTGCCCGCTCCTGCGGGGTGATGGCGGCCAGGACATTCCACTCCTCGCGCACGGAGAGGGTGGGAAGGAGCTCACTGCGACCGATCTTCTCCAAATACTCGGGAAGATGCTCGATCAGCCACTGCCATTCTTCATCGGTGGCCGGTTCGAGTTTGGCATTGGTTTTTGCATAGGAACCGTCGGTTTCGCCACGAAAATAGATCTTGCCGCCAACCATGCCGACACAGGGTCGGTACCCAAGGACATTGGCCGGATTCTTCGGGTTGAAGCCGCAGACCACACCGATACCACCGCAGTTGAACTCGGCAAAGGTATCACCCACCGAACCAAGGACCCACATCTCGGGGCACTCATAATCCGGGTTCCATTTGGTCATGGTCAGCCCGCGGGCTCCGATGGATCCACCGATCATGACCCGGCCACCGGCCATGGCGTTGCAGACGCCGTTGGTGGCATCGCCCTTGACGATAACATCGGCACCGATGTTGAGATAACCGACATCGTCCGAGGCGGAACCTTCACAGACAATAGTGGCCCCTTTCAATCCCATGCAGCCCAGACGCTGACCGGCCGGGCCTTTGACGCGGATGGTCAAAGGACGAGCCTTGGAGCCAAGACGAAGACCGATGTTGTGCTGACCAAACGATTCCAGAACCAGTTCGTCAGCGCTTTCAGCGGCCTTGCGAACCGCCTCTTCAAAGTTTTTCGACGATATCCGCTGCCCCTGCTCATCCAGGCCGCGGACAGTGATGATGTTTTGCTTTGTATCGCTCATAGTTCAAAAAGTCCTGTGCTGAAGCCTATCTCAGCAGATGTAATTAATCTGCAGCCGGTCCGCGATGTCCTTGTCGTCAATGCCTAGAGCATCGGACATGCCGATGGGCAGGCTCTGAGAGCGACCGAGCGGTGCCATGATCTTCTTGACTTCGGTACGGATGGACATGAACACATCGACCACGCGCTGGGCAACGTCATCCGGATCAAGGCGGCGATAGAGTTTCGGATTCTGACTGGTGATACCTTTCGGGCATTGGCCGATGTTACAGATGTTACACCGGCCCTTTTCGTTGCCCAGACAACCGGCACAGGATTGCATAATGTACTTGCCGATATGAACGCCGGAAGCGCCGAGCATGACCAGGGCCATACCGTTTTGGGCGACATTCCCGTTTTTACCGACACCACCGGCGGCAAACAACGGGATCTCGTTCTGACGGCCCTGGCGGACTAGGTCGAGATAGCATTCGCGCAGGTTGGAGGCGATCGGGTGGCCAGTGGCATCCATGCTGACGTTGTAGGCTGCGCCGGTGCCACCGTCGATACCGTCGATCAAGAGGCCACCGGCATAGGGGTTACGCACCAGGTTGTTGAGCACGGCTTTGGCCGAGGTCGAGCCGGAGATCTTCGGATAAACCGGTACCCGGAAGCCAAAAGCCATGGACATGGTCTGGATCATCTTCATGACACTCTCCTCAATCGAGTAAAGTGTCTGATGGACCGGAGGCGAGGGCAGGTCGACCCCTTCGGGCACACCGCGCAGACGGGCGATCAGTTTGCTGACCTTGAACCACATCAACAGACCGCCGTCACCGGGCTTGGCGCCCTGGCCGTACTTGATCTCAATGGCCGCCGGGTCGCACTGCATCTCGGGGATGGCGCGAATGATCTCGTCCCAACCGAAGTACCCGGAAGCAATCTGAAGAATAATGTATTTCAAAAACGGGCTCTTCAGAACCCAGGGAGGACAACCGCCCTCACCAGTAGCCATGACCACGGGAATACCGAGAACCTCGTTACAGTAGGCCACACCTTGCAGCAGGCCGAGCCACATGTTGGGCGAAAGCGCACCAAACGACATCGAACCGATGACAAAAGGGAAAATCTCGCGAGTCGGCGGAATCCATTCACCAGTCAGCTTGCGACGGAGAAACTCTTCTGGCGACAACACCCGACCGAGGATGGTGTTAATGTTGAACTCATGACGGCCGGCATCCAGGGCCGGGTCGGTCAACATCGAGATACGGCCAAAGGAGATCCGATCGAGAACAGTCTTACCAGGAGCGTTGCGGCGACCGCCACGCTTGGGAGCGTCACCTTTCTGGTTGTTCAGAAAGACCGAGCGGTGCTCGTTGTCATTGGCATGTGGACCGATGGCCTCGTTGGGGCAGACCGAAGCACACATACCGCAACCGATACAGCGCTTGGCAATGTCCGTACTTTGGCGAATGCCGGTAAAATGTCGATATTCATTGCCTCGCTTCTTCTGCAACACGTCGAGCTTGGGTACACGCTGACGGAAGTAGGACAACGAAATTGCCCCAACCGGGCAAGCAGCGGTACACCGTCCACACAGGGTGCAGCGATCCTCCCGATGTTCGATGATCCAGGGAAGGTCGTGGTAACTTAGGCTGCTTGGGGAAGTGTAAATTGATCGAACTGAGACCATACTATGAGTTCCTTTCGCTCGGGTGGAATAATAACGGAGTGTTCCCGCATGGGCTGAAAATCAAGGGAAGGATCACGATCCGGGACCATGGCATCAACGCCGCACATTTCGGATGCAATGGCCCAAGCACCGGGCCGACCACCGACAGTGGCAGGACGCATTTTTTTCTGATCCATGACCAGCATGCAGGTTTCATCGGGCAGGGTGGCAATAACCGCATTGGGGCCGTCGATAATCAAACGCCGGCAGGCGGTACGCAGTCCCCTGAGGAAATCGCCGTTGGGATGCACATCCAACTCTTCGGTCTTCAACGGGGTGATGACATGTTTATAAAGTTCCAGCGGCAGCTTCAGTTTCTTGGTCACGTAATGGAGAATGTGGGTAAAGGTCTCCGAATCACTGTGATACCCCATATATCCGGGAATTTTTTTCCCGAGGAGCCACTCCTTGATCGGCACGAAGGCGGTGTTCTCACCGTTGGTCATGGTACCGATACCCTGAATAAAGAAGGGATGGCAGGCATACAGGTTGATGCCGTAGTTGGTGTTCTGGCGCCCTTGGGCCATAACTACCCGAGCCTTGATGCGGCCGTCATTGAGGCCGAGGGCATCACCCACTTCCAGCGGCCAACCGACCTCCTTGATCATGACGACGTCACGATAGAGAGAAAAGATAGTGATATCGCCATCATGGGCTTCGCCGTCACGGCGGATAGCCAAGCGAATGTCCAGCAACTTGTCGTCAATTTCATCCAGAGTCAGATTCGCCCAGGCTTCCGGCATCCGGTATACCCGAACCATATAGTTGAATCGATCCTTGGCTTCGATCAATCCCGGTTTACGATCGAATTCGTGGGCATACTTAATCTGGAATCCCTGGTTGCCCATCCAGTCGGTGAGACGATGAAAGGCGGCCTCGGTATGGGCAATACCGGAGAGAACCACATGGTGAGGTTTGAGTTTGAACTCATCAAATTCCACCCCACGCAGTAACAGGCCAAGCCCGCTACCGTCGTACCCTTCCTGCATGGCCTCCATGGCCGTGAGGACTTCATAGGGCGAAAAAGGTGAATCTGCGCTTTTTAAGGCTAATCGGCACATGAACGGCTCCTGAAAGGTCGATCTTGATCAGACGAAGCAACCGGGACGGAAAACACAAAAATGTAGATATCGAACAATTTTGTGATCACAAAATCACAGAATTGATAGTGGTTGCGAGGAAAAGCATTTACTGAAAAGGGAAATGGTTGTCAAGGACAAAGACCCCCTCGCAAAGAGCGGCAACAGGCCAAGCCTTCTTTGCAACCCTTTCCGAGGGGGCGAAGGAGGAAGGGATTATTTACCGAGGGCACCAGTGAGATTTTTAGCCTTATCCAAGGTTTCTTTCACCTCTGAAATTTCTTGTGCCATCGGTATGTTCTTTTTCAGCTCGCTACCAGCCTCCTCGACCTCGCTCAAGCCTTTTTTGAAAGAACCAATTGCCTTTCCCAGGCCGGATCCGATCTCCGGCATCTTTTTGCCGCCGAAAAAAAGAAAAGCGATGACCAGGATGACGATCAGCTCAGGGGTTCCGAGTCCAAACATTGCTCACTCCTCAAAAAAAAAAGAAAAAGGGGCCGGTTAATCAGGCCTCTTTGTTTTTATCGTCGTCAATCACCTTGGACTCATCGTCCTTTTTGGTGGCTTCCTTAAAATTGCGTATTCCCTTGCCGATACCGGATCCGATCTCGGGCAGTTTACCCGCCCCGAAAATGATGACAATGATAACTAAAATAACAATCAGTTCAGGCATTCCGAGTCCGAACATGGTGACACCTCGTCAAAAATTAACTGAAAACAACGAAAGAAATTGATAATAGCACCAGCACTGATCGCCTGTCAACCGCCATTGCAGCCTTGACGGAAGCCTGCCCCGATCTCGGCGGCACGTTCCAGAAGGCCAGCCTCATCAAGGGTCAAAAGCCTGCGATTTTCCATCACCACCTGGCCCCCTATCACCGAATGAAGGACATCACCACCCCGGGCTGCATAAACCAAGTGCGAAGTCGGGTTATAAATAGGGGTTAGATGCGGCTGATCAAGATCAAGCACAATGCAATCCGCTTTTTTCCCCGGCTCAAGGCTGCCGATCAAATGTTCCGCCCCAAGGACGCTGGCACCGCCCATGGTGGCCGCATGCAAAGTGGTGGCCGCGCTCATCACCGTGGGGTCCATCCGGTCCACCTTGTGAATTTTGGCGACGGTGTTCATCTCCCCGAACATGTCGACATCGTTGTTGGAGGCACTGCCGTCGGTGCCGATCCCCACGCAAATCCCGGCCTCCAGCATCTGGACCACCGGAGCAATGCCTGAGGCCAGCTTGAGATTGGACTGCGGACAATGCGCCACCTTAACACCGCGCCGGGCAAAGAGGTCAATTTCATCATTGGTGAGCATCACGCAGTGGGCGGCCACCACATGGGATCCAAACAAACCGAGGGATTCAAGATGATCAACCGGACTGCGACCGTACCGCTCTTGGCAGGTTCGAACTTCGGCCTCGTTTTCAGAGAGATGAATGGCATAAAGAGCGCCCTCCTTCCGTGCCAGGTCGCCGAGCCGGGTGAGCAGGTCCGGTGAACAGGTATAGACCGAATGGGGGTCGACCGTAATCGTGATCAGGGGATGATTGCGATAGCGATCAAAAAGCTGCCTGGTATAGGTGAAACCATTTTCAAGTTCACCGTAATTCGGGGAAGGAAAATCGTAGAGGACCTCGCCGAGCCAGGCACGCATGCCCGTTTTCTCGGCAGCACGGGCAACATCCCCGGCAAAGAGATACATATCGCAAAATGAGGTGGTCCCGGACTTGATCATCTCGGCAATGGAAAGCAGGGTTCCCTGATAGACGATCTCACTTGTCAGGGTTGCCTCCACCGGGAAGATATAGTCCTGCAGCCACTGCATCAGCTCCAGATCATCGGCAAGGCCACGAAATAGAGACATGGCCGCGTGGGTGTGCACATTAACCAGACCCGGCATAATCAGGCCATGGGGCTCGGCCATAACTCTCGCCTGCGGATACTGCGCGATAAGTTCCGCGCTCTTGCCCACGGCAAGGATAGTGTCTCCTCCAATGGCCACCCCACCCTCTTCGATCACCTGCTGTTCCTGATCCATGGTCAGCAGGTAGTGGCCGGTAAGAATCAGATCCGCGCTCAAACGCATGGGGTCAGCTCCGCCAGAATATTGATGATCAACTGCTGCAGCCGCGGTTCCGCCTTCTTGGCAGCGGCAATAATCTCGTCGATAAGAATCGGTTGAAAATGATCAGGGTTGTTGACGTTGGCCACCACGGAGAGGCCAAGCACCCGCAGGCCGGCATGCAGGGCCACCAGAATTTCCGGCACCGAGGACATGCCCACAGCATCGGCACCTATCATCTGTAAATAGCGGGTCTCGGCCGGAGTCTCCAGACTTGGTCCGGGGATGCAGACATAAGTCCCGCTGGTGGTTTCCGCCAATCCCAGCCGTTGGGCAAGGGTAAGCGCCAATTGACGCAATTCCGGGGCATAGGGGGTGGAGAGATCTGGGAAGCGCTCGCCCCAGGCATCAATATTCGGACCGCGGAGGGGATTGTCGCCCAGAAGATTGATGTGGTCGTCAAAGACCATCAGGGTGCCGGGGCGGAAAACCGGGTTAAGGCCGCCGCTGGCATTGGTGATAATGGCGGTCTTCACCCCGAGAAGCGATAGTACCCGGATGGGAAAGGCCACCTCACGGGCCGAATAGCCTTCGTAGTAGTGAAACCTACCTTGGAGAATAGCTGTCCGTTTGCCGGCCAAGCGGCCGATGACCAAATTGCCGGCGTGGCTGGTGACGGTGGAACGGGGGAAATTTGGGATCTCGGAATAGGCCAGGGAGGTGGCTCCCTGCATCGCCTTGGCCAACTCTCCCAGGCCAGTGCCCAGTTGGATAAGGACTTCGGGCGGCTCGTCGATACGGTCCCGTAAGTAGGCAACCGCTGCTTCAACCTGCTCTTTATGCTCGGCAATGTCGATCATGGCGGCGTTCAAGTCCCTCAAAATCGATTAACACAAGGCGTTCTTGGCAACAAACGTCTTGACGGCCTCCATTTCGGCATCGAGGAGCACGCAACGGCTCTCGCGGTTTTCCAACCCGGCCAATGCAGGCGGCAGGGGTGGTTCGGACCCAATGGCCTTGCTCACGGCAGCACCAAATTTTGCGGGATGGGCCGTTGCCAGACAAATCACCGGCCGGGCTGGATCGCGCAGTTCCTGACCAGCCTTGACACCGACTGCGGTATGGGGATCGAGCAGATAACCGTGCTCCTTATGGAAGGCACCGATGGTGGCAATGGTTTCCTCTTCCGAAACCGAGAGTGAACGGAAATCTTGGCCCACTTGGTTGGTAAAGGCCGAAAGGTCCAGTTGGCCCGTGGCGGCAAAGCCCTCCATATCCGCCTTGACCGCAGCGCCGTTCTCTCCGCGCAGATAGTAGAGATAGCGTTCGAAATTGGAGGCGATCTGAATGTCCATGGAGGGGCTGCTGGTCGTCTGCACTTGACCACGGGAGTAATCACCACGGGTAACAAAACGGGTGAGGATATCGTTGGCGTTGGTGGCCAAAATCAGGGTGTTGATACTCCCCTCGGGCAGCAGCTTGCGGGCAACGTAGCCGGCAAAAATATCACCGAAATTGCCGGTGGGCACCGAGAAGTCAACACTGTTATTCCCTAATTTACGCAGCTTGAGGAAGGCGTAGACATAATACACCACCTGGGCAAGAACGCGGGCCCAGTTGATCGAGTTGACTGCCCCCAACTTATAGGTATCGCGAAAATTGAGGTCGTTGAAAATGGATTTAACGATACTCTGGGCGTCATCAAAGGTGCCGTTGACCGCGATATTGAACACATTGGGATCAAGCACGGTGGTCATCTGCAAGGCCTGGATGGGACTGGTGCGGCCGTGCGGATGCAAAATAAAAATGTTAATATTCCTCTTGCCCCGCACCCCGGCAATGGCGGCGCTGCCAGTGTCTCCAGAAGTGGCGCCGAGGATATTCATGAATCCACCGCTGCGGGCAAGTACATACTCAAAAAGGTTACCCAACAGTTGTAGGGCCACATCCTTGAACGCCAGTGTCGGGCCGTGGAACAATTCCAGGATGTAGACCTCTCCCTGCTTGGTCACCGGCGTCACCTGCGGATGGGCAAAGGAGGCGTAGGAACGCTCGATCAGTTCTTCCAGATCAAGGGCTGGAATATCGTCGATGAACAGGGAGAGAATCTCGCGGGCAAGATATTGATACGGCATATTTTGCCACCGATTCAGCATATCCGCACTGATCGTAGGCAGACTCTCCGGCAGCAGCAATCCCCCATCACGGGCCAAGCCCATCATCACTGCATCCTGAAATTTCAGAGGTTCAATCCCACCCCGAGTACTGATATAGCGCATGGTTTTCTTCCTTATTCAGCCAAAAAATCGTTAAATCTGTAGGTCTGTCGTCGGTTAGGTTAAAAGAAGGGTGCGATCCGGCACGTGGTTTTTTTTGCACCCATACCCGTTCGCGTTAGAGGATTAAGCTCTCCCCTCCCATCTCTTTTGGAATCGGCAACTCCAGCAAACCGAGGATGGTTGGCGCAATATCCTTGAGCGCACCACCGCTCCGCAGTTTATGCTGTTTGAACTGCTCACTGACCAAGATCAGGGGCACCGGGTTGAGGGTGTGGGCCGTGTACGGGCCGCCATTTTCCGGGTCAAGCATCTGCTCGGCGTTGCCGTGATCGGCGGTGATCAGCAATGCGCCGCCGCGCTCTGCTACAAACTGCTCGATCCGGCCGATACATTGATCAACCGTCTCGCAGGCCGCCACCGCAGCGGCCATAACCCCGGTGTGGCCGACCATGTCACCGTTGGCAAAGTTGAGAATCACCACATCGTAGGGTTTCCCGGCGGTCTCCTCTTTTGCCAATGCTTCCAGGAGGGTATCGGTGAGTTCCACCGCGCTCATCTGCGGTTTCTGGTCATAGGTGGCCACATCACGCGGCGAATTGATCAGAATCCGATCTTCGCCGGGATAGGGCACCTCGTTGCCGCCATTGAAAAAATAGGTTACATGCGCGTACTTTTCAGTTTCGGCAATACGCAGTTGCCGCCGACCATGGGCACTGACCTCTTCACCAAGGATATGGGTCAGGGTCACCGGTGGGAAGGCAACGGGAAAGGTGAAATCTGCCTCATATTCGGTCATGGTTGCCAGACTGACCAGTTGAGGGCGGACACCGGGATCAAATCCGTTGAAATCAGCATCTCCAAAGGCATGGCAGAGCTCGCGGACCCGGTCGGCGCGGAAGTTAAAAAAAAGCACCGCATCCCGATCTCGGATTTGGCCGATCGGCTGCCCACTTCCATCCACCAACACGGTCGGGATGATGAACTCGTCGGTGACGTCCTTGGCATACGAGTCCCGGACCAGCGCAAGCGCATCCAATGCGGTCGGACCCTCACCTGCAATCAGGGCATCCCAGGCCTTCTTCACCCGATCCCAGCGCTTGTCGCGGTCCATGGCATAGTAGCGCCCGGAAACAGTGGCAATCCTGCCGCAGTCAATACGATCCAGCGCCTGGGTAAGCTCCTCTAAATAATCGACCCCGCTGTGCGGCGGCGTATCACGGCCGTCCATGAAACAATGAATCAGGACCTCGATTCCTTTACTCTTGGCCAGTTCGATCAGGGCAATGAGATGGCGGATATGGCTATGCACCCCGCCGTCGGAAACCAAGCCGCAGAGATGCAACCGGGATCCCGCCTCTCTGACCTGTTCCATCAGCGTGTTGAAAACCGGATTAGCGGCAAATTCACCCAAATCGACCGCGCGGTTGATGCGAGTGTAATCCTGATAGACAATTCTTCCGGCACCAATATTGAGATGCCCGACCTCGGAGTTGCCCATCTGCCCTTCGGGCAATCCGACCAGACCGTTATGCGCCACCAGGCGGGTCACGGGATAATCGGTCATCAACCGATCCATATTGGGGGTATGGGCCACGGAAACCGCATTGGTGGCAGAAGGATCAGCCAGTCCCCAACCATCGAGAATGGCGAGAATAACTGGAACAGGGGCAGGCATCAGCAACCTCCTTGACAGTTAATGTAGTTCTCGAAAAAAGCCTCGAGAACTACATTCCGTGCTTCGCGACATGCCGTTTTTACGATGCACGGATTTTCAGTTTTTAACCTTATACCGAACATGATGGACTCGTAAAAAGTCTCTCACATTCTGAAAGATGGCTCAATAAAACCAAAGATATACAGGGAGTAGCGTTTTTCACGGCGGGAAGGCATCCATAAGGAATGTCAAGTGTCGGGCAAAACGCTGCGACGCTGTAGATCGAAGTTTTTACGGCGGCATCAAACATCAATCTTGAGCCGCATCTACCAAAAGCGCATCGACATCGATTCGGGGAGCATCGTGCCACAACCCTTCCAGGTCATAAAAGCTGCGACTTTCATGATAAAAAACATGCACCACCACATCGCCGAAGTCGAGGAGTACCCACATGCCTTCCCGCAGGCCTTCGCTATGCTTGCTGTTGACCCGCTTTGCTCCCAGTTCCCCTTCAATGGCTTCGGCAAGGCCCTGCACATGCCGGGTCGAGCGACCGTTCATGATCACAAAATAATCGGTAAAGGAAGCCAGACCACGTACATCCAGCACCACCACATCCTCTGCCTTTGTATCCAGGGCAATGCGGACACACGCTGCCGCCAAATCTTGGCCTTCCCGTTGACTAAATTCTTTCTTTAATTTTCTCATACATCCTTTAGGGTTATGACGATTTTTTCGGTAATCTCAGCCCCTTTTGCCGTCATTGCAAATGCGAGGGTTCCGTAAAGAGGGAATCAGCCGTTGTCTTCTTCCTTGGCTGCGCCCCTTTTCTTGCGGGGGGGAAATTCAAAACTCAACTTGCCCTTTCCGTCCAGCAACAAAAAGGCATCAAAGGGTTTTTTCTTCTTGGAGATGAATCCGGTGATCAGCTCGGTGCGCCCATTGTTCAGCAGTTGACTGATATGCTCCGGACCAAGCTGCCTGCCGAGAATCATCTTCGAAATACGCAACCCCTTTTTCTGGTCCCCCTCCAGCGCGGAATCAGAAAGGAATCCGGCCGGGGTTTCAAAAACTTTCGTTTGATCAATAGGGGAGATACCCAGCGGCTCCTGGGCGCGGATTGCATCAAGATCCAGTTCTTCGGTGGAGTCGGCAAAAAGGAACTCGACCTTATTGTTGGCCAGATGGATCGAGGCGCTAAATGGTTTGCCCTTTTTAGAACGAAAATCACTAAACGGCCCCAGGGTTTTACCTTTGATCAATTCAACGATTTCTGTGTTCTCCATGAACCGCCCACCGAGCACTTTGCGAATCATGATTTTTTTATCCTCGGATTCAAAGGCAGAGGCGGTCTCAAAAAATTGAACGCCGTCAATGGGCGAGAACGGGGCCTCATGACGTTCCTCTTCACCACCGTTGCGCACTTTCTCCACAATGGCCCCGGTCATCTCCCGAATCTCCCGCATGAACTGGGACCGGGTCATGGCGCCGGTTATGATCTGGTTGAGCTTAAATTCCCACTCACCGGTCAACTCCGGCGAGGCGAGGACGTCGATCTTGCGTGCCCCCAAAAGACTCAATAACTCGATAGCCTTACCGGTCGGTACCAGCTCACGCTGCTCTCGAACAATGTACTTCTCGTTGATCAGCTTTTCAATGATGGCCGCCCGGGTGGCTGGGGTGCCCAAACCGCGCTCCTTCATGGCCTCGGCCAGTTCTTCATCCTCAACCAGCTTGCCGGAATTCTCCATCGCGGAAAGCAGTGTGGCCTCGCTGAATCGGGGTGCAGGCTTGGTCTGGTGCTCCTGCTGCTCAATCTTGGTACAGTTGACAGGTGTCTTCTCCGGCAATGCCTGCAGTTCCTTGTCGCCATCCTCTTCGCTTGTTGCCCCGTAGATAGCCCGCCATCCCGCCTCGACCAGAATCTTTCCCTCGGTAAGAAAGGTCTCCCCTTCCACCAAGGAAAGCCGGGTGGTGTTATGGTAGACCGCCGGTGGAAAAAAGACCGCGAGAAAACGCTGGACGATCATCTGGTAGATCTTCATCTCCGGTTCACTCAACGTGGTGGGCAGACCGGGAGTGGGAATAATGGCAAAGTGATCCGAAATTTTCTTATTATTAAAGATTCGCTTGTCTTTTTTCAGATATTTCTTCTCCAAAGCCTCGGCGGCAAAACGACCGAATTGCCACTGCTGCTGCCTGCGGACCACATCCTCCACTGTGGGCAGATAATCCTCAGGTAGACATCGACTGTCGGTACGCGGATAGGTGATGAGCTTATGCCGTTCGTACAGCGCCTGCGCAAGGGCCAGGGTGTTTTTGGCCGAAAAACCAAAACGGCTGTTAGCCTCCCGCTGGAGTAAGGTCAAATCATAAAGCGGGGGCGCACCATTGGTCGATTTTTTACTACTCTCCTTCACCTTGGCCGGTTTTCCGGTGCAACGTTCCAGGATCGTTGTTGCCTTGGCCACATCCCAAAGGCGGTTACGACGACCATGCGGCTTGGTTTCGTCTTTTGTGAAAGCAGGATCGATCCAGACACCTTCATATTGAACCGGACCACAATCAAAACGGGCATGCAGTTCCCAATAGGTGGTGGTCACAAACTCGCGCCGTTCGGCTTCGCGCTTGACCAGCATCGACAGGGTCGGGGTCTGCACTCGGCCACAGGGCGTCTTTTTGAACCCACCAAAGCGGGAATTGTAGCAAGTAAGCGCACGGGTGGCGTTAATACCGATCAACCAGTCGGCTTCGGAGCGGCACAGAGCGGTATCCTCCAATGGCCGCATCTCTTGATCGTCCTTGAGATGCCTCAACCCTTCGCGGATGGCATCCAAGGTCATGGACTGCAACCACAACCGCTGGATCCGTTTGTTTTCCACACTGCGGTTATGCGCCTGCTTCAGAATGTATTTAAAGATCAGTTCCCCCTCGCGCCCGGCGTCACAACCATTGACGATTACTTCCACATCCCGGCGGCGAATCAATTTGGTGAGGGCATTGAACTGGGCCTTGGTTTCCGGCAACACCGCCAAGGGAAATTCTTCAGGCAAAATCGGTAGGTTGTCGAGGGTCCACTTTTGAAAGGCCGGATTAATCTCTTCCGGATAGGCAATGGAAACCAAATGGCCGATAGCATAAGAGACCACGTAGGCATCGCTTTCGAAGTGGGTTTTGGCGTTCGTGAATTTTCCGGGAAGGGCTTTGACGATATCAGTGGCAACGCTCGGCTTCTCGGCAATGATCAGTGTTTTTCCCATGGAACGGATGGTTAGCTCTCGCTTTTGAGATCAGTAAAAAAGGCTTTCAAACTCTCATGCCACCGATCCGGTTGCCCCAAATAGCAAGGATGGGGTGCATGGGGATAAATCTCCCGTCTGGCGTGTGAGAGTCCCTGCAGCAGAATATCGCTGTTGGTCAGGGGGGAGACTTGATCCTCCTCACCCCAGATAACCAGCACTGGTGCCGCGATACGCGATAAACCGGATTGATTTTCTGTTACCCCCACGGCACCGATCAGCACCAGTCCGCTGATTTTTTCCGGATGAGCAATGGCGAACTCCAGGGCAATGCGGCCTCCCATGGAAGGTCCGATGAGCACAGCCTGGGAATATTTTTGCTGTTGATACAGGCGGGCCAAGACCTCTTGAGTGGAAAGCGTGCTTGCCGTACTCTTGCCAAAACCCGGCATATCCACAGCTACAACATGGAGCCCGAGATCGGCCAAAACCGCCAACGTGCCCAATTCCCGCCAGGTTTCGGCCTGGAATTTCATCCCATGCAAAAGCACCACTGTCTGCCCGTCTTGTGGGCCACATTCCAGTGCATGGATCAAACAGCCGTCCAAATCAATCGTTTTCTCAGTGATCTGTGCCACACATTCCTCCCTTAAGCTTATCGGCAACGCAAAGGCATAAGACAGCGACAGAAGTAAGCGACCCGGCTGGCTTTGTCAACGGCGAGAAAAATTTCTTCTTGATTCAGCAACGCGCTTTCCGGCCTTTGCATACTGTCGAATCAGGCTGCTGGGCATTGGGAGACAAGCAACGAAAGCCCTTCCGCCAAGGGGCAGGAAGGGCTTTGGACAGCACTTCTTCTTTCCCGGGTCTTTACCGGGTCCCTTCTCCGGTTTGGGGCGGCACATAAGCGCCACCACGGGTATACGGACGAGGTGCGGATGCATCCAGGGCACTCAGGTCTGCGTTAATCCTGGCCAAATTCCGCTCGACCTTGTCGGCGAGGCCGGACTGGGGATATTTACCGAGAATACTCTGCAACAGATCCCGGGAGGAAAGCAACATTTTACGTTTTTCATCCGTATCACGGCTATTGCTGGCACGAACAAAAAGCTCGGCAGCCTTTTGTCGAATTGCCTGACCAGCCTGTTTCGAGGCATCGGCAATCATGGGTTGGGCCTTGCTCTCGAGTGCTGTATTCTGCAAACGTTTGAATTGCTCGATGGCCTGATCGTACTCCTTGGCCTGCAGCAAGGCCACACCCTTGTCATACGTCCCCTGGAGCGATTGAGCATCGGCAGCTAAAGGCTTGACCGCACCTCCATCCTGCGCACCAACAACAGGACCAGTCTGCGGAGCGGTAACGGATAATTGCTGTTCCGCAGGCGTTCCGGGAACAGTCGGCGCTTGTCCGTCCGGCGGCAGATGATCCTCAACCCTGGGTTGCGCCTGATTCAAGCTCCGGTTCAGCCAGGCATCGGCCTGATTGCTGGCATTCTTGCTTAAAAAATTCGCATTGGGAGCCAAAGTGGTGTAGGGATGTTGCTGCCGATACCCGTTCACCGCCTCGGCTACGGAAAACCCATCCCTTTTGGGAACGTAGCTCAAATATTTTTTCAATACTTCGCCAAAATCTCGCAATTCCGATGCCTGGATCACTCCCGGCTGTAAGGCCGCCAGCTGCAGCCCAGCCCACTCATCTTTGTGGGCTCCTTTTTCTATGGAAACCTTAATTAACTCTTCATACTTCCGACGAGCATCGTCGTAGGCTTCCCGGGTGAAATCAAGATCGGCAACGAGTTGCAACAGCGGCAAAAGCAGTCCGTCCTGAGCGGGCTGCTGGCGGATTCCATCAAGAAGTGAATTCAGAACCCGGGTCGCGTCGGCTGCCTGATGATTCTTCACCAGTGCCTGCCCGTATTGATAAACGGTGATCGGGGACGGGGTCAGGCCCGGGGTCTGCGCCATCTGGTTGTAGAGATTGATGACCTGATCATAATCGCCGCTTTCGAAGGCCGCTTGAATTTGCGGGTCCGCGGGGACGGTAGCGGTTGGCGTCCGTGATGTGTTCAGCTCGGCAAGGAAATTACCGCAGCCACTCTCCAAATAATCGATATCCTGCTGGTTGAGCTGAATCAAGGAATTGCCCGCAAGCAGCTGAGCGGAATCAATTTGCGTTTCCTGCTGCAGCTGTTTTTGCAGGGAAGTGTACTCAAGGAGAATATCCTGCAGTTGGGAACGGCATTCGTTGATTCGATTCTGTTGCTCCGACGAAAGCCCCATGGCACCGGCCCGGCGTTCAACATCCTGCCAAGCCCTAAGCTTTTCCTCGTAGGCATGGATACGAGTGTTGATGGAGGTCATGGCCGGCAACAGGACGTCCCGACGGGTGGCATTAGCCGAGCCTTGCCCCCCCCCTGCCTGCTGCATGGCTGCCTCACGTTTGGCCCGAGCCTGATAAGGATCAACATACTGGCCGTCTCCCGCGCAACCGGAAACGAGGGCGCCACATAAACAGGAAATAATCACCAGAGATTTGCTGGCTTTATATTGATAGGACATAGCTCTGCGTGTGGAATAAAATTTGATGGCCTTGGAAAAACCAAAAAGCAGTCATTTGCGAACAAAAAACGTCATTTCCCTCGAACAATACGAGAATGACAAGGTTGGACATTCAGCACAAAACAAGGCCACACCCCGCCCCCTGTACACGGCGGGAGAAAAGACGCAACTGACCTTGCTTCTGTAGAAATCAGCGTAAAAATTGGACCAACAATAGCAAATAAGCCCGGGGGGAACAATCGCTTTCTGCCCTTACACCGAAAAAGAACACAAAATCCAGACACGCCAACACATCAAAAGTGAACATCCGGCAGAGGCCCCATCCCTTGCATTGCTGCTTGCGTGCTATTGGTTTTTCCAAAAAGGCATAAATTGCCGTTCCGGGATAAACTGGCCGGTCTCGCTAAGGCTACCGAAGCTAAGGCTGGCCGGACGGCTGGGCGGGGTATTCTGTTTGGCCACCCTTGCTCCGTAGACCCTCGCCCCACCTGCGGAAGGATCAACCGGCACGAACACCTCGCCCACACTGGGATACTGCAGGCTCAGGCCATTAAAGGTCAGATCCACCGGATCGATCCGATCCGCGACCTTCTCCACATCAAGAATACCTTGGGCAATATCGCTCCATGCGGGAAGCGCCCCCTGGGCTCCACTGACCCGGAAACGCCCCTTCACCATCGGCATATTGGCATCAAAACCGGTATAGACCCCCACCACATATCCCGACTGCAGATTGAGCCCTGATTGGTCGTGCGCCAACACTGGCACGTAACCGAGGAATGCAGCGTTACGGTAATCATTGGCGGTTCCGGTCTTGCCTAAAAGGGGGTACGATTGTTGCAATTTGTCCAGTATTTTTTGACGGTTGGGATCATCACTGCGCAGGCGCACATGGCTTTTGGCATAACGGCCTGTACCGTAAGGGATAACATTTTGCAGAATATTGCAGACCGCGGCCGAACTCTTGGGATCGACCACCCGGGTTTTCACCACCTGTCGGGCATAAACCACCCTTCCCTCCGGTGTTTCGATCCGTTCAATGATGGAGGCTGCATCGGGATCCACATGACCATCGAGCTCGGCAGCGGCCAGAGTCCCCGCATCGGCGGCATCATGCCGGCTGCCGGTGACAATGGATTCGTAGAGGCGAGTCATCTCAGAGAGCGTGACCACATTGGAGCCCAAGGGCATGGAAAGGACCGGCTCAAAATTACTGTCAATGCCGCAGGCCTTGGCCAATCGCACCATATACTGCAAGCCCAACATAACTCGGAATTCCTGCGTTGCGCTCAGCACGTCCAGGGTATAGAGCTTGTCTCCATCCACCTTGTCACGCTCCTGACGCATCTGGGCTTCTATCTGCTGCACGGTGCTTACGGAGAGGACCCCATCCAGCTGGACCTGGTCGTTCCAAAAAGCATCATACCGGCCCGAGGGCAGCGAAATCAGGTAATCGGAGAGAGTATTGGCATCCATCATCTGCCAGTTGGGCGGCAGTTCGGTGCGCAAGGTGTAAATGAACCTGCCCAAAGTATCACGAACCAGCCGGCCGTTACCGACGACCACCACGGCACTGGGGTTATCAAAGGCACTATCCGGATCAATCGATCCGGTCCCCTGCAGCGGCGACTGCCTGAATTGGTTCAACCGGGCAACCAGTCCCCGCAATCCGAGAAACTCCTCGTAGCTGAGGTTCTCAACCCTGGCGTACTCATCACTGCGATTATCAAAGATAAAATCAGGTTTCAGGGCACGAATGGCAGCACTGAAGGAGGCTTTACTCAGAGAATCCCGGGTGATGATGATGCCGAACCGATCCCGCATGCGTTCCTTGTAATGCTGATAGGTTTCTACCTCTCCGTCCCGCACCCTAGGCGCCATATCGACCCGAGTCGCCAACTCTTTGAGCTGAGCCGAGTCCAGATGGTCGGTCAAATGGTAAAGGAGCCATACCGAGGCCACGTTTTCCGAGGTTACTCCGGCCCAGCTAAGACTGACCTCGGAAAAGGGGCTGTGGTGGTCAGGCTGGGGCGTGTAGGATTGTCGCAAAAACACGAAGGCCTGGCGGTTGTTGTTGATCATATCCACCGGACTCCAGCCGAGCTGCAGGGCAGCGGTAAAAAGAAAGACCTTGAATGTCGACCCCATCAAACGTTTAGCCGTGGTTGCACGATTATAGTTGATGTTAGACATACCGCCCCCCATGGCGCGAACCGCGCCTTCCTGAAGAACGTAGGCCGCGCCTTCCACCTGTGGGTACTTTTCCAGATCAAGCTCAAGCGTTCCATCCTCGCTGATGGAACGGATGGAGACATAGATTTGATCACCACTCTGCAACTGTTTCACCAAGGACTGACGATCTGAACTACTTGCCCGGCCAGCGCCCCGGGTGAACTTGGCATAGGCGTTAGCGATGCGATCAAACCCCTCACCAACAATACGCCCGTTTACCCCTCCCTCATCAAAATGTACCCCGACCAAAGCACCCTCTTCGCGACTCGAAGAAAGTGACGCGATGGTCCCAAAAACAAAGTTTCCCGGCAGCAGACTGTCGTCTCCTGAATACCCCAGGGTCTCATATTCCTTTTGGACTTCAGACCGCGTGTACCCACGCAGGCGGACATCAAGCTGGGAAAGCTGGCGTCTGAGTGCCTGGAGGGTACTGGATTGCAAATCTTTATCCAGGGAGGTGACTATGCGAGCCCCGGAGGTCGAGATGTTGGAAATGCCGTTTTCTTCCAAAATATCGGCGATAAATGGCGTCTCCAGCCCCTCCTTGACCAGGTCCATGACCGTGTTCTGGGTATAAGACATTCGCCCCTGTTTAAACACAATATCGCCGGCCCTCAACTGCGCAAACTCCGCATCACTGACCGCACCGGCTTTGCGCATCTTCCCTAGGACGTAACTAATCCGCTCCTCATCACGCAGGCGCACCTCTTCGGCATTGGCGCTGTTTTTGCGAAGAAAGGGGTTGTAATAGTTAGGGCGCTTGACACTGCCGGCAATAAAGGCACATTCAAGCAGGGTGAGATTTTGAGGATCCTTATCAAAAAAATATCGGGCCGCTACACCGAGCCCATGCCCATTACCGCTAACGAAGAACTGGTTGCAATAAAATTCGAGGATTTTTTCCTTGCTGTAGCGGTGTTCAAGCCGCAGGGCATAGAGCAGTTCCTTCAACTTGGCTTTAATGGAGCGGGACTCGCGTTTGAAAAGATTTTTTGCGGTCTGTTGGGTAATGGTACTGCCCCCCTGCACCACCCGACCGGCGCGGAGATTAGCCAACATTGCCCGGAGGATGCCGGGAACATCAATGCCGAAATGATCAAAATATTCATCATCCTCGGAGGCGATCAGGGCGTTGATAAAAGCTTGAGGTATTTCATCATATTTCAGGTACTGGCGATGGATACCTTCGAAAAGAACGCCGATTTTGGTCTGGCCGTCCCGGTAGTAGACAGGACTTTCACGACCTAAAATTGCGGCAATGGCCGATTCATCCATCTCCGGACAGGGAACCATGGCCACCAGATAATACAGCCCGGCGGCACCGAGGCCTCCTCCAAGAAGGGCGCACAACAGCAGGGTAAAAAAACAATATTTAAAAAATTTCAACATGACACGAAGACATTGCATAGGTTGCCGCAGTCTGGAGCGCCGACAACGTAAGAAATGAGGGCACGGCATAACTGCCGGTTTAGAAAAACAAGGTATTGATAGAGTCGGCAAAGATACCAGACTCGGGTTTTGACAGAAAGAAAAACCTGTTATCAAACCACTTATTGATCCAATCTTTTTTTGTCGGCAATACCCAACAGCCCTTATTTTTTCTTGGAAAACAGAGGGAACGAAACCTGTCTAACCATTGCAGGCCTGATGCGATACCGCTAAGAGGAAGAATATTTATATCGTTTTAAATTACAAGATATTGCAGCTAATTATACCGCTAAAAACTCCCACAAACAAATTCCATCCCCCCCGATTTCCCAAATCCGAAAAATCGGAAAACAATGGTCATTCAGTGAATTACCTGTTGCGTCTGCCCCGGAATAGTATGGTATCAAAAGACTTTTTCTTGTTTTCCTTTGAAAATTAATGTTAAAGGAAACAGTTTGTTTAAATTATTGTGTTCATTTTGCTGTTGAGCGCAGAAAGCCCAATATCCCTTCATTGCATCCCCCAGGTTGCATAGACCGAGCATTACTCTATGAAAATATTGCCAGTTCTGCTGACCCAATGCTGTATAGCCCTCCTCTGCCTTTCCCTCACTTCCTGTTCTTCCCATAACAAAAAATTCGCTAGCCACCGCGCAGGCAGTTACGAGGCCAATGTTGACGGTGAAGACGAGGTTTCCGCATCGGAGCCCGAGGAGACCGCAGGTGAGGAGCTTGCGGCCCTCCAAGGTTTAAGTGCCGAGCAACGGATGACCTTGGAGCAGGCCGGAATTGATGCCAGCAAATATGACTTCCCCATCGTGCTCAATGATCAGGTCCAGTATTACCTCGACCTGTTTCAGGGCAAGCAACGCAACTATTATTCCCGTTGGCTGGCGAGGTCAACCGCCTTTCGTCCCCATATGGAGGCGGAGCTGGAAAAGGCCGGGCTCCCAAAAGACCTGGTTTTCCTGGCCATGATCGAGTCCGGATACAACCCTTCCGCCTATTCTCCAGCCAACGCCTGCGGTCTATGGCAATTCATTGCCGGAACAGGTCGAAACTATGGGTTGAAAATTGATTCCTGGGTCGATGAGCGGCGGGAACCGATCAAAGCCACTCAAGCCGCTATTGGCTACCTGTCCAAACTGCACCGACAATTCGACAACTGGTACCTGGCCGTGGCCGCGTACAATACCGGCGAAGGAAGAATCGCCGATGCCATTGAAACGTATAACACGAAGGATTTCTGGAAAATTGCCGATTCGGAAAGTTTGTATCTGGAAACAAAACGATACGTACCAAAACTGATTGCAGCCATTATTATCGGCCGGGACCCGGAACGTTATGGTTTCACCGATATCGAGTACCATTCACCGCAACATTACGAACAGATTTCCGTCCCCGGCGGAATTTCCCTGGAAGCGGTTGCCGCTGTTGCCAAGACCTCGGTGAAACAGCTCCGCACTCTCAACAACGAACTGCGAAAAAATCAGACACCGCCTGAGGGACGCTATTCCCTACGCATCCCGGTTGGCACCAAAGAACTGGTTGCAGCCAACATTGATAACCTCAAGCCCATCAGGCGCACGATGTATGCAAGCCACACTGTGAAACGTGGCGATACCCTCTCCATGATCTGTCGGCGTTACAATGTCAATATGACCAACATCCTCAAGGCCAACAACTTGCGCTCAGCCAATTTACGCGCCGGCCAGCGCCTGCAGATCCCAACCACTAGCACCCAATATATGCTTGCCAAGCAGGATGCCCCCAGTCGTAGCAGCCAGGAATCCAAGACTGTGCAACAATCCATCCGTCACCAGTTAAAGGCGAAGGAGACCTTGGCCTCCGTGGCCCGAAAATATAAGGTCCCGGTCAAAGACCTGATGCAATGGAACAAAATTTCCAATCAACACAAAGTTAGACAGGGGCAACAGCTTGCAATCTATGTTCATCGGCAGGTTCCCACTGTTACCGTAGCCCTTGCTCCCAAGTCTTTAAAGAAAGCGGCCTCAACACCGAAGGCCACAGTAGTGCTTGCCTCCGCAAAAAAGCAAAGCCCTACCCCGAAATCCATTGCCAGCGCAGGATCAAAAACCAAAAAGACCTCGGTTAAATCAATGCCGACTGTGGCCTTAGCCAAGGCTCCAGCGCAACCGACCTGGTATGTGATCAAAAACGGGGATACGCTCAGCACCATCGCCCGCCGATTTAAAACCTCGGCCCAGGATCTGCGCAGATTAAATAAACTCAGCAACAATGCCCTCCAGACCGGCAACAAATTACTGGTCAAAAAAGGCTGAGGTCCTCTCAACTCAACCGCCTGGAAAGATTTTCGCGGGCGGTTGAGTTCTCCCCCTGCTTTCCAGTAAAATTTTTTCACCCCCTCTTGCCTTTTTTCGGATGCTCTCTACCCTTGTGACCAAGGTCCCCCCAGAACTTCCGAAAGGAAAATCCCATGCACACCGTATTACTCACCGGCGCTACCGGGTATATCGGCCGCAGGCTAGAAAAGATATTACGCGAAAATGCGCACATTTCCTTGCGGCTGCTGGTGCGTAATGCCAAAAAGCTCTCCGACAAAACTCTCAAGCATGCCCAAGTCATTGAAGGCGATACCTTTTCCCTTGATACCCTGCGCCAGGCACTTCAAGGAGTGGATACCGCTTTTTATCTGATTCATTCCATGGGTACCGGTGATGACTTCAGTCGCCTGGATAGGATCAGTGCCGAAAACTTCCTGGCCGTCTGCAGGGAATGCAAGGTGCGCCGACTGATTTACCTTGGCGGGCTTGGCCATCCACTTTCGGCCTCCAAACATCTGGCAAGCCGCATCGAAACCGGTGAGATCCTCTCCAGTTGTCCTCGGGAGGTACAGACAATCTGGTTTCGGGCAGGAGTTATCATAGGTTCCGGCAGCACCAGTTTTGAAATCATTCGCCACCTGGTGGAAAAACTACCGGTGATGATTACACCCCGTTGGGTCCATACGCTGACCCAACCCATCGGTATCAACGATGTGCTTGCCTACTTAAATGCAGCCATTAGTCTCGACTATGGAGAAAACCTGGTGGTGGATATCGGCACACCGGCAATACCCTTTTTAGAAATGCTTAAGCAAACGGCCCAAACCATGGGCCTTCGCCGTCTGATTCTTCCGGTGCCCCTGCTCAGTCCCAAACTCAGTTCGTACTGGTTGGCCCTGGTAACTCCGGTCCCCTATCGCATCGGTTCAGCCTTGGTGGAAGGACTCAAATCTCCAACCATGGTTGAAAATGATCATGCTCTCCGTTTTTTCCCCCATATCCACCCGGCTCCCTTCCCGGAAGCCGTGCATCAGGCGGGCGTTGAACTGGAAACCGACCAGGTGATTAGCCGCTGGTGTGACTCCGCCCCCGGAACAATGTGCGATATCAGTGACCAAGAGTTGCATAATCAGCTTGTTTTTCGCGATATCCGCATTACACCTTTTGCGGGCATTACACCGGAAAAGGTGTTTGCCAGCCTCTGTGGCATTGGTGGTGAAAATGGCTGGCTGAGCTACGATACGCTCTGGCGTCTACGTGGCTTTTTCGACAAGATGGCTGGCGGTTGTGGGCTCAACCGTGGCCGACGTCATCCTGAGGAGTTGCGTATCGGTGATGCCCTTGACTTCTGGATCGTCGCCGATCTGATTCCCAACAAACGTTTGCTTCTTCAGGCACAGATGAGACTTCCAGGCAAGGCCTGGCTTGAGTTCGACATCCAACAAGACAGCCTGGTGCAAACCGCCCATTTTATTCCCCACGGTCTTTGGGGACGCCTTTACTGGTATGCGGTTCTCCCCTTCCACGCCCGCATTTTCCCCAGTTTAAGCAGAAAAATCATTGAACGGGCGGCGTCTACCCCTGAATGAGTATCGAAAGAGCAAATAACTTGACAGATAATTCCTCCTACTCGGAGTAAAATACGGTACAGTGGCTACGCATACCTCCACTTGCTCACAATGTGAAAAACCATGGCTGCAGAAAACTTTCCCCAACAGAGCTATTCCGACGATGTCGCCGTCCTCCATCAGGATGGCAAGACCATCCTCCTTGTCGGCACGGCCCATATCTCCCGCCAATCAACGGATCTGGTGCAGCAAGTTATTGAGCAGGAACAACCGGATGCGGTTTGTATAGAGCTCGATGAAAAACGCTACACTGCGCTTTCCCGACCAAATGCCTGGGAAAATCTTGATCTGAAACAGGTCATCAAGACCCGGCAACTGGCGACCCTGCTGGTGAACCTGGTTTTGGCCACCTACCAGAAAAAACTTGGTGGGCAACTCGGGATCATGCCGGGGACAGAATTACTCACAGCCGCCCAGACAGCTCAACGGTTCAATATCCCCATCGCCCTTTGCGACCGAGAGGTCAGGGTGACCTTGCGCCGTGCCTGGCGAGCAACCTCATTTTGGAAAAAAGGTTATCTCCTGGCAACGCTGGTCACCTCACTCTTTGACCGAACCGAGCTCGATGAAGAAAAGTTGTCGGAGATGCGCAGTAAGGATGTGCTTTCCGAACTGATTAAAGAGTTGGGGGCAGCCCTGCCTCAAACCAAAGCGGTGCTCATAGATGAGCGCGACATTTTCATGGCCGAAAAGATCAAGCAGACCCAAGGTTCGCGTCTGGTTGCCGTGGTCGGCGCCGGCCATATGGAAGGAATCAAGCAAGTCCTGCATAATGACAATCGTCATCGCATGGACGAAATCAACACGGTCATGCCAGGATCACGGATGGGGAAAATTCTCGGGTGGACCATTCCAGTCCTGATTATTGCTGCGCTCTTCAGCATCGGCCTACGTCATGGATGGCACGAACTCAGCGCCAATGCCCTCTACTGGGTACTGGCCAACGGCATTCCCACTTCCATCGGGGCAGTATTGGCCCTCGCGCATCCGCTAACCGTTTTTTCCGCCTTTGCCGCCTCGCCCATCACCAGCCTCACCCCCTTGATCGGTGCCGGCTATGTCTGCGCCTTTGTCCAGGTCATGGCCAATCCGCCGGTAGTCAAGGAATTCGAGCAGGTAAGTGGTGACATCACCTCGGTAAAGGGCTGGTGGCAGAATAAACTTTTACGCATCTTTCTCGTCTTTTTTTTAACCACCCTCGGGTCTGCCATCGGAACCTGGGTGGGTGGTTACAAACTATTCAGTTCGCTGGCTCAGTGAGGGCGGCATCCATCTTTTTTACAACACACCATTTATGAATACATCGGATAATTTTTCGGCCAATGTGGAGCTGACCAGCTCCAAAAAGAAAACACTGCGCGGCCTCGGCCACCATCTGGAGCCGATAGTCTATGTGGGCAAGGAAGGCCTATCCAAGCCACTGCAGCAGTCGGTTGAGGCAGCTTTTAAAGCGCATGAACTGATAAAAATCAAACTTGGCCAGAACTGCCCGCTTGAAAGGGGCTCGGCCGGGGAACAACTGGCACAACTCTCTAAGGCCACCTTGGTACAGGTGATAGGACGGATGGTCCTCCTCTATCGACCAAACCCTGATTTGCCTGCGGCAAAAAGGATTGAGTGGTGAACGAGTTCCCCTGGTCAACCCGTATGAGCCGGGGAGACCAGGGAGTCTGCAAGGTATGGAATTTTAGAAGTCGCCCCGATCAAACAAATCGCGGCGATCTTCAACAAACCAATGAATGAATTTTTCAAGGCCGTACTGCATGAAGCGATCAAAGTCCCAGGGATCGTCGGAAAGCATTTTTCGGCAATCATCCTTGATGGCGTAGGCCCAGGCATCCATATTGGTACCGTCGGCCATGGTCACCTGAATAATGACCCGCTCGTATTTCTCCCCTTCAAAGGCATCGAGCTTCTCCATGGTCGGCTCGTCCAAGTCCCAATAAACCTTGCCGGTAACGGATGATTCTTCTTTTCGAATAATTCCCGGATATTCGGAACCACGAACACGAAAACGTGCCCAATTATTCAATATTGCCTCCTGCCCATTATAGGAATGCCCGGTCACGGCCTTCATCACAAGTGGCGATTGCAATGTCCCATAACAAAATAACGCTTTCTTTTCCATTATCCTTACCTGGTCATTCGATAGCATTTGAATTTGGTCAAACCAAGACGTTCCCCCTGACGAGCGTCGAGGCAAAAGGGCAACAGCGATCAACTGTTACACCAGTACCACTTGCAACACACAGCCGTTCACCATATGCGGTGTTCTTCACTATTTAACCTTGTATTAGTTCACCTCTTCTCCACCTGACATTCGCGTTGCCCCCTCGTATCCTCGTCCTTCCCGGAACGGCTCGCCGATCCTTCTGGCTACCAGCCACTTTGCTGTTGAAATAGCAAGTTAGAAAGATACCCCACTGTCGCATTTTTTCCAAGGGGAGATGAATTATATCAATAAAATCTCATTTTCTTCTCGCCTTTGGCCCCCAAGCCTTAGCGTTGCAAACGGAGCCGCGAAATATCTGCCGTCGTCGCCCAATCCCACCCCTGCACATTGCTTAAGGATGATAGCCGCTTGAGGAATCACGTATTTTCTGCTGTTCAAGAGCAGACAGGTTGATTAAAGTGATTACCTTTTAAAGGCGGTCTTCATCCCTCTTGGCTGGTGAGGGATGAAGACCTGCCCAGGATCACCGCATCACCTCGCAAACGGTCCGTCCGGTATTGTTGACCGACGGCCCTTTCAGACATCGAAGGAGTCAACATGCATACCCTACAACAGCAAGATCCGGATATTTTTAGCCTGATCCAACAGGAAGAATTTCGGCAAAAGGATAAAATCCGTTTGATCGCCTCGGAAAATTATGTATCCAAAGCAGTCATGGAGGCTACCGGTTCGGTTTTAACCAACAAGTACTCCGAAGGCTACCCCGGTAAACGTTACTATGAGGGCCAGCAATTTATTGACCAGGTTGAGAGTCTGGCCATTGAGCGAGCAAAGGATCTGTTCGGGGCCGAGCATGTCAATGTCCAGCCCTATTCGGGATCACCGGCAAACCTGGCCGTCTACCTGGCGTTTCTGCAACCAGGAGATACCATCCTCGGTATGGCCCTGCCCCATGGGGGCCATTTGACCCACGGTGCCAAGGTGTCGATCTCCGGGAAGTACTTCGTGGCCGAATCCTACGCGTTGGACGAACAGACCGGTCTGCTCAATTACGACACCATTCGTGAAAAGGCCATGGCCTGCCGTCCAAAAATCCTCATTGCTGGCCATTCCGCCTATCCGCGCGTGCTTGATTTCGCCAAATTCCGTGAAATCGCCGACGCCTGTGGCGCATTGCTTATGGTCGACATGGCCCATTTCTCTGGTCTAGTCGCTGGCGGGGCCCATCCATCACCCTTCCCTTATGCAGATATCGTCACCACCACCACCCATAAATCCCTGCGTGGTCCCCGTGGTGCCATGATTCTCTGCAAGGCAGTCCATGCAGCCGCCATTGACAAGGCTGTCTTCCCCGGACTACAGGGCGGTCCGCATAATAACACCACCGCAGCCATTGCCGTGGCCCTGAAAGAAGCATCCACCGACGCTTTCAAGGACTATGCAGAACAGATTGTTAAAAACGCCAAGGCCCTGGCCGATACCCTGATCGAAAAAGGGTTCAATCTGGTCACCGGCGGTACCGACAACCACCTGATGCTGATCGACCTGACCAACAAAGAGGTTACCGGTAAAATCGCAGCCAAAGCCCTTGATGCTGCAGGTATCGTGTTGAATTACAATGCCGTCCCCTACGACAAACGCAAACCCTTTGATCCCAGCGGCATCCGCTTGGGCTCAGCTGCCGTTACCTCCCGTGGCTTCAAGGAAGAGCAGATGGTGCAGATCGGACTCTGGATCGATGCCATTGTCTCCGACCCTACTAATGTCACGCTCCAGGCTGAAACAGCAGCGGCGGTGAAACAACTTTGTGGCCAATTTCCGCCTCCAGGCCTTGATCACCTGATGTAATCGGGTCATCATCAAACACCTATAAAAAAGGGGACGCTGATTAGGCGTCCCCTTTTTTTATTGCTCTTGTATTAATTATTGCAGCGTTTGAACCACGGTGCCGGCGTAGTCAACAAACTTAGCCGGTAGGGCTCCCATAAGGCAAATGGCCATGACAAGCGCCACGCCCGTGAACTGGATTATGGGATGCACCAAAAGCTGGGGTCGATCACCTGGTTCGCCGGTATAGGCGGCCTTGACCACGGAAAGATAATAGTAAATGGCAATGGCGGTATTAATTGCAGCCAAACAGACCAAAACAAGATGGTCGGCACGTAACGCCGATGTCAGGATCATGAATTTCCCCATGAAGCCGACAAAAGGCGGGATGCCCGCAAGGCCGAACAAGCCTACAGACAAAACGAAGGCCAGCACCGGCTGACGTTTATAAAGCCCGTTAAAATCATCAATACTCAGATTCTCACCCTGTTGGGAAACATTACTGATGACTAGGAAGCAGGCCAAATTCATGAGCACATAACCGGCAATATAGTAGATTGCCAGGCCATAGCCCTCACTATCCAAGGACAGCAGGCCAAGAACAATAAAACCGGCATGGGCAATACCCGAGAAGCCGAGCATGCGTTTAATGTCCTTCTGCACCAAGGCACTGAGGTTGCCGTAGAACATCGAAGCCAGTGCCAATACAGCCAAAAGATCAATCAGGAAGGCGGAATGATCGGTTGGTAGGGAAAGAAAACGGATCAGCAGGGCCACCGCACCGAATTTGGGAATGGTGGCAATGAAACCGGTGGTCTCATTGGAGGCGCCCTGATAGATATCAGGTACCCAAAAATGCATCGGGAAGACGGCTAGTTTGTAGAGAAAACCGGCTAAAATCATGATCAAAGCAACAACCACCGTGGGCTGGAGATTCCCCTCGCCCAGGAATGCAAACACGCCCTTAAGATACGTGGTACCGGTGAGCCCAAAAAGCAGGCTCATGCCGTAAAGCATAAAACCCGTCCCCATGACACCAAAGAGGATATACTTCATGCCAGCTTCCATCTGCACCCGTACCCCTGTGCGATCATCGCGCATCGGTACCAGGAGGTAGAGGGCAAAGGAGGATAGCTCCAGGGAGATAAAGATAGCCATCAGTTCAACCGAACTGACCAGCATCATCAGCCCAAGCACGCTCAGCAGAAGAAACATATAATATTCAGGCCTGATCCTAAGCTCAATGGCCTTGAGGTTATGGCTGAATACAAGAAAGATTGCCAGGGCGGCACCGATCATCACCTTGAACAGCTGGGAATACTGGTCAACGGCATAAGCGCCGTAAAACAGGGTCGCGTGTTCGTTGAAGGCGAGCAGGGTGCCAGCAAAGGTTCCGAGTCCAAAAGCAATGGCGACGGATTTGACCGTCTGTTCGGGTACATTTTTTGCAAGGCTGACCAGAAAGAGAGCAAGCGCTCCGGCAATCAGCACAAGTTCGGGAAGGATAACCATAGAGAGAGCCTTTCTTCGTGTTTCCTCAACACCGCCTCCCCTCAAGGGAGACGGGTTGGTCAAAGTAACAGGTTAGTTTGATATCGTTAACGCAACAGGATTGAGGCAACTTGGGGATGCTGCTGCCAAGTATGGAACTGATCCAACAGATGCGCAACCGATCCATGGATCAGATCAACAAAGGGCTGAGGACCAAGGCCGATCCAGAACACAAACCCGAGAAAAGGGGTGAGCACGATTATCTCGCGCAGGCCCAAATCCTTCAGGTAGGATTGGTCGGGATTATTCGTCCCTCCCCAGATGATCTTCTGCAGCATGCGCAGCATATAGGCAGCCGCCAAAACCGCACCGGGAATAGCCGCCAGTGCCAGAATAATGTTATGTTCAAAGGTTCCGGCTAACACGAGGAACTCCCCGATAAAGGAGTTGGTTCCCGGAAAGCCGAAAGACGAAAGCGAGAAAAAGGCCAGGAAGGTAACGAACCAGGGCATATATTTGCCGACACCGGAAGCCAGGGACAACTCGCGACTGTGGGTGCGCTCGTAAATCATCCCCACACAAAGGAAGAGTGCGCCGGTGGTGACACCGTGGTTGATCATCTGCAGGATAGCACCTTCCAAACCTCGGATGTTGAGGACGAAGATGCCAAGGGTAACAAAACCCATGTGGCCAACGGAAGAGTAGGCAATCAGTTTTTTCATGTCATGCTGGGCAAGGGCGGTAAACCCACCGTAAATGATCCCGGCAATGGACAACCACAAGATTGGTCCGGCCAGAAGCACGGTAGCGTCCGGCGTAATGGGCAGACAGAAACGCAAGAGACCATAGGTTCCCATCTTCAGCAGTACCGAGGCCAGGATAACCGAACCTGCGGTCGGGGCTTCAACGTGAGCTGCCGGCAACCAGGTGTGAAAGGGAAACATCGGCACTTTGATCGCAAAAGCCAAGAAAAAGGCGAGGAAGACCAGTATTTGGAAGGTCTGCGAGTAGGGTTGCCACATCATCTCCGGAATAAAGAAGGACCCGGATTTAAGATAAAGGGCAATGATAGCCACCAGCAGCAGCACCGAACCGGCAAGGGTGTAGAGGAAAAACTTGATCGAGGCATACGCCTTACGAGGTCCACCCCAGATGGCGATCAGCATATACATCGGGATGAGCATGAACTCCCAGAAGATGTAAAACAGGATGAAATCAAGGGCCACAAACACGCCGATCATCGAGGTTTCCATCACCAGGAGGCAGAACATGAAAGGAGCGACCCGTTTCTGAATGTACTTCCAGGAAGCCAATACACAGAAAGGCATAATCAAAGTTGTCAGGAGCACCAAAAGAATCGAGATCCCGTCCATACCGACGATGTAGTTGATATGGAACTGAGGTATCCACTTATGGGCCTCTGCAAACTGGTACTTGGTACTTGTGGCATCAAACCCGGTCAATAGCGGGATGGAGCAAATCGCGGTGATGCTGGTAATAGCCAGAGCCCACCGCCGAGCAAAATTTTCCCCATGGAAAAAGAGCAGCACCAGGCCGCCGGCCATGGGGAGGAAGATCAGAAAACTGAGCAGGGGAAAACCCTCTTTAATCACTAACAAATCCATGTGCTATTTCCCCTTAAAGCAGCTGAAAAGAAATAAAGGTAACAAGCAGGACGGCGGCCAGGGAGAACGCATAATACAGGGAGATTTGAATCTGGCCGCTTTGCAGCAGACGAACCTTGCTGCCAATTCCGCGAACTGAGCGGGCAATACCGTCGACCACACCATCGATGGCATTCCAGTCGAACCAACTCCAGAACCGGCTCAGCGACATCAGTGAACCCAGGCCAACAACCCGGTACGCCTCTCCCCAGGCGGTATCCGCCCCTTGAAGTGGTTTTTTTATCAGCCACAAAAATCCACAGCCGGCCTTGCGGTAGAGCCAATCAATATCCAGGCAGATACGATCAACCGGCTCGACGTAACGCTTGAGCAGGAAGAAAGATAAAGCAGCAAAGCCGAGCAACTGCAGGGTTTCCATGAAATGGTACATGGTGTGGGGATTGTACTCCACCGGATACGGCAGGAGTTGGTAAAGGAAACCCGGTGCCGTGCCCACGAGGATACAGAGGGTTGCCCCCAGGGTCATGGCAATCATCATGTTCCAGGAAGGATCGCCTGCCCGCTTCCACGTTTCCTCACTGCAGTTATTTTTACCAAAGAAGAGGAAGTACGGCAGTTTGAGGCCATTATACATAAAGGTGCCGGTGGCGCCGAACATCAATAGCCAAGAGGCCCAGTTGAGATGGTGCTCAAACCCGGCCGTGATGATCATCGACTTACTGGCATAGGCGGCAAAAAAAGGTGCGGCCGAAATCGACAGACAACCGATCATTGTGAAAAAGAAGGTGGCCGGCATTTTGGCATAAAGCCCGCCGAGTTCGGTGAACTTGGTTTTGCCGGTCATATACAGCACCGAGCCGGTCCCCATGAACAAAAGGCTCTTATAAAGAATATGGGCAACGGCATGGGCCACAGCACCGTTGATGGCCATCTCGGTACCGATACCGATCGCGGCGACCATGTAGCCGACCTGAGAAACGATCGACCAAGCCAGCAGCTTACGAATATCGTTCTCCATCACCGCGTAAATCACACCATACAGGGCCATGATGACCCCGAGCACCACCAGGATCTCCATTCCGGCACAGGAACGGGCCAAAGTATAAACCGCGGTCTTGGTGGTAAAGGCACAGAGGAAGACCGCACCGTTGAACGACGCCTCGGAGTAGGCCTCGGGCAACCAGGAGTGCATCGGCACCATGGCGGCATTGAGACCGAAACCGATCATGATCAGCCAGGTATAAAGTTGCGGATGGGTCACATCCAACAGATCAAAGGTGATGTTGCCCACTGCCTGGTAACGCAGCATGATACCGGCCAGGAGGATGATTCCACCAATCGTATGGATAAGCAGATAGCGGTAGCCGACTGAGAGCGACTGCGGTCCACGCCGGAACCAAATCAAAAAGACTGAGGCAAAGGCCATCATCTCCCAGAAGAAAAACAGGCTCAGGTAATCGCCGCAGTAGATGGCTCCCAGCGAGCCGGCAGCATAAAACCAGGCGGCCATATGTTCACCCGCCCGGTCGACCTGCAACCCATAGAGGGTGCCGATCAACGCCATCAACCCCATGATCAGGGCAAAGACGGTGGAGAGTTTATCCACGCGTCCGAACACCAGCTGCCAGTCCATGAAGTGGACCAAGCCGAAATTGCCGGAAAGAGTGGTATTGAGCACCACCGCACTTAAGGCCAAAAGTGGAACGAGAAACAGGTAGGGCTTACGCAACGGCCCCTGGATGAAGGGCAACAGCAGCGCCCCAACTATTAGGAGCAATGAGGGATGAATAAAACCAGGGGTCATGCTTCTTCCTCACTGGATTGGGAACGGGTATAAAAATCGGTCGGGGCTTGGATCCCGGAGCGGCCGAACCAACGCGCCACACCGATAATCACGGCAGCCGCCGCAAAACCGAACAGAGACCAAAAACAGGGGACATGCTGCTCCACCCAAGTGTGGGCGTGATGGGTGTCCACCTGAGTGGAGCCGACAGCAATCACCGCCAGCAGCACACAGCAGACCGTCACCACGATTTTCAACCGGGCTTGCAGGTATTCGATAAGGGCAATCATCCTATGACCATCCTGACAAATTGCATCATGAAGTTGGGATAAATACCAATGATGACCGAAATGGTAGCTGCGATCAACAGGGGTATCAACATGCTCAGCGGTGCCTCTTTAATACCAGTTTCTGCCTGCCCCTCCGGCCTTTTCCCGAAAAAGGCCTTATAGGTAACCGGGGCAAAATAACCGACGTTAAGGACGGTGGAGGCAATCAGGATCAGGAGTATTCCAACCTGGTGCGCTTCCATTGATCCTACCAGCAGGTACCACTTGGAGACGAATCCGGCCACCGGAGGCGCACCGATCATCGACAACGATGCCACAGCAAAGGCGCCGAAGGTAAAGGGCATGGTCCGCCCTAACCCGCTCATCTCGCTAATGTATTTCTTATGCGCAGCGATGTAGATCGCACCGGCACAGAAGAACAGAGTAATCTTGGCGAAGGCATGGTTGACGATATGGATCAGCCCGCCTTCTATGGAATGGGGAGTAAGCAGCGCCACACCCAGGATGATATAGGACAACTGGCTGACTGTTGAATAGGCCAGTCGTGCCTTGAGATTATCCTTGGACAGGGCAATCATTGAGGCCACGATAATAGTGAAACCGACAAAGTAGGCCGTCGGAATGCCAAGATTCAATCGGGCCATGGTGTCCACACCAAAGACATAGAGCATGGTACGTGTGGTGCAAAAAACACCGACCTTGACCACCGCCACCGCGTGCAGAAGTGCGGAAACAGGCGTAGGGGCCACCATCGCTCCAGGGAGCCAGTGGTGCAAGGGCATCACACCATTTTTGGCAAAACCCAAGATGCAGAAGATATAGAGCATGGTCACCACCCAGTCGGTCGCGGTGGTGGGGATAATGCCCGAGCTGATACTGTGCGGAAAATCCAGTGTCCCGGAAAGCACATAAATCAGGATGATCGCCGGCAAAAGAAACAATTTGGCGGTGGTCGTCAGATAGATGATGTACTTGCGAGCACCCTCGTAGGACTCTTCATCCTGATGGTGTGCAACCAACGGATAGGTGCAGACCGAAACGATCTCGTAAAACAGATACAGGGTCAGAAGATTATCCGAGAAGGCAACACCAATAGCGCCGAAGATGGCCAGGGCAAAGCAGGCGTTGAATCGGGTCTGGCAGGGCTCGTCGTGGGCGCGCATGTAGCCCATGGAGTAGAAGACCGCAATCATCCAAAGAGACGAGGCCACCAGGGCAAAAATCATAGAGAAGCCATCGGCGCGCAGGGTGATGGACAGTCCGGGTAAGAGGGTAAACAGGTTATAGACGAGTGTCTCACCTGCCTTGATGGCCGGGGTGAAGGACAACACCATCAGGAAGAGCAGCACCGAGGCACAGCAGGAGACAAATTCCCGCAGGTTCGGATGCTTTTTCAGGGTCATGACCACCAGACTGCCGAACAGGGGAATAATCACCGCCAGCAGCAGGTTGGAATTTATAACAACGTTGGCAAGATCAGGGGCAACAGGATGCATTATTCTCTTCTCCCCTTAACCTTGCAGATCAGTCAGATCGTCGGTCTCTATCGACTTATAGTTTCGATAGACCGCGATCAGGATGCTGACGGCGATGGCCGCTTCCGCAGCGGCGATTGCCATAATGAATAGGGTGAAAATCTGACCCACCGCAGGATCCGGTGAGGTAAAGCGGCTAAAGGCCATGAAGTTGGTCGAGGCGGCAGCCAGGATAAACTCCGAGGAGACCAGCATGCCGATGACAGTCCGGCGCACCACCATGCCGTAAACCCCGAAGGCAAACAACAAGGCGCCGATCACCAGATAGGTGGTAAGGCAATTGTGAAGACTAAGCAGTTGCATCGGTTAATTTCTCCCTCTCTGTGCAAGCACCAAGGCGCCGATGATGGCCAAGAGCAGGACGACGGAAATAAGTTCAAAGACGAACCCGTAGTTGGTTAACAGCGCCATGCCCACCGCCTTGATGTCGCCCGTCCCCTGGCGGGGAAACACCTGCCACTGGGTTTTGACACCGAGCATAGTCAGGGAGGCGAAGAGCAATGAGGCCATGCTGAAAGCCAAAGGACCGGCTAGGGTAGGACGGTGCTTCATCCCTGGTGTTTGCTGTTCCTCCGGGGTGGCCATCATGATACCAAAGGCAATCAGGATCGAAACGGCGCCAACATAAATCAGCATCTGCATCATGGCCAAAAACGGGCTGAGCAGGAAATAGTAAACTCCGGCCAAACCGGTGAAACACACAGCAAGCCCGGCAACGGCACGAACAAGCCGCTGGGCATTGACCGCGATCATTGCTCCGGCAACAACCAGGCCCACGGTGAGCAAGAAGATAACGCCAACCACACCCTCCGGGGAAAACAGGCTGGGGGCAGCACCCGTCTGACAGACTAACGTTTGCATGTATTCTGATCCTCCAACCGTTTCATCAGATCGATGATAAAGTCATTTTTGTCAAAGCTGGCCAGGTTGTAGACCTTTGAGTAGCGCAGTGCATTGAAATTACAGCTCTCCACGCAGGAACCACAGAGGCTGCATTTGGTGAAATCCAGCACATAGGAGGTAAGGATTTTCCCCTTGCCTCCCTCGTTTTTCTTGCCCTCAAGGCTGATGCAATTCGACGGACAGGCCCGTTGGCACATGCCGCAAACCACGCAGTTAGGGGCCCCGCTCTCCTCGTTGCCAATCAGTTCGATGTGTCCCCGGAACAGCGGTGTCATGGTCGGCACCTCCCAGGGATACTGTTCGGTCACCACCGGTTTAAAAAACTCCCGGGCGGTGATCATCATACCGGTGACCAGGCTTTTTCCGCCGGTGATTATATCGCTCCAATACCCACTCATAATCAGAACACCTTGATCAAGGCTGCGGTAATCAACAGATTAGCCAACGAAAAGGGAATCAGGATCTTCCAGCTCAGGTTGAGCAGTCGATAGATCTGGGTCCGTGGAAAGGTCCAACGAATCCAGATGAAGGTGAAGATCAGGATGTAAATTTTAATCAAAAACCACCAGATACCTGGAGTTTTGCCAAAAGGGCAGTCCCAACCACCGAGAAACAGGGTGGCGGTAAGACAGGCACCGACCACGATGTTAAGATACTCACCCATCATGAACAGACCAAAACCCATGGAGCCGTACTCGGTCATGAAACCGGCAACCAACTCGCTCTCGGCCTCGGCCATGTCAAAAGGGGCACGGTTGGTTTCGGCCACCGAACAGATGAAAAAGATGATGAAGGAAATCCACATGGTCAGGAAATGACCATGTTCAACACGGAAGATATTCCAGTGCCAGAAACCACCCTGCTGAGAGAGAGCGATATCCCGCAGATTCATCGAACCTGAAATCATAACCACCGTGATCACGGTGAGGAGCATCGGAATCTCATAGGCCAAGTTCTGAGAAACCGAACGGGCACCCGAGATGATGGCGTATTTATTGCCTGAAGCCCAACCACCCAAAAGGATGGCGATCATACCGATGGAAGCTAGGGCAAACAGCAACAGAACCGACAATTCCATGGCCCGGGCGCCCACATTGGCGGAAAAAGGAATCACCACCATGGAGGTAATGGCCGGGATCATCGCTAAAACCGGGGCAACCCGGAAGAGAATACCGTCCACGCCATCGGGAACAAGCAGCTGCTTGCTCAACAGTTTCAAACCATCGGCAAGCGGTTGTAACAGTCCGGCAAAACCGGCCTCGCAGGGTCCGATCCGCCGTTGAATGCGGGCAGCGCCTTTACGTTCACACCACCCAAGCCACGCAGCGTTAACGCCGGCAAAGGCCATAATACCCACCAGATACAAGAGGGCGCGCCAAATACTAGTTTCCATATATCTCTAACCTCACTCGATCAGCGGTCGATCTCGGGGATAACCAGATCCAGACTACCCATAAAAGCCAAAGCATCGGCAAGCAGCATGCCCTCGGCCACCTCACCATACAGACTCAAATTACAGAAGGTCGGCGAGCGCAATTTCACCCTGTAGGGGTTTTTATCACCAGTGCAGATCAGGCGGTGGCCCAAAGCGCCACGAGCAGTCTCCACTGCCGAGTAGTAATACCCGGTAGCGGGTTTGAGGACCTTAGGTGCCTTTCCCATGACCGGACCGTCGGGCAACTTATCCAAAGCCTGCTCGATAATGCGCAATGACTGCTCGACTTCATCCATACGGACCATATAACGGGCCATGGAATCGCCTTCCTCATACACCGGGATGTTAAAATCAAAATCGGAATACACGGAATAAGCCTCATTTTTGCGGACGTCATAGCTAATTCCTGATCCGCGGGCAACAGGACCAGTGGCCCCGTAACGGCGGCACTGCTCCTTGCTGATAAATCCGATATCCTTGATTCGTTTGATCAAAATAATATTGCCGGTGACCAAGTCGTGGTACATACGCTGCCACCGGCTGCGAAGACGTTTGATGAATGCGCGGGTACCGGTGATGAATTCGTCGTCGATATCGTTGTAGACCCCGCCAAAACGCATATAACAGTACGTCAAACGCGAACCAGTGATACGCTCGAGCAGATCGATGATCTGTTCCCTGTCATCAAAGGCATACAAAAGCGGGGTGAATCCACCGAGATCAAGCAGGAAAGCCGCCCACCACAATAGGTGGCTGGCAATTCGATTGAGCTCGACGGTGATAACGCGGATGTATTCGGCTCGTTCCGGCACCTCGATACCGGCGGCCTTTTCCACCGCAAGGGCCCAACCGTGGTTAAAGGCCAGGGCATGGAGGTAATCCATACGCGCGGTGTTAGGCATGAACTGAGCGTAGGTCCCGGCTTCGGCCAATTTTTCGTGCATACGATGAACGTAGCCCAAAACCGGTTCCGCCTTGACGATATACTCGCCGTCCATGGTCAGTTTTACCCGCAGGACGCCGTGGGTGGCAGGATGCTGTGGCCCCAAATTGAGGACAAAGGTTTCATCATGCCGTAGTGCTACAGGGACGGTCATGGTAGATAATCCTTACGAAGGGGGAAAAAATCAGCGTCTTCCGGCAGAAGAATGCGGATCAGGTTGGGATGATCCAGAAAGATAACGCCGTAGAAATCAAAGGTTTCCCTCTCGTGCCAGTCGGCAGAGGGAAAAACGCCGGTGAGAGTCGGCAACTCCGGGGTTTCGCGCGGGATTCGAGTCCGCACCATTACCCGACAGTGCTCGCCACCAAGGCGGTTATAATCATAAACGACCTCCAACTGCTGCTGGTCAAGCCAGTCCACCCCTGAGATCGATTCCAGGAAATAGCCGTCCCTATTCATCACTTCCGCCAATGCAACCACCTGATCCGCAGGACAAAGTACCTCGAGATGGTGGCCGTGTTTGGCCGGGTCGGTCACCCGAAGCCCTGGCGCCTCAAGCAGCTCCTCTTCCTGGGCTATTGGCGCAACTCGGGGGAAAAGCTCTTGAAGAGCCTGCAGTGTAATCTCTTGTAATGCCATGAAATTTAATAGCCTCGTAAAAAAGCAGAAAACCAAATATTACGAATCGAAAAAAACACGTCACCAAAACGGAACGTCATTCTCGAGGCCTTTTACGGGAACAGCCGATTTTTCAGTTTCAGCCAGTCTGCACCCGAGGCCAACGACGTTTTCCGGTAATTTTCTCCTCCAGGGTCATAATCCCCTCAAGAAGTGCTTCGGGACGGGGGGGACAACCGGGGATATAGACATCCACCGGGAAAAGCTTATCCGCCCCTTCCACCACGTTATAGTTTTCCTTCACCTTGAATGGCCCACCGGAAATGGCGCAATTGCCCATAGCGATAACCCATTTAGGCTCCGGCATCTGGTCATAGAGCGTTTTGACAGCCAACGCCAACTTTTTATTGATGGTGCCGGCTACGATCATCACGTCGCTCTGGCGGGGTGAAGGCCGGAAGACCTCGGCGCCGAACCGTGAAATGTCGTAGCGGGAGCCACCGGTGCACATCATCTCAATGGCACAGCAGGCGAGACCAAAGGTCATCGGCCAAAGAGAATTGGCCCGCCCGAGATTGAGCAGTTGCTCAAGTTGGGCAAACTGTACTATTGATGTAGGTACGTTTTCTTCTCCCACGAGAACACTCCTTTTCGCCATGCATAGACAATAGCGAGCGATAAAATAGCGACGAACAGCAGGATTTCATAGAAATCCCGCACTCCCAGCTCCGGGCTATTGTAGGCGACGGCTACCGGGAACAGGAACAGCACGTCCACATCAAAAGCGAGGAAGATGAGGGCATAGAGATAATAAATAATTCCGAAACGAATCCAGGCGCTACCGATGGGCTCCATGCCACACTCGATCATCTGACCGGTTCGGCCAGCAGTCTGCCGAGTATGCGAAGAAGGACTCAACAGCTTTACTATGATGATCGGGCCAAACCCGAACAACAGCGCCCCGATGAGAAACAGGGTCACATAAATAATATTGGTCTGAACAACTTGATCCATTTTTTCTCCTCAACAGCAGAATCTATCCGCATCAATTCAACTGATACGTTTAATCAGCGCACCTTATCAAGTTACTGAAATACATCTTTGGTGTCAAGCATAATTCTTTCAAATAACGAATTATTTCTCGATTCAATTCAGGGGAATATTTGACCCGTGCCTTGGAATATTTGACCCACCGTTAAAAAACATTGACCTATTCTCTTCAGATGTTAGGTTAGCCACGTTTCAATTCAGGTCATACGAATAATCAATCAGGCTGATGCCAAAAGAGAACCCATGGCGATTACCTTCAGACAACTGGAAATTTTCATTGCCGTTGCCGAAACCCAGCAAGTGACCAGGGCCAGCAAAAAACTTCTGCTGACCCAGTCAGCAGTGAGCATGGCCTTGGGCGAACTGGAAAACCAACTCGGCGGACCGCTTTTTGACCGGCACGGGCGCAGCCTGCTGCTCAACGACCGCGGTCGCTACCTGCTGCCGCTGTCCAAGGCAATCCTTCACCAGGTGGCCAATATCGAGACCATCCTGACCGAGCAACAAGACACGGTGGCCGGTGTGCTCGAGATCGTTGCCAGCACCACAATCGGCAACTATGTTCTCCCCTACCTGATCGGCGCTTTTATGCGACTGCATCCCGAGGCCCATATTAATATGTTGGTGGTCAATACCATGACCGCCGAAAAACTGGTGGCCACCGGTCAAGCGGATTTGGGATTTGTCGAGGGTGATATCAACGTCGACTCTCTCGTCGCCACCACCTGGTTCGAGGACGAGTTGGGCATTATCATCAGCCCTCACCATAAGCTGGCCCAACGGGAAACCTTTATCATTCCGGACGATCTCAAAGAGACCAGTTGGGTCATGCGCGAGGAAGGATCTGGGACAGCGGAGATTTTCACCAAAAAACTGGGTCGTTATGCCTCACTGCTCAAAGTAGTCACCAAAACCGGCCATACCGAGGCGATCAAAAAAGCGGTTGAATCAGGGGTTGGCGCGGCCTGCCTTTCCATGCTCGCAGTCTGTCGCGAGGCGGAGGAAGGCTGGCTCAAAACGCTACCCATCGAGGGTATGGACATGAGCCGGCAACTTTGGATCATCCAGCACAAAGACAAAATCATCACTCGCCTCATGTCGGAATTCCTGCAGTTCTGTGATGCGGTTGCCAAAAATCACCTTGGCCGAGAATGTCTCGCCTCACCTTGGAAGCTGCAGTCTTTACTCGCTAAAATCAAGCAAGAAAAAGAACTTGCGCAACCGCCCAAGGGCGAGGGCAAGCAGAAAACTGTCTGAACAAAAATAGTCTCCTAACGTATAGTAAATACGCGCAAAAACGGACAGGGAGAACATTCTCTCTGTCCGTTCTTCTTATTATTGGGGTGAACCGCAGCTTTTGCTTACTGTAAAGCGGCCAACGCAGCGGTGACACGCTCCATGCCCTTCTTGATCACATCCATGGATGTGGCAAAAGAGAAACGGATAAAAGCATCTGCGCCAAAAGCAGCCCCGGGTACGGTGGCAACCTTGGCCTCGCTGAGGAGGTAGTCTGCCAGGGAAACCGATCCGTCAATGACCTGCCCGTTGAATGACTTCCCGTAATATGCCGAAAAATTAGGAAAAACATAAAAGGCACCCCTGGGATTGACACAAGTAACCCCGGGGATCGACTGCAGAGCCTCAACAAAATAGGCCCGGCGAGGAATAAAAGCCTTGAGCAATTGACGAGGAAAGTCCTGCGGCCCGGTTAAGGCGGCAAGGGCGGCATACTGTGAAGGAGCGGCGGGATTCGAGGTCGACTGGCTCTGAATCTTGTTCATAGCCTTGATAACCTCGATCGGACCAATCGACCAACCGATACGCCAACCGGTCATGGCGAAAGATTTGGAAACACCGTTGGAGAGAATAAGCTGCTCTCTAAGCCGGGGGTCGGCATGGAGGATGTGCGGGATTTTTCCATCGGCATAGGATATTTCCTCGTACATATCGTCGGTGATCACCAGCCATCCGTTGTCATAAGCCATCTTGGCCACGGCGACCAGGGACTCCTGAGAAAAAACCGATCCAGTAGGATTGGAGGGGCTGTTGAGCACAATCGCTTTGGTCTTCGGCGTGACATATTGCGCCAACACTGCGGGATCAAAGTCAAAATCATTTTCCTCCTTTAGCGGCACAATCACCGGCGTCCCGCCGGCCAACTGGACCATGGGAGGATAGGAAACCCAATAGGGAGCAGGTATCAATACTTCATCTCCAGGATTTAAAACAGCCTGGAAGATATTGTACAGACCATGCTTGCCACCACAGCAAACCTGAACCTGATCGGCCTCATACTGCCAACCCTGATCCTGTTTCAATTTAGCGCAAATGGCCTCCCGCAGTTCAACAATACCCGCCACCGGAGTATAACGAGTGTGCCCATCATCAATGGCCTTTTTTCCGGCCTCGCAGACGTGAGCGGGGGTGGACATATCCGGCTCCCCCACACTAAAGTTCAAAATATCCGCACCAGCGGCCCTGAGTGCCTTCGCCTTGGCATTGACGGCTAACGTCGGCGAGGGCGCGACTTGCAGCACTCTCTCCGCAAGTACAAATTTTTCTGGCAACATCTTCTTAATACTCCTTCTGTGAACTAATGTTCTCCGGTGAATACAAAAAACAGTGCGCTGTAACGCTTTTGGGCAATTTTAACAAGTCCAAAAAATTAAATCCGGAAAAATTTCGCTATTGCTCGAATATTTTTTCTCTAAACCCTTTTTGTTTTACGGTTCTGTGAAAACTGGACAGGGACGGGTCGGCTCATAGTTGCGATAGGCCGCATCATCGGCCTTTGGGTGGCACTGCAAACAAAGGCCAATCCGAAGGACACGATGCAGTTCTGTTCCATTAAAGGGCCGCAAATTTTTGCGCGATCCGTATTGCAACGGAGTCCCATCAATAGTGACAAAGGTGTCAAAACCTGGAGTGCGTCCACGATCACCCGCAACACCTCGATCAACCGGCGTAAACTGCCACTGCCCGTTTTTCTTCAGTACAGTCCCCTCCCCCAGACCGACTGTTTTGGTAGAGGCATGGCAATCGCGGCAGGTCCGCCCCTTAGCCTGGATGGTATGGGGATTGATCGCTGCCATGGTGAAACGGTCAAAACCACCCTCTTCCTTCCCATTCTCGTCGATCAAGGTCACTAGGTCCTGGCACCCCGGGGTCACAATGACCACCTCGTCATTCCACACCGCCAGCATCGGCTGCTCGTAGCGGATGTAAGACCGGCCCTCTTCCCACCAGCCGGGTGTGTTTTTCAGGGTCAATTTGTCCAGATGGTTATCGCGTTTGTCCCGCTTGACATGGCATCCATAACACTGTGGTACCCAGGTCGAATGGCAAGCAGCACAGGTAACCCGCTTGTGAAAGGGTGCCAGGCAGGCCTCTTTTGCCGGCTGCTGGAGAGGCCGTGCCTTGGCATCGATCTTGCCAATGAGCACAGGTTTTTCCCCACCAAGATCGACATTGGTCAAGCGGTTGTTCTTCCGAGTCAGGCCGGGTGTTGCACTGTGGCAGCTCTCACAACTGATTTCCAACTGCTCTTCATAGTGGGCATAACTGGTCCCATCGCCCATGATTTCGGCACGGGTATGGCAGTCGATACAGGCCATTCCCTTGACATGGTGAACATCCGGGGAAATTTTAAGATAAAAACGATCACCGGGAAGTTGTTGCGAACTGTGCTGTCCCTTTTCATACGGTGTTCCGTATCCTTCCGCCTCAAAGATTCCGATGTAGGAGATGCCGATACGGCCGGAACGGTTGTGGCAGCGGATACAATTTTCCTCGGGCACCTGTTTGACGACCAGGGGATGGGGGCGTTTTTTGTCGATTGCCTCCTGCTCTTTTTCGGAAAGCTGTTTTGTCACCGTATTCCGGGGTGTTCCCGGGGGAAAAATGTAGTGGCAGGCGGAACAACCACCTCCCTTCTCATTGAAAAAGGCCGGCGCTCCGGGGAGATCATTTTTCTGCTTCCAGAGATGGCATGTTGCACAGAGTTTGCGATAATAATCAAGGGCCAAGGAGGTTTCGCCTGTTTGCAGCAACTGCTCGACCGTGACGTCGGCATTCTGGTGCTCCCGTTCGCCCCAGTAGTAAAGCAGGGTCGAAAGAATGCCCCGATTGGTGGCCATAAGGGAGTGCTTAACCTTAGCGATATCGGCCGGATGGCATCCCTCCACGCCGCAGGTCTTAGCGGCCACCCGCAGATCGCCGGGGTTCAGCACCATGCCGGCATGAGCCTTTTCCTTTTCGATGGCCAGTGGATTTCCTAGATGGCAGGGCGCACACCCGATCACCAGACCATCATGTGCTCCATCGAGCTTCTCTGTTTTATGGCAATTCAGGCACATATCAACCATACCCGAGCTCGTTACCGCTATCTGCGCAGGTCTCTTGGTTGCCTGCTCACGGTAGACCAGGTATCCGACCAATAGCAAACTGGCCAGAATAAAAAGAATAAGCGATACGGGATGACGGGCAGACCGAGTCATAACAATGATTGAACGTCTCGAAGAGGCTGAAAATTCGCGAGAATAGGCGTACGCTAATCAAAAACAGAGGCGGCGTCAAAGAAAGAAAACGTCGTTCCTGGAAAAAATCAGAAGAACGACGTTTCCAATTTGGGGATTGCCCGAGGGTATCACGAGCACAAGGTCTCTCGAAAAACGATACCCTCTCTATTCGATAAAACCCTGCACCACCGGATAGCGACGTCCAGGCCCAAAGGCCTTGCTGGTCACCTTGATACCGAACGGTGCCTGTTTGCGCTTATATTCGTTGAGCTTGATGCGGCGGACAATGTCCCGCACCAGTTGAATATCAATGCCGCCATGGGTAATGGACTCGATGCTCTTGTGCTCTTCCAGATAGGCCTGCAACACCACATCCAGGACCTCATAAGGGGGCAGATCGTCCTGATCACATTGATCGGGTTTGAGTTCGGCGGTCGGCGGTCGGGTAATAATCCGCTCCGGGATGACCTCTTTTTCCTGATTCATCAATCGCGCCAGCTGATAGACCATGATCTTGGGCACATCGGCGATAACCGCCAAACCACCGCTCATGTCACCATAGAGGGTGCAGTACCCCACCGCCATCTCCGATTTGTTCCCGGTGGTCAAAAGAAGACGGTTAAATTTGTTTGACAGGGCCATGAGCAGATTGCCGCGGATTCGGGCCTGAATGTTCTGTTCGGTGGCATCTTCAGCAAGCCCGGCTAAAAAAGGATCCAAGCTCTCCCGGTAAGCCTCCATGGCCTTGGAAATGGCGATCATCTCGAAATCGCAACCGAGATTTGCAGCCAACGACCTGGCATCATCGATCGAGTACTGGGAGGTGTAGGGCGAGGGCATGGCTACGCAGAGCACGTTCTCCGGCCCCAGCGCTTTGCAGGCAAGCACAGCGGTCACCGCAGAATCGATACCGCCTGAAAGGCCAAGCACCGCTTTCGTAAAACCAGTCTTGTGAAGGTAATCACGCACACCCAACACCAGGGCCTGCTCCACATCGGCCACCGTATCGGTAAGGCTCCCCGCGCCCGCCTGGTGCCACTGTTCGCTATCCACCACCAACATCTCTTCAGCAAAACCACCGGCAACACGATGCAGCGCGCCCTGCGGCGTAACCACCATGGAATGGCCATCGAAGATGAGCCCATCCTGGCCGCCGACTTGGTTGGCATATAAAAGTGGGAGATTGTTTTGCTGGCAAAGGTTGGCAAAGACCCGCTGCCGTTCCTCCAACTTGCCGTAATAGTAAGGTGATGCGGAAATGTTGATCAGACAGTCCGGCACGATCGGCCCGATGGCGAAATTCTTAATCGGGTCAGCCTCGTAGTTTTCACCACTCCACCAGATATCCTCGCAGATGGTCAAGCCACACTGCAACCCTTTGAACGGAAACACCGCAGAGGAGGTGCCGGGCTCAAAGTACCGGGTTTCGTCAAACACATCATAGGTAGGTAAGAGCTGCTTACGAGCCCGATAGGCAATCTTATCGCGCTCAAGCACCAGAGCGGAATTGAAGAGCGGCTTCCCCGGCCCTTGACGACGCTCGGGCACCCCCACGATACAGGTGATGCCATCGATACTTTTAATAAGCTCCACCAGTGCCCGATCGTGGGCTTCAAGAAAGGAGGACCGCTCAAGCAGATCTTGCGGCGGATAACCGCAAAGGGTTAATTCGGGGAAAACAACCAGATCACAACCAACCTGCCGAGCCTGCCCGATCCAGTGGAGAACCTGGCGGAGGTTCCGCTCAAAGGCTCCAATGATCGGATTTGTTTGAACAAGAGCGACTTTCACAATGCTATACCTGAGAAAAAACTGACCAACCGACTGCTGCCTTGACAGGTTTGTCGTTCTCGTAGAAAAGCCACGAAATCGACTTTTCGTTTTTTGTTTTTTACAAATCCATCAGGTTTCAGATGCGAAAAGAAACACCTGACAGAGGAGAAATGGAACCGAATCAAAAACACGCGACACCGACCGACAGCGTCTTAAATTGTGATGGCATCGTAAAATTTTCGTTCTACGGCGTCGCAACGTATTCCCGACACTGGACATACTTCATGTATGCCTTCGCCCCGGGGAAAAACGCTACTCCCTGTATATCAATATTTCTTATTGAGCCATCCCTCGAATATGATGGACTTTTTACAAGTCCACCCTTTTTGAGCCCTCTACAAAAAAAAAGCCCGGCAGGAAGATCCTGCCGGGCGGTAACGAACACCGTCTATTATGGCTTCATAACGTTGGCGGCCGCCGGTCCTTTGGGCCCGTCAACGATTTCGAATTGAACTTTGTCGCCTTCGTTGAGCGTCTTAAATCCTGATCCACTGATCGCAGAGTAGTGGACAAATACATCTTTGCCTGCTTCCTGCTCAATAAAACCAAAACCTTTTGCTTCGTTAAACCACTTTACTGTACCTGTCAACATTGCTCCCTATCTCTCCTTGTCTTGGGCTGAATGTTTGTCCCATGCGGATGTTTCTATCAACATTTCCCCCGAATTTCTGACGAAACTCAAAACGTAACCGATAAAAAAAACCACATGTTCTACTCCTGGTCGGCGAACATAACACTAATTGAATTAAAAACAAGGAAATTGATGTCGCTTCGGCAACAGCTGCGAAGAAATTCACAGATGCGGGGAGATAACAAAGGTTACCAAAAATATTTTAGAAGCACCGCAACAGGAGCCATCTCCTGGAAAAAACAAAAACAATCGACTTGTCAGACAAATTACCGACTGCGTTGATACTGACGAACCGCCCGATTGTGATCGCTGAGGTTAGTTGAAAAAACATGGGTCCCGTCATTTCTGGAGACAAAATAGAGTGCTGTGGAAGCGGCGGGATGTACCACCGACTCCAGGGCAGCCCGCCCGGGATTACAGATCGGCCCGGCGGGAAGCGCGGGTATAACGTAGGTATTGTAGGGTGTTTCCCGCTTCAGATCCGCCTTGGTGATGTTTCCGTTAAAATCGGCTATGCCGTAAATCACTGTCGGATCCGACTGTAAGCGCATTTTCCGCTCTAAACGATTGAGAAAAACCCGGGCAATGAGTGGACGCTCCTCGGCGGCACCGGTTTCCTTTTCCACGATCGAGGCTAGAGTTACCAGCTGGTGACAGTTCAAGCCGTGTACCTGTTCAGGTACCGCAAGCTCTTCCCAGACCTGTTGAAAACGAGCCACCATCAGCTTCAAAACCGCTGCCTCATCGGCCTCGTTTCGAACCAGGGTATAAGTTTCCGGAAACAGGTACCCTTCCAGGCTGGAAGCATTCACACCCAAGCGATGGATAAATGCGGCATCACGGGTAAGCTGCAAAAAACGCTCATTCTTGATCCAGCCATCCTTGGCATAGAGCTGGGCCACCTGGGATACATCCAGGCCTTCGGGGATTGTGACATGATGGCGCAGGGTGCTTCCATTCACCAATAGTTTCAGCACCTCGGGCGGCGTCAACCCCAGGGGAATGCTGTATTCACCGGCTTTCAGTTTGGTGGTATTCCCGCTGAGATAGACCAAACAGAGATAACGAATGTCGTTGTGCAGCAGCAGGCCCTGGGCAGCAAGACGTTCACCGATGCCGCGAACCCCAATCCCTTTGGGGATGGTTACAACGACCTCTCCTTTCCCTGCGGCGGGGGTGATCAGGTACGAGTAGTACCACAGTACCAAACTCGCGGCAAAAACGACAAAGAGAGTAAGGACAATAAGCAAGAAACGGCGCATGGGGCTTGGTTAGCTGAGTTGCAGGACTCAATAGGGATGTGAGGGATATGGGCCAAGAAAAAAGTGGCCGGGAAAAACCCGGCCACCTCAAATCACTTGCTCCCTTTTTCCGCTGGAGGCTTGTCCGCTGTTTTTTTGGCAGGAACCTCTTCGGGCGGCGTTTTTCGCGGCGTCATCTTGCCAAGCGTCAACTCAATCACCTCATCCATGTGTTTCACCGGATAGAAAGTGATTTTTTTACGGAGTTCTTCGGGAATCTCCACCAAATCTTTTTGATTTTCCAGGGGGATGATAACCTTATTGATCCCGGCTCGCAGGGCGGCCAGCGCCTTGTCCTTCAGTCCGCCGATGGGCAGAACCCGACCACGCAGAGTCACCTCACCGGTCATAGCCATTCCCCGTTTGACCGATTTGCCGCTGATGGCGGAAAACAGGGCTGTGGTAAGGGTAATACCAGCAGAAGGTCCGTCCTTGGGGATGGCTCCCGCCGGGACATGGATATGAATATCCACGGCATCAAAATACTCCGCTTCAACCCCTAGCTCCTTATTACGACTCCGGCAATAACTCAACGCTGCCTGGGCGGATTCTTTCATCACCTCGCCCAGCTGACCGGTGAGTTGCAGCCTGCCCTTGCCCGGCAACACCGAGGTTTCGATTTGGAGCAACTCGCCACCTGCTTCGGTCCAGGCAAGCCCGATCACCAACCCTGGCTGGCCACTTGTATCGAGTTCGGTCTCCTGCAGGTATTTGGGCGGCCCCAGATATTTTTCCACCGTATTGGCAGAAAGTACATAGGGTCCCTTGCCGCCTTCAGCGACTTTACGGGCAATCTTGCGGCAAATCTTACCCAAGGCCCGTTCGAGGTTTCGCACCCCTGCCTCATGGGTGTACTTGCTAATGACCAGCTCCAAGGTGGGATTATCAATCTTGATTTGGTTGGACTTAATACCGTTTTCGGAAATCTGCCGGGGCAGCAGATATTTGTTGGCGATCACCATCTTCTCCTCCAGGGTATAGCCGGAGAGTTGGATAACCTCCATTCGATCAAGTAACGGACCGGGGATGGTATCGGTCCTATTGGCGGTGGTAATGAACATGACCTTGGAGAGATCAAAGGGCAGGTTCATATAGTGATCGGAAAAAGAATTGTTCTGCTCCGGATCAAGCACCTCCAACAGCGCCGAGGAAGGATCACCGCGATAATCGTCGCCGACCTTATCGATCTCGTCCATCATGAATACCGGGTTATTGGTGCCCACATTTTTGAGCCCCTGGAGAATGCGCCCGGGCATAGCACCGATATAAGTACGGCGATGACCGCGGATCTCGGCTTCATCGCGCATGCCACCAAGGGAGAGGCGATAAAATTTGCGGTTCATGGCCTTGGCAATGGCCTGCCCCAGCGAAGTCTTGCCCACGCCGGGAGGACCGGCAAAACAAATGATCGGCCCCTTGGTATCGGCATTGAGTTTCCGCACAGCTAAATACTCGAGGATACGCTCCTTGATCCGGTCAAGGCCGTAATGGTCATCATCGAGCACATCGGCAGCCACTTTCAAATCCAGCATATCCTTGGAAGAATCTCGCCAGGGCAAATCAAGAAACCATTCCAAGTATGTACGAACAATGGAGGCTTCCGAGGCGTCCGGATGCATCATCTCCAGCCGACGCAGCTGCTTGCGAGCCTCTTTCTTGGCATATTTGGGCATCTTTTTTTTGCGCAGCTGCTTGCTTAACTCCTCAATTTCTTGCGAGTAGCTGTCCTCGTCACCGAGTTCACGCTTAAGCGCCTGAATCTGTTCCCGGAGAAAATATTCGCGCTGACTGCGGGACATTTCCTCTTTGGCGTCCGATTGGATTTTGGCCTGGACCGTGGAAACCTCGAGCTCTTTGTGGAGCAAATCCGCCACCAGTTTCAGTCGTTCAATGGAATCCGCGGTCTCAAGAATTTTCTGCGATTCGGAAATTTTCAGGCGCAAATTGGAACCGACCAGATCCGCCAGCCGTCCGGGCTCCTCGATGTTGTTAATGATCATCATCAGATCGGAGGAGAGGATACCGCGCAAAGACATGATCTTTTCGGTCTGTTCCCGTACCGTTCGCATGAGCGCTTCGGTCTCAACCGAAATCTCGGGGGGTTCATGCTCTTCAACCAGATCGATCTCCACCCGATAATGCGGCTTTTTCTGGAGAATTTTGCGAATTTTTGCCTTGGACAAAGCCTGAACCAACACCTTGAGGCGACCATCGGGAAGTTTGAGGGTTCGCATGATCATCGAGACCATGCCGACCTCGTACAAATCCTCTTCATCAGGATCGTCCTTGGTGGGATCTTTCTGAGTCACCAGCATCAGCAGCTTGTTGCTGTTCAGTCCCTCGTTCACCGCTTCAATCGAACCGGGCCGACCGACAAACAACGGGATGATCATATAATTAAAGACCACCACATCGCGAACAGCCATCATGGGCAGCGATTCAGGGATTTCCAGATCCTGCGTCTGTTCTCCGAAATCACCCATACTGGTTGATAATGAATCATCAAATTCCACGTTTTCCTCCTTAAAATTGCCGGGAACGGCACTCATCGCCCAATTGTCCCACGACAGTAAACACAACCCGAACCGAAGTCAAGACACGCCTCCCGGCCGAATCTCGAAGAAAATTTCCCTTGAAGAAAAACCTGTTGATCAATATAGAAAGGGAGTTTTCGCCCTTTTGTTGTCTTGTTGCCCTGGAGCCACTTATGCTGACCATTGGATCTTTTTTTGACCTTGCCGATTTCCCCGAACGCGCCCTGTTTGTCGACTGCCCTTACGCTTGGGATCCCCTCAAAAAATTAAAGCAGTACATTGCCGACAACACCGCGCCGACCTTGCAACATGTTTGTATCCGAGATGCTGTCCCCCTGGATAGCCCCTATATCTGGTACAACGGCAAACTACGCAACGCCCGCGAGTGCATCATCACTTACGGCGACACCACCAAGGGCGGGTTGACGGTGTGGGAAAACGGCCAATTCCTTAATGGCGCTTCGGTTATCATGGCCGGAGCCGTCCTGGTTGGCAAGAACATCAAAATCGGCAGAGGGGTCTTGATCGAGTCGGGCGCCATGATCAAATCACCGGCAATTATCGGCGACCAAACGGAAATACGCCAAGGCGCCTATCTCCGTGGGTATGCCCTAGTGGGCAACCGGTGCGTGGTTGGCCACGCCACGGAAGTCAAACACTCGATTTTCCTCAATGATGCCAAGGCTGGCCATTTTGCCTATCTCGGCGACACCATTCTCGGCAACAAGGTCAACCTCGGTGCGGGTACTAAATGTGCCAACCTGCGATTCGTTGCCGGTAATGTCTCCATTCGGACCACTGTCAGCAAAATCGACACCGGCCTGCGTAAGTTCGGCGCTATCCTCGGTGACGACTGTCAAACCGGTTGCAACTCGGTAACCAGCCCGGGAACGATTCTGGGCCCAGGCAGCATAGTGATGCCCAACGTCACCGCAGTTTCTGGATTACATCCTCGTAAATCCGTTCTACGGTAGAAGGATTCTTTTTTGCTTGCTCTTCCAGCGGCATCCCTTGAGAGGCATACTCGTAGAGAGCAAAGAAAAAAGCAAAGAGGATGCCGACCGTAAAAAAGATCCGGACCAAACGATCCCACGGTAACCAGCCCTTGCCGGAAAGGCGGCGAAAGACCACGGCCACTATATACGTAAAACCCAAGGCATAGGGCGCGGTGAGCAGCATCTGGTACGCCGTTCCCATCAGGGTGGCTGTCAGGTCCGCGCCCAGGCGCAAATGAAACAGCACGTAAGCCAGTGCTGTCAAAATAAATGTAATTTTTTCCCGTAAAGTTCTCATACTATGAATACAACTCTTGCCTGCGTGTTTCCGGAAACCCTGCCTGATGAGGGCCTTCTTTTCCCCCTTGTACAGGTTTTCGAACAGGTTGTCCACATGCAAGCCGTGGAAAACGAACCGCTAGAGACGACCTCAAACTTTGTCCACCACTGTCAGGACCGGGGACGCCTGCAGACCTTCACACCCGCGCCTCTTGGCGAACAACGCCAGCGTTTCATGGCTTTAGTAGCGGACATGCGTCGTCATGGCGCCGATTACACCAGCCAGCTGAGCATGCTTACCCTGGCCGGCCTCAATCGGGGAGCTGAACAGCGAGAATCAACCCACGCCCTGATCGCCGATCTCCTCCAGCGAACCGACATTCGCGAAAAGGAAGAGGAGCAGCTCCAACTCTGGCAGTCGCGCCTAATGCTAAAACTGGGGGAATGGTCTGATCTGCAACAGGCTGATATCGACAGTACCCTTATTCATATCGCCTCCCGCCAAAATGCTCTTTTGCAGGAACTGCGCGAAGAGGAGGATAACCCGTTCAGCCTCACCGCTGGACTCGATAATTCTTCACGTGAGACGGATGCCATGCTCAGTCACCGCCTCAAGGCATGGTCCCAGCTTTACTTTTATGCCCAGGATCAGGCACCGGGTATCCTGGTGACCCGCCATGCGATGGTCATTGACCTCCTCCAGGAGTTCTATGAAAAACTGCATAGTCAGCCCCTCACCCCTCTGATGAGTCTGGACCTGCCGCTCATGGCCGGAGACGAGCCTTTAGCGGAAGCACCGCTGATCAACCAAATACCGACATTGCGGGCGACCATTGCCCAACTCATGCAGCCCCTTGCCCCTGAAAAGGCTTTGAGTATCGCCAAGCAGTGGGCCACGGATAAGGATGCGTGGGGACAACTGCTCGACAAACATTATCCACACCAGCAGGCGGGAAGATGCCACTTGGAGTTTATTTATTTCCCAGGAATATCCGGCAGGCGATTGATAATGGAAGGATTTGCCAGAGGTATGCAATCAGGTGAGCAGAACGGGGGTGATGCGGAGCAGGGATGCTGTGTTGCTTTTTTAAGAATAGTTTAAAGCGGAAAAGGAAATATCAGATCGGCCTTCGCTCTTCCAGAGACATAACATAGGCGGTCCACTGCCAGGGGACATTATCAATTTCGACCCCAACTTTTTTGTGCCAACGGCCGATCTGCTCCCAGCGTGGCTTGACCTGAAATTTAAAATGATTCTCACCGCTGGTGGCAACCACGGTGAACTTGTCGATTTTTTGACCAAAGCGCTTGGCCATATCGGCAAGACACAGTCCCCTGCGGGAAACATCGCTGACCGCCGCCGAACAGCAGCCGATACCGTCGGAAACGTCAATATTCATACTGCGAATACGAATACGAGGGTATTTTCGTTGATCCATAGCAACCTCCTCACGTCCCAATAGAGCCAGGAATCGGAAAAACGCCCTACCTCAAATTCTTCATCAAGCCAGGGCGTCTTTCACGGCTCCATTCAAGGAAAACTATCCAGTGCCTCTTCAGAGGAATGTGATGGATTTTTATCAGTCCATCAGTTTTAAGTCGAGCCTAGAAATTGGGTAAGGAAACCCTTTCCGGGTTAGGCTTCGCTGCCCTCACACTCCTCCCGATACGGGTTAATGGTCATAACCGGACAACAAGCGGTTTTCACCACCTTGTCGGCCACGCTACCGAACATAATCCGTTCAAGTCCTTTGTATCCGTGGGTCCCCATGACAATAAGCTGCACCTTTTTTTTGGTGGCGTAGGTCAGAATTTCTTCCGCCACATCGCCGGAGAGAACCTTCCCGGTCACATTGGTGACGCCGGCCCCGGTAAACATGGTTTTATTCTCCTCGACATAGGTCTCCATCTGCTGCTGGGCCGAGGCGAACAGTTCCTCCTCCAGATTGGGCAGACTGACGGGGGGAACAAAAAAACCGCTATAATCTTCAAAGGTCTGTACCACAAACACCAGATGCAGCTCCGCTTTGAATGTTCCGGCCACGTACGCAGCCGCCTTGACGATCTTGCCAGCGTTGTCGGAAAAATCAATAGGGGTCAGGATGCTTTGGATTGCCTGCATATCGTACCTCCTCGCACGAAAATCGATGAACGACTACTGTACTTACCTATAACTTATATAACAATCACAGAAATTTTCACCAAGATATTTGCCGATGCCGAGAACCGGAACCGCTCCGAGCCGACAAAGCAGTTGACCCACTGTACCATCACGAATATATTCCAGACTCTTTTATCCGTTACAGCCGTTTACCGGCGATACAGGTTGGCCTGGGATCCCGCCCCCAGCCGCACCAGAGCCTTTCATCCCGACGGGAATGTTAACCGCCATGGAATTTACCCCCAAATGGATCGCCTGGGAAATCACCCGTCGCTGCAACCTGCGCTGCGTGCACTGCCGATCCTCCTCGGAACTTGATATCCAGGGGCACCCTGATTTTTCTCTTGCAGAGGCCAAACGCATTCTTGACCAGATTCACGCCTATGCCAACCCGGTCATGGTGCTCTCCGGTGGAGAACCACTCCTACGTCCGGACGTGTTCGACATCGCTCGCTACGGCACCGGCCTTGGTCTGCGGATGTGCATGGCCACCAACGGCGCCCTGGTCACCCCAGACATCTGTAGAGAAATCAAAGATTCGGGCATCAAGATGGTGTCCCTGAGCCTGGATGGGGCCACAGCGGCGGTGCATGATGATTTCCGCAGCCAGCCCGGCGCCTTTGACGGGGTGATGCATGCCATCCGCCTGTTCAACGAGTTCGGTATCGACTTCCTGGTCAACTCCTCTTTTACCAAGCGCAATCAAGAGCAGATCCCGCAAATCTACCAACTGGTCAAGTCCCTTGGCGCCAAAGCCTGGTACCTGTTCATGATCGTGCCCACCGGCCGTGGCGAAGAAATCATGGAAGAGTTGATTCCTGCCCAGGAGTACGAGGACATCCTCAATTGGCACTACGACATGGAAAAGGAGGAGAACGATCTTCTGGTGCGGCCAACCTGTGCCCCCCAGTATTATCGGATCGTTCTCCAACGGGCCAAAAACGAGGGCGAGCAGTTCAAACGACGCAGCCTCAAGTTCTCCACCGGTGGCTCCAAGGGCTGCCTCGCCGGTCAGCTGATCTGCCTGATCGATGTCGACGGCAATGTGCTGCCCTGCAGCTATTTCCCCTTGGCCGCCGGCAACCTTAAAGAGCAGAACTTCCAGGAAATTTGGGAGACATCCCCGTTGCTGCTCGACATGCGCAACTTTGCAGGCTACAAGGATAACTGTGGCCGCTGCGAGTATGTCAATGTCTGCGGCGGCTGTCGAGCCCGCGCCTATGCCGTGACCGGTGACTACCTGGCCGGCGAGCCCTTTTGCACCTACCAGCCCAGGCGATAGGGTTTTCAGCCCATCGCCCTCCCGACAACCGGCCCTGCCGACAACCCCTTGATCAAACAGCAATGAACGACACCTTTCTTCAAGCCTGTCGAGGCGAACGCACCGCCTATACCCCGGTCTGGTTCATGCGCCAGGCGGGCCGTTACCTGCCCGAATATCAAAAAATTCGCGGCAAGGTCAGCTTTCTTGAGCTGTGCAAAACACCGGAACTGGCGGCTGAAGTCACTCACCAGCCCATTGATATTTTTGGCTTTGACGCGGCAATCCTCTTCTCCGACATCCTCATTCCCATGGAGGCAATGAACCTGGATTTATCCTTCCATGAGGGCAAGGGACCGATCTTTGCCAATCCCGTCCGCAGCCAAAAGGCAGTGGATGAGTTGGTCGTCCCCGTGCCCGAGGAATCGGTGCCCTTTGTGCTCGAGACCATTCGCCTGCTGCGCGGCTCCCTCAAAGTGCCCTTGATCGGCTTTGCCGGTGCGCCCTTTACCCTGGCGACCTACTTGATTGAGGGCGGCAGTTCCAAGGTCTTCCTCAACACCAAGAAGATGATGTTCCAGGAGCCCAAGCTCTACCACAACCTGCTGGCCAAGATCACCGCCTGCACCAGCTCCTATCTGCAGGCCCAGGCCAAGGCCGGTGCCCAGGCGCTGCAATTGTTCGACTCCTGGGTCGGCATCCTTGGCCCCCAGGATTACGAGGAATTCGCCCTCCCCTACGTGCGCTCGATCATCTCCGATCTGCGGGCCGTGACCGATGTACCGATCATCTATTTTGCCAACAACGGCTCCACCCTCACCCGCCTGACCACCACCGCGGGTGCCGATGTCCTTGGCTTTGACTGGCGCCTGCCCATTGGTGACGCCATTGCCCGGGCAGGCAATCATGCGGTACAGGGCAATATCGATCCCCTGGCCCTGTTCCTGCCGCAAGAAAAACTTGAAGCACGAATCAAATCCATGCTCGCCGATACCCGCGATGCCAAGGGCTATATTTTCAATCTCGGCCACGGCATTCTGCCGGAAACCCCGCCGGACCAGGTGCGAATCGCAGTGGAGGCCGTGCATCGCTTGAGCGGTAAGCCCTGACCCCCAAAACACCACCCCATGAACAGCCACTCCAACATCCCATCGCTCCATGAGTGTATCCTTCTCATGGAGCAGTACTCCATGCTGGCCAATATCCGCCATCACTCTCTGGTGGTGGCGCGGCTGGCCGAGCAGATCCAGCAAGGACTCACCGATTTTTCTTTGGAGCGTCCCCAGGCCGATCGCAATCTGGTGATCAGCGGCGCCCTGCTCCACGACATTGCCAAGACGCCCTGCCTCAACGGCGGCTGCGATCACGCCAAGGTCGGCGCGGAGATCTGCCGCAGCCACGGCTACCCGGAGATCGCCGCCATTGTCGAGCAGCATGTTCTTCTGTGGGAATACGATGCCAATCGGTATGCAGAGGGCAAATTTACAGCCCGGGAGATCGTCTATTACGCCGACAAGCGGGTGCGCCATAATGTAGTGGTCAACCTCGACCAGCGCCTGGAATATATTCTGGAGCATTATGGCAAGGGCAACCCCACCCGCCATTCGCTGATCCGGGAAAATTTCAAAAAATGCTTCACCCTGGAGCAATATCTATTTCGTTGGCTCCCCTTTGCCCCGCAGGAACTGGGACGCTTCTAACCTCTTCCTCCTTCCTGGAACATCCGATGAGCACTCCAATTTTTGACTGGATGGAACACTACCCGGCCGCGATCAGCGTCTGTGACACCCAAGGCACCATTGTGGCCATGAACCGAATGGCGGCGGCGATGTTTGCCAAGTACGGAGGGGAACAACTGATAGGTTCCAGCCTCTTTGCCTGCTATCCGGAACCGGCCAATGTCCTGCTCCGCACCCTGCTTAAGGAACAACGCGCCAACACCTATTTCACCGAGAAAAAGGGAGAACGCAAGCTGGTCCACCAAGCGCCCTGGTATGATCAGGGACAATTTGCCGGACTTGTGGAAACGGTCATCGCCCTGCCGCCGGATATTCCAACCAAACAACGCAACTGAAAGAAGAAGAAAATGATGATGATGATGATAGACTTGTTACGAATCCATCAAAAAATGAAAGGTGGGATGAAAAAACACTTTGTTCGCAAACAAGGCGCGCCTTGCAGCGATCCGTTGCCATGACCACTCGGAACATCGGACCATGAGTGAGCAAATACTTGAGGCTGCCGTCATGCCGGACGGCACCGTCCAGCTCGAATGGGTGGAAAACGGGAAGCAGATTGCCCAGGACAGCAGCCTCCTCCAAGACAAAATTGCCGAACTCGCGACCTCGGATCCGGCAGGTTGGTTGTTTTTTCTCGGTTTTTGCAAGCCCGCCATAGCCCTCTCCCCTTCCCTTCATTTTTGGCGCGGATTCTCCGCGTCCTTCCTCCGCCGACTCCGCCTCAGCCCCGAGATCGAGGAGCTGCGCGGCAATGTCTCTCTCCCGCTCACGGATGAAGAACAGGCGCAGCAGCTGCAATCCATTCCTCCCATGACCGGCGGAGAATACCTGGGCAGTGAAGCGCTTTCCAACCTCTGGGCCGGACTGCATGGAATATTTGCCGACAGGATCGCGACCCATAAGGGCACAGTGGCGGACTTCATGCGCCGATACAGCCCAGATATCCACATTGCCGGGCGCATCTACTTCCATTTGGTCGAGAACAAAAAGAGCGAGATTCCCTTTGCCTTTCTCGCCACCTACGCCACCCGATTGGATACCGAGGGGCAATCCCGGCATCTGCCGCTCAAATACGCCCTGGAAGAATATCGGGGCCAGCTGCAACAACTGCTGAAACTGCTGGTGACGGTGCACGAGGCCGCACGCCAGAGTACGCTGGTGGCGGAGCTGCTCGATTCCGGGGATTTGTTCCACCCGCTGTCCTGGTCGGCGGAGGAGGCTTTTGCCTTTTTGCAAGAAATTCCACTCTATGAGCAGGCCGGTATTCTCTGCCGCATACCCAACTGGTGGAAGGGCAAAGCCGCCGGCATCGGGGTACAACTCAGTATCGGCGAGAGACCTCCGGTAACAGTGGGCGCGGAGGCGCTGCTCGACTTCCGTCCCCGCCTCATGCTGGGCAGCACCGAGATCTCGGCGGAGGAGGCCCGGCAACTGCTGCTGCAGACCGAAGGCTTGGCTTTTCTCAAAAACAAGTGGGTCGCGGTGGACCCGGAAAAATTGCGCCAGGCCCTGGGCGCCTACGAAGAGGCCGAGGAACTCAATGCCGAAGAGGGCATGAGTTTTCTCGATGCCATGCGCTGTTCTCTCAACCCGAAGAGTCTGTTTGGCACCAACAGCGGCCTGATGCTTACGGGCGTCTCGCACGGCGAGTGGCTGCGGACCCTGTTCGACAAACTGCGCCATCCCGCCAAGTCCGATGCGGTCAATACCTCCCGCTCCTTTACCGCCAGCCTTCGCGGGTATCAAAAGGATGGGCTCCAATGGCTCAATGCCCTGCACCAGTTGCGGCTCGGCGCCTGCCTGGCCGATGACATGGGCATGGGCAAAACCGTGCAAGTGCTCGCCTTTCTCGATCTCCTCGCCACCCGGCAAAAAAAGTCCGGCAAAAACACGCCCTCGCTTCTGGTACTCCCAGCCTCCCTGCTTGCCAACTGGACCAGCGAGATCGCCACCTTTGCTCCCAAGCTGCGCTTTCTGGTCGCCCATCCCGATTTCCACAAACCCGGTCCGGTGCCGGAACCCGATGCAAAGCACCTGGCCGGGCTCGATCTGGTCATCACCACCTATGCCCTGGCCCAGCGATATGCCTGGGTCCAGCAAACCTCCTGGAACTACGTCATCCTCGACGAAGCCCAGGCCATCAAGAATCCCGGCACCAAACAGACCAGGGCGATCAAGAAGCTGACTGCCGCCAACCGCATCGCCATGACCGGCACTCCGGTGGAGAACCGGCTCTCCGATCTCTGGAGCCTGTTCGACTTTCTCAATCCCGGCCTACTGGGCACGGCCAAGGAATTCGGCGCGCTCACCAAGGGACTTAGCGATGAGCCCCAAGGCTATGCCCGCCTGCGCCAGGTAGTCGGCCCCTTTATCCTCCGCCGACTGAAGACCGACAAATCCATTATCGCCGACCTCCCCGACAAGGTGGAAGTGAAGACCTGGGCCGCCATGAGCAAAAAGCAGACCGTGCTCTATGCGGCGCTGGTCGAGGAGTTGCAACAGACGTTGACGCAGACGGACGGGATACAACGCAAAGGGCTGATTCTGTCGGCGTTGATGAAATGCAAGCAGTTGTGCAACCACCCGTCCCAGTATCTCGGCCAGGACCTGTTTGCAGAAAAGGAGAGCGGCAAATTTGCACGCCTGCGGGAGATTTGCGAAACCATCCACGACAAGCGGGAAAGAGTCCTCATTTTCACCCAGTTCAAAGAGTTGACCGCCCCACTGTCCCGGTTTCTCACCACCATTTTCTGTCGCGAAGGGTTGGTGCTGCACGGCAGCATCCCGGTGGGCAAACGCAAGAAACTTATCGAGCAGTTTCAGGGGCCGGAGTATATTCCCTACTTTGTGCTTTCGCTCAAAGCCGGGGGCGTCGGCCTCAACCTGACCGCCGCCAACCATGTCATCCATTTCGACCGCTGGTGGAACCCGGCGGTGGAGAATCAGGCAACGGACCGGGCCTTTCGCATCGGCCAAAAAAAGAACGTCATGGTCCACAAATTCCTAACCCAGGGAACAGTAGAAGAAAAAATCGATGCCATGTTGACCGTCAAGGCACGGCTGGCCAGTGATATCGTCGCCGCCTCGGGTGAGCAGTGGATCACCGAGATGAGCAACGAGGATATTTTGCACCTTTTCAGGGTGTCTTGAATAATTCTGCTTTTCAATCAAGATCAAGGCATGCGAAGAATTTCACCGGAGGCATACGCATAATATGCCGAGGATAAAATTTTGAGCATAACGCCGAGATTGTCGTTCTCGTAAAAACTCTCGAGAACGACGTTTCGAGCTTCGTAACATACCGTATTTACGATACGTGAATTCTCGGATTTTGACTTTTTACGAGTCCATCAAGATTGGCAGAAAAATGAATTAATCGAGGGCGCCCTTTACCTTGAACGCATAAGGTTCTTTAGGAGATACGCATGATGAGCAACTGGGATTATCCGCAATACGTCTCCGTGGCCCAAAAACAGGCCAAGGCGGACAAGAAACTCAAGCAGTTGCAAAAAAAGATGCCGGATATCCGACCAGTGCGCCTCACCGGCAACAGTTTGGCCCGCACCTGGTGGGCAAAAACTTGGAATAAGAACCTGGAACGATATGCGGACTACCAAAACCGCATCGGCCGGGGCAGAAGCTATCTCCGCCACGGGGCGGTCCTGGATCTGCAAATCACCAACGGGGAGGTCTCTGCCCTAGTCATGGGCACGGCCGCCAATCCCTACCAGGTAGGGATCAATATCAAACCCTTAAGCCGTAACCAGTGGCAAGGGATCAAAAGGCAATGCGAAGGCAACTTGAAATCGTTGCAAGACTTGCTGGCCGGCAAATTTCCCAAGCCTCTGGGGGACATCTTTTTCGACCAGGATCAGGGCCTGTTCCCCACGCCCAAGGGGATCCGCTTTGACTGCAGTTGCCCGGACAGCGCCTCGATGTGCAAGCATGTAGCGGCCACACTCTATGGGATTGGAGCCCGTTTCGACGAAGATCCCTCGCTGTTTTTCACCCTGCGGGGCGTAAAGAGCGAGGACCTGGTCGGTGAGACAATCCGCGACACCACCGAGGCACTGCTCACCAAGTCCCGCCGTAAAAGCGCCAAAGTGATCGACGAGTCCGATCTTGGCGACATCTTCGGCATTGACCTGGACAACCTGCCCGATTTTTCCGACCCTCCCGGAAAAGCTGAAAAAGGAAAAAAAGCACCGAAATCAACACACCCGGTGTCCAAGCCATCGGCCGTACAGAAAAAGGCGGCGCCTGCACCCTCAACTGCCACAACACCGCAACGCAAGAAAATGGCCCGATCACCACAGACCGCCACCGAACGGGTCGCGGCTCTCATTCCCGCCGGGGGCGCCGGGATAGGCATCGCCGACCTGACTGCCCAAACCGGCTATACCAAAGGCAAACTCTACAGGATAGTCCACCGGCTCAAACAGGAAGGCATCATCACCAATGCGGCCCACGGGATGTATGTAAAGATTTAATAGGAGATAAAACAAGAGCGGCTTGTGGTGGGCTCACGGAATAGTGGATTGGGCAAGAGAAAACTCGATTCCAATGCAGGGTAACGCCTCTCAACGACTGGCGTCCAGCCTGCCGGGGAGACCTCCCTGCATTACCAGTTGTCCAAAGGGCTGCGCACGGCCAATCCAGGCCGATTCAGTACATGGGTGTAGATCATGGTGGTGGTGACATCGGCATGCCCGAGCAATTCTTGAATAGTACGAATGTCGGGGCCGTTGGCAAGCAAATGGGTGGCAAAGGAATGGCGCAGCGTGTAGGGCGTACCCGCTGGGTGAGATTGGCTGCCCGGGCTGCCTTGCGGATAGCAGCCTGCAAGGAAGCATCCTGAATGTGATGACGCCGCTTCACTCCGCTCCGAGGGTCGATTGCCAATTGCCTGGAGGGAAAAAACCACTGCCAGGGCCACTGTGTCCCGGCAGTGGGAATTTTGTTCTCCACGGTTGACGGCAGCCAAACCCCGGGCAATTCTCCCCGCCGATCTTCCTCGAACACTTTCTGCAACCAATCCCGGTGCTCAGCCAGAGGCGCACGCAACCGTTCCGGCAACACGCTGACCCGATCTTTACCGCCCTTACCTTGACGAACAGTCACTAGGCCCTGTTCAAAATGAACATCCTGCACCCTGAGCCGCAGTAATTCCATAAGCCGCAGCCCCGTCCCATACCTCAATTGCGCCATAAGCCGATTGGTTCCGGTCAATTCGGCAAACAATGCTTGGCACTCCTGCCGAGAGAGCACAACCGGGATTCGTTTGGCGGCATGGCCCGGCCGATACCCGGAAAAGTCACCCGGTTCATGGCCCATGGTTTCTCGAACGAGAAAAATCAAGGCATTCAGCGCCTGACGTTGCGTACTGGCCGATACCTTCCGCTCCACCGTCAGGTACTCCAAATAACGGCGAATATCCTCGCCACCTGCGGCTTCGACCGGTTTTCCCCCCAGCCATGCGGCAAAACGCCTGGCCCACCCCCGATACGCCTCTTCAGTTCGCCATTGCAGTTGGCGGGTTCACAGTACCGTACATGCGCTGCTCCCAAGGCGGCCCTCCCCTATCCGTCCGCTCGGCAACGATCACAGGTGGGGAAGGCTGCGGCAAGGCCTCCTCGATTCCGCTGTGAATCCGATCGGCTGCGGCTTGAAAAAACCAGCGCAGGGCCAATCGGGCCGTTTCGGTCGGTTGTCCTTGTTGCTCCAAATCCCGCAAATAATCGAGAACACTTGCCACCGATGCCCGGCAACGTGCGGCCTTGAGATACTTCAAAAAAGCAAAGATCTCTCCTTCATGGCTGCGCTTGAGGACCAAAGCAAACGGTTCATTATGCAGCACCTCCCGCCAACGTGGAAAGGAGACCGGCGCAGTTGAAGGCTGCCCCACTTTGTCTTTTGACTTTGTCATAACATCAACACGTAGTCTTATCCAAACACGATTCAAGAAAAAATTTTATAACCGTTGCCATAAGGAAACGCCCTAAAAATGGCGCAACATCTTGTAGACACTGAAAATACAGGGGGAACTTTCACTTGACCGCAGGGAGATTTGAAAGGTATCTTTTCAGAGAAAATACCAGAATATATTCACCAAAAAATTCACCCTATTTAGACTGTTCGGCAGTGAGATCCTGTGAAGATAAGAAAAGCATCCGATACTGATAAAAAAAATATTTCAAAATTGCATATTTCATCAATCGAGAGAATGTGTGGTGAACACTATACCAATGAACAGTTGAACGCCTGGACAAGTGTCCTAACTCCTTCTGTTTACGATCAAGCACTCAAAGAAAAGGTATTCTTAGTTGCCCATGATTCAAAACAGGATTTAATGGGCTTGGGTATTCTTGATATCCAAAATGCTGAAATCAGCGCAATCTATATTCATCCAGATTCAGTGGGAAATGGGGTTGGAACAAAACTTCTTTTCGAACTTGAAAAAATAGCTCGAAATAGCAATGTCGTTAAAATTATCGTTCATTCCACACTAAATGCAAAAGGCTTTTACCTGAAACATGGCTATTTAGATCATGGTTTGACATTTCACCATTTGCCGAATGGATCAAAACTTGACTGTGTGCGAATGTTAAAAGAATTATTAACGGATGCCGAATCGGGTAGTCAGGGGAATCTCTCCCCCAGCCCCCACACCACCTAGCATGCGGGTCCGCACTAGGCGGTTCCCATGAGCTACCGAGCCGTAGCCGGGTAATGCATGTTTACCCATAGATCTTTGATAGAAAGCAAACCTTGATCCTTGAGCCATTGATTGGTCATGCCCGAATGGGTCGCCAAGGTGCGGGATAGCCTCCAAGGACCTTTCCGGCTCAAACCGACCAAGATGGCAGCTCGCAGGAAGGTACCGAGTTTTCTCAACTCGCGAACCTTTGTACGACAGAAGCGCCACTGCTTCCAGTAGCACATGCGCACCCTGCGACGTAGCCAATGGTCAAGTTCGGGTATTGGTCGATACAGCTCCGATATTCCAAAGTATCCCATCCAGCCGCGCAGATACTCGGCCAACTTGAATAGTCGATACTCCATGGAGACGCCCCAACTCCGTCCGGTCAGTTCTTTGATGCGCTGTTTAAAACGCACAAAGGCCTTGTCCGACCAACGAATCTTGGTGCCCGTAAAGGAAAAACCGAGGAAGGTGATCTCGTTGGTGTGAGCCACCTTGCTCTTCTCCTGGTTGACTTTGAGCTTAAGCTTCTTTTCCAGAAACCGGCTGACACTAGCCATAACCCGGTCACCTGCCCGCCGACTTTTCACCAGAATGACGAAGTCATCGGCGTAGCGGGCAAAACAATGGCGTCGCCCTTCCAGCTCCTTATCAAGCTCATCCAAGAGGATGTTGCTGAGCAGCAGTGAAAGTGGACCGCCTTGCGGGTCTCGTAAAGGCGGCCACCTATCACCACTCCTGCTCGTAGGTATGTGCCGATCAGCTTCAAGACGCGCTTGTCGCGCACCTTTTTACCGACCCGAGCCATGAGCACATCGTGCTCCACCGTGTCGAAAAACTTCGCCAGGTCGCAATCTACTGCCACGCGGTATCCCTCGCGGATGTAATGAAGGACCTGATACACGGCATCGTGGGGCGACAGTCCCTTACGGAAGCCAAAGCTGGCCTCCGAAAAGCCGGGATCAAAGATCGGCACCAGTACCTGAGCAATAGCTTGTTGAATCAGGCGGTCAAGGACAGCGGGAATCCCCAGGGGACGCGTGCCCCCTGTTGCCTTCGGAATCTCCACCCTCTTGACCGGTAACGGTTTGTAACTGTTTGGAAAAATAGATGAAAGGATCCCTGGCCAATGTTCCCAAGCATAGACTATGAAGTCGTCTAAGGGCATGTCATCCACACACGGCGCTCCACGATTGGCCTTGACCCGTTTCCAGGCCTCACTCAGGTTGGCACGAGAAAGAATCCGCTCCAACAGGTATTCATCGGGATCGGGTATATCGCCACCGCGCCGACCACCTGCTCCCCCGGTCGGGTTCATCGCATTGATCGAGCATGACGGGTCCTTTCCCTTCTCTGGGTTCGGTCCTTCGTCCGCTGGCGGCGGACTACTATGACCTCTGCTGACTCCTGCCTGGGAACCAGGCAGGTTGCCATGCATGGCGCTTTCCAACGGAAGCTGGACCGCGTGCCGGACTGGCCTCCCCGGATAAGGACGTGATCTTTCATTATGCAATCGCGGCATTTACCGTATCTCCTAAACCCCGGGCGTTGTCATGTTGTGCTGACTTCCCCAGAGACTCGGCCTTGTATGCCGTTTCTGTTCGTCGACTCATAACCTTGCGCTCCAGCTTCCTCCAGACGAACCCTCGCGGGATCGCCCTTGCTTTCGGCTAGTATTTATGTTCCTGTCATCACGACAGTAACAGGGTTTACATACAGGGGACTTACACCCCATTAGATCACGCCCATGCCGGGCGTACACAATCGCTCAACGTGACCGAGAAACATCGGCACGTTACCTTAGTCGTTAGCCATAGATGAAAAATGATGAGCCTTAACCGAAAAATTGGAATGATAGATGGTACATTATTCCTAATATTTTGGTCTATTATAGGTATGGCTAGTGCCACTTATTGGCATGGTGCTTTGCCAATTATAGTTTTCAGGCTCTCACCCAAAACGGGTGGGTAAAAAAGGGTTGACTTTCTGAAGGTTGAGTTTGCCGGTAAGGAGGAAGGCTATAGTGGCAAAGTGTTTTTTGCCATACCCTCTGGCTTTTCGTTTAGCGGCT
>JBFWLN010000003.1:0-332220 GCA_050252135.1 Desulfobulbus sp.
ACCAACCGCAAATTCTCCGGCATCACCATCGGTAGCGGTGACATGATGTTTCGCGCCTATGACAAAGTCATGGAGTTGAAGAAGAAACGGGCCACCAACAAACAGCAAGTCTTTGCCGAAATCTGGGGCGTCAACAAATACGATGATGAACCCGTTACCCGGCTTGAATATCAGATCCGCCGCCCACGCCTCCGGGAATTTGCAGATGTAAGTCAAATAACACCCATAACCGAGAACCAAGAAGGCAACCGAGAACGCAAGCCCAAGTACAACGCCGCAGATTTGAAAGGCAATCAAATCGATACCGTTGCCGACCTGGTCAATAGCCTGAAATCACTCTGGGCCTACCTCACCAGCGAATGGACCAGACATACAAATAGCCCGGTGAACCGTAACCATAACCAGACCAAAGCCAAGGTTTCCGAGTTCTGGGAAAAAGTCCAGGGCGTAGTCTGGACCGGCGTCTTCGGTTATGTCCGGACTCACCCGGCAAAACATAAAGACATCGAAATGCTCCGCAAGCAGGCCCGGGGAATCCTCATGTCTGTTTGCGCCTCCCTGGAAGTAGAGCCCGACGACATCGATAAAATTGTCTACCTCTGCCAAGGCATGATTGAGGAAGACTTGCATGCCTTTTTCGAAGATGAACAGGCGTTTATCGAAAAGATGGAAACCAAGCGCAACGAATTCAGGCTAACGCTCGCGGGATAGAACCATGACCAAGAAACAATACAAATACGAAGGTGAAGAGTGGGTTGGCTGCAAAGGCGATTACGCAATTATCGCCATTCCTTTTACCTATTTTTTCCTGAGATCATTCTATCCCGATTCAGAACGATGGGCCGAACGGATTCATATCGCCATAAATGAAGAATATCACTTCAAGGGTGAGCAAGTTTCGGTGGGTAATCCGATTTGTGGCTGCAAAGAATACGCTCGGACCGAGAATACCGCCCTTCGTCGCTGGTTTCCCGGCAGAAAGAAAAAGGTCCGTGTGTGCCAGAACTGCATCATGAAACTTTTGATAGAAAATACTCTCCATATTGAATCGGACTATTGATCGATTGTTTTGCAGTTCTGCGCAGCAGGAAACTAGGGGGCGGAGCGCGCCGGTACTCACTCTATTCGTCCCCTGATGCATCCGTAACCACTGCACTCTCAGCGCAAGGGACAAGGTCATTAAGCGCGCTACAGGGGAACAGTGCTCAGGTCATGGTGAATCACCCTGCGGCCTGGATTGAATACCAATCAGGAAAGGCAACCTCGTTGGGGGCGCATGCGGAGCCCCCCCGAAACGATGCTTTGAACAACCGCTGAATCTGATCGAGAAGGAACAATGACTCTCCATTCCTTAAAAACATGGCCTGAGCATTTTGAGCTGAGCCGTACCGGAAAGAAATTTTTCGAAATCAGGAAAAATGACCGAGGTTTCGAGGTGGGAGACTATCTCGCATTGAAAGAGTGGTCCCCGATTGACCGGAAATATTCAGGCCGCGTTCTCTTTTACCGGATCACCTGTTTGTACAAAGGAAAGCAATTTGGAATTCACGATGAATTCGCAATCCTGGGGCTTTCTCATCGAGTGCCTGCATCTCGTATTCGACACCTGTTCGGAAATTGACTCTTCCTGTTTTACAACATGAAATGAGGAAACAATGATCGTCATAACTGAAGGTAAACCCGGTGAGGGAATGACGCACCGACTCCAAATAGACAGCCGTTTTCAAGATCGGTTAAGCCAGATCAGGAAGGACTTGAAGCTGACCCAAGCACCAATGGCTGAAAAATTGGCTGTCAGCTTGAGAACCTTGCAGCGATATGAAGAAGGCAAAGTTTCTCCAGATGCCGCAGTCCTTGACCGGCTTGCGCCCCTGGGCGTTGACCTGCATTGGCTGATTACCGGTTTGCCATTCTATCGCTCATGCTCTCATGATCGCCCTGGGGCAGTGCTCTTTGCTTTCCGCTCCGGACAATTCAACGAAATCGAATCCCTGTTGGAGGAAAAAGGCATTCCCCTCTATGCCCTGCACCAAATCATGGAAAACCATCTCCTCGGGATCATCTACAGCCTGAAATATCTCAACGAAAAACCATTCTAACGAGGTGACGCTATGCCCTTTAGCCTAAATAAAGAAGGTAAAGTGACTCAAGTTCCAATACTTTATTCCTATCTCATCAAATTATTGATCCCAGTTACCTGGGAATTATTCATTAGTATAAATGGAGCAATCCTTCTGTTTATACCCATATATTTGATCTGCTTTTTCGGCCACTTCGATTTTTTTGTCCAAATTTGGCTCCGATTTTTGCTTGTAACCCTGATCCTTCCCCCGCTCGTAATTGCCTTATCTGTCCTGTTCCTCACTCCAGATCATCTTCTTGCGAAGTATTCCCCTTCCTATAAAAAGAAGACTGATTTCGTCGAATTATTCAGAATGCTATCATGCCTTCTAAATTATGCAGAACGCCAGGTTGCCAAAGCAGGTGAAAAGGAATTGAACCAACTTATTGAACTACGCGATCGCTTGGACAAAGCCATTCAATATGCAACCCGAGGCCAGCTTGATTCGTCCTCTAAGCAAAGCGAAACGGTGATTTATGAAACAATCGATTTTCACCACACCCCGGCGCGGCCTGATGGGCAAGAAACCTCTCGGAGCTGATTACATGCCGGAAGTGACGGAACGAGCTCGCCGCATGAAAGCCGCGATCCGTGAAGAGAAGCGACCCATCGACAAGCTGCAACAGCGCTTGCCGGGTTTTTAAGAATCTGGAATAGGGCAGAATGATGAATGAGCAGCACGAAACTGGGCCACAGGTTAATTCGCAGGTCGATTTTTCCCTAAGGACACATCTTACTTCGCAAGAATTAGCCCAACGATTAAGAATGTCGCCTGGTACTTTGCAGAATTGGAGAACGAAAGGGTTCGGTCCGAAATTTATAAAATTCGGCAAACGCGTGCTTTATCCGATTTCTATTGTCGAGGAATGGGAACAAAGCTACTTGAAGGAGAGCACCGCACAATAATTTTGTGCGACCAATATGCGACCAGCAGAAGACTCTGCTGGTCGTGAACAGTGCTGTAAGTGCCTGTAATTGCTTGGAGCCGATATCCGGACTTGAACCGGAGACCTACTGATTACGAATCAGCCGCTCTACCAAACTGAGCTATATCGGCGTATGGAATTTTTGTGATCGTGCTGAGACGATTTGAGGATTTATCATGTAGCAACTTTATGCTACAGTGTCAAGATTATGAATCGCCTTCTTTCTCTTGCACTGATCATTCTTTGCCTTTTGGCCCTGTGGCCGAGTCACTGGCTCTTGGCTGAAAACAAACTGAAATCTCCTGGTGCCATACAGGACCAGGAGGCATCTGCCGTTATTGGCTGTCTTGCTTGCCATAACATGGTACAATTGGATACCGCCCACCAATTTGCCTGCACTGTCTGCCACGGTGGCAACGCGACCGCGGCAGAAAAGGAAAAGGCCCACCAATCGTTAATTGCCCGGCCTGGCCATCCGCATTTCATGCTGCAGACCTGCGGCAAATGCCATCTCTCGGTAGTCAAATCCGCGCAACATTCTCTTCATTTCACGCTTAAAAATGAGGTCAATTCGGTGCGCCGCCATTTTGGCGCTTACCGTGATCTGGACAGAGCCGAAGCCATTCCTGTACAGGAACCGCCAGCGACTGTACTCTCCCTAGCCGACGACATGCTTCGTCGTCGTTGTCTGCGTTGCCATCCCTACTCAAGTGGTGATGCCTATTCCGCTGTGACCCACGGTACTGGTTGTGCCAGCTGCCATCTGCCCTGGAAAGAGGGGCGGATGGAGAATCACCTCTTCCAGAAGCCGCAGGATCGCCAGTGTTTGAGCTGCCATTACGGCAATTATGTGGGGTGGGATTATTACGGTCGCTACGAGCACGATTTCAATTGGGAATATCGCACACCCTACACCATGAAGACCACCAATCAATATCCACCCCGTCCCTATGGGGTGGAATATCACGATTTGGTACCGGATATCCACAAGCAAGGTGGCTTGGTGTGCATCGATTGCCACCAGCAAAGCGGTCATCAAGAGATGGCTGCAACGCTTGATTGCCGCACCTGCCATGACTGGCAGCCAGGGCAGAAGCCGACCCTGGAAAATCTGCAGGTGGTCGAGGGGCAATTGATGCTCAAAAGTTCGGCCGACGGCAGGCAACATTCGGTACCGTTGATGCGTCATCCGGCCCATCAAAAGTACGGTAAGCAGGTGGATTGCCAGGTTTGCCATGCTCAATGGAGTTTCAATGACGCACCGACGCACCTGTTACGCACCGAAGAGGTTGATTATGATATGTGGGGGCAGTTGACCGTGCAGGGCAGCTCGGAAATGGAACGGCTACTGGAGAATAACGCCTATAGTTCCGATGAGTTGCCGCTGACAATGCGCGATGGATTAAGTGGCCAGCCTGGCCCCGGTGTTTGGCTCAAGGGCTTTGGCCAGCGGCGCTGGGAGCAAATGCTGATCGGACGGGATCAGGATGGGATAATTAAAGTTTTCCGGCCTGTTTTGGATCTCCACCTGTCCATGGTGGATAAGGACGGCAATGCCCTGTTTGACGATATTTCCGGGCAGGGATCAGGACAACTACCCTATACCCCCCACACAACCGGTCATGCGGGGATGCTGTATCTGAACCGATTCCAGCATCTCCTGCTTCCATCCGAGGGCCACTCTCGATGAAGACGTTTCTCCTCCGTCTTTTCAGCCTTGTTGTTGTGAGTATCTTTCTTGTGGGTAGTTTCGGTTGTGCCGCAAAACAGTCGAAATACAAAGGTGGAGGAGGCGGAAGTAAATCAGGGGAAACCAGAAAAAAAGGGAAACGGAGTAAGGCCACCCAGCGTCCCTATGTGATTAAAGGGATTACCTATTATCCGATCCCTACGGCCGAGGGTTATGCGGAGCAGGGGCTAGCCTCCTGGTACGGTGAGCCCTTTCACGGGCGCAAAACCTCCAACGGTGAGATCTACGATATGTACGGTGACACCGCTGCCCACAAGACCCTGCCGATGAACACGATGTTGTTGGTGAAGAATCTAGAAAATGGCCGGTCCACTATAGTGCGGATCAATGACCGCGGTCCATTTGTCCAGGATCGGATAATCGACTTGACTTATTCGAAGGCCAAATCCTTGGGAGTGGTCAGCAAAGGCACGGCACAGGTGGAGATTGTCGCCCTTGCGGAACGCGAAGAGGAGATTGCGCCGGAGACCATGGTGGCCGCAACCGTAACGGGAAAACAACCCGCTGCAACAAGGGCCTCGGTCGTCTCAAAGGTTTTGCAGGCCAAAGTGCAAAGCAAAAAAACACCGCATAAAGTGCCTCCCATACCAGATTTTGACAAGGGTAATTTCTATGTACAGGTGGGGGCTTTTGTTAAGATCGAAAATGCCCGTCTGTTGGCTCGTGCCTTTGCCAAACGGGGACGGGACGTGGTTATTCAGCAATATCCGGCGGCTGGTATGAATCTGTATCGGGTGCTGATTTTTGCCAGCCATTCACTGGCCAAGGCCAAGCAGTATGAAAAGCAGATGGAGGCTGAAGGCTTCCGTCACGCATTGCTGTTGGCTCGTTAAGAGAGCTTACTGTTCCGCCTGCCGAACTTGGGTAAGGAAAGACCTGATTTTCTCATGGTTCTTTCTCCCCGGCGCATCTTCAAGGCCGGAGTTTGCATCTACACCATACGGGGCAACTTGCTCCAGGGCAGCGCGGATATTGTCGCAATCCAGACCACCGGCAAGGAGAAAGGGGCGGCTGAGTTGTAAGCGCTCAATCAGAGCCCAGTCAAAAGCCATACCGGTGCCGCCCACCGCATCCTTTGCAAAGGTGTCCAGGAGGTAGCCCTGAACAGAGGCGGCATAGGGGGCGATATCGCCTGCGGTACTGTGTTCGCCGACACGGAAGGCCTTGAGCAATCGACAGCAGGGTAGGACCGAGGCGAGTTGGCGGCAAACGTCTGGTGTTTCTGCCCCATGGAGTTGGATCGTGTTCAGGCCGCAATAACGAGCGATTTCCATCACCCTGGTCGGTTTCTCCCCAACAAAAACCCCCACCCTATCAATAAAGGGCGGCAATTGGGCGATGATGGCCCGTGCTGTATCCAGATCGATATTGCGGGGGCTCTTGGGGTAGAAGATAAATCCTAGAGCATCCACCCCTGCCTCCACTGCACAGAGGGCATCCGTCAGACGGGTCATACCGCAGATTTTGACCCGGAATCTCTGGCAGCTTTTCATGGATCGAGAAATTCCCGCAACAACTGGTCCTGCTGGCTGGCACGCATCAGGCTCTCTCCGATCAAAGCCGCGGTTATTCCCGCCTCTTTCAGCCGTCGCATATCTTCCACCGAGGTAATTCCAGACTCGCTGACCACCGGAATCCCGGTCGGAATTTTTTTTCGCAGGTTGAAGGTCGTCTCCAGGCTTACAGTAAAGTCGTTGAGATTGCGGTTATTGATGCCGATGAGCCGGCTCTCGGTCTCTAAGGCGGAGTCGAGTTCGCGCTCGTCATGAACTTCTACCAAAACATCCATGCCAAGGGATTCGGCCTGAAGCCGATAATCGCGTAACTGGTTGGTGTCGAGAATGGCGACAATAAGCAAAATCGCATCTGCGCCCACGGCATGGGCTTCTTCGATCTGCATTGGATCTATGATGAAGTCCTTGCGCAGAACCGGCAGCTCGACCGTCTCTCGGACCAGGGGGATGTAATCGAGCGACCCTTGAAAGAAATCGACATCGGTGAGTACGGAGAGGCAATGGGCGCCGCCCTGCTTGTAGTTACGGGCAATGCGAACCGGATCGAAATCGGGCTGGATCACCCCCTTTGAGGGAGAGGCTTTTTTTGCCTCGGCGATTATGGCCACGCCGGGAGCCTCTACCAGGGCGCGGATGAATCCGCGCGGTGGTGCAACTGGCCGGGGAGGTGTGGGAAGACCGCGCCGTTTCAGCTCGGCAACTTCCTCATATTTTCGGGAAACAATAGTATCAAGTATCATGGCTCACGATTGGCTGAATTGGATCAACTGATCCAGTTTGGCAAGGGCTGCACCCGAGGCAATCACCTCGCGCGCCAGTTCGATACCGGCTACAATGCTGTCGGCCTTACCGGCTGCCATCAGTGCGGTCCCGGCATTGAGCAGCACCATGTCGAGTTTGGCGCCGGACTCGCCGCCAAGCACGGCGCGAACCTGGGCCGCTGATTCGATCGCAGTCTTACCGCCTTTGATGGCGGCAAAATCGGCAGTGGTCAGTCCCACCTGTTCCGGGTGGAGGATAGAGGTGTTGACTTTACCCCCATGGCCATCGGCAATATGGGTGGCACCGGTGATGGTCATCTCATCTACGTTCCCTTCGCCCCAGACAATCACCGCCCGTTTCATCCCCAGACGGACCAGAACTTCGGCGATGGTGGTGGTCAGTTCTTTGGCAAAAACGCCGGTGAGTTGGACATTGGCCCCTGCCGGGTTGGTCATCGGCCCGAGGATGTTGAACAAGGTACGGATGCCTATTTCACGCCGAGGCCCGATGGCATATTTCATTGCCCCGTGCAGCATGGGCGCGAAGAGGAAGCCGATCCCCACCTCGCGCACACAGGCGGAAACTTTTTCCGTCGGCATGCTGAGATCAACCCCCAGGGCTTCAAGTACATCAGCTGCGCCACAGTGTGAAGAGACGGCCCGGTTGCCGTGTTTGGCCACCGGTACCCCGGCAGCCGCCACTACAAAACTGGTGGTGGTGGAAACATTGAAGGAGCCGGAACCGTCGCCGCCGGTACCGACGATATCCATCAGCACCTCACCGGATGCGGTATCAATCCCGGTGTCGATGAAGGTGGCCTTTTCGCGCATTACCTTGACCGCGCCGACGATTTCATCGATGGTTTCGCCTTTCATGCGCAGGGCTGTAATAAATGAGCCGATCTGGGCCGGGGTGGCTTCACCGCTCATGATCTCTTGCATCACCCCGATCGTTTCCGCTTCGGTCAAATGTTCAAGGGCGACAACTTTGGCTATGGCCTCTTTTATCATGGTCAACCTCGTTGTTTGCACGCTTAAGCACTTTTGCGTAGCAGTTGTTCGTAATCAGGGCGAAGAAAATTGTGGAGCAAAATATTTCCGGGCCCGGTCATAATCGATTCCGGATGGAACTGTACCCCTTCGATGGGCAGTGTTTTGTGGCGAAGCCCCATCAATTCCCCCTGGTCGGTATGGGCGGTGGCTTCCAGGCAATCGGGCAAGGGCTCTTCCACCACCAGCGAGTGGTAGCGCATACCGTCGAAAGGCACAGGCAGGCCGGTGAATACACCGCGACTATCATGGTGGATGGGGCTGGTCTTGCCATGCATCAAGCGGGCGGCACGGAGAACCTTGCCGCCGAAAGCCTCACCGATGGACTGATGTCCCAGGCATACGCCAAGGATGGGGATGCGACCGGCAAAGTGGAGGATCGTTTCGATCGAGATGCCCGCCTCGGAAGGCGTGCAGGGGCCGGGGGAGATCAGCAGCCGATCCGGGTGCATGGCCTCGATATCGGCAACGGTGATGGCATCGTTGCGGAAAACCCGGATCTCCGGTGCCTGCCAGTCGGCAGCAGCTGAGGGCAGGGCCGTGGCTAGGGTTTGGACGATGTTATAGGTAAACGAATCGTAGTTATCAATGATGACTATCACGGCTTAAAACCCCTTTTCCGCCAGTTCAACCGCCCGGCGCAATCCCATGCTTTTATTGATGGTTTCTTCAAATTCCTTCTGAGGATCGGAATCGGCAACAATACCTGCCCCTGCCTGGACCCAGAGATCCTTCCCCTTCATGATAAAGGTGCGGATGGTGATGCAGAAGTCCATATTCCCCGAAAATCCGAAGTAACCGACTGCGCCGGCGTAGGGCCCGCGGCTGCAGACTTCAAGTTCGTCGATGATCTCCATGGCCCGGATCTTGGGGGCGCCGCTTACCGTGCCCGCCGGAAAGCAGGCCTCAAGCACATCGAATTGGTCCTTGCCCGCTGCCAGTTTACCGTGAACCCCGGAAACAATATGCATTACGTGGCTGTAGCGTTCGATCACTAGCAGGTCACGGGTAACAACTGAGCCGTTTTCCGCGACCCGGCCAACATCGTTGCGGCCAAGATCAACCAGCATCAGGTGTTCGGCGCGTTCCTTGGGATCGGCCAGCAATTCTTTTTCCAGCTGCAGATCCTCTTGTGGGGTCGTGCCGCGTTTGCGGGTACCGGCAATCGGACGGAGTTCGATGTCGCCATTTTCCAGCCGCACCAGGATCTCCGGCGAGGAGCCGATCAACACCATATCTCCTTGGCGGAGGTAGAAGAGGTAGGGACTGGGGTTTATGTGGCGCAGGGCGCGGTAGAGAGCAAAGGGATTGAGCGTTGATTCGGTATGAAACCGCTGTGAGAGCACCACCTGGATGATGTCGCCGGCAAGGACATATTCTTTGGCCCGTTCCACCATAGCCTTAAAGCTCGCCGCTTCCATGTTGGAATTGAATTTGTGGGGAGCAGTGGCCTCTTCCTGAGAGACAAACTTGAGGGAGATCGGTTCCTCCAGACGGTTGATGATCTCCTCAATGCGCCGACAGGCGTTGGCGTACATCTGCTCCACGCTTTTGGCACCCCGTTTCCAAACGTTGCAAACGATGGTCAGATTTTGCTGTACCGCATCGTGGATGAGAACAATGCCCGGAATCATGAACGAGGAATCCGGCAGATCCATGTGCGGGTGTCGGTCCGGAAGCTTCTCCATGAACCGCACCATGTCGTAGCCGAGAAAGCCGACAGCGCCGCCGTAAAATCGGGGTAGCCCCGGTGAATCGAGTACTTTGAACGAAGTCAGCAGCTGGCGCAGTTCGTGAATGGGATTGACGCCTGTGCGCTGTTCGCCCCCGTCGACTAGCCCGGGATATTCGATGCAAACCTGGTCGTGGTTACTGGTAAAGATCACCAGGGGATCCAGGCCGATAAAGGAGTATCGTCCCCATTTTTCGCCGCCCTCCATGGATTCGAAGAGGAAGGCATGGGGATCAAGGGCCGCGACCTTAGCGAAGAGTGTCAGCGGTGTCTCCAGATCGGCGATGATGGTGCGGTGAACCGGGACGAGATCGGAGTTGGCGATCATGTCTACAAAGGTATTTTGCTCGGGGCTGTACATAGAAAAGACCTGTAACGATGGGGAAGGCGAGGATTGATGGACGCTCTTGGACTCCTTGGGAGGGCTCCGATCGGAAACGGTGCGGTAACCGTTTAGGAGGGCTGTCGGGCTGCTCCAGCATGAACCGGAGAACCGGCGGCAGGAAAAACCAGGGGCGAGCAATAAAAAAGGCCATGGACGCAGACTGCACCCATGGCCTTACAATACTCGAAACTCAAAGGAAAAAAAGCGTCCACCTTAGGCAAGGGGCTGCATCTTGTTAACCCTTTTGGTCAAACGGGATACCTTGCGAGCAGCATTTTTTTGGTGGATCGATCCTTTTGTGGCGGTCCTATAAATGACCGGGATTGCAGCCTGCAGAGCAGTCTTGGCCTGCTCTTCGGAACCGGCTACCAGTGCATCTTCAACCTGGCGAATGGCTGTTTTCATAGCCGATTTGTTCATCCGATTGCGCAAACGACGAATTTTAGCCTGACGATCTCTCTTCTCTGCGGACTTATGATTTGCCATGAGGATTTCTTACTCCCTTATAAAAAAAGCATCTCTGATGTTGTCATTCTCGTAGAAAATTGCGAGAACGATGCTCTGTGCTTCGTAACCTTGTGTTTGCCTGAAGCCCAGTTTTTCTCTTTTTGGATTTTTACGAGTCTGCCATGAATAATTAAAAATTGAAACTCCGTTCTATACAGAAAAAGGCCACCTGTGTCAAGAAAACACGCTATTGTTCTCTTTAATTGTTGATGGCGGCGTAAAAAAATCGATCTACTGCGTCGCAGCGTTTTTCCCGACCCTCGGGATACCTTAGGTGGGCCTTCACGCTGGAAAAAACTTTACTCTTTATATATCTGTATTTTTATTCCACCATCTCTTGGGATGTGATGGCATTTTTTGCGAGGTCAATTAACTTTTGTTACTCCGAATGCAGAGGAGGAATTTTTTCGGTGCATAAATGCAAATCGAGGTCATTGGGGACCCGTTTAGTTGATTTGCAGCTCAAATCACTGCCCTGCATCCGGTTTGGCAGGTTTGAGTCCGGTGGCCCCGCTCAAATCCGCGCCTTCAATTTTGGCATCTTCCAGATCGGCATCGGTGAGGTTGGCACCAGTAAAATCGGCCCGGTAGAGATCAGCATCGCTGAGATCCGCCTTCTGCATCAGACAATTCTGGAATTTTGCCCCTTTTAGATTTGCCTTGCTCAAGTCTGCTCCCTGCAGATTACCACCGCTGAAGTCGGCCCGTTCCAGATCAAATCCCCCCATATCGCGGTCCGAGAGGTCCAGACCGCTTAAGTCGCAGCCGATGCAGCGCTCCTGGTCAAACATCTTCTCTAGCATTTGCTGACGAGCCTCACTGAGCTCAGGCGGTGCTGTTTCAGTTGGTTCTGGCTGTTGAATCGGGGCTTCTAGGGTCGGCGCATCGGCTTCGCCGGCTGCGGGCGGCGGCAATTGGGCAAGTAGATCCGTGGTGGATTCGGCAGGGGGGGCGGTAACAGTCTCCTGGATGCTTGTCATCCCAGGTTGCTGTACAGTAACTTGTTCATCAACTGGACCAGGTTCAAAAAAATCTGCCTGGGCATTGTCGGCGTGAATGAGTCGGTTGACGGTCCGCCCTTTGATCCGGGTCCGTTCAAAGCGGGCTCCTTCAAAATTGGTGCCGCGGAATTCGGCGCCTTCGAGATCTGCAAAAGAGAGGTCCGCCCCGGAGAGATCGGTCTCAAAAAGAATAGCCTGTTGCAGGTCGGCCCCACGGAGGTCGGCCAGGTTGAGATTGGTCCCACTGAGATTAGCCCCATTCAGGTTGGCCTTGGCCAGACGGCTCTGGCTCAGATCGGCTCCAGTGAGGTCGCAGCCGGGACAGGATTTGGTTTTGAGAAGGCGTTGGACATTTTTTTCCACCGACGTCAGTGGATGTGCCTTCGACGCGCTCCAGGCGGGGGTGGTGGTCAGGGTAAGCAGGGCAACACAAGACAGACCTAGAATTTTACAGTGCATAGTATCCTCGGCAGAGTAGTGCTCGGATCGGCATAAACGAATCAATGCGTACAGTCGGTATGGGTGATGGACGCATTCTTACCCGTTTTCTATACTCGAGAGCGGGCGCGGGTTCAAGAGACTTGCTCTTTTGACGACTGATCGGGGATACGGTCTCTAAGCAGTTGCTGGTAATCGACCCGATCCTGAAATCGTTTTTTGCGGGTACGGTGGGTGTCGAGCAGATAACTGCAGCTCTGGCCAGATCCGGCAAGGATTTCTTCCCAGCGTTGGTGTCCCTCCGGTGTCATCCAAATACCGGCACCGTTGCCGGCTGCAAGGGCGACGGCAATGTTGTCGATGGTGCGAACCCCGGCAATGAGTTGGTCTTCCTCACTCAACTGCTCGCAGCAAAATGCGACCAGATCGCATCCTTGCTTGGCAGCTGCAATAATCGGTTCGGGGTGACTAAGGGCTACCTGCGGTGCCAGCAGCACACGAGATGGGCCGTAGTCGACCCGGGCGAAATGACTATTTGTTGAGGATTGTTCACCCGAAAAGGGCCAAACCTGCTTCGGTTGCTTACCTTGGAGGAAATAGAGGCCGGGTTGAGCGCCGATACGGGTCAGGGTAATGGCATCTTGGTGGCGGGTACAGTGTGCTTGCAGTTGGTTCAAGGCCTGGTCGCTATATTGCCCCGCAGGCAAAAGGTGGAGGGCATGCGGGCTCTTGTTTTCCTTGCTGGTCTCCAATTCGGCAATAATCTGATTTATTTCAGTGGCGGTGATGCAGTGGATGGTTAATAGACCTGGTGGCGGCAGGTGTAAAAAAGAGGTGAGGTCGGCTATACCCATAAGGTTAAGGTAACAGGGGCTGATGTCGCCCATGGTTTGTTCCTGCAGGCGTGCAAGGCGGGTCGCAGCGGGGAGGCGGTTGTTTGTATCCAGGGGGAGTTCAATCAGCAGCATCTGCGAATCCGGCGAATTGTGGTCAAGGAGTGTTGCCCCCTCGGGCGTAAACAGGCCACTTGGCCCCTGGCGGCAGTCCATGCTCAGGTCCATGCCGGTCCGGTTGCAGGCCGCGAGGTGTATCCCGTTTTCCAGGGCACGTGCCCGCCACAGTTCACGTGGGTCAAGCCCGGTGGGCGGCCAATTGGCCGGAATTAGGAGCAAGTCGGCCCCGCGGAGGGCAGTGATTCGCGAGAGCAGGCCATGGTAGGAATCGGAGCAGATGAGGACGCCCATTCTTCCCCAGGGGGTAGGCAAGGTGTTATCTTCCTGGGGATTGCCGGGGCAGGCCCAGCGATGCTCGGCATTGATTTTGCGATAGCGGAGGGCCACCTTTCCCGAAGGGTCGAGGACAAAGGCGCTGTTATAGAAGATGTTGGTCCGCGCTTCCCGCTCCGCCAGTCCTATGCAGCCATACATGCCGTAACAGCGGACAATTTCCGCAAGACCGCTCAGTGTGGGGCCATCAATGGTTTCGGTGAAGGGGGCAATGTCATCGCGGCCGGTAAAGGAATACCCGGATAAGGCCATCTCCGGCGCCATGACTAACTGGGCCCCGGCATCACCGGCCCGACGAAAAAGGTTAAAGAGTTGGCGTCGGTTGGCCTCAGGGTGCTTGTGGGCTGCGGTGAGATGGAGCAGGGCAAGTCTGAGAGGCGACATGGTTCCTCCGCTTGGCTGTTTTGTTTTTACGACGTCATCAAAATTCAATACCCTTTTGGGCCTTGATCCCGGATTTAAGCGGGTGCTTAATCTCGCACATTTCAGTGACCAGGTCCGCTGCGTCAATCAGTTCTTGTGGGGCGTAACGGCCGGTGATTACAATATTTTGCGCCGGGTTGCGTTTGGCTAGTCGGTCCAGGCAAGGGGCTATTTCGAGCATGCCGTAGTGGAGCAGGTAGGTGAATTCATCTAAAACCACGGTATGGTACCTTCCGGAGTCAATCGCCTCAGTGGCAAATCCCCAGGCTTCCCGGGCCAGGCGGGTATCCTCATTCAGGTTTTCCGACTTCCAGGTAAATCCCTTGCCCATGACATGTAAATCGATCAGTCCGTCAAACCGCTTGACCGCGTCCAACTCACCGTAGTGCCAGCTGCCCTTAATAAACTGAATGAAACAGACGCTCAGCCCATGGCCTGCGGCCCGTATGGCCATCCCTAGGGCAGCGGTTGTTTTTCCTTTGCCGTTACCCGTATTTACAATTAACAAGCCTTTGCTCATCGGCTGCCTCTGAGTAAAAAGAATCTTTAACGATTACCACTGTTGATGGATTCGTAAAATGTTCATCACCTTTTGAGAGATGGGTGCGTGAAAAACGCTATGACGCAGAAGCAGGTAGAAGTTTTTACGTCGCCATCAGTCACTCATAAAAAAAACACTTTATCCGTACCTTACCATTGGCAGTTATTGGAGTCATCTTTTTCCCGGTATAGAAATACAAATTTGTACAATTTTTCGGGTGGTATAAGTGACTGGAACAAGAAGGAGAAGCCTGCTTAAAGAGAATGAGGGCGTAACTCTTGTGTAACTCGATCCTCTTATAATCGTTTCATAAATTTAACGATGATCCTGTTTGCCAAGGATAGGGTGAGATGGTAGAACGACAGTGTATTACAAGCAATTTTTATAATTCTCGCACAAAAAAATCGAGGATAATGTTTAGCTATCTTTCGATAGACTGTTTTTTGCGATGCACGGCTTTCCGCTTTTTGACTTTTTTCGAGTCTATCATTTACCCTATAACCAAAAAGACGAAACAAGGCTCAAGGAGGCGTTATGTAACAGCGAGGGGTAGGTCCGATGGAGGATTCCAGGAAGGATGAGACAGTGTGGCACAGGGAATGTGCTGGGGGCTGCCATAAAGGACACAAGGGAGGATGAAATGCAAACCGCACAGGTAATTTTGACGCCGTTCCAGAAGCAAAGGGTTGGTCGGTTGGGAATGGAAAACCTGGGGGTTGCTTTGGCTTACGCTGGGCTTGCCTACCTTGCCTTTCTTTTTTTTCATGGGTTGGGCGTTATGCCCATGCCTGTCTGGCCTTCGGCCGCCTTGGCGATAATCGTGGCGTTTTATCGGGGATGGTTTATTGCTCTCGGTCTGGCCCTGGGAACGATTCTGGCCAATTATTGTATTTTGGGCGCATCGCTTCCCTATGCCCTTTGTATTGCCCTTATGAATACTCTCGGGCCGCTAGCCGGGGGGTATCTTCTCCGCCGTCAGGTTTCTGCACAGTTGAAAATAAAAGGGGTGGGGGATCTGTTGGTTTTCTTTTTTGCGGTGGTACTCCTGCCTCCGGCAATGACTGCCGCCGGCGGCATTGGATCTAAATGGCTGTTGGGGTTGATTCCTGCTGATGAACTGTTTTTCGGGTGGTTGAAATGGGCTATTGCCCATTGCCTGGGCACGTTGCTCTTTGCCACCCCTGTTTTTGCCTGGCAGGCATTTAAGGAACTTGATAAATGAAGGTCTCTTGAAAAGTCCATCACATCGTGAGAGACGGCTACGTAAAAACAAAGATATACGCGGAAAATGCGCTGCGAAGCAGTAGATCGAAATTTTTACGACGCCATCCAAAAATAATAATGAAATATTCTCCCTTGAGGCACCAAAATGTTGCGAAGCACGAAACATCGTTCTCGAGGATTTTTTTGGGAACGACAACATGAAACAAGAAAACGGTGCTGTCCCGGCGCAACCCGCCAAAGTTTTTGCGATTGCGGCCGTCGCAGGCTTTTTGCTGGCGGTTTTATTATGGACCATTGATGGCCTGTTTGAATTTCTTTGGCTGCATAATGCAACCGGCAATCTGTGGCCGCTGTTATTTCCATTCGACAATCCGCACGAACTACTCATGCGAATTATTTTTTCAAGCGTACTCATTTTTTCGGGGATTGTGGTTGGAAAAACCCTGCAACGATTGACTCGCCTCCATCAAAACACTGAGCAGATCGCGGAAAATCTTCGTATTACCCTTAACTCCATTGGTGATGCGGTAATAGCCACTGACACAGACGGCTGCGTTTCCCGCATGAACCCCATCGCGGAAACGCTCACCGGATGGACAACCGAAGACGGGCAAGGTAAACCGCTGCTGGAAGTGTTCAACATCATCAATGCGCAGACGCGCGAACCGGCCTTTAACCCCGTCGGGCACGTGCTGGCCACCGGAAATACTGTGGGGCTAGCCAACCATACGGTCCTGATCGCCAAGGGAGGAGAGGAGTATCAGATCGCCGATTCTGCAGCCCCTATCCGCGGCAGCGACGGAGTGACAACCGGCGTGGTGCTGGTTTTTCGCGATGTCACCGAAGAGTATCGCATGCGCGATGAGATGGCGCAAACCCACACCCTGCTCAGGGCGGTGGTCGAGCAATCGCACATACCCATGCTCATGGCTACTGCTCCCGACAGTTGCATCCGTTTGGTGAACCAGGCCTGTCTTGATTTCCTCGGAGTACCCAATGAGCAGTATCTCAACCGGTGTCTTCATACCATTGAATGGAGTTGGAAATGTTCCACCCCCGATGGTCGAGTGCTTGGTCACGAGGAGATGCCCATCATCCGGGCCCTGCGTGGCGAGGCCACCCATGGTATGGAACTCATTGTCGAAGATCAACACGGCAATATCCGCCACACCCTGGTCGAGGGGGGGCCGATTCGTAACAGTGAGGGCGAGTTGATTGCCGGTTTGGTGGTGTTTCCGGATATCACTGACCGCCGGATGATTGAGGAGGAACGGAAAAAACTACAAAAATTAGAAAGTATCGGTACTTTGGCAGGCGGTATCGCCCACGATTTTAACAATATTCTCATGGGCGTCTTCGGCGGTATTGAATTAGCCAAATTGACCCTCCCAAAGGAGCATGAATCCTATAAATACATTGACACCGCTCATCAGGCCCTGGATCGGGCCACCCATCTGACTAAGCAGCTGCTCACCTTCGCCAAGGGGGGGGAACCACTCTTTGAAACCTTTCGCCTGCAGCGCCTGGTGCGGGATGCGGTTCAGCTCAATCTCAGCGGTTCCAACGTCAAGGCCGAGATCCATCTGGCCAGCGATTTGTGGCCGATTCGCGCCGATCGTGGCCAGATCAGTCACGTGCTTGCTAATTTGATCATTAATGCCAAACAAGCCATGCCTGATGGTGGAGGACTGTTTATAACCGGTGACAATTACTCTGCGGGTTCTGATAATTCGTTGATGCTCGAGGGGAACTTCGTCAAGATCAATCTTCGTGACGAGGGCGTCGGTATCTCGGAAAAATTTATTGAACGTATCTTTGATCCCTACTTCAGTACCAAACAGAGCGGCAGCGGCCTGGGACTCGCCATTGTTCATTCGGTGATAACTAAACATAACGGTCAGATACGAGTGGAGTCCACCCCAGATGTGGGAACCACCGTTACCCTCTATCTCCCGGCCGACGACCAGGGTGAGTGCCCTCAGGAGACCTGGAAAGCCGCAGTGGTTGCCGATCCCGGCAAAAAAGGGCGAGTTCTTGTCATGGACGACGAGGTTATGGTGCGGGAGATTGCCGGTGAAATGCTCCAATTACTTGGCTATGAGGTGGTTGGCGTGGAAGATGGCACCAAGGCTCTGGAGGCGTATCGGAATGCACAAACGCAAAAAAAACCGTTTTGTTGTGTGATTATGGACTTAACCATCCCCGGCCAGATGGGGGGCAAGGAGGGGGTTCGGCGGTTATTGGAAATAGATCCCACGGCCAAGGTCGTTGTTGCCAGCGGCTATTCCACTGACCCGATCATGACTGCCTACGAGGATTACGGTTTTAAGGGCCGCCTTGCCAAACCATTTCAATTACAGGGGCTACGGCAGGAGTTGACCCGTGTCCTTGGTTGATTGCTCCCTTTTTTTGCTCTGAGTGGGTAATTATGATGGCGTCGTAAAAGCTTCGAGCTACTGGGGCGAATCGCTATTTTCGACACTCAACATACCTTATATATACCTTCGCGTTTGGGAAAACACTGCTCCTTGTATATCTATGTTTTAACTGAGCCATCTTCCAGAATGTGATGGGCCTTTTTACGAGTCCATCAATTATTACATGCCGTTAATAAAATCGGGCAGAGCCCTTGTCTAGGCGGAACTATTTCGCTAGGCTTGAAAGAGTGCGATTGCTTGAGCAAAAACGACTGTAACGACCCTCGACAAGCGGTACAATTCGAATTGCGGAACAAAAGGTGACAGACCCTTGTGGTCTGTCACCTTTTGTTCCCCCCAACCGGGCCGATGGCCTCTTTTCTTTATCCCGCGAGGGTTATCTATGCGAACAGTAAAAAAATGGGATGACGATCTCGCAATTGGGATCGGGCTCATCGATAATCAACACAAAATTATTTTCGATCTGATCAACGACCTCGGCAACGCCACATTAGCCATGGCCGATAAAAAAGTGATCGACACTCTTTTTGATGTGATCGAGAACTATGTCTTCCGTCATTTTGAAGCCGAGGAAGAACTTATTGCTCCGCACCCAAGTGCTCTGGAGCACAGTCTGGAGCATTACAAGCTCATCAAGGAATTTCATAAGTTACGATTGGGGTTCCGTAATCGTACCAATGGCGAGAACTCGGTGCATGAATTTCTTGACTCCTGGTTTGTCCGTCACATCAGCGAGCACGATGTGCCGTTGTTTGATCAGATTGCCAAGGGCAGCGCCGTGGGGCAGCAAGAGGGCCGGGTCGATTCCTATCCTTCCCAGGAGGAGAGAAGACGGCACAAACGTATCCAACAGAAAAAAATCACCGACCACCCAATCCTTGCCTCCTGCTATAACACCTCCAGTCTGAAAAGTTCCCAGGCGGAAATTGGGGATATCAGCCTAGGTGGCATCCGGTTTGTAGCCGAGGAAAAGCATCAGGTTGGAGATCTGTTGGTTATCGGCTGTACCATAGGCAAGAGTTTCAAAATGAAGGAGAAGGCAAGGGTCGTCAATACGGTGGATAACTCGTTTGGTGCCGAGTTTATCGGACTGTCGCCATCAACGGAAAAATTTTTGGTGGAGCTCTACGGTGCGGTAAATATCCGCAATTTTTGATGTCGGGTTTAAGGGGAAAGTTGAGTTTTTTAGAGCGAAGGTAGCCGATGGGTAGAGAAGGACCGTTTCGGCGGTTGTGCTGGCCTTGCTGCGTGCCTATGGCCACGTGGCGGTGGCTTTCTCCGGTGGTATGGACAGATTCCTGCTTCTCCAAGGTGCTGTGGAAGCATTGGCCCGAAAAATTGACCGAGCGTTCAATTGGTCGGCAAATGCTTCTGATTCAGCAGTGGGAGGGTGAGTTTGAGCGGTTTGGGCTGAAGGAGCGTCGAATCAGGCTCGATGATGAAAAGGCGAGAACAGTTACGCTTTCAATCGTGGGCACTGAATTTACAACCGTACTTGATGTCGGAGTCAGAGCCACCGTTGTCCGGTTGTTGAAAAGTCGGGGTGTGGATCGGGTCCTGTTGAATTGGGAAGGCAGGCAAGCAAGGATTGCGCCATGGTGCAAACGCCTTGTAGAACTGTAATTTAGAGGGATTGACGTTCTTTTTTTTTCTTTGACAAAGATTTCTTTTTTTATTTTAGTTCCGACGTTGTCAATAGATGCCGCGTCGGGAATGAGAGCCTGATTGTCCTGGCAATGGTTAAAACTCTGGGAGGGAAGAATGAATAAAAAGGAACTGGTAGACTCCATGGCGGAAGCGGCAGACATCAGTAAGGCCGCAGCTGAAAAGGCGTTGAACGGAATGCTTATGGCTGTGACTGCTGCACTGGCCAAAGGTGACAAGGTGACCTTGGTCGGTTTCGGCACATTTTCCACTGTCAATCGCACCGAGCGGAAAGCGAAAAATCCCCGCACCGGTGAATTGATCGAAATCCCCGCCAAAACAATTGCCAAGTTCAAACCGGGCAGCAAGCTCACCGACGCTGTCAACTAAGCAAGAAAAGGCGTCAGAGATTTGTCAGCTGGCCCGTTTGTTTGGCCAGCTGCTTTTTTATCCAACTCATCCGCTTTATGATGGCGGAATTCTCTTTCAGAGCATTCTTCCCCAATGTTGGATGTGAGAAACTGGGCAACATCGAGAAAAGGGCTGGACACAAAGAGCAAATCATGATAAATGGGTAGCCGCATTTGATGCTGCGGTACCATAAAGGCTTTAAAATACACGGATCGGGAAGTGGCTCAGCCTGGTAGAGCACAGCGTTCGGGACGCTGGGGTCGGAGGTTCAAATCCTCTCTTCCCGACCATTTAGCACACATCAAGGGTTTCTACCTGGTTACCAGGTAGAAACCCTTTTTTTATGTCTCAATCGGCCGTATCATAATCGCCCTTGGCTTATAAACAATGGCAAGCTTCACGTCCTGGCGCCGCCACATCCGCTCCATACTTGGGTCGAAAGAGGTTAGACAAAGGAGTCCAGGTAGGTCCCTTTAAAAGATTTATGGAATATTTTGTCCATGGACACAAAAGCCTGCTCTGCATAACCACCTTGTGCAAAAATAAGTAAACGGCGGCCGACACTACCCACAAAAAATGCAACCGAGGTGCTATGAATTTCTGGAAACTACTTGTTTTTTCTGCCTTGTTCATCAACATCCTGAGCAGCCCGGTTCTGGCTAACTTCAAAGAAGGTGTAGCTGCCTATGAAGCTGGCAACGTGTCGCTGGCAGTCATAGAGTTTCGAGCATCAGCGGAAGAAGGCCATGCGGATTCTCAATTCAATTTGGCTTTAATGTATGAGCAAGGCATCGGGGTCAGCAAAGATGAAAGAGAGGCGATTGCTTGGTATCAAAAAGCAGCGCAACAAGGAAACTCGAACGCGCAATACAATTTAGCGGTACTGTACGAAAATGGTCGTGGCAGTGACGTAAATTTTGAGCAAGCCCATCAGTGGTATCGCAAGGCGGCTGTACAAGGCGATGCGCTCGCCGTCGGCAATCTAGGCATGTTGTATTTGTGCGGCCAGGGAGTGACAGAAGATAAAGTCGCGGGTTTGGCGCTGTTATTGCTGTCAGTAACAATGGACAATTCACCTGAAAACCATGCCAAACAGAATGTTGCATTGATCAAGGGGTTGACCCCAGAAGTAATAGCTGCAGCACAAACACTCTCTTTAGAGATGGGCAAAGATGGAAATTTGCTGGTAGCGCTTGATCGATACTTGAAAAATACGGAGTCCGAGAACACTGACGCTTTGAAATAGACAGAGAAACCGAAGGGCATCAGGCAAAATGACAAAACAACGATATACATGACGGAAGTGTTCAGCGTTCTGTGTCACGACTTTTAATGTACGCATAAAATTGGGCTAGCGGAAGTTGGACGCCTGTTCACCGAGGCGGACGAGGATTTTTTGTAAGGCCACCCGAGTGAGCCCTGAGAGCCTGGCTGCCTCGGAAATATTGCCTTTGGTCAGAGGCAAGAGTTCCTTGAGGTACTGACGGGTAAAGGTATCGACTACCTCGGCCTTGGCCGCTTTATAGGGCCTCAGCGGTAGACCGACCGGGGATTTGTCCGTGAGGGAAGAGCGCTGCGCGGGAGATGTATTGGTCATCACCATGTGCACAAGGGCAAGGTCGATTCGATCGGAGTTTGAGAACACCGTCAGTCGACGGACCAGATTCTGCAGTTCGCGGACATTGCCCGGCCAGTCCAAGGAAGACATCCACTGCAATACCTCGGGCGTGATTTCCTTTTCCGCCACGCCCATCTCCCGGCAGGTCCGGCGGAGAAAGTAGTGGGTTAGCAAGGGAATGTCCTCTATCCGTTCCCGAAGTGGGGGTAGGGTGAGGGTAAGGACATTGAGCCGGTAATAGAGGTCTTCGCGGAAGCTGTTTTCCCGCATGCGGGCTTCCAGATTTTGGTTGGTGGAAGCAAGAATGCGCACATTGACCCTATTGGTGACATGAGCCCCAACAGCGCGGACTTCACCGTCCTGGAGGAAACGCAGCAGTTTGGTCTGCACGTTTGGACTGATATCGCCGATTTCATCAAGGTGGATGGTGCCTGTATCTGCTGTGGAGAGCAATCCTTTGTGGTCCTGGCGTGCGCCGGTAAAGGCACCTCTGACATACCCGAACAGCTCGCTTTCCAGGAGGTTTTCCGGAATCGAAGGGCAGTTGACCGCGAGAAAAGGTTTGCCCGTCCGTGTTCCCAACCGGTGGATCAATCGGGCTGCAAGTTCCTTCCCCGTGCCCGATTCGCCCCGGATCAGCACCGTATAATCGGCCTGAGCCACGGCGGCAATGGAGCTCCTCAGTTGCAGCATGGCGCTTGATTCGCCGACCATCTCATGCTGGGCATCCTGCTGGGAAAGGATCTGCCGCAGGCGGCTGTTCTCCGCCAGTAACCGACTGCGCTCCAATCCTTTTTCCACCACGCGAAAGAGCTGGTCGGGTTCGATGGGTTTGGTGAGAAAATCATAGGCCCCGGCCCGCAGGGCCTCAACTGCTGTTTCAATCGAACCGTAGGCACTGAGTACAACAATGCTCAGGTCGCTGTGGCGTTTCAATGCCTCTTTCAGAAGCTGCATCCCGCTCATTTCCGGCATACGCAGATCGGTCACCATCAGTTGCACAGGATGGCGCGCCAAAGCGTCCAGGGCTGCGGTACCGCTGTGCACCGGTTCAACCGTGATTTCGGGAAAACGGCCTCCCAGTAGGCGGGCCAATCCCCGGGCAAAATCCGCCTCATCATCCACAAGGAGGACACGAAACTCGGCCAAAGGGAGTGCCATTCCCGAATCCTGAACATCTACCATGACGATATCCTCCATTACTCCCTTGAACGCTCGTTTTCTCCAGTGGACTGGGGAATCTGAATGGTAAAACGGGCACCGTGCAGTGTTACGGAATGACCCGCTTCGATCTTGCCGCCCAGATCGGTCACCATGCCGTAGACCACGGTCAACCCGAGGCCGGTCCCGGCGCCGATTTCCTTGGTAGAGTAAAAGGGATCAAAGATATGGGGTGCAGCCTCATGGGAGACACCGGGACCGTTGTCCTCCACCTTAATGCTCACCATTGTCGCATCCGTGGCTTTTAGTCTGAGATGAATGATACCTCCGGTTTCAGGAACGGCATCCAGGGCATTGATCATCAGGTTACTCAGCACCTGCTCCAACTCGCCGATTCCCATGCGAACCCACAATGGTGTCTCTGGAATATCAAGCAGCACCTCCGTCCTTTTTTTACCGGCCTGGACCGAAAAAACCTCCTTGAGTGAGAGGAGTACCGCGCAGGCGTCGGCGGTCCCGGACCCGGCAGCCTTGGGACGGGCAAAGTTGAGCAGGTCGCGAAGCACCCGCTGGGCCTGGCGGGTATGGCGTTCTATGACCGCAAGGTCGGCAGCCTGTTGGCTGTCGGTGATGGTTTGCCGCAACAGCCCGGTGTAACAGAGAATCACCCCCAACGGATTGTTGATTTCATGGGCCAGACCAGCGGTGAGTTTACCCACGGTTGCCATTTTTTCCGCATGCCAAACCTGGGACTGCATCCGTTTTTCAGCGGTGGTTTCACGGGCGTAAAGAACGATTCGATCCACATTGCCGTCACGGCCGCTTACCGGGTAGAGGCAGAGGGAGAAAGAACGGTTTTCGCTCAGGGTGACCTCCCGCAAGTGGGGATGGTCAGCAATAATTGTCGCCTGCAGGGGCGGGCACTGATCCTGTTCGTTAAAGAAAAAAAGGAGAATGTTGCCGTCAATCCGTTGGCCCTTGCTGAGTTCGCTGCTCAGTTGGCGGGCGGCATCATTGACCGTGAGGATACTGCAGCCAGCATCGAGCAGCACCAAAGGATCGCTGATCCCTTCAACAATGGTTTGGAGAACATTCATCTGCCTGAGCAGACTGTCGATGGCCGTGATATTGTCGGCGGAAGATCCCAGTTGTCGCCCAAGGGCCATGAGAACATTACGGTCATGCCGGGCAGCCTCTTCCTCGGTTGCCCAGTAGAGGCCAAGCAATCCTTCGGCGTTTCCGGCACTGGACTCCACAGGAATGAAGATCCGGGATCCCTGGAGGATACAACTGCTCCCGGTGAGAATATCCACCATATTGGCTGGAATTTCTGGCGGTTCCCCGTTTTCAGGCCAGGCAAAGGAGTCCAGTGAGCCCATGGTGCAGATGTAGAGTATACGCAGAGCTCTAAAACGTTTGCAGATCTGGGGCAGGGTCGAACGCCAAAGTTCTGCCCGGGTGCGGCTGGAGCCCATGTTCTCTAGGATTTGCACAAAGAGCTGAACATCCTCCCGGCGTGCCTCGACTTCCCTGCTCAGGGCTTCGGTTCTATCCTCGACCATTTCACGCAGATTATCGGCATAATCCTGCAACTGCATTTTGGCATCAAAGAGATGCTGGCTCATCTGCTCAATTGAATCAACCAGTTCCTCGACCTCATCTTCCTGGCCCATATCCTGTAAAAGTCCAGTCGCGGTCTCTTCACTGACGTTTTTTCGGAAGGCATTTTGTAGTCGTTTCAGATTGTTGACCACCAAAATTTTGAACAACACATTGGTGGCAAAAAAGAACAACAGGGCACCCAGGGCAAAGCAGGCAAAATAGGTGAGGATGGTTTGCTCCACCCGGCCAACGCTGCTATTTACGGAAATACCGACAAAATCGACCCCGGCAATGGCACCGAGTTCCTTGCCGAAACCTCGATGCCCATACCGGTCGATCAGGTCCTTGGGTGCGTCTTTGGAATCTCCGTGGCAGTACATGCATTCCTGGGTAAAGCGCACAGGTCTGGACATAATGTAGTATTTTTCACCGTCAAGAAGCTGATACCCTTGCCACAGTTCAATTTTTTCGTCTTTGCGAAAGTAACGAATGAGTTGTTGCTCTTTCTCGTTGGCCTCGTAGTCTGGGTTACGCGCGTCGATGGCCACCCGACGATAGATGGTGCCGTCGTGGGGAGCGTTCACCGGTGCCATGATTTTGCGGGATATGTAGGACGAGGACATGGCCTGGAGGACAAAGGAGTCGGGGAAGGCGTTGTACATGGTCGGCCGGAGCACATCGCGTACATAATGCTGGATGGAGTCGACATGGGTGAAAATGAGGCGGGCCTTATCGCGAACCTCTTCCTCAAGGACGCTGCGCATGTGGGTATAAAAGCCAAGGGAGAACACCACACCCAGCACCAGAGTAGCAAAGATCAGGCCGGAGATGAATTTAGTCTGGAGTGTATGCGGCTTAGGCAGATGCATGGGCAAGGTCGGTACCGGTCACAGGGGCCGATGGTACCGACCGCCGTCGGTACGTTGGGGAAAAAATGGAGTGTTCGGTTCTTTGGGGCTAATTTTTGGTGACTAATTTGAATGTATTGCGGCGCGGATGTAGCGCTCAGACTCCTTCACTTGCTCAACATCGGTGTAGTAGTAGCGGGTTGGATCAATACCGTTGTTGTCCAGGTACACCGACATCCGATGGAGGATCGGGCAAGAATCGGTCAACATGGGCAGGAGCACGTAGATAAAAACCATCATCGAACCAAGGGTGAGGACAAAGTTGCGAATCCGGGTCGGTAAACTATTTGGGTGCATGGCAATCTCCGGATATGGCCGGGAGCGGGTACTCCCGGCCATGGTGTTGCGAGTTAAATTTTGGCCGTGATTTCAGGGAAGACCAGATAGAACATGACGTAGGCCATGGCAAGGGTCAACACCAGGTTTAAGCTCTGACCACAAACATAGAGGATTAACGGCTTACCACCTTTGAAATACTTGGCCAGCTCACGGAAATTGGTGGACAGGCCGATCGCTGCAAAGGAAAGGGCAAAGAACCAGCCTCGGAACAGGCGGGTGCCGCCCCGAACCACGCCCTGGTCAATCATGGCACCACTCAGATCCTGACCAAGGTTGGCATCTATCAACGAAAAAACGATGGATGCGGCCATAAAGCCAAGAACGAATTTGGGGAAACGGTGCCAAATCTCACCGGCGCCTACGGTCCGGCCAGCTTCGGATTCCACCTTAAAGCACCAGTACATGGCGACACAGAAGGCGGTGACGCCGATCATGACGTTTTGGATCATCTTGATGGTCGCGGCAACATACATGGCTTTTTCACCAAGGAAGGCACCGGCGGCTGCAACCGCACCGGTGGAGTCGATGGTGCCACCCATCCATGCACCACCAAGAATTTCCGGCAGGCCCAGAGCCTTGATCACTGCTGGCATGAGAATCATCATAATAGCGGTGAACACCAGGGACAGACCAATCGACAGGGTCAGTTCCTCTTTTTTGGCCCGACAGGCAGCGGCGGTGGCAATAGCTGCGGAAGTACCGCAAACGGACATGTCGGCGGAAATGACGATGTTCAGTGTTTTCGACGGCATCTTCAGTACTTTTTGGCCAAAGATATAGGTGCTGATAAGAACAATGGGGGTTACGACCCAGGCAACAAAGATACCGGGGGTACCAATGGCGAGGATCTTGCTAAACAGAACCTCGGCACCCAGGAGAACCAGGCCGGTTTTGATGAAAAATTCAACCTGGCATGCAGGCAGTACCCAACGAGGCGTGCCAATGGTATTGGCCAAAACCATACCCAGAAGAACGGCCCAGGCTTCGGCACCGAATCCATACTGTTTGGAAATAGCTTGCCCACCCAGCAAGTAGGCCAGGACCGCTACCAAAAACACTACTCCAAAACCCTTGGCAAAGGCGGCAAAATTCATTCCCATCATGCGGATACCTACTCCGAAGATGAGGATCAAAAATATACACAGGCCGATGAGGGTTGGAATGTAGTTGTAGGGTTTATGCTGGGTTTTCTTTTTGGCCGCGCTCGCTTTTTTATGGTCAGCGCGCCAGGCTGCAATTTGGGCCTCAGCCTCACTGTTTAATCCCGCATCCTTGAAGGAAGTTGCGGCAGCGGCCCCCTCGGCCAGTTTGGCGGTCGCCAATGAGGCCACTTCTTTGGCATTGGCAGCATCATAGACGGGCATACCCTTTTCATTCATCGCCTTAGCCTGGGCTTCGTTGATGTAAAAGGCATCCATAGGGTTGGACTTCCACGAACCCGGGTGCTTGGTCCAGTGGGAGACGAATTTTCCAAAGGCAGAACCGGAGGCTTTCAGTTTGCCCTTGTCGTCCTGGGCCTTGTACCAGGCTATGGTCTTAAACGGAGCTTTGGCCAGTTCAGCCTGCTGGATCTGATTGGCTGCTTCAATTTTTGGCATGAACTCAGCTTTGGGCCCAAAATTGAAATAGGCAAAAAGACTGACCACGATAATGGCGAACCCCAGCCAAATAGCCAGGTAATCCTCCTTGGTCCAGAGATCCGACCATTGGCTCTTGCCATGGTCAATAACGGTATTTCCATCTTGCGCCATACGTTTCCCCTCCTTTTTGTTTAAGAATGACATGGCTGTTGTTAAGGTTTCAGTAATCGATGCAATTGATGTGCTAGCTACCAGATGAAATGAAAACCATTGCAATACAGCCTGTTACGTCGAAGGGGATAGTTTTTGTTTGTATACTTGAGTTTATTTTTGCATACTAAAGTATGCGCTTGCCTGCAAACTATTCTTTCATATCCGAGGCAAAAAGAACCCCTCAGCCTGAATGAGGAAGGGGGGGAGAGGCAGGAAGGATAAAGTGAAGAAGAGAAATGCCGTGAAGTTGACTTGAATTTGCAGCAGTAAACTGGAAGGCGAGGAAGGTGCTGATGAAGGGCAGGACGGGGAAGGCCCCGTCCTTGCCGGATAGAATAAAAATGTATTTCGACGTCACGAATTCAGGTCATCATTTTAGCCCAGTAGTACCAGACCGGCCATCAGACCCATCGCGTCCGCACTGGTGGTCTCGCTTGTACTGGTAAGTTTGCCAAAAGGCCAGCTGAGTTGATGAGCCATTGCGGCAAAATCCACACCCACCGCCGAAATGGAAGGCCGGGCCAATTCCGGCCAGCGGCATGGGGCTTCTTTTGCCAGAACCACGCAGACCTTTTCTTCACCGCAAAAGAGCTCTTTGCAGGAACCGGCAGCCATCCCCTTAGCCTTGTTGATCCCTCGACTGAAGGCGGAGCGTTCGAGGGTGGCGGCAATGCGGTGAACTGTACGGGCAAGAGGTAATCGTTTTTCTCCCAGCAATTCCGTAACCGGAGCATCGATCTTAAAGACAAGCACGGTGTGAAAATCCTGCAGTATCCGTTTAAAGTCCTCGGGCTCCGGCGCATGGGGTGGACAACCGGGCGCAAGACCATAGCTGGGGCAGGGTGTGGGATTGGCACACATCAGGGCAAAACGGGCTTCTATGACAAGGCTTGGAGCCGGAAGAATGCCGGTTGCAGAGGCGCCCAAAGAACGGGCCTGCGCTTGCAATCCCGCGACGATATCCTGGTCCGGCAAGAGTTGCGGTTTCATGTGGTTAACCTCTCACGCACGGCTTGGATGACCTGCACGATAAAACAGGTAAGGAGAAGGGTAAGGTAGGCATGATGGCGTCTTGGTGGGGAAATAATTGTTTACCGTCGTCACGGATTCGGAAATCAGATTCGGTGATGGTGGCGCAGCAGGATCTGCAGGCTGCGATGAGCCGCCAAGTAACGGGCGTCCTCGGCGTAGGTTGTCGGGTAGACCGTGAAAACCGGGTGATGATTCAACTCGCCGTCGACATTGGCAAAGGTGAATAGGCAGGAGTTGGAGAGGGCTTTGGCGGTCCGATCGCGGCTGATGCGTTCAATGCCTGCCTCGACGCAGATAAAACTGTCGTCGGTATAAACCACCCTTGAGGTGAAGTGCAGTTTGTCGCCCATGCGCACTGGATGAAAGAAGTTGATCCGATTGACTCCGGCGATGATCGAACGGTTCGGGGCAACCAGTTCAGAGCAGATCGAGCTCAATTCAAAGGCGCGGCGAATAAGATAGCCGCCGAAAATAGTAAAGGGCACGTTTTCCTGGTCCGGATAGGTCCGTTCCCAGGCATCGGTGACCAGCTGGCTGCAGAGCAGACCGCTGAACCCCGGCTCATCCTGGGCTTGGTGGAGAGCGGTCAGCATCTCATATTCAGTTCGGCTGGGCGGCTCGTGCAGCGCTAACTGCTGATGGCGGTACTCTTCCCGCCGTGCCAGGGCTTTGCCGGCTCTACGTCGTTCAATCGGCTCCACATAATCAATCGACGGCAGGGCAACACTGGTTACGTTGTCGCCATAACCGGATCGGGCCACCATGGTGAAATAGCAAGAGGCAATATGCTCGGTGGTGTCGCCCGGTTGTTCGACACGAATGCCGATTTCAAGCGAAGATCGTCCGATATGATTGATAGTGGCGGCAAAGGTGAGGTCACGGGTTACATCAACCGCTTGGCGGATGACGATGTTATCAATCGCTGCCGTCACCACCCGGGCTGTGGGGTGGAATTGGTTGACATAGTTCAACGCTGCCTCTTCGGCAACCTTGTCGAAGATTTCCAGGAGTAGGCCAAAACGAATATTGCCGGGAAGGGGTTCGTCCACCACCATGAAACGGCGGCGTAGGGCCGGGTCAGTGCCAAGAGCCAGGGTTTTATAATAGACGGTATCGCGTGGTTGAGTCATGGAAGGTCTCTTCGGATATGAAAGGAAATGTAGTGCCCGATGCGGTAAAGAACCCTGCTGAATCGGGCAAGAGTTGGGAGAGGATCAGTTGTCTTTGGCGGGACGAGCGGCTCTGAGCACGTCGTGAACCGCCGTCGCCAACTCCTCTATATTGACCGGCTTCATCAGTAACTTGGTGATACCAAAATTTGAAGCATTATCTTTAGTTATGGTTTCACTAAAACCTGTACAAAGAATGATAGGCATAAAACAGTTGATGGCAAGAACATGTTGCGCCAGTTGGGTTCCAGTGAGTTCAGGCATGGTTTGATCGGTGATGAGCAGGTCAAAACCCATGGGATTTTTTTTGAAAGTTTCCAGCGTTTGCAGACTTCCCTTTTGCACAGTCACCTTATAGCCAAGCAAATGTAACCCCTCACGGATCACTTCCCGGAAATACTCCTCATCGTCAACTAGCAAAATTCGCTCCCCATGGCCAACGGATAGCCTACTTTCAGGACTTGCTTGTTGTTTAGCCTGGGCAGAGGAAAGCGGCAGATAGACCGTAAAACAAGTGCCCAGACCTAACTCAGTCTCCACCTCGATCAATCCTTGGTGGCCTTTGACGATCCCCATGGTCACAGCCAGACCCAGACCGGTCCCTTCGTCCACCGCCTTGGTAGTGAAATAGGGCTCAAAAATTCGTTCGAGTACTCGCGCGGAAATACCGGCGCCGGTATCCGACACCCTAAGTTTGAGATAGGCCCCAGGTTGGATTTCCATGGTCAGAAAATATTTAGGTGAATCAAGGCGTACCTGATCCAGGGTTATGGTGAGGGTACCGCCGCATTTTCGCATGGCATGATAGCTGTTGGTGGCCAGATTCATCAGCACCTGGTGAATTTGGGTGGCGTCACCGAGAATTTGATCATCTGTGATCGTCATTTCCTGCCGGATTTCAATAGTAGTGGGAATGGTCGAACGAAGAAGACGAACCGATTCCTTAATGATGGGACCGATATTGACCGGCTCCATCTTGGTTGTGGAATGGCGACTGAAACGAAGGATCTGCTGTACCAATTCCTTGGCGCGAAGACCGATTTCCAATACCCGTTGTAGGTATTCCCGGGTCTTGTTGCCCTCCGAGTTAGGTGTTTGTAAAAGGGCGAGTTCGGTGTAGCCGATTAATCCGCCCAGGATGTTGTTGAAATCATGGGCAATGCCGCCCGCCAGGGTGCCGATGGCTTCACTCTTTTGCGATTGAATGAGCTGTTTTTCAAGCGCGGCCTTTTCCTCGGTCAGGGCCGTTTCCTTGGCCAGATTCTTGATAAAGACCCCAATGTACATCGGGCGGCTCTCCTCGTCGACCACCAGCCAGCCCTTGACTGCGATGGGAACAATGGTCCCATCAGCGGTCCTGTACGACATTTTAAGAGGCGTCGAGTTGGTGATGCCGGATTTGAGGGTGAGAATCGCCCCGACACTCCTGGCCTGCGCCTCCTCGTCGTTGACAAACTCCTTGAAATGATGCCCGATACACTGGCTCAGGCTATAGCCGCTTTCACGGAGAAAGGCCTTATTGGCATCAAGAATCAACCCCTGAAAATCAAGCAAGATAATGCCCTCGGGACTGGTGTTGAAAAAGGAGCGAAAGCGAAATTCGCTTTCGCGCAACGCCTTTTCCGTCATCTTGCGATCAGTGATGTTACGCATGCTGGCGTGCAGGCACTGGATCCCAGAGAATTCAATGGGATTCAGATAGACCTCGGCCTGAAACTGCACTCCATCAAAATCTTGGTACAGCCATTCAAATTTTTTCAGCGTTCCTGCATAGGCCCCGGAGGTGATTTCCGCACACTTTTCTCGGCTGGAAAGACCATCAGGCTGAAATTCCGGTGACAGAACCGTGGGCGATTGCCCGATAATCTGCTCTTTTGTGCAGCGAAAAAGGTCCAACGCGCGTTGGTTGCAGTCAATGACAACGTCGTCGTTGATCACAAAAATAGCATTGCCGGCAGAGTTAAACAGCGCCCGATAGCGGGTTTCGCTCTCTTTCAGTTGCTGTTCAGCCTTCACTCGAGTACTGATATCGCGAATGATACCAAGCATCCGTTGCGGCCGTTGCTCTTCGTCATAGAAGAATGCCCCTTCATCCTCGATATGGATGTAAGAGGCGTCGGCTTTTTGAAGGCGATATTCGGCTTGGAAAAGTGACTTTCGTTCCAATGCTACCTGCAGCCGGGCCATCACCTGATCTCGGTCATCCGGGTGTACGCATTGCAGCCATCCGTCAAATCCTTGTCGGTTAAGTTTTGTGAGCGGGTAGCCGGTCATCTCTTCGGTTCGTCCTGACCATATCAAACGACCGCTGTCCACCTCGTAATCGTAGAGCAGCTGGCGGGTAAAGTCGGCAATGGCACGGAATCTTTCTTCGCTTTTTTGGAGTTGTTGCAGGGCCTTTTTTTGCTCGGTGATATCCTGCATGGCCACGGCTGCTCCGGCCTGGGGATCATGAGCATCAATGGGTGCCGCATAGAGGGATACCTCCCGTACCGTGCCGTCTGACCGAACCATGCGCGTCTCTACGTATTTATGCTTGCCCGATCGCCACAGTTCTCCGTACAGTTCCTCCCGAATCCGAAAAAATTCATCGTTGCTTTCATAGAATTTTCGCGTCGGCATGTTAATAAGGGTATCCGCAGGGTAGCCTGTCAATTCGGATAAACGCTTGTTGGCTGCGGAAAAAGTGCGATTTTTGACGATGGCCAAGCCAACCGGGACGGCATTGAACAGGCTCTGCAGCATAGCCCGATGTTGTTGCAGGGCTCTTTCAGTGGTTCTTCGTTCTGTAATATCCTGGCAGGCGGCGGCAACACCGGCATCTCGATTTTCGAGATCGATCGGGGTCATAGAGAGCTGCATGTTGCGCATTGTACCGTCTTTACGGACAAAGCGAGCTTCAATTTCGGACCTGCCTGTCTGCCATAGGGTGGAATACAGGGCTTGGCCTATGCTGTTGTATTCTTCCTTGGTCGCATACAGCTGTCGTACAGGCATGAGGATGAGTTCATCGGCAGCATAGCCGGTAATTTCGCACATCCGCTCATTGACCGAATAAAAGTGTCGTTCCCGGATGATGGCCAAACCAACGGGTGCGGCGCGGAATAGACTCTGCAGTTTGTCCCGGCTCAGGCGTAGAGCCTCATTGTTGAGTTTTTGCTCGGTGATATCCTGCATGACCACAGCCGCGCCGGCTTGTGGATTGGATGGATCAATGGGGGTGGCAAAAAGTTCCACGTCGCGTATTGATCCGTCCTTACAGACACAACTGGCCTCAACATGCCCGACTTGATCGCTATCCCACATGCTTCTGGATAATTCCCGATGCACCCGTTCATACTCCTGTTCGTTTTGATAGAAACGGCGGGTGGGTTGTTGCACCAATTCCTCGGGAGTGTAGCCGGTGATTTCACAAAACTTTTTATTTACCTTGAGTATGGTCCTATTATGCGACACAGTTAAGCCAAGTGGGACGGCCTGGAAAAAACTTTGGAGGTGATCCTGGCTCTCTCGTAGTGCCTGCTCGTTGCGTTTTTGGGCGCTGAGGTCAATCTTAAGCCCTATCAACTCTGCCGTTGCCGCCATGTGGGCCAGTGTCAGGGAAAGCTGTTGGGGGGAGATAGCCAGGCTTTTTTGTTCTGGCGGACACATTTCGATTTTAACGTCTGCCGGTATGTTTTGGGGTTCGTTTTGCGGCTCCAGCAGAGTAAAGGGGCCGATCAACAGGGTTGCGATTTGGTTTTGCGAGGCAAGAACGGGTGCAGAGGCAAAGCGGTATCCTGCCTTACAAAGATGGGTGTTTAAAGAAAATTCTGCAACTGTCTGGGGCCCAGACCTTTTTGGAAAACAGTCTGTTGTCGGGGGGGAACAAAAAAGCGTTGTGCAGGAAGATGACCATTTGCAGGAGGTAATCATGGTTCCATCACAACTGAGAACAGCCGTTCCCATATTCAAGGCTGTTGCCAGACGTTGAACCGGTGGTTGGAGTATCTCTTGTAAGAGAGCCGTTTTGTCACAGTCGTTTGTTTGCTGCATGTCACCCACTGAAAGATAATGGCTTAGTAAATTACAAAAACTGGCAGCGATGCATCACAAAACAGTGAATTGATAAGCATAAAATATTGTTTTTTTATATTTTTATGAGAAAGGCAAAATGAGCGCATGAAGGTCGAACGAGTCTGTCGATACAAGGATGCAACCTATCCGAGTGCGAGGGAATCGCATTCTTACCTCTGGCTATCTTTAATGGCGTCTTAAAAACTTCGATCTACTGCGTCGAAGCGTTTTTTCCGCCATTCAACATGCCGTTTGTAAGCCTTCGCGCCGGGGAAAATCCTACTCCTTATCTCTGTGTTTTTACTGAGCCAATTTTCAGGATGTGATGGACTTATTAGGAGTTCAACGTCCTTAACTTCTTTGTTTTTATATCATTTTTTTGAGCATAAGTGGAAGAGGAAAACACTAAAGATGGATTGGTAATAAAAACAAGAATTGGCAATCCTGCTTGCTTTTTGAGGTATTTTAGCGGAATTTCAACTGGGTGTGGGCGCAGAGTGAAGAGGGTGTTGGAGTGCTTTGCGCTTGCAGGATTGGAAGAGATGCTTATCGCACAATAATTGCTGTGTTGTCTAACCATGATGGCGTCGTAAAACTTCGATCTACTGTGTTTCGGCGTTTTTCCCGACACTCGACAGCCTTCGTGCTAGGAAAAATTTTCTTCTTATATGTCTTTGTTTTTACAGAGATATTTTTCTGAATGTGATGGCCTTTTTCGAACTCGTCAACAAGTACTTTAAATAATTTTAAGATGCTTTCCAAACAGTCCCAAACTGAAGCTTGGCATACCTATTCCCACAACCAGCTGTTTGATCAGCTCGACTCGCAGCAACAGGGGCTAACCTCCGAGGAGGCGCGGGCACGGCTGCGGCAGCATGGTCCCAATACTATCAAAAGAAAGCCCAAAGACAGCCTTCTGCAACTGCTCTGGCGTCAGATCAACAACCCCTTGATCTGGGTTTTGCTCGGTTCGGGAACCCTGGCCATGGCGCTGGGTAAGATCACCGACGGATTGGTAGTCCTGGCGGTGGTGGTAATTAACGCTATTATCGGTTTTATCCAGGAATACAAGGCAGGCAGGGCGATTGAGGCACTTTCGGAGATGGTACCCCATAACGCCCATGTCCTCCGCGACGGCCACAGCTTGAGTATTCCCGCAGTTCACCTGGTGCCTGGAGATGTGGTGCTCCTGGCTGCCGGTGACAGTATCCCCGCAGATATGCGTCTTGTTGCCCTGAAAAATATGCAAGTGGAAGAGGCAGCATTGACCGGCGAATCGGTTCCGGTGGAAAAATCCTTGGCTGCAGTGGACGAGAAGGCCGTGCTTGGAGATCGTACATGTATGGTTTACAGCGGTACCTTGGTCACCGCGGGTACGGCCACGGCGGTGGTGGTGGCCACCGGCATGGGTACTGAACTTGGCCGCATTTCCGATATGCTGGAAACTGCGGTCGACCTGGACACTCCGCTCACCAAAAAGCTTGCGGAAATCAGCACCTGGATCACGCTCGGTATCATTATTATTTCCATTGTCATCCTTACCGTGGGGATGAAACGTTCTTTGGATGTGGGTATTCCACTGGGAGTGGCTCTGAAGGAAACGCTAATCTTTGCCATTGCCCTTGCTGTCGGTGCCATTCCTGAAGGGTTGCCAGCGGTAGTGACGATTGCCCTGGCGATCGGTGTCCAGCGCATGGCCAGGCGCAATGCCATTATTCGCCGTTTACCAGCCGTGGAAACCCTGGGTTCAACCACCGTGATCTGCTCCGACAAGACGGGCACTCTGACCTGCAACGAGATGACGGTTACCGAACTCGTTACCCTGGAGCATCGGGTCAACGTAAGCGGCATCGGTTATGAACCGGTTGGGGCGTTTAGTGTCAACGGTGAGAAGTTGGAGACGCTGCCCGTAGGGATTGAAAAACTTTTGCAAAGTTCGGTGCTCTGTAACGATGCGGCATTGTACCGCGAGCAAGGGGAGTGGACCATCAGCGGCGACCCCACCGAGGCTTCCCTGTTAGTGGCCGCCGCCAAGGCAGGACTCTCGGTGGAGGCAACCCTTGACCATGCACCTCGCCTGGATGTGATTCCCTTTTCCTCGGAAGCCCAATCCATGCTCACCCTCCATGGCGGTGAAAAACGGGTTGCGGTTTTGAAGGGCGCGCCTGAGGTGGTCGTTAAACATTGTAAAGAGGCTGAGGAGCAGGAGGTGTATCAGCGAATTGCCACCGAAATGCACCGCATGGGGGAGCGCGGCATGCGGGTCCTGGCCTTAGCATGCATGGATTGGCCGGAGAATGAACCTTTGCCGCCGGAAATTCCGGATCAGGGGTTTGTATTTCTTGGACTGGTTGGCATGATTGATCCGGCCAGGTCCGAGGCTATTGCCGCCATTGAAGTCTGCCATCGTGCCGGAATCAAAGTAAAAATGATCACCGGTGATCACAAAATCACCGCCGCGGCCATTGGTCGTGAGCTCAATCTCGCAAGCGATAAAGAGGCTGTTACCGGGGCGGAATTGGACGGGCTGACAGAGGCCGAGTTGCGCGTAACGGTCCGGGAATGCAATATCTTTGCCCGGGTGGCGCCTGAGCATAAGTTGCGTCTGGTTAAGGCGCTGCAGGCGGACAAGCAAATCGTTGCCATGACCGGCGATGGCGTCAATGATGCGCCCTCACTCAAGCAGGCCAATATCGGTGTGGCCATGGGGATTACCGGGACGGCGGTCTCCAAGGAATCCGCGGATATCGTCCTTGCCGACGATAACTTCGCCAGCATCAGCGCCGCAGTCGAGGAGGGGAGGCGGGTATATGATAATCTTTTAAAATCGCTCGCCTTTCTCCTGCCAACTAACCTTGGGCTCGCCTTGATCTTGATCTATGGCATCATGTTTTTCCCTTTTGACCCAGTCGGCAAGGTCCTGCTGCTGCCCATGCTGCCTACCCAGCTTTTGTGGATCAACCTGGTGGCCGCGGTTGCCTTGGCTCTGCCGTTGGCCTTTGAGGTCAAGGAGGCCAATATCATGCACAGGCCGCCACGTGATCCGGCCAGGCCACTGTTCAGCGCATTTATCGTCTTTCGGGTCGTTTTGGTCTCGCTCCTGATGACCGCCGGTACTATCATCCTCTTTTACCTGACCTACAACCCGGGAATGCTATCGATTCTGGCTGAAGCCCGGGTCCTGGCTCGGTCCCAAACAATTGCCGTCACCTATGTGATCTTGTTTCAGATCTTTTACATGCTCCACTGTCGAGCCCTTACTGATTCTTTGCGTAAGATCGGCTTCTTCAGTAATAAGATGGTGTTCTGGGGAATCGGTGTTGTTCTTGTCCTTCAGGCATTGTTCATCTATCTCCCATTTTTGCAGAAGGTGTTTAAGACGGTGTCTTTGTCGGCCGGGGATCTCGGGATCGCATTTTTGGCTGCATTGAGTCTTTTTCCCGTAATTTCCCTGGAAAAGTGGATCCGGTCCCGGAAGGCTATGAGCTAAGCTTTCACGGAATTCCTTTTTTGCAAGAATGCCGCACATCTTTGCACGTTCGTTTGACAAATTTGGCAGTTGGTGAAATCGGTTTTGCACCTTGCAGATGTCAACTTTATCCTTTTTCTCTTTAGATATGGCGCTTTTTGCATTGAACAGTCGCTTGGCATTGCTATTGCTTCGCATTGGACACTACCTACGCTTGCAAGCGTAGGTAGTGTCTATCCAAAAATAGCTTTTTTGCCCAGTTTCAGCGTTATGCTTGATGTTTTATCTCCGGAATATCAGTTATGTACCTACGGTAAAATTTTTCGCATGCCTTGAAGTTTCGAGCGAAAATTCTCATTTCAGGACAGACACTGTTCTCTGTGGCCTAAACCATACCCTGCGTCAATTCACGAGCAGTGCTTTGCTCAGGATATCAACGCGTATCTGACTGGAGAAAGGATGAAAAAAATTGAAGCGATCATCAAACCGTTTAAGCTCGACCCGGTGCGCGAGGCATTAGACGCACTGGGTATCAATGGTATGACCATTAGTGACGTGAAAGGCTATGGCCGACAAAAAGGACATGTTGAAATGTATCGTGGCCATGAATACGAGATTTCTTATATTCCCAAAGTGAAAATAGAAACTGTAGTCACCGATGAAATGGCTGGCAAGGTGGTTGATACGATCAAGGAAAAGGCTAGAACCGGCAAAATCGGCGATGGAAAGATCTTTATCTCTACGGTTGACGAAACGGTACGAATCCGGACCGGCGATACGGGTGAGATTGCAATTTGATGGGGGCATCCGCTCGCTATCTTCACTGACCATAACTATCCGATACAATAATTTTTGATCGGACTTTTATAAATAGAGGAAGCAGAGGCGGGAATAAAGGTTCGCGGATTCAGAATCTCGATAACCAGAATCCGCGGCAGAACTTTTTCGCTTGCTTTTGGTGGAGTGTTTTTTGACGGGCAAGGGGGTGAGTCGCGAGCTGACCGCACGAATATCTTGGTAACGAACAGCTCGAACTCGACTCTTGCTGGATTTGGAAAGATGGGCTTCCTGTGTAATCAAGCCGTCTTTTTCTTGCGAGCTTCAATCGCAATTCGCAGATTTTCGGGAATGCCTCTTTCTTTTCCGGAATGCGAACGTCTTTCCGACAGTGCCTTGGCGCAAAGCGGCTGGCGGGCGGAAAATCCGTATTTCTTCCGGTATTCCTTGGAAGTCAACCCGTGGGATCGCAGATGTTTCGGAGAGAGCATCTTAAACTCTTGGCCACATTCTAGGCAGATGACTTTGTTTTTCTGGATGGATTTTTTGGGGTCAATGGCAGGTGCATCCGTTGAAGGCTCGGTGTCGGTATCTGCGGTTTCAAGAGTCTCTGCATTTTGCAGGGACTGCAGGGTGCGGAAGGTTTCATTCAAAGCAGCTTTGATCTCATCAGTCGACATCTGTTTGCTGGTGATCTGGGACTGAATGATTTCTGCAGTCATTTGCACGAGGGTTTTCGTCATAAACTTGTATTCCTAAAAAAAATAAAAAAATGAGATTGCACTTTCAACGGTGCAACCATCCATCGCTGTTTGTTCTCGTTTTCCTTCAAAGCTGTCAGTCGCCTGAATGAAAAAGATCCCATAGTGTCTGCAAATATTGGCTGGAATTGACATGATCTCCTGCCATGGAAAGTATCAACAAACCATACGCCTTGATTTTTGTTGAGTTTGTTTCATGGGCCGACTCGAGGAGCACTCGGGACATTTGCAAGAACGAATCTAACAATATAGGGGATGTTGGCGGGTTTTGTCTAGGTAAAATTACCTATTTCTCTGCTGGGTTCAAATAAATCAAGGTTTGGATTGATGATAGGTCGGCGTAAAAATCACTGAGATTCGATCGTCGAGGCGAGCAGTTGATAGCCCCATTACTAATAATGGTTTGTTTTTTCCTTAAATTATTGCGAAAAGAAGTGTGGGGCGAGGTGATGAACCGAGCAATCTATGTTTTTTGGGTATTGTGGAATGACGTACAAGGAGGGTAAAATAATTCCCATTATTTCAATGGATCCAATCGGGAGTGCTTTGTTCGTTTTCTTTTTGCATCCGCAGGTGAGATATCCAGCCTTTTTCTGAAAATTTTTCTTTTATTGTCCCTTTCATCGAAGCCCTGTGAAGGAAATTTTGCTGTTAACTCCTTGCTGTCAACGCTGGTTCGTCTGCTGGGCTTATCAGCCGCGCAAGCACCGTGGTTAATCCAAGGGCGAAAATCAAGAGTAATCCTATAAATCCGGTCACTCCCCCCCAACCCGCATCTGTCCAGCAAAAACCACCGATAGTGCCGGAAATGCTTGAACCCAGGTAATAAAAAAAGAGATAGAGGGCTGCGGCTTGCGCTTTTGCTGTTTTGGCGTGCTGACCTACCCACGTCGAGGCACTGGTATGAGTGCCGAAAAAACCGCAGGTGAAAAGGGCAATTCCGAAAACAACTATAATCAGTTGACTGGCAAGGGTCAGGACGAGGCCGATGATCATGGTCAACAGGCAACATCGGATGGTGGCGAATCGGCCCCATTTTTTTACCAGTTTGTTCACTGCGGAAGAACAGTAGGCTCCGAGAAGGTAGGTGAGAAAGATCAGGCTGACCACGGTCTGGCTGAGCCCATATTCGGGACCAATGAGGCGAAAGGTGATGTAATTGAAAAGAGTGACGAAACTGCCCATGACGGTGAAGGAGATGCCGTAGAGGCAGAGCAGGCTGGGGTCGCGAAGTTTCTGGTGTAATGAGGTGAAGAGGTAGCGATATTCAAATTTTCGCGGACAAAACTGGTTTGATAGCGGTAGATTGAAGGCAAAGTAGATGCTGAGCAAAAGCGACGACAACCCCACCAAGACCAGTGCCGTGTGCCAGGAGGAAAAGTCGGTGACCGTGGCGGTAAACAGCCTTCCCGACATGCCGCCGATGGCGTTGCCGCTGATGTAAAGGCCCATAGCTGTGCCGATGGTGGCCGGTTCAATCTCCTCGCTGAGATAGGCCATGGCCACAGGCGGTAGACCGGCGAGCACCATTCCCTGGATAAATCGGAGCAGGACAAGCGAACCGAGCGACTGGCTGAAGGCGGTGAGCAGGGCCAAAATCGAGGTGAGAAAAAGCGAGTAAACCATCACCGGTTTACGCCCTAATGTTTCCGAGAGCGTCCCTGCCAGGAGCATGCCCACGGCAAGGGTGAAACAGGCGGCGGAAAGCGGCAGACTCGCCAAGGCCGGGGGTATGTTGAATTCACGCGCAAATTCAGGAAGCAGCGGCTGCATATCGTAAAGGGTGATAAAGGTGACGAAACCGGCGGCAAAAAGTGCCAAATTCACCTGTCGAAATGCGGTGGTGCCGCTTTGAATGCGTGGATTGTTCATAGACTGAAGTACCTGCTCAAGCAAGGATTAGTATCTTTTCACTTGAACATACCTATTTCCGTTGTATAAAGAAAATATATTAAAATTATGGATTTAATAATAAATAATTATTAAACATGGATATTCGCCAGCTCCAATATTTTGTAGAAATCGCCCGTCACAAGAATTTCACAAAGGCGGCAGAGGCTCTCAGCGTCGCTCAACCTGCGGTGAGTATGTCGATCCAGCGGTTGGAGGATGAGTTGGAATCGATTCTCTTTAACCGGCGGAGTCGACAGGTTTCCCTGACGGCGGAAGGGGAAATTTTTCTTGGCCACGCCTTGCGCATCCTCGATGATCTCAAAGCCGCCACCATGCAAATGGCTGATTTGAAAGGATTGCAAAAGGGGGAGGTTCGTCTTGGTATCCCGCCTATGATGAGCACCTATTTTTTCCCAGCTATCATCCACGATTTCAAAAAGATGTACCCTCACCTGCGGTTGGTGGTCTCGGGTGAGGGCGCGGGAAGTATCCAACAGAAAATCAATCAGGGAGAGCTGGATATGGGCGTGATTGCCGGAGGCCATACTCCGGAAAACCTGGAGGTTCGGCATATCCTCCGTGAAGAGGTGGTGGCCTGCGTTCCCGCTGGTCATCCCTTCATTGAAAAGGGTTCGGTCACCACCCGCGAGTTTGCGGCCCAGCCACTAATCATGTTTAAGAAAGGATATTACCAACGGGAGATGCTTTTGGATATTTTCCATGAGATCCCTAAGGTTCAGCCACGGGTGGTCTTTGAGACCAACCTCTTTTCCCTGGTTAAATCGTTGGTCAAGCAGGGGCTTGGTGTTTCCACTCTTTTGCGGATGGTGGCCGAGGACGATCGCGATCTCTGTGCTGTTTCCTTTAACCCGCCTCTTCACCTCGACCTATTGCTCGCTTGGAAAAAGGGGGCTTATTTGTCCCATGCCAATAAGGCCTTTGTCGATTTCCTCATGGAGCAAATCCAGCTCTATGGCGGGCAGCCGCAGAACGTTCCCTAAAAAAATGCAAGTCCCTTGTTCAACACAGATCCTGCGTCTCGGTACGCATAGGCAATAGAGACAACCACGGAGGATTCCTCTTGAAGATAGACGATTCATGGCAATATAACCTTGTTCCGGCCGAGGAGATTTTCCGTCGAGTTTCCAGGCTCCAAAAGCGGTTGGGTGAACAGGCGGTGGACGGCGCTCTGATTCTTGATTCGGTGAACATGTATTACTATACCGGGACAATGCAGCAAGGGCTTGTCTTGGTTCCAGTGGAAGGAGAGCCTCTTTTTCTGGTTCGGCGCAGCCTGGAACGGGCCCGATTGGAGTCGCCCCTACAAGCGATCCTCCCTTTGCGAGGATTCAGCCGACTGTCGGCAACCCTAACGGATCTGGGCATGAACGTCGATAACTTGGGAATTGCGGAATCAACTCTCACCGTTTCGGTGTATAAAACACTCCTCAAGGCGCTTCCGCAAACACGGTTTACCGATATCGGTGGAGCGTTGGCCATGGTCCGGTCAGTCAAGTCGGATTATGAAGTTGGGCTTTTGCGTAAAGCCGGGGCCTTCCACGAAAAGGTGTATGATGCCATCCCAGCTATGATTTGCGAGGGCATGAGCGAATGGGAACTTGGCGCCGAGATCCAGAAAACGATGATGGCGCTGGAATACACCGGTATCACCCGATTCTCAGTTTCTGGCATGGAGCTGTTCCTAGGGGTTATTAGCTCCGGGGAATCGGGCAACTATCCCACCGCTTCCATCGGTCCGGGCGGAGGACTGGGGCTTTCGCCGGCTTTTCCCTTTGTCGGCAGCAAAAAGAAACTTGGGTACGGTGAGCCTATCTTCATTGATACCGGTTTTGGTTATGAGGGGTACTTTACCGATAAAACAAGGATTTTTGTTTTGGGAGCTTTGGCGGATGTGGCAATGGAGGCCCATGAACGGTGCCTGGAAATCCAGGAAGCTGTCCGCTGCCGCCTAAAACCAGGCGCCATTCCGTCGCAAATATACCGGGAGGTTTCCGAGTCCCTGGTCAAAGAGCGTTGTTTTGAACACCACTTTATGGGGTTTGGCAGTAATCATGTGCCATTCTTGGGCCACGGCATTGGTCTGGCCATTGACGAATTTCCGGTCATCGCCGCCAAAGTCCATACGCCTTTAGAGGCCAATATGGTTATCGCCTTGGAGCCCAAAAAAGGGTTAGAGGGTATTGGCCTGGTCGGAATCGAAAATACCTTTCTGGTCACGGAAAAGGGTGGTGAGAGATTGACCACGGGATCGGATAAGGTGGTGATCGTCTAATCCTTTGTTTTACATAAATAAACCCCCAAGCATCCTGCCATCTCGGATTTTGGTCGAATACTGAGGGAGGGGATCTCGTCCTCTAACTGACTCCGGTCGTTCACGATGGGCGGCCCCGGTTGATTGGAACACCTTCCAAAGCCGGGAATGGACGAATTGTCCAGCCCAAAGTCCAATCGATATTCCATCTCTTGTTTTTTTACTCTCCTCAATGGTGATGGCGTCGTAAAAACTTTTATTTACGGCGTCGCACCGTTTTTCCGACACTCGCATAGCTTATGCGTGGTGTCCCACGCGCCATTCGAACAGCAGCTTATTGTATCTCTTCTTTTTTATTGATCAATCTCTTGGAATGTGATGGACTTTTTACAAGTTCATCAATAAGGGCATTCCCCCATTTCAGCGTCACGTTGGTGGGACTCATTTTATCAATAAACAAGTGAAGATAGCTGTGCGCTCTCGTAATCTGTCAGCTGTGGGACTTTTTAACTCGTTCAAAAAAGTGAGCGTATCTTTATGACCCGTCAGCCCGTGGAATGGTTATTCCTGGTTGTTTCTGGGTGGTTTGTCACCCGCAAAACTCGTCATTCTAGCCCCGGTTAGAAAAAATTGGGGCAAATCTTCTTTGTGATTTTGTCGCCTATGCGACAACTGTTCGGAATTGCATTGTTTTTTTATTGGCACGGTAAATGCTATAGTAGAGATGCGCGTATTTTTGGATCCAAAGAGAGGCAGATAACTTTTTGCAGAACGAAAAGGACCCCTAAATTCAAAAAAGGATGGTTTCATTATGGCAGTTCGTGAAGAAGTATACGGTTATTTCATTCCTTCAGTAACCCTTATTGGTATCGGTGCATCCAAACAGATCCCTGACAAAATCAAAGCGCTTGGCGGTTCCAAACCGTTGATCGTTACTGATAAGGGAATCACCGGTGCTGGTATCACCAAACAGATTACCGATCTGCTGGAAGCTGCCGGCATGGCCTACGTTGTCTATGACGAAACAATCCCCAATCCCACCGATAAAAACGTTCACGACGGCGTTGATATCTACAAGAAAGAAAAGTGTGACTCCCTGATCACCCTCGGCGGCGGTTCCTCCCATGACTGCGGTAAAGGTGTTGGTCTGGTTATCGCCAACGGCGGCAAGATCCATGATTTCGAGGGCGTTGACAAATCCACCAAGCCCATGCCTCCGTACCTGGCAGTCAACACCACCGCTGGTACCGCTTCGGAGATGACCCGTTTCTGTATCATCACCGACCTCTCCCGTCACGTGAAGATGGCCATCGTTGACTGGCGTGTCACCCCGGGTATCGCCGTGGATGATCCTGCATTGATGGTTGGTATGCCTCCGGCATTGACCGCAGCCACCGGTATGGACGCACTGACCCATGCTGTTGAGGCCTATGTTTCCACCATCGCTACCCCGATGACCGACTCTGCTGCCGAGAAAGCCATCGAGCTGATCGCCACCCATCTGCGTCCCGCAGTTGCCAACGGTTCTGACATCGTCGCTCGTGAAGGTATGTGTTTTGCTCAGTATCTTGCCGGTATGGCATTCAACAACGCCAGCCTTGGCCACGTTCATGCCATGGCTCATCAGTTGGGCGGTTTCTATGACCTGCCGCATGGTGAGTGCAACGCCATTCTCCTGCCCCATGTTGAGAAGTTCAACCTGATCGCCAAGATCGACCGCTTCGTTAAGATCGCTCAGCTTATGGGCGAGAACACCGAAGGTCTGTCTCCGCGTGATGCCGCAGAGTTGGCTCTTGAGGCTATCAAGAAGCTCTCTTCCGATATCGGTATCCCGTCTGGCCTGATCGAGTTGGGTAAACGTTACGGTAAAGATGTCAAGGCTTCCGATATCGACACCATGGTCGGCAACGCTCAGAAAGACGCTTGCGGTCTGACCAATCCGCGTCGTCCGAAAGATGCCGACGTTAAAGCTATTTATACCGCTGCTCTGTAAGACGAATTTTGTCTGAAAGGTGATTTCTCTGTAGGCTGTTAGGGGAGAAAGAAGAAGTACGGCTGTAAGATTTTTTCCCTAACAGGCTACAACCTACAGACGACGCCTGGTTTGCAGCACACCTGGTGGGCACCACCTGCCCACCCAAAATTACGGACTTGAGGTCATCGTCCCTTGTCAAAGGTTGAGAGATATGCATCACGAGGCGGTAAAATCGCTCTTCTCCCTCTGGCAGTACGAAAATTGGCTATTGACCTCAATAAATGCCGGTGGAGCCTGCCCCTGTTATCCCTGAACTTGGCCTGCGTGGGCTTCACCGGTTTTTCCACCAGTTACGCTGTGGTTGGCGTTGCGGGACGCGTTTTCGCGTCCCGCGTTTCTACACCTCGAATTGGAAGAGAGGCGCAGGGCCTTTACTCCTTGTGTCCCTGCGCCTTGATTCCTGAAAATTACTCATACCAACCAATACGAACAAGTGTTGACAACGCGGGAGTATCGCGCTAGCTTTTCCGACAACCTATTGAATTACTGCTGATTTTTGCTTCAAGACCCATTACCGGTGACAATATTACGGGTACGGACTTCCCTGGGGAGTCCCGGTTCCTCATTTATTAAAATAGGAGTTTTCGAATGGCTGATAAAATTTTACGTGTCAATATGTCGGACCTGAGCACTAAGGTCGAAGCTGTACCCGAAGCATGGATGGGGCTTGGCGGTCGTGGGCTTACCTCCACCGTTGTTTCTGCTGAAGTGATCCCCACCTGTAATCCGCTAGGCAAGAATAACAAACTGGTGTTTGCTCCCGGCCTCCTTTCCGGCACCCCGGCAGCCAACTCAGGCCGCTTATCTTGTGGAGCAAAAAGTCCCTTAACCGGAACCATCAAAGAATCCAATGCCGGTGGTACCTCGGCGCAAATGCTGGCCAAACTTGGTGTTAAGGCTTTGATCATCGAAGGTAAACCTGCCGACAAATCCAAATGGTACAGTCTGCATGTCAATGCCGACGGCGTCACCATCAAGGAAGAAACTGAAGTTATCGGCATGGGAAACTTTGCCGTGGTTCAGACGCTTAATGAGCGTTTGGGCGCAAAAGTTGGTGTGATTACCATTGGTCCGGCCGGCGAAATGTTGATGAGGGCTGCCAATATCTCGGTCAAGGATCCGGACAGCCACCTTCGCTCCAACGGTCGGGGCGGTCTTGGTGCGGTCATGGGCTCAAAAATGATCAAATTCATCTCCGTTGAGCCAACCAACGAGAAGGTTGATATCGCTAACCCCGATGCCTTCAAAGTTGCCAACCGTAACTTTGCCAAAGCTCTGGTTGATAATCCTATCACCAAGGCGTTGGCGCAATACGGGACCAACGTACTCGTCAACATTATCAACGAATCCGGCGGCATGCCAACAAAGAATTTCACCAGTGGTCAGTATGAAGGTCATGAGGCCATCTCTGGTGAGACGATGTACGATACCATTGTCGCCCGTGGTGGTAAGCCAAAACACAACTGCCATCCCGGTTGTGTTATCCAGTGCTCTCAAATCTATGCCGATGTCAAGGGCGGGTACAGAACCTCTGGTTTTGAGTACGAAACCATCTGGGCCTTTGGCGCCGACTGCTGTATCGATAACCTCGACTATATTGCCGAAGCAGATAACGTACTTGATGATCTTGGGCTTGATTCCATCGAAATTCCTGTTGCCTTTGGTGTGGCTATGGAAGCCGGGGTGCTCAACTTTGGTGATGGACCGGAAATGCTTCGTATCCTCAAAGAAGAGATTGGCAAAGGCACTCCACTCGGCCGAATTCTTGGTAACGGTGCCGGGTCTGTTGGCCAAGCCTACGGAGTGACTCGTGTTCCTGTGGTGAAAAATCAGGCGATTCCTGCCTATGATCCGCGTGCTATTAAAGGTATCGGTATCACCTACGCTACCTCTACTCAGGGTGCAGACCACACCATGGGCTATACCATTGCAACCAACATCCTCGGTGTTGGCGGTAAACTCGATCCACTTAGCAAGGAAGGTCAGGTCGAATTGTCCCGTAATCTGCAGATCGCAACTGCGGCAATCGATTCCACCGGTATGTGTTTGTTCATCGCCTTTGCCGCCCTGGATGATGCCACCTGTCTGCCGGCTCTGATCGATCTGATCAATGCTCGTTACGGAATCAACCTGGTGGCCGACGATGTGACCAACCTCGGTAAAACCATCCTCAAAACCGAGCACGCGTTCAACCTTGCCGCAGGTTTCACCAACAAGGACGACCGTTTGCCCGAGTTTTTCTCCGAGGAACCGATTGCCCCGCATAATGTTGTTTGGGATATCACCGACGAGGCCATTGACTCTTTCTGGGATTTCTAATAGTACTCTCAGAGTTTCTTTTCTTCAGCCCCTTACCGACGTGACGGTGAGGGGCTGAAATTTGAGGAAGAAAGACCTCCAGTCTTAAACGATTGGTTGTACGAGCTTGATGGCATCGAAAAAACTCACTTTTCACGTAGCTGTGCTTTTCCGGGGCCAGCTCTCAGAATGTGCTGGACTTTTTGCAAGTCCAAATCTTACCCCCCACGTATCACAAAGGCTCCTATGCAATTGACGGTCAAACTCTTTGCCTACTTTCGGGATAACCGCTTCAAACAACAGCAAATGGAGTATCCCGCAGACACCACAGTGGAAGAAATTATCCTTTCCCTGGAACTGCCTATGGATGAAGTCGGCGTAACCATGATCAACTCCCGGCACTGTGAACTGAACCAGGTCCCCAGGGAAGGCGATCAGGTTGCCATATTCCCCGCAATTGGCGGTGGTTGAACCGGCATTTTTCTCAACTACCGCATCTCCAAGGGACTTTCTTCTCCTCCGTTACGTCCTTCCCGTGCTATAGTCTAGTGTCAAGTGCATGAAAATCTGCTCAGCCGTTGAGACTGTGCATAATTGCCCCCTCTTTTAAGGGTGCGCTCGTATTTTTGGGGCGGTTGGCCAATCTGCTCCTTCACAGTCATGGAATACTGTGCTTGCGCCTTGTCTTTTTCTCCAACTGCCTTTTATTGAAGGGTTTATTCAGGAAAGGAAATTATGAATGATTTTTTCAAACTGATGAGTCCTGCGGAATTTATTAACCTTTTTGATGATTTCGCCCCCTTGTCCACTGAAACTATCCCCTTGCAACAAGCGCGTGGCCGCATTCTTGCCGAGCAACTGATCAGCAGGGAAGCCCTGCCGCCTTTTTCCCGTTCAACCATGGACGGCTTTGCCGTGCGGGCAGCCGACACCTTTGGTTGTTCGGATTCGGAGACTGCCTTGCTGAGTGTGGTGGGAGAAATTGCCATGGGTACTTCCGGGCAGGCCTATAAACTCAAACCCGGGCAGGCTGTCCGCATTTGGACCGGCGGTGAGTTGCCGCAAAAAGCGGATGCAGTGGTTATGGTGGAGTATACCCAGCCCTTTGACGAGGAGACCGTTGCGATTTTTCGTCCTGTTGCCCCAGGGGAGAATGTGACCCAGGCGGGCGAGGATTATCAGCCGGATGCGGTGATTCTCAATCAGGGCCGAACGCTGCGTCCCCAAGATCTTGGTGTGCTTTCCGGGTTGGGTATGAATACCGTCCCTGTTTACCACCGCCCGAAGGTGGCTATCCTGTCCACCGGTGATGAACTCGTTCCCTCCACCGAAACGCCCCCCCATGGAAAGATACGCGACATTAACTCCACCACCTTGGCCGCCATGGTGGAAGAGGCTGGCGGCGTTGCCGTTCCACTTGGTATTTGTGAGGATGATTTCGAGCGTATGCTGACCGTCTGCAAGGATGCCTTGCGGGAGGCGGATATCCTCTTGCTCTCCGGCGGTAGCTCGGTCGGAAAACGTGATTTTACCAAACGCGTTTTTGCTGCGATTCCCGAGAGTCGGATGTTGGTCCACGGTGTTTCCGTCAGGCCGGGCAAGCCGACTATTCTTGCCCGCCAAGGCAACAAAGCTCTGTTTGGCCTTCCTGGGCATGTGGCCTCCGCCTTGGTCATCTTTTACTGTTTTGTCCGTCCGTTGATGCGACAGTACAGCGGCCTTGGAGCCACCCTTGGGTTGCACTCGATGCGGGCACGCACCGGCCAGCAAATCCCCTCCGCCATAGGCCGTGAAGAGTATGTTCGGGTGAGGCTGGTATCCCAGGACGAGGGTTCAATGCCCATAGCGATACCGGTTTATGGCAAATCAGGGCTGCTCAATCCCCTGGTTCGTGCCGACGGGCTACTGCCCATTGGCCGTGATGTTGAGGGGCTTGATCGGGACGTTGAGTGTTCGGTCCTTCTATTTCCTTGAATCCGTGACGGTACGTCTCACGGATCCTGGTTCCCGTAAGGTTGATGGCGTCGTAAAAACTTCGATCTACTACGTCGTTGCGTTTTTCCCGACACTCGACATACACCTTATGTATGCCGTTGTTCGGGGAAAAACGTCACTCCTTGTATTTCTGCGTTTTAACTGAGCCATCTTTCAGAGTGTGATGGACTTTTTACGAATCCATCAAGGTTGTGTTATCAAGGAGACAACCATGCAGCGAAAAATTTATCTCAATATGCGCTCCCGGGAAGAGGCTCAGCAGATCTTTTGGACCCGATTTGGCGACTATAAACCGGGTACGGAAACCATTGCGGCCCGTGAGGCCTGCGATCGGGTTTCGACGGCTCCAGTCTTTGCTCGATTCTCCGCGCCTTCCTTTCACTCCGCAGCAATGGATGGGCTGGCGGTTCGGGCCGAAGATACCTTTGGTGCCACCGACGATTCGCCGATGACCCTGAATATCGAAAACAATCAGGCCATCATGATCAACACCGGTTTTCCCTTACCTTCGGAGAAAAACGCTGTGATTATGATTGAAAATGTCCTCTTAAGCGATGACGGCAGGGAAGGGGTAATTCGGCAGCCGGTCTACCCCTGGCAGCATGTGCGCAAGGTCGGCGAGGATATTGTGGCCACAGAGCTGCTTTTTCCCACCGGGCATCGGTTCAAGCCAGCGGATATTGGTGCGCTCCTTGCCGCAGGCATTGGGACTGTCCAGGTTCGCCGCAAACCCAAGGTTGCCGTTATTCCCACCGGCAACGAGTTGGTGCGCCTGGAGGATTATCCCGAGGCGGTCCCTTCCGGAAAAACTGTTGAATCCAATTCCGGTGTGCTTGCAGGCTTGGTGGCCAAGGCTGGCGGCGAGGTCAACATTTCGCCAATCATTGCTGATGATTTTGCAGGTATCAAGGCCCATCTCCTGGCCATGGTTGACTCGGATGCGGATCTGGTCATCATCAATGCCGGCTCCTCTGCGGGGAGTGCCGATTACACCGTGCGTATCGTTGAAGAGCTGGGTGAAGTTTTGGTCCATGGCGTGACCATCATGCCCGGAAAGCCGACTATCCTTGGTGTGATCAACAACAAACCAGTGGTCGGTCTTCCCGGGTACCCTGTTTCGGCTATTATTGCCATGGAACAACTGGTGATGCCGCTCTTGGCAAGAATGCAGGGAATTTATCTTGAGCCACTGGTGATGATCAAGGCCACCCTGGCAAAGGATTTGCCATCACGTGCCGGTATTGAAGAGTTTCGACGTATGATAGTCGGGCGGATCGGGGTCAATTTTGTCGCAGTTCCCTTGAAACAGGGTTCAGGTGCCATTACCACCTTGACCCGTGCCAATGGTATCCTTCGCATTGAAGCCGCCTCCGAAGGGGAGAAGGCAGGACAGCAAATGGAAATCGATCTGCTCTTGCCCCTGCCGCAGATAGAGCGAACTCTTCTCTGTACAGGTAGCCACGACCTCTGCCTTGATGTACTCAACGATACCCTGCGCCAGCAACAGCCTGCCTATTTACTGGCTTCCACCCATGTCGGCAGTCTGGGTGGGATCATGGCCTTGAAACAGGGGATGTGTCATTTCGCCGGCTCCCACCTGCTGGACCCCAAAGATGGGTCCTACAATACAAGCTATGTGCGCAAGTACTTAACGGATCAGGATATTCGCATCGTCACTCTGGTGCATCGCGAGCAAGGTTTTATCGTCCAAAAAGGAAATCCCAAGTCTATCAAAACAATTCAGGATCTATTTAACGAGGGCGTCCGCTTCATTAACCGCCAGGCCGGTTCCGGCACCCGGGTGTTACTTGACTATGAACTCGATCGACAAAACCTGGATCCCGACGATATTCAAGGGTACGAAGAGGATGAATACACCCACATGGCGGTGGCTGTGGCGGTGCTGTCCAACAAGGTGGATGTCGGCCTGGGGATTAAGAGTGCGGCCAAGGCCCTGGGGCTCGATTTTGTGCCATTGGTGGAAGAACGCTACGATCTGCTTATCCCTGGTGCTGTTTTCGGCAACCCAATGATCCAGGCTGTCCTCAATGTCATCGGTAAAGCCGAATTCCAGCAGGCTGTGGAAGCGTTGGGCGGTTATTCAACCCGAGAAACCGGTCAAATTGTTTCCCTGGTTTGATGATGGCGGGTGAAAAAAAGTCAAAAAGCGTTCCTTGGGTCAATGAACCGGGCTTTTTTTAAAGTCGATGGCGTCGTAAAAATTTTGATCTACTGCGTCGGAGCGTTTTCCCTGACAATCGGCATGCCTTATATCTGTCTTCGCGCTGGTGGAAACGCTATTCCGTGAATACCTGTGTTTTAATTGAGCCTTTTCTCAGGGGGGATGGAATTTTGTACGAGTCCATCAAGTTTTAAAATTCGTGCAGGAGGAAGTCGTTTTCCTTGAGGTCGATGTAGAGCCAACCCGTCTGTAGTGGGGACCAGAGATCAAGAAGGATCTTGACGGTTTCAGCCGCCTGGAGGCTGGCGACCAGGGCAACGGTAAAGGAGAGTACCGAGGGGGCCTGCAATTGGGCACGCTCTCCATCGCGTTTGGGGTAAAGGCGGCCAATCAAATCATTGCCGGGCAACTGCACCCCTACCTGGCCGAACCAACCATTGACCGCCCCATGGATCAGCGGCAGTTGGAGACGTCCACAGAGATCGGCTAGATCGTATCGGGCCTGAACGTCATCCAGGCAGTCCACCACGGCATCGACCCCAAACCCTTGTTCCTCGGAAACCTTCCTGAAATCCGCGCAAAAGGCTCGTGTCTGGCAATAGGGGTGGATGGAAGTGACTCGCGTGCTGGCCACCTCCGCTTTGTTGTGGTCCATGGTCGAATCCAGGGCGTTGAGTTGTCGATTGCGGTTGCTGGCTGAAAAGGTATCAGGATCAAAGAGATGCAATTGGCCGATCCCTATCCGCGCCAACTCTTCAATGACGTATCCCCCCAAGCCGCCACAGCCGATGATGGCGATACGTTTTTGTTGGAGAAGCTGTTGCTGCTCAGTGGAGATGCTGTCCAGATTTCGACTAAAATATTCCATAAAGCTATGCATGATCACATCAGGGCAGAGGTTTCACGACAAAAGGTTCCAATTCTTGGTCTCTTTTTAATCATGGCCGCCTCGTAAAAAAACAAAAAACTGAAAATTGTGTCGACTAGCACAGGAAGTGACGAAGCAAGAAGTATTATTTTTAAGACTTTATTGCGAGAAGAACAAGTATCCTTGAGGGACATGAAAAAGACGACCTCGACCATCAGTCCACAATCTTCTTACCAAAAGGACCGGCCATATCCATCTTTTCCGGCGAGCATGCGGTGGATCAATATTGGGGCCCGAACCCTGCATATTGCGGTTATTGCCGTTCTTTTTGGTGGATTCATCCTGGCGGTTCCCTACGCACGACTCGGGGTTTGGCACTGGCTTACCATTATTTCCGGAATGGTATTGATGGTTCTGGAATGGATGCACGATGACCGCTGGTGGCATCGCGGCAAGGGGCTGCTCATTTGGCTGCACCTTGGATTATGCCTGTTGATCCACATCCTCCCAGGTCTGGCCATCCCCCTGTTGTGGCTCATTCTCATCAGTGGTTGTGTCGGCAGCCACATGCCGCGTCGTTTGCGCCATTGGTCGATTATTGAAGGATGGGAACGCCGGGAGGAATTTTCACGCAAAGGATGAACAAATTGCCTTTCCCAAAAAATATTTTCCAAAATCATAAATATCATTGACGAAATCCGGCATACCCAGGCAATTTAACTGCGGAACAACAGCGTCTAGATTGTCGTTTTTGTAAACAACCACGAAAGTGACCTATGCGCTTCGTGACATACTGTTTTTGCGATGCACGTTTTATATTTTTTAACCTTTTACGAGGCCATCAAGGATTGTTCATGGAACGTTTGCTCACAACCAAGGAGGTTGCCGAATTCCTCAATATTCACGAAAAGATGGTTTATACGCTGGTGTCGGAGAAATCCATGCCGGCTACCAAGATTGCCGGTAAATGGTTGTTTCCACAGCATTTGATTGAGCAATGGGTGGAGAATAATACTATTAATTTTCCCGGCAATGCCCGGCCTTTGGTTTCCAATCAGCGGTTGATCGTCCTTGCAGGCAGCAACGACCCGCTGCTCGACCAGACCATATCCATGTTCAACCGCACCATTTCCGGCCACCTTGCGGTATTCGGCAACCTGGGGAGCATGGGCGGGGTTCAGGCCCTGCGCAATGACCTGTGTCATATCGCTGCCAGTCATCTGATTCAAGACGATGAGGCCGATTACAATTTTCAATATGCTTCCCAGGAGTTTGAACAACTCCCAGTGGTTGTCAATTTTTGTCGCCGCATGCAGGGGATCTTGTTTCGCAAACATAATCCCCTCAACATTACATCCGTCTCTGATTTGGCGACGCCTGGAATGAGGCTGGTGAACCGGTCGTTGGGAACGGGCACGCGCCTATTACTCGATCATGAATTGCAAAAGGCCGGTCTTCGCCCGGATAAAATCCTTGGTTATAATAACGAGGTGGCGCGGCATATGGATGTTGGTTTGGAAATTCTTGCCGGAAGAGCCGATGTCGGTCCTGGAATCGAAACGGTGGCCACAACCTTGGATCTGGGTTTTCTTCCCATCCGCTGGGAACGTTTTGACCTCATGGTTTCGAAAAAAGTATTTTTTGAAAAATCAATTCAGGCGTTCTTTGGTATCATCCAGTCAGAATCGTTTCGGGAGGCTGCTGCCATTCTCACCGGGTATGATCTGTCCATTGCCGGCAAGATAATCTTCCAGGATGGTCAGTGAAATCAAAAGGGCGGGACGTTACCTGCCTGAAACCACATAAGAGGAGACAAGAATGAAACTGAAAAATCTATTGGTCTGTGGCTTACTGTTAGCCCCTTTCATCACTGGCACCGCCATGGCTGAAGAGAAGGTGCTGCAGATGTCCACCACCACTTCAACCCAGGCCTCCGGATTGCTGGATGTACTGCTGCCGGCTCTGAAAAAAGACACCGGTATTACGGTGAAAGTGATTGCCAAGGGCACCGGCGCCGCTATTCGTGACGGTATTGACGGTAACGTGGATGTGATTTTTGTTCATGATCGCAAGCGCGAAGATGCGTTTGTTGCCGATGGATACGGCACTAAACGTTATGCGATCATGCACAATGACTTTGTTCTCATCGGACCTGCGGCTGATAAAGCACACATCAAGGGGATCAAGGATGGAGCTTCGGCAATGAAGAAAATCGCTGATGCCAAGGCCACCTTTATTTCCCGTGGCGACGATTCCGGCACCCATGCCAAGGAGCAGGCCTTGTGGAAGGATTCCGGAGTGGCGCTGGAAGAAGCCGTTACCAGCATAACAAAAAAAGGAAAAACCGTTGAGATCAAATCGGTCCATCCTAAAGACAGCCAGAGCTGGTACCTTTCCGTTGGTCAGGGTATGGGGAAAACATTGACCATTGCCGATGAAAAACAGGCGTATACCCTGACGGATCGTGGCACCTATATCAACTATAAATACGGTCGGGAAGTACCGATCAGTCTCGATATCCTCTGTGAAGGCGGCGAAAATCTGGCCAATCCTTATGGGTTTATTCCGGTCAGCCCCAAAAAACATCCGCACGTAAAGGCTGAACTCGGCGAGCAGATGGCTCAATGGTTGATTTCACCCAAGGGGCAACAGGTTATTGCCGAGTATAAACTGCACGGCAATCAATTATTCTTCCCCGACGCCAATTAATCCTTTTGTAAGATTATGTTCAAAGAAAGGCGGATCACTGATTGAAGGGGTTCGCCTTTCTTTTTCCCAACGAGCCACATGCATTTCTTTTTCGAGAGCTTTATTGCGGCCTTTCGCCTGATCTGTTCGCTGGACGCGGAACTGCTGAAAATTGTCCAGGTGACTTTGTCGGTGAGCAGCCTGGCCACTGTTCTTGCGGCCTTTGTCGGTATTCCGGGGGGATTTGTAATTGCCCACGGAAATATGCCAGGGAAGCGAATTCTGATCACTTTGCTCAACACATTGCTGGCATTGCCCACGGTGGTCATCGGCCTCTTTGTTTATGTGTTCATTTCCCGGCGGGGTATCCTCGGACCTCTTGACCTGCTTTATACCCAGAAGGCGATGGTCATCGGCCAATTTATTCTCATTGTCCCTCTGATCGCGGCCCTGACCGTTGCTGCCGTCAGTCGGGTAGATGAGCGCTACCGCAAAACGGCCAAGACCTTGGGCGCTAATGGGTGGCAGACCGCAGTGGTTGTCTTGCGCGAAGCCCGCTTTGCCATATCTGCCGCTGTGATCTCCGCCTTTGGCCGGGTTATTTCAGAAATCGGAATTTCAATGATGCTTGGGGGGAATATCAAGGGGTTTACCCGGACCATGACCACGGCCATGGCCCTGGAATACGACAAGGGCTCCTTTACCCTGGCCGTCGCCCTCGGCGTAGTCCTCATGATTCTCAGTTTGGCAATCAATGTGGTATTTAATCTGATCCAAGGAAAAAGCAGCCGATGATGCTCTACCAGCTGCAGAATTTGCAACAGCAGTTTTACGGCAAGACCGTGCTTGATATCGATCAACTGGCGATCGAGGCCGGATGTATCCATGCCCTACTTGGCCCCAACGGCGCCGGCAAGACCACCTTGCTGAATATCCTCGCCTTTCTGGAATTGCCGGTAAGCGGCACTTTGGTTTTTCAGGGGACAACGGTTGATCCAGCCCAAGTTGATATGCTTTTACTCCGGCGTCGAGTGGTCCTGGTGGATCAACACCCGATTATGTTTTCGACTTCGGTTCGTAACAATATTGAATTTGGACTCAAAATCAGAGGGGTTGATGCCGGAAAACGACAAGGGATTGTTGATGAGGTCTTGGCCACGGTTGGTCTGGTGCGGTACAAAGAGGCCCGGGCCCATGAACTCTCAGGTGGCGAGACCCAGCGCCTTGCCCTGGCGCGTGCCCTGGCGCTAGGCCCAGAGGTTTTGCTCTGCGATGAACCGACCGCCAGCGTGGACGCGGAAAATCAGGCAGTGATTTGCGAGCTGCTGCGGCAAATCAACGCCGAGCGGAGTACCACCATTGTTTTCACCACCCATGATCGGTTGCAGGCCGCAACCCTGGCCAACCACACCCTCGTGCTGGAAAATGGTCGAAGAGCGAATACCACCTACGAAAATAGTTACGCCTGTACCGTGGCCCCCGAGCAGGATGGGTGGCGGCGATATCTGCTCCATGGGATACTGGAACTCGCATTCCACACCCAACATGTTGGTTCGGCGTGCAAAACGAATGGGCGGGTTTCAATCGACCCGGAGAAAGTTGCACTTTTATCTGCAAATGAACCCGCTCCGGGAACTTATGCCAAGCTGCCAGGCCGGGTGGTAATGATTATGGAAGAGGGAAAAAATATCCGGGTAGTGGTTGATGTCGGAGTATTGATGGTGGTTTTGATGCAGGGACGTGATTACGAAAAAAATCCACCACATATCGGTAGCCGCGTAATCCTGGGTATCCCTGAAGAGGCCTGTGTCTTCACGATCTGATTGCTGCTTTACTCCTCAATTTTGGGCTTCTCACTGAAATAGCCCCCATTCGTGGAGAGGATTATTGCACCCACCGTAGCAAAATTATCTCAATTTCCCCTGCTTTATTAAGTAAATCCGTGTAGTTCATTTTTTGGTTCTCCAGCCGGAGGCAAGCCGGTGCTTCGAACAGATGGCCGCGCATGCGGGCAAAATTCGTCAATGCTTTGCCCGAGATCAGAATACCATGCCGAAGGAGATCTTCGACCCGGTCCGTGGCAATGGAATTGAACAGTTTCAGGGTGAGAAAACCGGCACCTGCTCGCGTCTTTGGGGATTGTGTTACCGGTTGGCTGCGCAAGCTGCCGTGAAATCCCTGGCGACGGAAAATAGCTCCGGCAAGGCCTGGCATGGCTGCGGAAAGGGCCACAGTGGTTCCGTCAACCAACTCGCGATTGAGGCTATCGGCCGGGACCCCGTTAATAAAGATGGTCTGAATGTTTTTCTCTATATAGTCGGCTGAAAATCCCGGCAAAGAGACGAGAAAAGAGAGCAGGGGAACGGGCTGTTGCAGTGGGAACAGAACACCGTGTTGCAAAAGTGAGGCAAAGCCTAGCAGCACCTCGGACGGCAGTTTCAGGTGCAAAATCGGATAGGATTGGGAAGGGAGCATGGTTGTCAATGTGTAGGTTGTCGATAAATCAAAAACAATGTACCCGTTTACCACCTTTCAGCGGTTAAGTGAAGCTCATGCGGATACATTGTTTGTTGAATTCAATTGAACGGGAAAAGAACATTATTGCTTGTAAATGATGGTCCCCACATGTTCGCCATTGAGTGCCCGGGTGATATTTCCCTCAACCAAGCCGTTAACGATCTGCACTTTATCAATCACCTCACTATTCTGGATTATTTCCAGGCAGGGGCGTTCAATCACCAGGTCGTCCTGATCCATATCGAGCAGGTCCTGGGCGCCTATCTCCGGAATGAACTGGGCCTTGTGGTTCTTTTTCGGATCGTCGGTGTAGAGACCATTCTCGTCCTTGATGAAAAGGATGGTCCTTGAGCCGATCAGATCGGCCAGGATCACCAGCCCCACATCAGTACGGTGGATGGGGATCCGACCGACTTTTGGTTTGATGGCAAAATAATCGTACGGGGGCATGCCGTGCATAACCGGTATGATGCTTTCGGCAAAAAAAGTCGGCAATTTGACGATATCCGAGTGCGAAATTTTAACCCCACCCCATGGTGAAAGCAGGGTGGCTATCATTAGGGCATTCTGTTCCGAGATCATGCTGCCGAACTTGGCAATAACACCGGTAGGCATCCCCATTTCTAGGCCAATGGTATAGATATGGCGGCTCCGGGTACCTCCACCGGTGGTGATCAGGATTTTGTGGTCCTTACGGTTGCGCACTATTTCTTTAAGTATGGGGGGTAAGGCCTTGACTCCGCGATCGCAGATGGATTGCCCACCTATTTTAACGATGGCGATATCGGGATACAGCCGTTCCTGAGGAGCAATATCAAGTTGTTCTATGAACTCCTTGCTCACCAGACTCTCCCCCATAAGTGCGCTTTCCACATGGAGTCGCTTGCCGTCCTTTTCACGTACCAGTGCCATATTCTCCCCTTAGTCTGCCTCTTTGGTCATTGCTGTTTCAGGTCGCCCAGCATCATGTTCGTCATTCTCGTAAAAGCCACGAGAATGACGGCTATCTCTTTGTAACTTTTTATTTTTACACCGCAATATCTTCTGGCTTCTGGTCGTTCACGAGGTCGTTATGTTTTGGGCCACGCTGCAGGGAAACGAGATCCGCCTTGGTCGCTAAGGCAAGCTGTTTCAACTCAGCCATCCGCAGGTGGTCTGCATACACTTTCAAATCAACGCCGCTGACGGCAACGATTCTGTAACGGGGAGTCTTCGATCCTTCCCGAGCATTGAGCCGTTCACGATAAAAAATTTGTCCAGCCATAAGTCTACCTCCACACATTAAAAGTTCCCATGGGAATACCACTATTTAATTAGAGTATAGGGTGAGTTTACAGGTAACGCAACCATGTGACAAGGGTAAGAAATAGTCAGAATTAGTCGGTTTTGTCGCCCGTGCGTATTTTCGGTTTAGGCTGAATTTTAGACCAATATCCTATGATTTCAGACTTTTTATCGAATAACGTAAGATAAAGAAGTTGCTTCAAAAAGAAGAAACTTACCTGCTCCGGCCACGAAATGTTCAGGAAAGTTTTTAGTTTTCCAGAAAATTTTGGTCTTTTTTTTTGAAACGATCACGGCCGGAAATACATTCTCTATTCTTACAAAAGGGTCATTTTGTCACGGACCATAGAAAGTCCGTATCGTTTTGACACGTGTGTTGATATCTCTACTTAATTTCAGTTAGTTATGGTCGGTATTTTCACTTGAGACCGATTTTTCCGGTCATTATCAGGATGGTCCTAGGCGGTAATCGCCCTGCTGCTATTTTTAACTTCCTGTTCTGTCATTCTTTTCTCGTGGCATGATACTTGCTGATTTCTTGTTTTTTTGTGTGCCTATCTTTTCGGGGCAATTTTACCATGGTGGACTCGTAATAAGTCCATCACATTATGAGAGATGGCTCAGTAAAAACACAGATAGACAAGGAGTGGCGGTTTTACCGGCGCGAAGGCACACAAAAGGTGTGTCGAGTGTCGTGAAAAAGGCTGCGACGCACTAGATCGAAGTTTTTACGACGCTATAATCACTCATGGGGAAGGAACAATGCGAGTGTATGTAGGTTTTGATGATACCGATATAGCCGGTGCCGACCGTGGTACGGGTAAATTTGCACGCTGGTTTGTTGCGAAAATCCCGGTTGGAGCACGATTGTATGGTGTTATCCGCCAGCAGTTGCCGGTGCTCGAGGGGATACCTTACACCTCTCACAACAGTTCGGCTTGTGTCGTGCTTGATGATGTTGAACCTTCCCAGGTGGAAGAGATTATCGAACGAGGCAGCGAGCACATACAGGAACATTTTATTGAAGGCAGCGATCCAGGGCTGTGTGTGGTCCCCCTGAATGGAGAGAATACCGAGCCATTATTGGAATTTGGGCGGCTTGCCTCATCGCGCATTGTCAGCCAAAAGGAAGCCATGCAGGCATCAATCGGTTTTCATCTTTCCGGGCATGGAGGGACCAATGACGGGATTATCGGGGCGGTTGCCGGCGTTGGCCTGACTATCTCCGGGTGGTGCGGGCGATTTATCGATTATAATAAATTGCGCGATTTCGGCAGCACAGTGACTGTGGCTGAATTGGAGGCCGAAGGGATGCATGTGCTCTCCATTGATCGCAATGCCCTGGCCACCGGGAAAAACGATGTTGTTGATACACAAGGTTGGCTGCGGCCACGTCTATGGGCCGGACGACCGGTTGTCCCAGTGGAAGCCTGCGGTCATGGCCGATGGAAAGCCGTAGGCGGCAAGAATAAGCCAGCGCATGGGAGTGTTGCCTAAGCGGAATTTAGCAAGATTTCGTGATCAGATGCATCCGCCTCCTAGCGCAGTCTCGGCAAGGTGCGGGCAGCTGATTGGTTTGGTTACTTCGGCGAAAGGCGCTATATGCAGGAGCGCTCCAGATTTCGGCAAAAGATGACTGTTTGATATTGCCGAAGACCAAAGGGCTGAAGGGGCGGTCGTGTCCGTCTACCCAATGTCAGACAGAATCGGTAACCGGTAGTCGGGCATAGACACAGGGGGAGAGGCTGCCATCAACACCGACCACGGCTGCATGGTTGATATTTTCCGTGCAGGTGGTGGCCTGTCCGGGGTGGGACAGCCAGGCATGCATCGATACGCCGAGTTTTTCTGCGGTGGTAATTGTTGTATCCAGCCGATCACAAAGTGTTTCGTATTCTGTCATAGTTTGTGGTGCAAAGGGGTTTATTTGCCAGTTCGGGTGCAGCAACAAAATCCAGGGTGCTGATGACCACCTGAACAATACCCAACTCGGCAAAAAAGGGAGGGAGTTTTTGTAGATTGTCCATTTGTGAGCGTAAGAGCAAATAGGCGATATGGATGGCAGGGAGTTTTTGCCCTGTTTCCTTTGCCATTCGCCTGAGCATGCCAAGGGCGTTCAGCACCTGTTTCAGGCTTGTACTCCTGCGGATTTGATCGATAATCTGATAGATATCGGTCAGCGACAGGGTAAGGATATCAAGCCGCGCTTCAATAAGGCGTCGGCGGCTTTCCTCTTTCAGAGGCATGCCATTGGTTGTGGTGCCCACTTGGCAGCCAAGTGATTGGGCAAAACGGGCGAACTCAAAAAAATCAGGATGGGTAAAGGGGTCACCCTTGCCGTGCAGAAAAACCAGATCGTTTTTTTTGGGGGTGGGTTTGAGGCCTCGGAAAAGTTCCAACGGCATGTGGTGGCTTTGCCAGGGGGAAGAATAGATAGTCCGCGGACAGTAGAGGCAGGAGGCAGTGCAGTGTGTGCTAATTTCTACCTGCAACCAATCCAGCCGTGGCGGAAAGAGAAGGGGCGCATACCAAGGTGTATGTTCCTCATTTGAGAGATTTCCTGAATCATAGAGAGGGTGGTTTGCAGCACCAAGTCGGTCTTAAAGTTTGCCCCGGCCTTACGATAAAACAATCACAGGCTCGATGTCATTTCGAAATTAAAAGAGAAATCTGAATTTTTCTGGGGATTTCTCCCTGCCGGTCGAAACGACAGAGGCCGGGGCAATTTGTCATTCTCGTAAAATGTGATCATAAATGACGCTTCAATTTTCGTAGGTCGCTTATTTTGTGATGTCATGTTCTTGTTTTTTGGTGTTACGCAAGATCGTGGAATCCATCGCCCATATTTTTCAGTAGTTGCCCGTAGAACATTTCTCATTGGCATTACGGCATCTACATCACATGATACTTGCATTCCGATTTTGTGTGGCTTAAACATTGTATGTCGCTTATGAAGCCTCCTTTTTCGTGACGTTGATCAGTTCACGATGGGGAGGCTTCTTAATTTTACTGGGACCGTCACACTGTTACTATCCCCCCGGCAAAGCCGGAGGTTTACCCAAGGGGAATTATGGATGATTCGGGATTTTTCATTCTTCGATACAAAAATAATATTCTCACCAACACCAGCGGTGACCATGCGCATATCTTTCCCTTTGGCTACGCCTCCGACTTTGTCCAGGTAGAAAAGGTTCTGAATGCGGGCGAGTGGCAGGGGCTGCCCTGTTTCACTGCGGATATTGATACCTTGCCGACCCAACCTTTAAAGCTGGTCCCTTTGCGCCGTATCCATGGGCTGGCCGGGCCTGAAGCTTTTTCCCTGGTTGGTCGGGCGGTTCAACTGCTCAATTGGCGGGAAAATCATCAATTCTGCGGTAAATGTGGTGGGAAAACTCGGCAAAAAAATGATCAGTTTGCCATGGAGTGTCCGGCCTGCGAACTGCTTTATTATCCGCGGATCACCCCGGCGGTGATGGTTTTGGTGCATCGAGGTGATGAACTTCTTTTAGCCCGAAGCCCCCATTTCACCCCAGGTGTTTTTAGTGCTTTGGCTGGTTTTGTTGAGCCGGGCGAAACCCTGGAACAATGTGCGAAACGAGAAGTTAGGGAAGAGGTCGGGATCGAAATTAAAAATATTTGCTACTTCCGTAGCCAATCGTGGCCCTTTCCAGATTCACTGATGGTCGCTTTCATCGCCGAATACGCAGGAGGCGTGCTCACCCTTGATGCAACTGAAATTGAAGCCGCCGATTGGTTTTTGCCCGATGCCTTGCCAACCCTGCCGGACCCGATGACGCTATCACGCCAGTTGATTGATGCTGTTTGTGATTGATTTTTTTTTTGATAACCAGATGGAGGCATTATGCACATTTGGGTAGATGCCGATGCCTGCCCCAAGCCGATTAAAGAGATTCTTTTTCGGGTTGCCGAACGGACTGGACTGATGATGACCCTGGTGGCCAATCAGATGATACCCGTGCCGCGCCTGAAAAACATCCGTGCCCTGCGTGTGGCTTCGGGTTTTGATGTGGCGGATAATGAAATCGTGAAGAGGCTTGAGACCGGTGATCTGGTCATCACCGCGGACATTCCCCTAGCAGCCTTGGTCATTGCCAAGGGCGGATTTGCCCTCAATCCCCGGGGAGAACTGTACACTCCCGAAAATATCCGTGCCCGCCTCAGTATGCGGGACTTCATGGACAGCTTGCGGGCAACCGGGGTGGAAACCGGCGGCCCGGCCACCTTCAGTCAACGAGACAGGCAAATCTTTGCCAATCAGTTGGATCGGTTCTTATCCACCCATGGGTAGGGCAAGAAAGTTTGAATTGTTGTGTTGGTGTTGCCTGTGTTCAGTCGATGGTATTTTGTCCGAATGGGCATAAGCGGAGAAGATCCACTGCTGTCTCGTCTCATGCGCGCCCTCACCGACTTTAGGTCGATGAGGGCGTTTTTTGGGCGGCGTTTCGCCCGGTAGAGAGAACCCCCTGTCATTGTTGCTTCTATAACAGGCTCCGCTTTAGCGGCGGCGTTTTTCCTTGTGATAGATCGTTTCCCGCTTGGCAGCAATGGTTTCGTCGGCCAGGTAATCGTCGTAGTTGATCATCTTGTCGATCACACCCTTTGGACCGATTTCGATGATTCGATTGGCCACGGTGGCCACGCATTCGTGGTCGTGGGAGGAAAAGAGAAGCACTTCCGGATAGGCGATTAGGCCGTTGTTGAGCGAGGTGATTGATTCGAGATCCAAATGGTTGGTCGGTTCATCGAGTATAAGGGCATTGGCACCGGAGAGCATCATCCGGGCGAGCAAGCAACGTACCTTTTCGCCACCGGAGAGAACCTTGGTTTTTTTGGTCACTTCGTCACCGGAAAAGAGCATCCGGCCAAGAAAACCACGGGAATAACTTTCGCTCTCGGTAACGGGAATATACTGGCCAAACCATTCGAGCAGGGTCAGGTTTTCCTTGAAAAAATCGCTGTTTTCCTTAGGAAAATAGGAGGTCGTGATGGTCTGCCCCCAGCGGAAACTGCCCGCGTCCGGCTCGAGCTCACCGGTTAAAATTTGAAACAGGGTGGTATTGGCCAGGCTGTAGGTGCCGACAAAGGCAATTTTTTCGCCTTTGTTCACGGAAAAAGTGAGGTCCTTGAGTACATCCACCCCTTCAATTTTCTTGCTGAGACCATCCACCTCGAGGATGACATTGCCGCAGGCCCGCTCAGGCTTAAAGGCAATCCAGGGGTATTTACGCGAGGAAATCGGCATGTCATCAACCGTGATTTTATCTAAGAGCTTCTTGCGCGAGGTCGCCTGTTTGGCCTTGGAGGCGTTGGAGGAAAACCGCTGGATGAATTCCTTGAGTTCGGCCACCTTTGCCGTAGTTTTCTTGTTTTCCTGCTGTTTCTGCTGCAGAGCAAGCTGGCTGGCCTGATACCAAAAATCGTAGTTACCGACATAGACCTTAATCTGGCCATAATCGATATCCGCCATGTGGGTGCAGACCTGGTTGAGGAAGTGACGGTCATGGGAGACGATGATCACCGTGTTGGTAAAACGGATCAGAAAATCCTCCAGCCAGGCGATGGATTTGACGTCCAGGTTGTTGGTGGGCTCATCGAGCAGCAGAATGTCCGGGCTGCCGAACAGAGCTTGGGCCAACAACACCCGCACCTTGTCGCCGCCATCGAGTTCCTTCATTTTCAGGTCGCCCATCTCCTCGGAAATACCCAGGCCGCTAAGGAGCACATAGGCATCGGATTCGGCCTCGTATCCGTTCATTTCGCCGAATTCGACCTCCAAATCACCGCAGAGCATGCCTTCTTTTTCGGTGAGTTCAGCCTTGGCGTACAAGGCTTCCCGCTCGATTTTGACATCGTAAAGCCGTTTGTGACCACGGATAACGGTGTTGAGCACGGTTTCTTCATCATAGGCGAACTGATCCTGCTGGAGCACGGCGATCCGCTCTTTGGGATCGATGGAAACCTCACCCTTATCGGCATCTTTCTGGCCAGCCAGAATTTTGAGAAAGGTCGACTTACCGGCACCGTTGGCCCCGATGAGCCCGTAGCAGTTGCCGTGGGTGAACTTGATGTTGACGTCTTTAAAAATAACGCGCTTGCCATAGGAAAGCGCAATGTTGGTTGCTTGGAGCATGAAATTCACTTCCTGTATAAAAAAAGATAACCGCGAAGCTAAAAAGAGACTCGCGGATTGTGAGCACACTGAAGATGTCCACAAGAATAGAGGGATACGCAAAAAGAACAGGGAACCTACCCCGAAACCGCCAAGAAATGAAGTCGAAAATGCGGTTTTGCCGCATTTTCTTGTTTCAGAGATGTTTTTTATGGGGGAGAACTGGGGGAGCGACGATGTGATGTTCTGGGATAAGCTGCTATCTTTCCCGTCGATCGAGGTGCCGGAAGGGTGGTGGTCTTTGTGGTGGTGGAAAAAAAACTTCTGCCATCTGCATGAATGAATGGAAAAATGGTAAGTTGTTGCACGATGGGTACAACGGTACCGTACCCATCCGTATATTCATGAAAACGCCTAAAGTCGGCACATGCATCAAAGCCGCCCATTCACCCTCCTGGCGGCAGGGGATGCCGCACCGTAGCCATTATAGCGGAAGTGTGTCCAAATTTTCGGTGATGCGAATGCCATTATGGGTAAATCTATCAATATACTGATTGATCCGTTGCTTGGCTAAAGCCGGATCCAAGTTGTTGAGGTTGATATTGAGCAGGTCGATGTACCAGGGCAACTTGTCAGCGTTGAGCACATAGGCCTGGGCAATGGCGCGGGCGATGGGCAGCGTTGTCATTTTGGAGTCCTGGTGCACATCGCGATTATCCGCTGCTAGCAATTTGGCGTATTCTTCTTCAAGGAGGCGGGCAAAGATCTCGGCTGTTATTGCCTCGCCGGCCTTGAGCCCGGATTTTGGGTCGGCTTCACTCAACTTTGCGCCCTTATGGATCCACTCCCAGAGGATGCTGAGCCGGATCTCTCCGGTGGCCATGTCCTCCATCAGATAGAGAATGTCATCGTTACCAAAGGCGTCAGCCGGTTTGAGGGCTGCAGCCTGCATACCTTGACCAAAAGCATTGCCGTACTGAAGGGCAACACTGAGCAGGTTGCGCGCACCGTCAATGGTACGTGGCGCCGGTTCCAACAGAATGAGATCGGCAGCATCCTTACTTGTATATCCAAGGGGAGGGAAGCTGCGTCCCATTTGGTTGGATTCACCCACTGCCTCCCAGATCGGGCGAATGATGTGCACCATCTTCCAGTGGGCAACCCATTTGCCGCTGGCACCTTCCTGCTGTTCGCGTACCGCACCGGCACGGGCCCGGTCCATACTATCGGCCACACCCTGCTTCGAGCCAACCGGAATATTGGGCTCCATTCCACCCTGCCACAGGGCGAAGTTGCCCCTTACGTCCGCGGTATTCACCGCCCGTCGCACCCGATCCTCGTAATGACGCATGTACCCGTAGGTCATGGTGATGGCTTCAATGTTGGGGTTGATAAAATCGTCATCCCAGCAGAGGGCATCCGAAACGCTGTTAATATAGTCCCAGCGGCCGGTATTAAAACCGACAAAGTGGAGTCCTAGTGCGGCACGGATCTCCATGAGCTGGAAGGTTGCCTCCAGTTGCTCAATCAGCACATACACCTTGATAGTGCCTTGGTCTAACTGGAGATAGCTTTCCAGTGAGCTGAGCAGTTTGTTCCAGAAGGCAGCTTCTTCTGCGGTCTGGATCTTGGGCAGATAGAGAACGATTGAGGAACCGGAATTTTGCAACGCCTTGTAATTGTGGACCACATATAGAGTGAGATCCACTATCGAGGCGGACAAGGATTGGCCGCATGTGCGGAGGTGGCGGTCATCGAGGTGCAGGCCACGGGTACGGAATATTTTGGTGGTGAAATCAAGCTGTGTTTGCCATTCGCTGATGATCTCGCGGCCAAAGAAGTCGCGGCCCCAACTGTTCATCTCCTTGGCAACTTGCTGGGCCACCGTCAGAAAAAGCGGATCGCGGCCAATGGCAAGTTTGAGACTGCGTTGGTTGTCGAGCGACATGGTGGTGATCTGGCCGAGGGCATCCTCGCCATCAAACATCCATCCATCGGCACCGGAGAGCAGGGCATAGGCTACGTTGCGCAGGCTCGATTCAATGGAGGCGTTTGGCTTGGCCGCAGGTCCGGTTCCTTGTACCCATTGCCGCTGCAGGTCATCCGGGATGATAGAGCCAATGAAGTTGCCGTCACGGGCATCCCGCACCTTCATATTGGTGCCGCCGATCAGGGCATCGGGTTCAAGGAAGGTTAGTGGGCGTTGCTCTCTGATGCGGGCTGTGCGACGCTGAGTACGCTTGGCCATGAGCTCTTTCTGTTCTTGGTTGAACCTGGTCATGAAGGCAAGCGCTGCCAAGGCCTCGGGTGTATAGATATCCGCGTATTCCTGGACGAGATTATCTCTGATTTGTACGGTTAAGTCAGCGGAGGCTGTCTTTTGCATATCATTATCCTATCTTTTAGCTATACTTTCGGCCCGCGATGATAGATTCGATCAATGGGCTCAATGATCCCTTGCAAGGCGCCATGCTTGCCCCATGACAGTACGGCACTAAAGCTAGGATGCTACATTGTGACTGTCTTGGGAGTTGAAAAAACAAATTAACGACTGCTCTTGGTTTCAGTCAAGCGGCCATTACTCTTTGGTTGAAAAAAACCTGTCGTGTCGCTTAAACTTACGTTTTGTAGTTATCGTATTGCAGAGCGATTAGAGCGGGGTTATTGCGTAAACGGTGAGGACCTTGTCCCTAACCTTGAATTGAATGTTCCACTGGGCAAATGCAAATCCGTACAATCGTTCTGGATCATCCTGATAACGGGGGCGGGGATCATTGGCCAGCACGCCGACGAGGGATTCTCGTCGTTCACGAGGGATCTGTTCAATCTGGTTTGGCTGGAATTGGACCGTTAATAGGTTGCTGTCAATAGCATGGGTGAATCCCTCGGTTGCCTCCGGGTGGCTGTCCGTATAAGCGAGATAGGGCTTGATATCGTAGAGAGGCGTATTATTAAGGAGGTCAACGCCCGAGACCCAAAGAATTGGTCCAAAGGTGGGGTGGAGCTTAATCCGATTCAGCCTGACTGAAGAAAGGCCGATCGCATTGGGGCGAAAGGGGGAGCGAGTGGCAAAAACGCCCATCCGCTTGTCACCGCCCAAGCGAGGAGGTCGGACCGTGGGAGACCATTGTTCACGGACTGCGGCGGAAAACTGCCAGATGAGCCAGATATGGGAGAAGCCATCCAATCCGCGAACCGCGTCCGGGTTGCGGTATTCCGGCTCAAAAATGATTTTCCCTTTGAGCGAGTCTACCAGACCGCTTTGGCGAGGAATACCGAACTTTGTTGTAAAATCGGTGTGGATCCGAGCAATTATTTTCATGCGTTACTTGGGATAGGCTGTTTGCCTGGTCTTCGTCCTATTATCACCAACAAAAAACGAGTCTTAACACCATGATCAGTCTTCAATTTCTGCTGACCTCCCTTGTCATTGTTCTTATACCCGGTACCGGTGTCCTCTATACCATTTCCACCGGGCTTACCAAAGGCCGCAGGGCCAGTATTTTTGCGGCCATCGGCTGTACTGCCGGGATTTTGCCACATCTCTTGGCCACCATCCTGGGACTGGCCGCACTGCTCCATGCCAGCGCCCTGGCCTTCCAGACGCTGAAATACGCCGGTGTGGCCTATCTTCTTTATCTGGCTTACGGAACCTGGAAAGACCGGTCATCCTTTACCATGGATGCGGCGCCATCGGCTGCCCCTGCCTGCAGCATCGTGGTCAAAGCTATTTTGCTCAACGTGCTGAACCCCAAGCTTACCATTTTTTTTCTCGCTTTTCTGCCTCAGTTTGTCGATCCCGATGCGGCAGCGCCAATGGGGCAGCTTCTGTTGCTTAGCGGTATTTTCATGCTCATGACCTTGGTTATCTTTATTGCCTATGGGCTCTTGGCCAACGCTTTCCGGAAAGCGGTGGGTGAATCGGTCCGCGCTCAAGCCTGGATGCGCCGAGGCTTTGCCGCCACCTTTGCCGGGCTGGCTGCAAACCTTGCCTGCGCCAACCGCTAGCCTCAACCTTTAACTGGCGGTCTTCTGTCCTCAGGATGAACGCCATAGCAGCGTGCAATCAATACATTCCTCACGTATGCCTTCGCGCCAGGAGAAACGCTATTCCTTGTATATCTGTATTGTTACTGAGCTATCTTTCAGAATGTGATGGACTTTTCACGGGGCCATTATCATTAGTATTGCCAATACTTTTCCCTCAACCTTGAACGACCGACACCGCGACGATGTGCAACGGAGTCGGACCCGGGCTTTGCAAGCCGGGTAAGTCGCTCTGGGCTCATTCATTGTCATTGTGTACGGTCCACAGCGATTCTGCACAGGTATTGCAGAACAGCAGGCCATGGAGCATCTCATGAGCACCCTTTTTTCGCCGTTCACTCTCCGGTCCGTTACCACCAGAAATCGCATCTTTGTTTCTCCCATGTGTCAGTACTCATGCGAGGATGGCTTGGTCAACAATTGGCATCTGGTCCATTATGGCAGTCGAGCGGTGGGCGGCGCCGGGTTGGTGATGGTCGAGGCCACGGCAGTCAGCCCCGAGGGGCGGATCAGTCCGGCGGATAACGGCATCTGGAACGATGATCATGTCGCAGCCTTCTTGCCGATCACCCTATTTCTGGCCGAGCACGGAACCGTGCCCGGGATCCAGTTGGCCCACGCCGGTCGCAAGGGATCCTGCCGCGTACCCTGGCAGGGCGGCAAGCCGGTGGGGGTGGCATCCGGCGGCTGGCAGACTGTTGCCCCAAGCCCGGTTCCGTTTTTAGATGGAACGGCCGAACCGCGAGCACTGACCAAGGGTGATCTGCAAACCATTGAAGCGAAATTTAGTCAGGCTGCCCGTAGAGCTCTTGCCGCTGGATTCAAGGTTGTGGAGATTCACATGGCTCACGGCTATTTGCTGCACGAATTTCTCTCGCCCCTTTCCAATAAACGACAAGACGAATACGGTGGCAGTTTGGAAAACAGACTCCGCTTCCCCTTGCAGGTGGCCCGTGCGGTGCGTGCGGAATGGCCGGATGAATTGCCGCTTTTTGTTCGTCTATCGGTCACCGATTGGTTGGACAACGGATGGGATCTGCAGCAGTCCATGGTCTTGATTCGCGAGCTCAAAGAACTTGGGGTAGATTTTATAGACTGCTCATCCGGATTTGTTGTTGCCAATGAGCGCGTTCCCTTTGGTCCAGGGTTTCAGGTGCCGTTTGCAGCGCGCATAAAGGCTGAAACCGGTATCGCTTCAGGTACCGTGGGGTGCATCACCGACCCTGCACAGGCAGAACAGATTGTAGCCACCGGGCAGGCGGACGCTGTACTGCTCGGTCGCGAATTTCTTCGCGATCCCTATTGGCCTCTGCATGCGGCCAAGGCTTTGGGCGTGGAATTGGCTTGGCCTCACCAGTATTTGCGGGCCAAATAGAGTATAGACGCAGGCAGGGGGGAGGACGACTGTCCGATTTCGCTTGATTTGGGATAAACCTGATTCAATAGTTGTCGTATTGACGTCTGTTGAATCAGGGGGGAAACAATTCCTCCCTGTGAATATCTTGAACCTTGGCCAAGGTGTTGCCCTAGGCTATGGGGCAAATGTTTTATCGGTAAGAACATCCAAGGGTTGATATCATCTGCGGATCAATAGAACCGACGCCCTTCTCAAGGGATAGTCTTTTTTCTGATCCCTTTGACGGCTTGCTCAATTTGGATCGCAGTCGGTGCAACATATTTATGCCCGCCTGGGATGCCTGCTACCGGAGAAGGAATGGTTGGTTGGGCGCTGGTGTTCGATCGATGCCGTTAAGCCGCATGATTGTTACCCGTTCGCCCACGCACATGCAATATGTGTAGGTGAGCGACTAAAGGGGGCTAAGCGAACTATGGGCAGTTGGCCACTGAATTGATGGAGATAGCCAGCCGCAACGGGGACGGGAGATTCTCGGTACCAGTTTAGCGATGAAACGGTTTCTAGGAGAAAATGAACGGTGCGGTGGCCAAGTCCGACTTCTCAATTTTCATGATTGGGGAAACTGGGGCAGGGAAGGAACTTGTGGTGAGGGAGCTCCATATTCGTTCCCGCGTCGAGACCACAACCGAGGCTCTATCTCAACGACGCCGACTTGCCAGCGGCGGGTTGCCGAGAACGAACTTTCTATGCATGTCGAAGGGGCGTTTACCGGTGCGGTTGTCGAAAAAATTCGAATCAACCTCGGGCTGCGCCGTTTCTGGATCAGCCCAGAGGCTTTGAAACTGCTGATGCAATACTACAGCTCGCCAATCAATATGAAGATTCGCGGATAGTCGTCATGCCCCCCTTTCTCAGTGCGGGTATCCAGTAAGAGCCGGTACCTCAAGCGAAACAAGTGGCCGGTGGCAGGCGCACTGTCCAGGCTGAAAGGCGGACTTTTCCTTTTGCGGCAGAGATACCTACGAGAGATGGCTGATTCAAGAGGCGTTTGATCATAATAAAAAAAGGGACTGGACGGCTACGCCAGAAAGTCGGACATGAACCGGCGTAATCTGCAAAATCTGGCCACCCGGAACGGTCTTCGTAAAAAAGAGTGTGAAGAGAGCAGGGTGAAGAGCCAGTGGGTTGGCGTTGCGCTGAACGCCACGTCGAGGAGGCCAAGTTCAGGTAATGAATATCTTGCCGTACCGTGAAGTGACCTGGCCGGATGTGAGAGTCGGCCACGTTTAAAGACGGTTACAAGAGTTGCTCTTCGGAAGAGGTTTCCAATTGGGATGGATCTTCTTGTTCCCTCTGGGTTTTCCGTTCTTTTTTAGCGTCTTTTTTCCGTTGTTTTTCTAATTCCTTGTTGCGTTTTTCTTGCTTATAATTCGTTCGTCGCCCTCCCGCCATAGTTAGTCCCCCTTTGGCTTTTTTAAAAAAAAGAAACCCCGCACGAAGCGGGGTTTCCCATCTCTTCTCGATCTCAGCGTAGCTTCACGACACGAGAGGCTGCAGGGCCCTTGGCGCCATCGACCACTTCGAAGCTGACGCGTTCCCCTTCCTGGAGAGATTTGAAGCCGTCAGCCTGAATAGCGGAGTGATGAACAAATACATCCTTGCCGCCATCCTGGGCGATAAAACCAAAACCCTTAGAATCATTAAACCATTTTACAGTTCCTTCAGCCATTGTTACTACTCCTCATTGGTTGTGCGCATTGCGCACGGTTGTGTGTGTGGCCTCTTACGGCCATTGGTACGCAACTGAACTTTTTTGTGAGATCGTTCAGCTTTTCCTGCACTGCTTAAGCTTATTTATCCCGTTTGCACAGGCCAAAGATATCCGATCCCGGAGAACGTTTCTGACGTTTGCGGGATGTTGGGAACGCTTGGCTTTTGCCCTGGGATTTTTTTGCTGGGGCGGTGACTGGTTTGGTGGAAACAGTTTTTTGATGCGACTCGCTGCGAGTACTGGTAGCTGCCAATTTCGGCGTGGTTTGCCGTGCTATTGGTCCCTCCAACGAGCGTTCGATCAACTGAATCATGTGTTTGTCGGTACTGGTGGCAAATGTTAGTGCCTCTCCGCTGCAGGCAGCCCGCCCGGTTCGCCCAGTTCGATGAATATAGGCTTCGGCGGTATCCGGCATGTCGTAGTTGATCACATGCGAAATTCCGGTCACGTCAATGCCGCGTGCTGCAATATCGGTGGCAACGAGGATGGAGAATGACCCATCTTTAAATCCGTTCAAAGCCTCTTGCCGTTTATTTTGGGAAAGATTGCCCTGGAGCGATGTAGCCTTGAACCCGGATCTCGACAATTTTACGGCAAGATTTTTGGCCTTGTGCTTCGTGCGGGTGAAGACCAGTGTGGTGGTCATGGATTCGTCATTGAGCAAATGCACTAGCAGGTCGGTCTTTTGTTCTTGGGCAACCGCAAACAGGCGATGGGAAATAGACTTGGCCGAACGACTAGGATTGATTTGTACCTTGATGGGGTTAACCAGAATTTTCTCGGTGAGATAACGGATGGCATCGGGCATGGTGGCCGAAAAAACCAGGTTCTGCCGACTTGCAGGCAAGCGGGAGAGTATGCGGCGAATATCGGGCAGGAAGCCCTTATCAAACATATGATCCGCCTCATCAAGCACCAGAACTTCGACATGACTGAGATCAATCGCACGGTCATTGACAATATCAAGAAGACGACCCGGGCAGGCGATGACAATATCAACACCGCGACGGATTTTCGCAACCTGAACCGATTTGCTGACCCCGCCATATATGGCTAGGCTGCGTACTTGGCTCTTGTCGAGCATGGTCTGAGTAAAATCGTTGATCTGCTCCGCTAACTCACGAGTAGGGGCGACAATGAGTGCTCGAATATGCGCACTCGGTGTTGCCATCAACCGCTGCAGGGTTGGCAAAATAAAGGCAGCAGTTTTTCCGGTGCCGGTTTGGGCAAGCCCAAGCAGATCGTGTCCGGCGAGGATGGACGGAATGGATTGTTGTTGAATTGGGGTCGGCGTGGCGAAGCCGCATTGCTTTATAGCGTTGTTCAGATGATCGTTTAATTGAAACTGGGTGAAACTCATTTATGCTCCTGCAATCAAGCGATTATCGCCGCCGCCCATGGTGCATGGACGTAGTTTTCGGGATAGTCAAAACTGATTGCGAAAAGGGATTGTGCACGGTTCCAATGGAATCGCGATGAAAATAGCAAAGAGGAAGTGAGAGGATGAATAAGCGACAAGGAAGTGAAAAATCGGTACAGGAGGTAACTAATCAAGGCGGCGATAATTCGGAAAAGTTCAGGTTGTAACGTCAAAAAGTTGCTGGTTAAATAGACTAATTACGATGTCCACGGCCTTTTTTTACCGGCGGTTTTGCCTCGTTGCAAACTAAAGTACGATTTTTATATGTGGTCCCATTCAAACCTTCCATCACTTTATGTCCTTGCGAGCGGGTGGACATTTCAACAAATCCGAAGCCTTTTGGCTGCCCAGAGAATTGATCAAGGATTAATTTGGCGCTGACCACATCGCCAAACGGAGTACAAAGATCCGCAAATTCTTGTTCTGTAATCGCGTAGGGGAGGCTTCCTATAAAAAGTTTCATGCTCAATTTTCCCTAAAGGTTATAAGCAAAAACTTTTTAGGTATCGAGAGAGTCGATATTGATAGCGCTGATATCAAAAAAAGAAAATGCTAAATGAAAGATTTCCAAAACTTTAAACCATTTTGTTTAAAGTTACAAGTACTATTAGCATTAGGCGCTGTTATAACTTGGTGGGTAATCGAACTTTTATTCCTTATTGGGTTCCGGCTCAGAAAAAAATGGAGAAAAGGCATCAGTGAATAATTTTGTTTTTCTTCAGCGCTGAACAGCATTGCAGGCAGCGTTTGTTGTGTGTGCATGCTAAAGGCGGGCATGGCTAATTTTGCGTCTTCAGACCTTTTTGGTCTGTATCAGCGCGACGCAAGGGAGAGAGGTGATCAGGCCGGTCGATACATTGCCATAAAAAATACCCCCCTCGCGCCAGGATCGAAGGGGGGAAATCACATGCCCACCGCAAACATGGCCTCCAGGTCGTGGCGGGAATAGGCCTGAAAGGCGAGCATGGTTTCAGTATTGAGAATACCGTCGATGGCTGGCATCTGCTTTGTGACCAAGCCAGCCAGGTCATCGTTGGTTTTAACTCGAACAATGGCCACCAGATCGTACTTGCCGCTGACCGAGTAGACTTCGGAGATTCCACGAATCTTCTGAAGATTTTCCGCAACCTGGTTGATTGAATGACGTTCTGCATTGATCAGAATAATCGAAGTAACCATTGGTGGGCCTCTTAGTGAACTGTTTGTAGGGCGTTGAAGAGACGCAATAGAAATGATGAGAGAGTGCTGTTAGGGCACCATGGGTTGAAGTGCTCCTAACAGCGGAACATCGGGGTTATCAATCTTACTCGTAGGCGATACACCCTGCCGGGCAGGAGCCCATGGCCTCTTCGATGCAATCTTCGTCGGCATCATCATCATCGTTAATGACATATGCCTTGGTTGCATCAATGTCAAACCCGAATATTTCCGGGCATATTTCCACGCAGGCCTCACAACCCATGCATTCTTCTTGATCAATGGTTACTTGTCTCGACATACCTATCCTCGTACAGATAAAAAAAGAGGTGCTGCCGTTGATGTCCGGTCAGCGGTTGCTTCTCGTTGATACCAGCTGAGGAAAAATGGTTAGACCACTATCCCCTTGGTATCGGTGCCGTCCGTTTACAACTTTGCTGTTTTCAGGTCAATGGTCAATTTATATTCGGATGAGTCTTCTCCCTGCTTAACCGAAAAACCCAGCTTTTTACCCAAGGCGACCATGTAGCTGTTTTCCGCCAACACCGTACCCCAGACGACTTCCATGCCGCGCTCCTGGGCGATCCGCAGGCATTGCAGCAGCAGCTTGGCGCCGATACCCTTTCCTTGCCAGGGGTCTCCAATCAACACTGAAAACTCACCACGTTTGCCGTCGGGTTCACCAATAATATTTGCCACACCCCGCATGCGCTCCCGCCCTTGCTCTTCATCAAGGCCGACAAAAGAAATCTCGCGGTCGTAATCGACCTGAGTGAACCGAGCCAGGATTTCAGGCGACAGTGTTTTCACCACGCTAAAGAAACGGTAATAGATACTGGTTGGGGTGAGTGTGTTGAACAGCTCTTCGAAAAGTGGTGCATCCTCGGGCTTGATCGGCCGGATAAAGAGCGGCATCTGCATATCGGTCAGGTCATGCCGTTCCAGGTGCTGCGGATAGGGGCTGATTACCAGGTGGAGGTTGGAGCTACTCTCCACCCGCTGCAGTTTGATTCGGGCATCAACCGCCACCGGCATGCCGTCCTTAATGAGGATCGGATTGATATCCATCTCCACGATTTCCGGAAAATCAATGACCAACTGCGAGATCTGCATCAACAACTCCTCGACCTTTTCCAGATCAACCGGGGTGCTGTTGCGATACCCCTCTAAGAGCGGCATGATACGGGTTTGCTCCATCATCCGCCGGGCTAGGAGCCGGTTTAGCGGCGGCAGGCCAAGGGCTTTGTCATCCAAGAGCTCAGCAAATACTCCTCCGGAACCGAAGCAAAGCACAGGCCCGAAATTTTCGTCATTCTTGCTGCCCATGAACAGCTCGAAATCCGGATTGGCTATAAAAGGCTGCAGGCTCACTCCTTCAATCCGGGCCTCGGGCATAAAAGCCTTGGCGCCGGTCATAATGGCCTCAAATGCCTTGCGAATGTCTTCTGCGTTGCGCAGGTCAAGCTGAATACCGTCTGCGTCGGATTTGTGAGATATATCCGGAGAGACCAGTTTCATCACCAATGGGCCGTCCAATTCTGTTGCCCGTTCTACTGCCTCCTCCACGGTGGTGGCGAGTAGGGTGGGGTTGACCGGGATACCGTAGGCTTCCAGAATATCTTTGCTTTTGAGTTCGTTAAGCAGTTCGTTCTCCTGCTCAAAACACTCATAGATTGTGCGAAAAACCTGGTCGCGGTTGAAATAGAGTTCGCTTGAGAGTTTGGGCGGCACCTGGGAGATGAGTTCGAGGTTGCGGGTGTACTCATACATATACATGAACGCTCGTACCGCGCGTTCAGGTGTCTCATAGGTCGGAATGTCGGCCTCGTGGAGAATTTTAATAGCTTCGACCATCCGTTTGCCCCCCATCCAGGAGGCAAAAATGGGGATGCGCTTGCGTTTGGAAAGTTGAGCCAAGGCTTTGGCCACCTCTTCGGGTGGGGTCAGATCCTGCGGGACCATGATCACCAAAAGGCCATCAAAATCGCGGGTGGAGAGGCAGATTTCCAGGGCCTTGGTGTAACGCTCGACAGTGGCGTTACCGAGAATATCAATGGGATTACCACGGCTCCAGTAGGGTGGCAGGAGTTCGTTGAGCTGATTGGTGATGTCCTCGGACATCGGTGCAGGATCAAGACCATATTCAGCCAGGGTGTCGGTGGCCATGACCCCGGGGCCGCCGCCGTTGGTGAGTATGGCCAACCGGGTACCGGCAGGTCGGGGTTGTTTGGCCATCAGCTCGGCACAGTCAAACAAGCGAGCCAGCGAGGGCACCCGAACAATACCGGCCCGTTTGAAGGCGGCATCATAAACAGCGTCTTCACCGGCCATGGCGCCGATATGGGTTGAGGCTGCTTTGGCTCCGGCCTTGCTTTTACCGGCCTTGAGCACGATGATCGGTTTGATTCGTGAAACCGAGCGGGCTGCGCTCATGAATTTTCGCGGATTGGTCAGGTTTTCCATATAGAGCAGGATCGCCCTAACCGAACCATCATTGCCCAGATAATCGATCAGGTCGCCGAAATCGACATCCAGCATCGAGCCAATGGAAACGAAGTGGCTAAAACCGATATGGCCAGCTGCCGCACGATCAAGGATTGCCGCACAGATAGCGCCGCTTTGGGAGATGACCGCCAGCTTCCCTTTTTCCGGCATGCCTCCGGCAAAGGTGGCATTGACATGCGTCGCCGGGTGGATTGCACCCATGCAGTTGGGGCCGATGATGCGCATGCCCGAACCTTCGGCCGCGCCCTCGATCTGTTCTTCGATCAGAGCCCCTTCCTCACCCAACTCCTTGCCACCGGCGGCGATAATAATCACGCCCTGGGTTCCGGCACGAACGCACTGGCGCACGATATCCGGAGCTGTGGCAATGGGGGTGGCGATGATCGCCAGCTCAGGCGCTGGATCGACTTCGGTAATCGAACCATAAGCCTTGAGCCCGCGCACGGTTTCGTGGTTGGGGTTGATCGGGATAACTGTCCCGGTGAACCCACCCTGAATGATGTTATCCATCAGGGCTGATCCGATGGCATTGGGTTTGTCATTAGCTCCGATAACGGCGATGCTCTTCGGGTTAAAGAATTGTTCCATGAAGTGTGTAATCCCCTTTTTGGGTTATTTCCTGAATCCTTGACGACATGACGCGTGGGCTGGATTTGTTGTGTCCTACTCGCAACACTATAGCGTCAATATCCCCCCTTTTTTAGTTGCATCTGTCGCCCTTCGAGGCTTCCGTCCGTGTCTCGTTTTCGGGGACTATAAATAACTGATAATATTTCCTGTAATCGCTAAGCTATGCACATCGAAGCTTAGGCAAGGATGAACGCTCATTAATCCAGGTGTTTGACTGATCTTTTTCCCAGTTTTGGCCAAAGACGACACTAGGTTACGAGCAGAAGTTGGCATTCCTCACCTAACCTTTCCGCCCGACCTTGGCAAGCATTTTACAGCAGTATTGCACTGTACAACGAGCGTTCAAGTTGCAATAGACTTTTGGCAAAATATGGACCAGTTTCCAACCTGGTCTCCTTGGGCCATTGTCGCAATGTTCTCCCCCCGAAACTCGACATCCTTTATGGAGATGCCTTTGCTCCTAGGGAAATGCTTCTCAGCGTATATATTTTTTTTTTCTTGGCCAGCTTTCAGGATGCGATGGCCTGTTTACGGGCGTATCATGTTTGCGAGACTGTTAGAATTCGGTGCAGTAGTTCGCTTAGTTGTTCCAATGTGTAGGGTTTACGAATAAAATCCAACAACCCTTCCTGGTTAAGGCTGTCAATATCGGCCTCGCGGGTAAAACCCGAGGCTATAACAACTTTGACTGAGGGGTCAAACGCTTTGAGTTGGCGAAAGCATTCGTTGCCGTCCATCACCGGCATGACCATGTCAAGGAAAATGAGATCAATCTCGTCCTGATGTTTTTGATAGTATTCGATTCCTGCTTGACCATTTTCCGCTTCATGGACGGTATACCCCATGCCTTCAAGCATGAATCGTGCTGCTAGCCGAATGACGGGCTCATCATCTATAATGAGGATCTTGCCTTCGCCGACCATGGTCTCATTGACAGTGACCATATCCTCTGTCTCTTCGCTGGCAAACAGTGGTAGATGCAAAGTGAAAATCGTACCCACCCCAAGGGTGCTTTCTACCAAAAGTTCTCCTTGGTGTTGCTGTACCGTGCCGTAGACTGCGGCAAGTCCAAGGCCGTTGCCATGTTCTCCAGTTTTGGTGGTAAAGAACGGTTCAAAAATTTGCTTGAGATGTATTTTTGCAATGCCGGTTCCAGTATCGTGAACTGCAAGATGCAGATATTCCCCCGGTTGGAGGGGGAATGGACTGAGATCGCAATAATTCTGGTCAAAGTGACGAATTTTAAGAATAAAGGAGAGCGTTCCGCCATCGGGCATGGCATGGCCGGCGTTGATCCCGAGGTTGAGCAGAGCACTCTGCAGTTGTCCCCGGTCTCCCATGACCCGTGTTGGTTGAGAGGCCAAATCATGGGTGATGATGATTTTTTTATCAAGGGTTCGCTTAAGGATTTCAACGGTTTCAACCACCATCTGCCCCATATCGACCGGAGCCAAGGCAACATGCTCTTTGCGTGCAAAAGCGAGCAGGTTACGAATCAATTCGCCGGCTCGTTCTGCTGCGATACGGATATTGTTGATCAGTGGCAGTTCTTCCGTTCCTAGCCTCAGGCGCAGAACATCGGCAGCTCCGAGAATTCCACCAAGCATGTTATTGAAATCATGGGCCATGCCTCCGGCTAGATGGCCAATGGCATCCATCTTCTGACTTTGTCTGAGGCGTTGCTCCATTTCCACCCGCTCGGTCGTATCATCAATACGGAGCACCGCGCCCCTTAATCCATGGCTCAGGAGGGGATAAATCGTAATCTCGAGGTATTGGGTCCGCCCTGATTTATCCTGTACCGACGAAGGGATGACACTGGTTTTGTTGATGTTGAGGCTGTGGGCAAGATCCTCGATGTACTGCTGCATCTCCGGATAGGCCTCTGCAAGGGGGCGTTGCTGAACTTGGTCACGATTGCGCCCGGTCAATTGCTCAGCGGTATTATTCCATTGCGTCACCAGGAGTTGCGCATCAACACCGATAATGATTGAGGGCATGGAGTCGATGGTGCTTTCCAGTAAGGACCGACTCTCCCGGGTTTCCTGTTCGGAAAGGGCCAATTGCCTGTTGCTGGTTTTCAGGTCGTCGATGGTCCGGGTGAGTTGCTCGGTCAATCGGGCAAAGGCATCTCCCAGGATATTTATTTCATGCACTTTATGTGGGTGCCATTGAAATCGAATGTTTTCTTCGTCAAAGGCCTTAATGCCCTGTTCAATGTGCAACAGTGGACGGGTCAGGTTGCTGCTGAGTCGAAAGATGAGCAAAAAGAGCACCAAGCCGGCCACTATGATCATCGTCAACGTAATGTTCCGAAGAGGTTGGAACGGTTCATCTATTTCACTGAGATACCCGGTAGCGACCAGATACCAATTGAATTCGTGCAAACGCTCAATAAAGGCGTATTTTTGCCGCGTTTTTTGGTCGGAAGGGTCTTTCCAGCTATATGTTAAGTACCCATTTTTACTTGATTTAAGTTGTTCGAAAATGACTTTTGCCTGGTCTTGCAGTGACAGGCGATTACGAGTGGCGTAAAGTTCCGGATGAACCAGTAAATGCCCTTGTGCGTCAAATACCGCAAAATACCCAGAACGATTAATGCGAACCGGTGCCAAAAGATTTTCGAGATCTTTTATATCAATCAGATCAACAAATTCATCGCGGTAGGATGAGGCACCAATAACCCAGTTCCACGGCTTAAATTCACGAACAAAGGCTGCTTTTTTGCGATAACTGTTATCCGCCGGATTTTTCCAATCATATTCGGTATAGCCGTTAACAACACTCACCCACTGGCGGCAACCTTCGGTCTCTGTGCACTCTTGGTCTTTGAGGTAGGGATGGATTTCAAGGTAGAGCTTGGAGTTTTGTCGCAATACCGCCACCGGATAACCGCTGGTTCCCACGCGTTGTTCATTAAAATGCTTTTGAATCAGTTCTTTTGCTGTTTGTTCGCTCAGTCTACCTTGCTGAAAATCTTTATAACGCTGCTGGACAAAGGCGAGATTGCTTTCGGCAATTCCACGAAGATAATTATTGATTGCCGTGCTGAGTTGGGCCTGCACAGCCCGGTACATATTTTTTTCGGTTTTTCGTAACTCTTGCAGGGCGTTTTCGGTGAGAATGCGGTGAATAATGGTGTAATTGAAAAGATAAATGGCGGTAAGTACCAGGAGGACGAAAGGGCCAAGGGAGAGAGCTATTTTAGTTTGCAGTTTCATCATAAGGCAGCTCTTGGTGAGAACGGCATATTTTGCTTGAACGATATCCCATTGTAGGAGACTTGGTGGATGGAATAAAGGCCTGAAACCAAAAAAATATTTTTCTCAATACGGATAAAGTCGTAAGAATTTTATCTCGTTATGGTAAATAGTATAGTAAAAACAGATAGATAAACGTGCAGGACGTTTCTTCCGGTGCGAAGGTGCGCATGAAGTCTGCCAAGTGTCGGGGAAACGCTGCGCGCAGTAGAGCGAAATTTTTAGGACGCTATCAGTACTCCCAAGGTTGAACTTGCGAGGAACTGGCGACTTGTTCAGAAAAAAATATTCCGATGCATATTTATGTATAATCAAGCCATGAATGGCTGGCGTAACCATTCGATAAGAGTTATCAATGTTTGTAAACAATCAAACCCCTGATAGGAGAATCCGTATGATCGAATCATTGTATGCCTTCCTGGAAAAAGTTGGTTTTCATCATCCGTTGCATCCCGCTCTCACCCATATTCCCATGGGGATGGTCATGGGGTGCTTCTTTTTTGGGGCGCTCGCCTTTTTCGGTAAAAAGCCTATTTTTTTAAAAACAAGCCTGCATTGTACCGTTCTTGCTTTGGTGTTTATCGTCCCCACGGTTATTGCCGGAATTTTCGACTGGCAGCATCTCTATGCCGGTCATTATCTCCCCCAGATTGTGGTGAAGATGGTTCTCGCCGTGGTGCTCACGGCATTGCTTGGCTATTCCGTGGTTTTGCACCGACAAGAGGCTGGGGCCAAGAATATCTTCATTGTCTATTGCCTCTGTTTGGTTTGTGCCGTAGGACTTGGGTTCTCCGGCGGAGAATTGGTGTACGGTGGCTGAATGGTTGAGCCATCACTTTCCCTTCAACTCATTTAAGGAGATTTCTATGTCTGCTCGTCGTGGAATGATTGCAACTTTTGGCTTGTTCTCCTGTTCCCTGCTTTTTGCCGGATCATTGTATGCCGGTACCTATCAGCATTCACTGGTCGTCGACAAAATGAATTTTGACTGGAGTGTTGTCGGTGACACTCTGGCTGTCAAGATCGCCGCCCCGACCACCGGGTGGGTTGGTATAGGGTTTAACCCCTCGGATATGATGAAAGATGCTAATATTGTAATGGGTTATGTGAAAGACGGGGAGGTTAAGATTTCCGATGAATTCGGCACTGGAGTAACTTCCCATGCGCCGGATGATCAAAAAGGTGGCACCTCAAACGTCACCGTGGTCGGCGGTAGTGAAGTCGGTAACACCACAACCCTGGAATTCACGATTCCACTCAAGAGTGGTGATGAAAAAGACGGTGTGATTGATCCCAATGCCGATACCAAAGTTATATTTGCCTACGGTCCGGATCGGGATTCTATGAAGATGAAGCATCCATATCATAAGATTGCCACCATCAATCTTGGCAGCGGCGCCATGAAATGATCCGTTGCTCCGCTTTGCTCAATAGGGGGCTTTTCATACTGCTTGTGCTGTCGACATGGTTGGTGTCGATAGCAACTCAAGGGGAGGCGGTGGAGCAAAGCCGCCGCCTTTCCCTGGATGAACAGGCTGCAGCCTCGGTGGACGCCTTGCAAGCACCCCAGGACTGGATTCAGGAAAAAACGGGTGATTATCTCCCTTTAGAGGCGGTTTTTGCGGACGATCAGGGCCGGAAAGTACGTCTTCGACGACTGATAGACCGACCGACTTTATTGCTGCCGGTCTACTACACCTGTCCCTCGATCTGTTCCTTTGATCTGGCTAACCTGGCCGACACCATCCGTCGCCTGCATTACAATGGGGGAAACGGCTTTCGGGTCCTGACGCTGAGTTTTAATACCGATGATACCCCGGAAATTGCGCGCATGACCAAGCCGAACTACACCCATCTCCTGAAGGAAAGTTTTCCAGAGGAGAGGTGGACGTTTCTCACTGGCAGCGAAGAGAACATCCTCAGGGTGACCAATGCGATCGGGTACCGTTTTCAACGCAAGAGCGATGGGATTTTTATCCATCCCTCGGCGTTGGTCGCTGTGGACAGGAACGGTCAAATCATAAAATACATCTACGGCTCCTTTATTCCCGGGGATGTGGAACTGGCGCTCAAGGATGCTGCCGAGGGGCGCCCTGCAACCTCGATTCGGCGGCTGCTTGCCTTCTGTTTTCCCGCCAATCCCCGGCAAAATGCTGTTGTTTTCAATATTTTGAAGATTGCTTCGGTCGCAGTGCTTGTTGGCGGCGGTATCTGGCTGGCCCGTCTGCTGCGGAAGAAAAACCCTCCCCAATTTCCTTCATCATAAGTTATGGCCAATCCACCTTCATTTTTCGAGACCTCCGCCCCCCCCGGCCTAACCGGCATCAAGGCCTGGCTGCTCACCCACGATCACAAGCGGTTGGGGGTGATGTATCTCTGGGCGGTCCTGTTCTGGTTTGTCATTGCCCTGACCGTGGGATTTCTCCTCCGCATTGAGCTGATGACCATGGGGCCAACCATCATGTCGGCCAGGGTGTATAATTCCGCCTTTACCTTGCACGGGGTGATCATGATCTTTTTGTTCATCATCCCGGCAATTCCGGCCATATTCGGCAACTTTTTTCTGCCGATCCAACTGGGCACGGACGATGTCTTCTTCCCTCGTTTGAACCTGCTTTCCTGGTACCTCTATATTTTCGGGGGAATACTCGCCATCGTCTCTCTATTCACCGGTGGTGGCTTTCCCGATACCGGCTGGACCTTTTATGTCCCGTTTAGCATCGGCACCAAACACAACGTACCTATGACCGTGTTTGCCGCTTTTATTCTCGGGATGTCGTCCATGCTTACCGGGCTCAATTTCATCACCACCGTGCATCGTAAACGGGCACCGAGCATGGGTTGGATGCAGATCCCCCTGTTCCCCTGGTCGCTCTATGCTACTGCCTGGGTGCAACTGCTTGCCACCCCGGTGATATCCATTACCCTGCTTCTGGTTATTGTTGAGCGGGTGTTCCAGATCGGGCTCTTTGATCCATCCAAGGGCGGCGATCCCATCCTCTACCAGCACCTGTTCTGGATGTACTCCCATCCCGCAGTCTATGTCATGATTCTACCGGGTATGGGCGTGATTTCCGAAGTCATCCCCACCTTTTCGCGCAAGGCCATCTTCGGCTATAAGGCGATAGTGATTTCCTCCATGGGCATTGCCGTTGCCGGATCCTTGGTCTGGGCCCATCATATGTACACCAGCGGCATGAGCGATACCGCCGTGTTCGTTTTCTCGCTCCTGACCTTTTTGGTGGCGATTCCCACGGCTGTGAAGGTCTTTTCCTGGGTCTCAACCCTGTATAAGGCTTCAATCGAGATGACGCCGCCGCTCTTGTTGTCGCTTATCTTTATTTATCTTTTCTCCGTTGGCGGCCTGACTGGATTGGTTTTGGGGGCAGCTGGCCCGGATATTCACGTCCACGACACCCATTTCGTGGTGGCTCATTTCCATTTCACCATGTTCGGCGGGACCGGCTTCGCCTTCTTTGCCGCCCTCCATTACTGGTGGCCCAAGATGTTCGGTATCCTCTATAATTTTCGACGGGCCTATATTGCCACCACCCTGGCCACGGTGGGTTTTATGTTTCACTATGTACCCATGTTCATTCTTGGACTTCAGGGCATGCCTCGACGGTATTACGATTACCTGCCGAAGTATGCCCATGGCAATGAGTTGGCGGCGGTGGGCGGTATTCTCCTATTCAGCGGCGTGATCCTGATGCTGGTCAATCTATTGCTGAGTTTCCGCACCCGGGAACCGGCCACGGCCAATCCCTGGGGTGGCTGCACCCTGGAGTGGACAGTGCCATCGCCGCCACCGTTGCATAACTTCGTCACCGAGCCGCAAATTAAGGAGTATCCCTACGATTTTTCCGATATCGTCGGCAACAAGAACCCCTAAAATACTGCTGCCCGCGATAGGTAAAGAACACGGCAACACAAGTCTTCAACGGAAAATGCCATGACAAGCCAGCACGATCAGACCGGAATTCGCATTGGAATGTGGCTGTTTCTCTACACGGAGATCATCCTTTTTGGCGGCCTCTTTGTCCTTTATGCGGTGTATTTTCATGAATATCCCAAGGAATTCGCTGAAAATGGCAAGGAACTCAATCGGGTCATCGGGGCAATCAACACCACCATCCTCTTGATCTCGAGTTTCACAGTGGCCGCCTCGATTACGGCGATAAGGCAACAGAGCAAGCGGTTATGCCTGGGTTTACTAGGAATTTCCTTCGGATGCGGCATCCTGTTTCTGATCAACAAATATTTCGAATGGGGCCACAAATTTGCCCATGGCCTTTACCCCAACTCACCGGATCTGGTCGGTGGCCCCCCAGGCCGTAACATTTTTTTTGGGCTCTACTACGTCATTACCGGCCTGCATGGGCTCCATGTCATTATCGGCATGACGCTCTTGGCGGTCAGTTTCGTCCTTATCTGGCAGAATACGATCAATGCAAAGCGTTATGCCTTTCTTGAGAACGCAGGCCTCTACTGGCACCTGGTCGACCTGATCTGGATTTTTGTTTTTCCCTTGTTTTATTTGGTGCTCTAAAGGGCTGTTGGAGGGTTTATGCACGACAACGAGCAACATATACTTTCTTACAAAAAACTGGCTCTGGTGCTTGTGGCCCTGTTGGTGCTGACCGGAGTGACCATAGGAGTCAGTTATGTTCACATGGGTATTTTCAACGTGCCTATTGCCCTGGGCATTGCCTGCGCCAAGGTCTCTCTGGTTTTGCTCTATTTCATGCACCTTAAATTTGAGGGCAAGGCGATCAAAATATCCTTTCTCTGTACCATCTGTTTTCTTGCCATTATGATAAGCTTTACCTTTTGGGATGTTGCGTTTCGCCAATGATAATAGATAGATAAAGGCCAATGAAATCGAAAATCGCGTATCGTAAACACCCTAAGTTACAAAGCGAGAAACGTCATTCTCGTGATTTTTTACGAGATTGATACTAATCGAGGATAAATTGCATGGATCCAGTTGTCGGCATAGATAGCGCATTTTGGTATATCTTTGTTGTTTCCGCAGTGCTCCTGACCGGTATCACTGCGGTGATGATTTACTTTGTGATCCGTTATCGCCGCAGCCGTCATCCGGTGGCCGCCGATATCCGCGATAACTGGAAGCTTGAACTGGCCTGGACCATCATCCCAACCCTGATCGCCCTGTCGATGTTCGTGGTCGGTTGGAACGCCTATACCGGACTTCGCACCGTTCCCGCAGGGACGGTGCAGGTGAGTGTTTTAGGGCAGATGTTCTCCTGGATTTTCACCTACGACAATGACAAAGAAACGGAAAATCTCCTGGTGGTTCCGGAAAATACCCCGATTAAGCTTAATATTGAGTCCTTGGATGTTATCCATAGTTTTTATCTGCCCGCATTTCGGGTAAAAGTGGATGCGATAAAAAACTATCCCACCTATGTCTGGTTTCAGACCCGTGGACCAGGAGAGTTTGATATCCTTTGTGCCGAATACTGCGGCCTTGATCACTCCCGGATGCTGGCTAAACTTAAAGTTGTGCCGAAAGCGGAGTATGAGACCTGGCTGCAGGAGGATTGACAAGGTTCTTTTCGATTCCATGTTCCCGTTCAGATCCTTTTTTTCCAGAGTTCGGCCCTGGTTGCAACTGACCAAAATCGCGCTCTGCCTACCGGTGGCCTGTTCCGCAGGATTTGGCTACGTCCTTTGTCGGCCCGTGCTCGATTGGTCTCTGGTTCTGGTGATGCTGGGGGTTCTGGCTCTGGCCTGCGGCGCCGCAGTCGGCAACAGCCTTCAGGAAATTGATATCGATCGGCTGTACGCGCGCACCTGTAAGCGGCCCCTGGTCACCGGCCAATTGCGTGTGCCTGAAGCGCGGCTTGCCTGCGGAACATTGGTCATTTTGGGCCTAGTGCTCTTGCGGATCTCCAGTGCCGCCGCCTTGCCGCTGTTGTTAGGGGTGTTTGCCCTGGTGGCGTATAATGTTCTGTATACACCTCTCAAGCAAACCTCACCCTATGCGCTGTTTCCTGGTGGCCTTGCCGGAGCTTTGCCGCCTTTGATCGGTTGGAGTGCAGCCGGAGGGAGAATGGTCTCGGTTACATCCTGGCTTCTCTTTTCTCTGCTTTTTTTGTGGCAAATACCCCATTTTTTCCTCGTTTTCTATCGTCATCGTCAAGATTACGAGCAGGTCGGACGTCCCACCCTTATTGCTCAGATTTCGGCACCGGGCCTCTACCGGGTATTACTGGTTTGGCTGTTTGCCCTGATTACCGTCACCCTGGCTTTTCCTCTGTTGCTGCCGCAGCTGCAGTCGGCCAGTAAGATCCTTTTTCTGGTTTTGGCCGGGGGCTTTTTCGGTATTGGGGGAATAATGTGGTTCTGGAAGGAAGGGGGAGGGCAGGGGGAGGCGTTGCTCTTTTTCAACACCTGTTTCTTTTTCACCATGATTCTTGTGATGGCTGTTCAACTCTGGTGGTGAACGATTCTCAAGATGGAAAAAGAGGCAAAAAAAGAAATAAGCTTATTCGTTTTCCGGAGGGAGTGCCAGGCCGACAATAGAGCCAGTGGTCATGCCGACTGCAAAATCGGCAACAATTTGCCAAAAGACCTGGGCAAAGTCTGAGTCAAATAGCTGCACGATCCGTTTCTCTGCCGGATCATGGAAGATAATACCATAGATTCCTGAATTTTTTTTCAGTTGGGCCAGCAGGGTAATGTAGGAGTTGTAGATATTAACGATGTCGTTGATTTTGACCAGGCTTGGATTCATTGTGGTTCTTTGCCTTCGGTATACAGGCGGTTGATCTGCAGGCCTGCATCCCACAAACTCTCGGTCAGTTGCTCCATGTCGTCCCCCTTGACCTTGAGGGTGACTAGCTGATGATCCTCGGAAAAATCAGGGAAAACGGTGATTCCGAGTACGGTCATCTTGCATTTCTTAAAGACCTGCATCATTGCGTAAAACGCTGAAGGGTTTCGATCGATTTTTAGTTCAATGCGGGTTCCCTCTTTCCGCGCTCCCAAAATTTCAAGAAAGGCATCAAAAATATTGGTCTCGGTTATGATGCCGACCAATTCTCCGTCCTGAACCACCAGCAGTGAACCGAATTTATGGTTCCGCATCAGAAGCGCTGCCTGTTCCAGGGGAGTGGACGGTTCCACCGTGATAGGCGAAGAGGTCATAATGGTTGCGGCGGTGATACGACCGGCCTGTTCAAGCTGCTCTAGACCAATGGTTGGATCAAAGGTTGAGGGCATGGCTCGCAATAAATCCTCGCGGCTGATAATGCCCATCAGCTTTCCGTCATCAACCACTGGTACCCTGCGGATGCGATGCTGTCGCATCATCTGCTCCACCTCAACAATGGGTTGACTGCTGTTGATCGTCTGAACATTACTGGTCATCCATAATTTGACGAACATGGGGGCTCCGGGTTACTTTTTGTTGGGAAGAATAATGATGTCGCGGTTGACGGCTCCGGGAGCAATATGTTCACGAAGTCGGAAACAAACATTGTGCATGGAAGTGGGCAGGGTCATTTTGCTATTACCGATTCGAATCTCGCTTCCGCCGAAGATGGTCCCCTTGACGACAATGGAACACTCCAGTGCATGCGAGAGGCCTTGATCCGAGTCTGCATCCGTAACCGCGGTGATCAGGTTGAGTTTGTTGAAAGCCCTTCGGCTTTGGTCGTAATCCTGCTGCAGATCTTCGAGTTCCTCATTTTCGGACTCCGGGCCAAGGCGCCGTCGTAGGCTCTCGAGCGCCTCTTTGTGCGCTGCCACCTCCCTTTGCAGGGTAAACATTTTCTGTAATTGTTCAGGGGAGACGGCGGCCGCGAGCAAAGAGGGGTCGGCATTTTCCGAGCCAACACTGCCCAGCACAAGTGAACCGGCGGCCACCAACTGGGAGGCAAGAAGGCGCACTCCAGGGCCGGTGGTGAGATTGCCGCCGCTGTGGAGTCGGCAGTAGTAGGCGCTTTTCCGGAGCAAGATCGAGCCACCTGCGAAGATCCGACCGCGTTCGACAAATTGGATATCCACCTCGCCACGGCAACGAATAACCGCGTATTCGCCAATCAGACCGGTTTGGACCACGACGTTGGCATCGGAACGCACTTGAGCTTTCTCGATATTGCCACGGATAAGAATATCTCCCAGGGCGCTGACTCGAAATTTTGGTTTGATCGATCCCCGGATTTCAAGCGCATCCCGAGAGACAATGTTACCGGTTTTGAAATCAATATCCTGGGAAATAACCTGCCGTGAGCAGACCTTGACCGCTCCTTCGGAAACTAGGGAAAGCACACCCGAACGCATGGCCCGAATCTCACCCGTGGCCTGGTCATAGGCGGCATCATCGGTCACCCGCACGGTAATGTCCTTGCCCATGGTCTGAGCAATGGTGTTCCCAAAGATATCACGCCCGGGGCTCCCGGCCGTCGGTGGTACCCGAACTGCAATCAGCTGGCCCTGGTTGACCGCGATGAACATGTTACGTTCCCGGTAATCGATTTCGCCATTCCCCATGACCTTTCCCGGCAAGGGACCAATATCCATGGTGAAACGAAGCCAGGCATCCTTGCCTTTAATCGGTAAGACACCAAGGGCGATCGTCTGCATCTGCGGCCGTTGCTGTTCAGTACATTGTTTCAGGCATTGCGTGATTACACGCGGTAGGCGGCCGTAAATAATGTGCATTGTATTAAGTTCATGCTCAATTTCTCCCTGACCCGGGAGCAACGCACCCGGCGGCTGTGGCTTGAGACAGAGCAGCGCCTGCATCTTGTCCGGAGTGACCTGAATCAGAGGTTCGATGCCAAGGTACAGGTGTTCGATCCCGGCTTTGCGGGTGGTATACAGCCGTGGGTAACCGGTGACGGTTGCCAGCAAATGCTCTCCTGCCTCATCATCAATTGCGGTATGCTCGCCAGCGACAATATTTTGTTCCGGAGCGATGGGGCAGGAAATTTCCTGGCCATAAATATTTTTACCGGTTTCAGTGGGACTGGGCGGACCATGAATGGCCAGGATTTCACCACTATGAACCAAGGGATAGAGCAAAATTTCCTGGGTTTCGGTCTGTCCATCCACACCTTCTGATTCAAGGAGGAGAGGTGAGGGCTCATGGCACGGATGCAAACCCTTTTGCCCCATCTTGGGTGCTGTTCCCTTGGCAATCAGGAGCGGTTTGTCGAATTCGCGGTCGTGTAGGCGGGCCTCTTCCGCCTGGTGAAGGGCGTCTTGGTTCAGACCATGGACGATCTGTGATGCGGCGAGCAGGTCTTGAAAAGATTGATCAGGGAGCAGGGGAATATCTCCGGGATACCCAATGCCGGAATAGAGTGTGGCCTGTAAATGGTCCGGGCTGATATGGAGGAAATAGGTCGTGCTGCTCAAGTGCGGCTCTCGGAAGCAATCATTTTTTTGTTGATGGACTCGTAAAATGGCCAGCACATTTTCCCGGCGCGAAGGCATACCTAGGGGCACTGGAAAAAATAATTATCCAATTCTGCTTGTCTTGCAGCCCGCTACGGCGTTGCTTTAACTGGTGAATATGTTTGATATTCACCAGTTAAAGCGCCTTGTATCCGATCCGAAATCCGGCGCATTGTTCAAATGCTTTTTTCTTTCCCCGACCCTAAGGTTTTTGTCATGTCGGGAAAAAAGCTGCGACGCAGTCGATCAAGGTTTTTACGAAGCCATCTTTGTCAAGAAAGACTCATACATGTGATAGCACAAACCTATCATGGCAACAAGACTGGAACCCTTGAAAAATCAGGGATGACAGGGGAAAATGGATTTGTTTTTCCCGTGCCCGAGCCGATTGCGCCAAAGACCGGCGGGAGAAAGGCCGGGAGAACGGGAGGGTGGCATCACTCCTTGCGTCGCTGCAGTTCCTCCATGTATTCATCCCACTCAATCGGTAACGCATTCTTTTTCTTGGTATTGCATTCCTTACAGCAGGGGACGAGGTTGTCCTTGGTGCTGCGGCCGCCTCTGGCCAGAGGGATAACGTGATCCATGGTCAGGTTAGGATATCCGACTTTTTGGCCGCAGTACCAGCAGGTGCCGGTGGAGGTTTTCTGCTGCCACCAGCGACTTTTGCGCAATTCACGGGCCTTGTTGCGTTCCGCCCGGATCAGGGCCTCGTCCGCGGTATCGAGGCTGAAAAATTTGTCCATGCTCATGCCTCCTTTTTGAGTAACAGGTGGCGAATCTTTCCCACCAGGTAAAGTGACCCGGCCACGCAGATCAAATCGGATTCGGTTGCCTGCTGGAGTGCATGTTCCAGAGCCACCGCCGCCGGTTCAATACAGCTTGCATTTTTCTGGATTGCTTGTGGCAGAAGTTTCCAGAGGCTTTGCGGGGTAGCTGAGCGTTCACTTTCTGCCCGGGTCAGGATCAGTGTATCGGTGAGGTCTAAGAGTAGCTCAAAAGCCTCTCCCATGACCTTGTCCGCCATATTGCCCCAGAGCAGCAGGAGACTTTTGCGGGGATACCCCTTCCGGAGCGACTGAGAGAGTTGGCTTACACCAGCCTCATTATGGGCGCCGTCAAAAAGTATCCGGATATTTTTCCCCTGAAAGGATAGCTGCACCAACTCCATCCGGCCTGGCCAGTGGACCTGGCTGAGTCCGCAACGGATCTGTTCGTACGAGAGCGGCAATAGCTGCTGCAGGATCTCCAAGGCATTCAAGGCCAAGCTGGTATTGATGATCTGGTGCGCGCCCTGCAAGGCTACGGGGAAGTGGTTATGACTACCGTCGAGCGTGGTGGTGTAGTCCAAGCCCCCTGCCGTAGCCAGGCTGTGAAAGTCGCGGCCCAAGAGAGACAGAGGACTGCTCTGTTCCCGGCAACGCGCAACAATCACCGGCAGTGCCTCGGGCTCCCGGCCGGAGAAAACCACCGGAATAGCAGCCTTGATGATTCCGGCCTTTTCCCCGGCAATGGCAGCGATGGTGTTCCCCAGATATTGTTCATGATCGCGGCTGATGTCGGTGATGATCGAAACAAATGGGGTAACCACGTTGGTGGCATCCAGCCGTCCTCCCATGCCTGTTTCCAGGATAACCACCTCGGCTTCTTGATGGGCAAACCAAAGCAGGGCAAGGACGGTGGTCAGCTCGAAATAGGTGGGATGGGGACGTCCTTCAAGGAAAGCGGCCAATCGTGTAATCAGATCGGTGAAATCGGCCTCAGATATCCAGGTGTTGCCGATCCGGAAACGTTCTCGTACCGAATGGAGGTGGGGCGAGGAGTAGAAACCGGTCCGATACCCCCCGGCGCTGAGGCAGGCCAGCAGGGTTGCGCCCACCGAACCTTTGCCGTTGGTCCCGGCAATATGAATAATCTTGAGTTTGTTCTGGGGATTTCCCAACTCTTCAAGGAGTTCGCGGGTGGTCTCCAACCCAAGTTTAATTTTGAAAAACTGATGCTGATCGAGCCAAGTACAGGCTTCCTGATAAATCATGAAATGGTAGTCGTCAAAGTAAGGAAGAACGGGACGCCAAGCACTTGCCTAGGATACGATTTCCAGCTTGGCATAATCCAGATGCAGGATTTTGGTGCCGTGGCGATCAAATTGGACCTCAACCCTTCGGGGGCCAGGAATGGAGACAATCCGGCCCAAGCCGAAAAAGGCGTGGTTGACCTGCATCCCCTCCTTAAAGGATATCCGTGCTGACTCGACTCGGAGAGGGGTGGATGGTGTTTCGAAATTTTCCCGCTCAAGGCGTGGTGGGATTGCTCCGGGTTGGGATCGGCCAGGCTCCTCAACCGTGTACAGCCCACCGCCAACCTCACGCAAAAAAGGCGTCATTGCGGCCCGCATGGTCTGGCGGTCGGCGGTCATCATCTCTTTCGGGTAGGTGAGAAAGAGCTGTTTTTTGGCCCGGGTACAGGCCACGTATAAGAGCCGCCGTTCCTCCTCAAATTGCTCTCCGGGAACGGTGTTTTGATGAGGGAAGCGCCCTTCAGCCAAGCCGATGACAAAGACCGTATCCCACTCGAGTCCCTTGGAGGAATGGATAGTGGAGAGGATCAAGCGCTTTGAATCCTCCTCGAGTATCCCTTCGGTGTTGCTTAAATCCGGTGGGTCGAGGGCGGTATCATCGACAAAGGATTGGAGATCGCCATATCCGGCAATGAGTACCTTGAATTGATCCAGATCGCGGCGACGTTTGGGGGCATCGTCGTAATAGATTTTCTGGAACACCGGCTCGTAGTAGGTCATGACCAGATCGAACTGGTCCGAAGGCGATTGTGCCGGTTGCACCAGTTGACCCAGCATGTGGTTCAGCAGCGCAAACTGCTCCTTCCAGGCCGCCCCCGGTCGGTAGGTCGCCAAGGCCTCCACCGGTGAGTCGGCATCACGGATGGCATCAAGGATTTTGTTGACCGTTTTCGGACCAACCTTGTCGAGCTGGAGCAGAATTCGATTCCAACTCAGATTGTCCCAAGGGTTGATGACGATGCGGAAAAAAGAGATCAGGTCTTTGATATGGGCCGATTCTGTCAGTTTCAGCCCGCCCCGTTTATCAAAATCAATGCCTTGGCTGGCCAGTTCGATTTCCAGTTTATAGGAGTGGAAGCCGGAACGGAACAGCACCGCCATGTCGCTTAAGGATGTCCCCTGTTGCTGACGTTTGTTGATCTCTTTGGCAATGAAGCGAGCTTCTGCAGCCTCGTTGGGGGCAACGATCAGCTGCGGTCTGATACCTCCGGTAATGCTGGTAAACAGGGTCTTGGTGAATTTTTGCTCGGCGTTGGCGATGACCGCATTGGTCAGTTGGAGGATGGGCTCGGTGGAGCGGTAGTTTTCCTCAAGCTTGACAATTTTTGCGCCGGGAAAATTCTCGGGAAAACGCATGATGTTATAAAAATCAGCGCCCCGGAAGCTGTAGATCGATTGGGCATCATCGCCGACCACCATCACGTTATTGTGGGTGTGGGCCAAGAGCCGTACGATATCCGCCTGTAACTGATTGGTGTCCTGGTATTCGTCGACCAGAATGTAGCGGAAACGGTTGGATAAATCGATGCGTGCCTGGTCCGACTCCAGTAAAAGTTTTTTCCAATAGACCAAAAGATCGTCATAATCCATCAGGCCATGATCGAGCTTGAACTGGCGGTAATGCTCGGCAATGGTATAAAAATCCTGGATAAACTCAGTGAAGTGGATCTGTTCCTTATAGACCAGTTGTTCGATGCTGGTGGCCTTGTTGATCGCTCCACTGATCAAGTTCATTACCACCCGTTTGGAAGGAAAGCGTTTGCCGGAGCCAGCCATGCCCAACGAGGACTTGAGCAGATTGATAATTCCTTCGGCATCACCTCGGTCAATGATGGTGAAGTTGGCGCCAATGTCGATATGGTGACCATAGCGGCGCAAAAGGATATTGGCGGTGGCGTGAAAGGTACCGCCCATGACCCGGCGGCAAGATCCGGCAGTTAGCTCCCCGGCCCGGTGGAGCATCTCCTGGGCGGCCCGACGGGTGAAGGTCAAGAGCAGAATCGATTCCGGCGCAACCCCCTGTTCGATCAGATAGGCCATGCGGTAGACCAGGGTCCGGGTTTTCCCGGAACCGGCCCCGGCAATAACCAGGATCGGGCCTTCGCCATGGGTGGCGGCCGTGTATTGAGCAGGATTGAGCACCTCGGGGGTGACGGCGCTATCCGGTCGGGATACGCCCGGATCTGGTGTCGGTTCGTTGTCTATGAAAAGATGGCGTTGCATAGCCGGTTTTCTACCATAGCGGGCGAGGTGCTGCAATGGTGTTGACATTGGCTGGGGGGAATGGGTAAAGTCGGAGCGACGAAAACGCCCATCGTTGCTGAGATATGGAACTTGTTGAAACGATGACTAATTTCTCCCGAAAAGGTATCCCCTATGGCTGTTTGGGAGGCCCCGCCAAATTTTTGACGAATAGTTGGAGCTGTACATGCAACCTGCACAGATCTTTACCCCGACCGCGCTTGCCGCGCTTTTTCCCCCGGAACGAACCAATGATTTTTTTGATGCCCTCTTCGGCGACGCCGATGAGGGGGCCTATGATATCACCCTCAGCTTTGAAGGCTACGATGCCGATCAGCAACGTTTGAGTTTTTTGCTTAACCTGCACGAACGGCCGGGCCGTTGTCTGGCCTGCAATCTTACCCACGGCTTGCCCGAGGTGTTTAAACGGCATCCGATCATCAATATCAAGGGCTTGGTGGAGGATGTCGTTCAATTGCTCGGTGATAGGGGGGGTGAGGATTGGCAGCTTGGCCACACCATCCAGAAGGGCCGATCCATGCACTGTATTCCGCTGCAGATTAAGCTCAAGGACGCTTGAATCACGAGTGGATAACAAAAAAAACGCCGTTTCTCCCCAGGAGAGACGGCGTTGATAATTCGGATCGAAAAGAGAGCGCTTATAAGTTGATGGACTCGTAAAAAGTCCGTCACATTGTGAAAAATGGCTCAGTCAAAACACAGAAGGAGGAGCGTTTTTCACGGCGCGAAGGCACACGAAAGGTCTGTCGAGTGTCGGAAAAAAGGCTGCGACGCAGTAGGGCGAAGTTGTTACGACGCCATCATCAGTTAATAGCCACTTGAGCCCGCCCGTTGGCCTTTGCCTGATAGAGAATATCGTCGGCGCGTTCAAACCAGGCATTGAGCTCCATGCTGCTTGACCATTCGGAAAGACCGATGCTGATGGCCAGCTTTCCAGCCGTAGTAACGATATTGAGCTGTTCCACAGCCTGGCAGAGCCGTTCAGCCAGGAAGCGGGCATCCTGGATGGAGGTGTCCGGCAAAACCAGCAGGAATTCATCCCCACCCATCCGCACCAGCAGGTCGGTGAGGCGGATCTGTTTTTTCAGCGCTTCAGTCACCTGTTTGAGCACCTGATCACCCATGAGATGGCCCATTGTATCGTTCACCGCCTTGAAGTGATCCAGATCCAGTGCGGCCAGGGTCAGAGGATGGCCATGACGTTTGGCCTGCTCCACGATTGATCCGATTCGCTCTTCAAACACGTATCGGTTAGGCAGACCGGTGAGGGTATCTTTTCGCGCTTGGGCAAAGATTTCTTCGTAATCCAGGGCCCGCTTCAAGGGATCGGCGAAGATTGTCAACGATTCTTCAATAAAATCAAAGTCATCCTGGCTTAACGGCTTGCCTTTGCGCAGCAGAACCAGCACGCCGTAACATTCGCCGGAGTCAATAATCCAGCGGTGGACATGGAAACCGTCAAGCAGGGTGGGGCATTTTTCCGTCGCCGATTCGGGCTCAAGCAATTCCTGGGCTAATTGGATGGCTTGGCGGCGCTTCGGGCCGTGGTAGGAGCAGAACATGTGCATCCGTTGCCGATTGGGATTGTTGTACCCGATCAGTTCGTGGCCGATGAACTCCATCAGCCAGATCGAATAGGCCTCAATCATCGCCGGCAGATCAAGGATGCCTGCCATCCGCTGGTAAAGTGTATTGATTTTTCGTAGCTTTTCCGACTGATGCCGATAGTGGCTCAATTCGGAAAGCAGGTTTTCCATGGTGGCGGCAATCTTTACATCAACCTGCTCTTCAAAAGCTTTCCTTTCCATGGCATTTTCAGGCATTGGAGAATTCCGGAAGTTGAAGACTCGTTTAGCATCGCCAAAATTCCCTCGAAGGGATTGAGCGATAAGAATTTTGAGAAATCTGTAGCGAAATGTATGCCGGTTAAAGTAAAAAATATTTTTCTTTGCAAAAAGAAGGTGTTAAATTTTTGATACTCAATTTGCTGAAGGCACGCAAGAGATAACTTGCTTACATTGTCATTTTCCCGACAGAGCGAATTTTCGGGTGGGGTTTCAGGGTAATAGATGGGATTAGTTCAAGAAATTGCGCAGCTCTTTGTCGTCGGCTTCCGGGGATGCACGCTGCCCGGTGACCATTGGTTGACAGGGGCTTTGGGGGAATATCCCCCAGGAGGAGTGATCCTTTTTGATCGCAATGTCGATCGTAGCGTACAAAATATTGAATCGCCAGCGCAACTGGCGGCGCTCACTGCAAGCCTGCAACAGCAGAGCCGCACCCCGTTGCTGATCGCGGTGGACCAGGAAGGGGGCATGGTCTGTCGGCTTAAGGAACGCGACGGTTTTTCGGCATCATCTTCAGCCGTTCAATTGGCTAGGCTCGGTTTGGAGGCTACCGCCGCCGCAACGGATCAGCTGGCGGCTCAGCTGGCGGCCATGAATATTAATCTCAACTTTGCACCGGTGGTCGATCTTAACCTCAACCCGGAAAACCCGATTATCGCTCGCTATGAACGCAGTTTCGGTGCGGATCCTTCCACAGTGGTAGCCCATGCCCAAGCGGTGATCGAGGCCCATCATCGCCATCGGGTGGCCTGTTGCCTTAAGCATTTCCCCGGCCATGGCAGTGCCGGCGCCGATTCCCATTTGGGGTTTGTCGATGTCTCCACGTGTTGGCAGCCGATTGAGCTCGAACCCTATCGCCAATTGATTGGCCAGGGTTATGCTGACGGAATTATGACAGCACATTTACTCAACCGGCAACTTGACCCCTCCGAGACCCCGTCCACCCTCTCACCGCTGGTGATTGATCAGCTGCTGCGGCGGGAGTTGGGCTTTACCGGGGTGGTCTTCAGCGATGATCTGCAGATGCGGGCGATCAGCAACGGCTGGAGCCTGACCGAGGCCATTCAACAGACCATTCTTGCCGGGGTGGACATGCCGGTGATCGGTAATAATCTCGATCCTCGGGAAGATGTACTGAAAATCGGAATCCGAGCGGTTGAAGACCTGCTTGACAGCGGCCGTATCGATAATCACCGTTTAACTGCCTCAATTGAGCGTATCGCCCGACTCAAAGCAACGTGCAGAGGATAGATCGTATGGAAAACGAACGCCCCACCCATAGCATCGTTATTGGTTATCTTGCCTGGATTTTTGGTTTTATCGGCGCCCACCGTTTTTATTACGGCAAATCGGTTTCCGGAACGATCTACTTTCTCACTCTGGGGATTTTTTTTATAGGCTGGATTGTCGACCTTTTTCTTATCCCAACGATGGACCGTGAGGCGGACCTACGCTACATACCCGGTCCGATCGACTACAATGTCGCCTGGTTGTTATTGGTCTTTCTCGGACTGTTCGGGGTGCATCGGTTCTACTTGGGCAAGATCGGTACCGGCATCCTGTACCTGTGCACGGCCGGTTTCTTCGGTTTGGGTTATATCTATGATTTGTGGACCCTCAACGATCAGATCTCGCTGATTAACGGCCAATACAACAGAAGGTCGCCATACAGCACAATCTAAAAACGACGAGCATTCAGGGCTGGGGACGGGTGAAGACGAGAAGACGTTCTTTTGACAGCTCGGGGTGGTAGGTATAGCCCCCATCGGAGAAGGGGATGACGTCGTTTAGGGTTTCTATCCGGTTTTTAATCAGATAGCTTGCCATCATCCCCCGGGCGCGTTTGGCATAAATGGCCACGGACTTGAGTGTATCACCGGCCTGCTCTTTAAACTGGATATCAATCCAGGGACCGCAGAGCTTTTTCTTCTCCACCACCTTGCTGTATTCCATTGAGGCCAAATTGATCAACAGCGGAGCACTTTCCTGTTTTAGCGCTGCGTTGAGGTGGGCGGTGATGTCCTTGCTCCAAAAGGGATAGAGACTCTCGCCCGCAGGATTGGTCAGTTTGTAGCCCATTTCCAGGCGATGGGGCGCGATCAGATCCAGGGGCCGAAGTGGACCGTAGAGTCCGGAGAAAATGCGAAAATGTGCCTGGGCAAAACGGAAATCCTCGATGGAAAATGCGGCTGCATTCAGGCTGCGAAAGGCTTCACCGCTGTAGGTGAGCAGTGCCGGCTTCGGCTCAGCCGCGGCAAAACCAAGGATCTGTTCCCGAGTTCGCGCGGCTAGAGGTGCGCTGATGCCCATGAGCTGTTGTAAACCGGCAAGATCCAGGGTGTTAAGGATGGCATTGAGTTCCCGGGCCTTATGCTGAAATTCAGGTTCGGTATGGGGTAGGGGAGGAGTGGCAGGACTGAAATCCTGTCCCTTGGACGAGGTGAAGATAATCATGGGCAGCAGAGCACCTGGTTACCACCTGCAGCTTTGGCCTGCATCAGGCAACGGCTCGCAATCAGCAGCAGATCATCGACAGCAGCATTACGACTGGAGTGCTCCGGCGCAAAACCGGCCACGCCAAAACTGGCGGTACAGCTCATCTGGTGCCCCTCCTGAAAGCATACGGATTCGGTGAACTGTTCCCGCAACCGGTTGGCCACCCGTCCCGCACCACGGATCTGGGTCTCGGGCAGCAGTAGCAGGAACTCATCCTCACCCCAGCGGGTGATGGTGTCAATATCCTGACGGACATGTTGCATCGCTACCCGGGCAAAGGTGGTCAGCACCTGGTCGCCGATGCTATGGCCGAAGGATTCGTTGACTCCCTTCAACCCGTCTATATCGCAAAGAATAATCGAGAGGTGGTGTCCGTAGCGCAATGATCGGGTCAGCTCTTTTTTAAGGTGATCTTCCAGGTGTAGCCGGGAAAAACAGCCGGTGAGCGGGTCGATCAGGGTGAGCTTGCTCATCCGTTCCCACAGATCCTCCTCCTGCTGGATCAGGGTGTACTGGTGGGCTGCATCGAGCAGAATTCTCGCCAGGGTGTCGCCCGGGGTGCTTTCCGGAACCACCCGGAAGATGGAGCGGCTGTTGGCAAAGTTGAGCGTCTCCAGCACCTGATTATCCGGCGCCAGCATCAGGGGAACAGCCTGGGACAGGGTAACGGCCTGGCTGAGAAAGGCCATGCCACTCATGTCGTTCAGATCCGTAGCCACGAGCATTGCCGACCAGTTGTCTGAGAGTGCCAGGCGTTCCAGGGCTTCGTTACCGTCGGCAGCGGTAACGAGATCAAATTTTTCGGAATAATCCGGTGGCAGAGCTGCTCTCTGCAACTGATTGTCCACAATCAAAATTTGATGGCGCATAACGGTCTCCGCAAAAGGGGAATGGGTTGCCGCATTGTATCATCGGCTCCCACAAATGAGGAGCGCTATTTCCTGTTGGCAAGCAGGGACAAGCTGCGGTATAAGGCCGCACAAGGAGTGAATATGAACTGTATCAACGGCTGCAAGCCAAATATCGAGTACCCCTGCCAATGGCATTATCGCCTCATCGGCGAAGATCGGACTGCTATAATGGAGGCAATCCACGCTGCGGTGGATGTGAGCCTTTGCGTTATTTCCGAGGGCAATGCCAGTTCAGGCGGGCGGTATCTCAGCTTAAATTTGGAGATCAGCGTGAACAACGAGGCCGAGCGGCTGCGATTGTATCAACTGTTCTCCGATAATCCGGCAATCCGAGTAGTGATATGAACCAAGATCCAACAGAGAATAAACCCATGGTCGACAACAAGGTCGTCCCGGTGATGCGGGAGGCTGTCACCACTGTGCAGATGATCCTGTTTAAGGTGTTACGCCAGAGTGTGCACGACCGTTATGTAGACCAGCCCGATACCTACCACACCCAATTGGCGGGGGCGGTAATGAATAACCTCTTCGGCACCCAACCCCTGGATGCAGAGATGATTGCCTTTGCGGGCAGCAACCGTGAACTGGTGGAGCGCGAACTGCGCGATCTCAAAGATTCGGTTGGCGACCTGATTCCCATCATCACCGATGCGCTGCGGATGAAGACCATCTGCGACAATCAGGAAGGCATCCATTCCATTGGCTCGCTGCTCATGGCCAAGGCCCTGGGCATCCTCCAGGAGGAACGCGAATTGCCCCTGCCCTCGACCTTTATGCTCCAGGTTCGCCTGCTGGCTTCGACCCATGGGCTCATTGAGTCGATGGAGGTAGGCCCTCAGCCCGAAGCGTAACCAGCGTCGCCCCCCAAGCTCCGCTGGTCTCGTCGCCAAGGCGAAATCCAGCCACCATCTCCATCCGTCCGAGCAAGGCATGCACCGTGCGCCGCAAAGCCCCGGTGCCCTTGCCGTGGATGATCCGTACCTCCAGTATTCCCCGCCTCCGACATTCCTGCAGATACTCCGGAACCAGGGTTTTGACGTCTTTGGGCGAAAAGGCGTGCAGATCAAGGACGCCATCAATGGGGATCTCTATGGGTGGGTGGGCGTCCATAGCCTATCTGGGAAGTAGTATTTTTTATCGAATCCGCTCATGCGTTGCTGACCCGTTATTGGCCAACGAGTTTTGCTCAAGGCTTCTCGGAGAAAAGGGGACCACGAACAAACAATACTACATGTCCTCTCATTAGGCCTTTAAAAAGAGCTGAAGCTCCAAGCTCATTGGAGCCATCACGCGCCAGAATTTCTCTTCGGCGCAAACCCTTGGTACGCAATGTATCTGCCCTGGTCACAGGGCTTTCCCACCTTTGCAAAATCAGGGCTTTCTTATTATATTGCACACAACCGAACAGTACGTTCAAGAGACTTATTAATAGCCGAACCAGGGCCCTCGTGTATGTCCTCAGGCCAAGGAGCCCAACCCTTGATTAATTCGAAGCAGTCACATGTCGTTGAAGTATCGATATCTTCACCGCTGAAACCGGAGGCTTTCCTCCCCCTTGCAATCAGGGTTGCCGCCGCTCTAGACTGCTGGCATAGCGGAGGCGTCCCACATGGTAGCCTCACCCCTCACCAAATTCTGGTTCCCGCAGACCCATCGGGGAAGATTCTGCTTGTTGAACAACGCGGTACGCTCCATGGTCAGGGACATGTTGCTGGCTACACACCTCTAGCCGGGTCGCTGGAGCCCTTGGCCTATATGTCACCGGAACGAATTCGGGGGTTGGGTCAAGCCGTGGACTATCGGGCCGATCTCTACTCCATTGGTGCCATTTTCTATGAGATGTTGACGGGACAGACACCCTTCCAGGCCAGCGACCCTTTAGAATGGGCCCATTGCCATATTGCCAGGTTGCCAGAATCTCCGCTCTCGATCGAGCAAGATCTGCCGAGACCACTTGCCGATATTGTCATGAAGTTGTTGCATAAGACGGTCGAGGAACGCTATCAGAGCGCGGCGGGATTAAAGCGGGATCTGGAATTTTGCCTTGACCAATGGCGTGCGAAAGGCGTTTGGGAGTCCTTTCCCCTGGGAGCTATTGATGCCGCCAATCAGTTGTATTTACCACATCGCCTCTACGGCCGCGAACAGGACATTGAAAAAATGATCCAGAGTTTTGAGCGAGTGGCGACAAGCGGCTGTCCGGAACTGGTCCTCATTTCTGGTTATTCCGGTATAGGTAAGACGTCCCTGGTGTGGGAATTGTTCAAACCCGTGATTCGTCGGCACGGATTTTTTCTTTGGGGAAAGTTCGACCAGCTGAACCGAAATATTCCCTATTCTACCTTGATCGAGGCCTTCGAGGAACTGGTTCGGCGTCTTCTCACAAAAGAAGAGCGCAACCTTGCCCAATGGCGGGATCGCCTTCAACAGGCGTTGGGAATGAATGGCCAATTGATTGTCGATATTATCCCCCAGTTGGAGCTGATTGTCGGGCATCAGCCGCCAGTGACTGAGCTGCCTGTCCGTGAGGCGGAAAATCGTTTCAGGACGGTCTTTCTCCGTTTTATAGATGTTTTCGCCCAAAAGAATCATCCTCTTGTCCTTTTCCTCGATGACTTGCAATGGGCTGACTCGGCCAGCCTGGGGCTGCTGGAATATATATTTACCCAGCAGCGTACCCACGCGCTTTTAATCATCGGCGCCTATCGAGACAACGAAGTTGACCCCAATCATCCTTTGAGGCATTCTCTTGATACCATTACACTCTCCGGTCGTGAGATTCGGACCATCCACTTGCAACCGCTGTCCCATGCCCATCTGTGCCAACTGCTTGCTGATACACTTCATGCTGACCATGCTCATGTGGATTCCCTGGCCCGATTGATCTACGAAAAAACCATTGGCAACGCCTTTTTTTCCATCCAGCTGCTCAAAACGCTCCATGGTGAACAACTGCTCAAGGTCGATAACGGAAGCCGCAACTGGCTGTGGGATATTAAAGCCATTCAGGCCAAGGGATATGCCGACAATGTAGTGGATCTTATGGTCGGCAACCTGAAAAAACTGCGCCCGGAAACCCAGGGCTTGCTTCAGACCGCCAGCTGTATCGGCAATAGCTTTCATCTTGCGGATCTGGCTTCGATCAGCCGATATTCGGAAGAGAAGGTCCGGGAGATTCTTCGGGAGGCGATGCAAAATTCTCTGCTGCACTTCAACCCCATGGAAGACACCTACAGCTTTTTGCACGATCGGATTCAGCAATCCGCCTACTCACTCATTCCCCCAAATCAACGACAAGCTACCCATCTCGAAATCGGCCGGCGGATGCTCGCCAATCTACCCCAAGAAGTGATTGAAGAGCGTATCTTTGATATCGTCAACCAGTTCAATCTTGGCAGCACCGCATTGATGGACCGGGATGAGCGCTACCGGATCGCCCAACTTAATTTGATTGCCGGACACAGATCCAACGCTTCCTCGGCCTATGATCTTGCCTTGACCTCTTTTGCTCAAGGTACACGTCTGACCGATGAGGCAGGTTGGGGGACCCATTATGCCTTGATGTTTAACCTGCGCAAGGAACTGGCCGTTGCGCTCTATGTCAACAGCGATTATGCCGAATCGCAGCACCAGATTGATATCCTTCTGCAATGGGCGAAAACCGATCTACAACGGGCAGAATTGCTCAATATTCTGATTATTGAGTATACCCTGACCGGCCGGTATCACGACGCTCTTCAAACAGGCAAGGAAGGTTTGCTCCTCCTTGGCGAGAAGGTTTCGTTGGATCGAGCGAGCGAGGAACTATCCGAACAACTCGAAGTGTATCGGGAAATTCTCGGCGAACGAACAATCGAATCACTAGCTGAAGAACCGGAGATGACTGATCCGGAAAAGCGGATAGCCCTGGAACTGCTTTCCAACATGGTGGTTCCGGCCCGCTATACCGATAATACGCTGTTCGCTTTGGTCAGCCTGCTCAATGTCAATCATTCGCTCCGTTACGGGCCCACGCCCAAGTCGACAGTCGGATATACTTCGTTTGGCATGTTCCTCAATTCGGTTAAGCACCAATTCAAAGAAGCCTATGCGTTCGGCAACTTAGCTCTTCGGATTGGCGAGCGCTTTAAATCTCCGGCCCAGACATGCCAAGCCTGTTTCATGCTGGGGCATTACCTGAGTCATTGGGTCGAACCGCTGGAACAGTCCGATGCGTTTAATAATCAAGGAATTGCAGCTGGGCTCGCCTCTGGAGAAATGCAATGGACCGGCTACATCCAGGCCTATAAATTGTTTCAACCCTTCTATCGGGGAAGGGAGCTGAAGCTGCTTCGTGACGAGGCTCCCGATTTACTCTCGTTCACCGGAAAGACCTCGAACCAATGGGCGAGCGATACCTTACGCGGATTTCAACTCATCATCGATGCCCTGATGCAGAGCGATGGCAAGGGCCTACTTGTTGTTCCAGAAGGCAGCGAGGCGGCCATTGTCGATGAGCGGGATTACCTCGCGGCCTGCGAGGCCAACCGCAGTTTCGGAGCTTTGGGACGTTATCAGGTGCTCAAGGTGCAACTGCTGCATCTCTACGGCCGCCTTCCAGAGGCTCGCAAGGCGATGACCGCTGCCGAAGGTTTGCTCGGCTACTATTCAAGTTCGGTTTCGGTACCTGCGTTGTGCTTCCATTCTTCTTTGGTGCTTGCCGCATCCTATGATCAGGCTTCAACGTCGGTTCAAAATGAAATTGTGGCGACTCTGGAACACAATCTTGCCCGTTTTCAACTGTGGGTGGCTCACTCTCCGGATAATTTCACCCCTCTCAACCGACTGATCGAGGCGGAATATGCCCGCATTACCGGTAAGGAACTGATCGCTGCCAAATTGTTCGACCAGGCAATCCTTGAAGCTGCTGCTCGCAATGTGATGCAGTATGAAGCTCTAGCCAACGAGACCGCCGCCCGGTTTTTTCTCCATAACGGTTTGGCAACAGCCGCAGAACCTTACCTGATCCGTGCCCGCGCAGGGTACCAGCGCTGGGGAGCTGCGGGAAAGGTCCGACAGATGGAGCGCCAATTTCCTTGGCTCAAGGAAAATCGAAACGGCAAAGTCGGTAACGGCGCATGGCCAAACGGTGTAGGCACGATGGATGCGCTTGCTGTTGTCAAGGCGTCCCAAGCCATTTCCCAAGAGATCGTTCTTTCCAATCTCGCCACCATCCTGATGCGTACCGTTTTGGAACATGCCGGTGCCCAGCGTGGATTTTTACTCTGTGAACATGACGGAATGCCCATGGTTGAGGCTGAAGCCTGGGTCGATGGCGCGAACATTACGATCCATCAACCAGAACATATTCAGGAACCCAACGAGATGGACTTGCCGCTCTCGGTACTGAACTATGTTCTCCGCAGCCACGAGGTGGTGTTGGTGGACGATGCTTCGAGCGGGCAACGCTTTCAGAACGATCCCTACATCAGCAAGACACGTCCTCGTTCACTCTTGTGTTTACCGATACTGCGCCAGACACGATTGATCGGTATTCTTTATTTGGAAAACAATCTGGTCAGGGGGGCTTTTTCCAAGGATCGGATAGTGGCGCTTGAGGTTTTGGCCGCACAGGCGGCAATATCGTTGGAAAATGCAGAACTCTACAAGGAAAGGGAGAAGGTTGAAGCCGCCCTGAGAAATTCGGAAAGCAAATACAAGACCCTTTTTGATCATTCAGGGGCCGCCCTGATGTTCATTGAGGAGGATATGTCCATCTCCATGGTCAACAAGGAATTTGAAAGCCTATTCGGCTATCGCAGGGAAGAAGTGGAAGGCAAACTCCCTTGGACCGAATTGGTCGCTACTCCTGATGATCTTGAACGGATGATCAGCTATCACCAGTTGCGCCGATCCAACCCGGGGATGGCGCCTCAAGGGTATGAATGCCGAGTGCGCCATCGTCAAGGCTCTGTACTTGATGTGGTTGCCACCGTGACCATGCTACCCGGGACACGACAGAGCCTGGCTGCCGTGTTGGATATGAGCGAACGTAAACGTGTGGAAACCGAGCATCTGCGATTGGTAACCGCCATAGAGCAAATCGACGAGGCGGTGTTTATTACCGATACGGATTTCACCATTCTCTACGCCAATCCCGCTTTTGAGCGGATGTGCGGGTACGACCGTCACGAGATCATCGGACTCTCCACCCGTCGCCTTGAGCATAACAAGCACGAACGGGGCTTTTATCAGGGGATCCGCAGGGCTCTGGGAAACGGCACGGTTTGGTCCGGGCAGATGACCTGTACGCGCAAGGACGGTTCAAGTTACGAGGCCGAGGTCGTTGCCTCACCGGTTTTCGACAAGCAAGGCCATATCATCAACTTCGTCGGCACACACAAGGATGTCACCCATGAACTAAAACTGGAAGAGGAACTCCGCCAAGCACAAAAAATGGAGGCCATTGGTACCTTGGCAGGCGGTATTGCTCATGATTTTAACAATATCCTCACTTCGATCATGGGCAACGCCGAAATGATACATAATAATCTGCCACCGGGGACACGAGATCAGGAACGGTTGCAACACCTCTTGACAGCCTGCAATCGGGCTGCTGATTTGGTGCAGCAGATCTTGACTTTCAGCCGAAAAACCAAGGCTGAGCGCAACCCCATCCACCTGGTGCCGATTGTCAAGGAAACCGTCAAACTGCTTCGCTCGACCCTTCCGACCACAATTGCCATCCGGTTTTCATTGGCTTCAGATCTGGACACGGATACGGTATTGGCCGATCCGACCCAGATTCATCAGATCCTCATGAACCTGGCCACCAATGCCGCCCATACCATCGGCCCGAATACAGGTATCCTGGAGATAGCTTTGACATCGCTGGAGGTGAATGGTCCCACAGGGCTAATCGTGCCTGGGTTGGCAGCTCGATCCTATCTTTGCCTTTCGGTGAGTGATACCGGCCAGGGGATGGAGCCAGCAGTTGTGCAACGAATTTTTGAGCCGTATTTCACCACCAAGGATGTAGGCAAGGGAACCGGACTTGGTTTGGCCGTGGTGAAAGGAATTGTAGACAGCTACAAAGGCGGGATAACCGTTGATAGCGTCCCCGGGTGTGGAACGACCTTCCGCATCTTTTTTCAAACTGCCCAGGTCTGGGAAGAGACCGTCGCGCCGGAGCCGATTTTGCAACCAACCGGTCGGGGGCGGATCTTACTTGTCGACGACGAGGAGGTGCTCGTTCAGTTGGGAATAGACGTATTAACCTCCCTTGGATACGAGGTCGAGGGGAGCAGCAATAGCCAAGAGGCGCTGCAGCGGTTTCGAGACCGACCAGACGACTTTGATTTACTCCTAACAGACATGACCATGCCCGGCCTGACCGGAAAAGAGTTGGCTGAGGAGATATTGGCACTGCGGCCGCAAATTCCGGTTGTATTATGTACCGGATTCAGTGAATTCATCGATTCACATCAGGCCGAAGAACAGGGAATCCGTGCCTTTGTGCAAAAACCGTATACAGTGGCCCAAATAGGAAGAATCATTCAGCAGATCCTGGATAGAAAAAACTGAAGAAAGAGTTTTTTCAACACTAGCCATTGTAGATAAGGTCATTTTAAAAGCAAAGTGATAAATTTGGCTGAAAACAGTGGCAAAAGAGTTTCAGCTTATTCCGGGTGGAGAGCTCGGAACGGCCATAAGCCCCATGCTTGCCAGGAAAAATTGATCTTGCTAATTTTTTTCCGGTTTATGATCTGTTCGTTATTAATTTATTATTGCGTGCTCAACACTTCGATATACTGCGTCGCAACGTTTTTCCCGACATTCGGCATGCCTTATGTACGCCTTCGCGCCTAGAATCACGCTACTCCTTGTAGATCCGCGTTTTAAATTAATCATCTTTCACAATATAATGGCCTTTTTACGACTCCATCATGCATTAAGTGCTCAAGATTTGGTCAACTCTGTTTTTACCACCCGTTACGAGGTCCGCGAAAACGAGCGAGAGAATGCACATGGAACCTGAGAAGTATGGCGAAAGTGAAGAGGCGAGGGCGTCGGGCGGCGGTTCCTTGCCCTGGTGGAAGAACTGGAAGTTCATGTTGCCCACCTGGGTGCTGATTGTGGCCCTGGTTTGGCTGGGGAAACGTTATGAGGTGGATAGCCAGGTTATTGCCAGTGGCGTGTTTCTGATTGGGCTTTTGTCTAATGCCTTCACTTGGATGCTGGGGTTGATCGCGGCGGTGCCCTTGATCGGACCGCTGATTGTCAAGGTGTTGTCGCTTGGTTTTATCTGGCTGCTCAATGCGGTGGGGTATCTGGTTTCCTTCGTGGCCATTCGGCGCGGTTATTCCAAGGATGTGCTCACGTATCGCGGGGTAACCATTGCCCTGATTATCGGCATTATGATTGGCTTTGTGCTGGGCAAAGCGTTGTGAGAGATGGGGAAATGGGGACTGGCAAAAAAAGGCGTGAATGCTGGTTGTTTTTTGATGGGGATTGCTGCTGGCATTTTCTCGAAAGGTAGGGTAGCGCAAGTGATGATTTGCTTGATAGGAAAAGCGAAGCTCTCTCCCGTTGGTCGAAATGACAGCGGGGGCGGGCTACCTCTTGGGAGTTACGATACCAATCGGATGTCATCCCAAACGGATGTGAGGGATCTCAGCGTTTATTCAACGTGTGATGACAAATGGAGAGAATCAAGCAACATGGGTATAAGGAGATAATGATGAACAATATTCAGGAAATGGATTGGGCTGAGGACTGTTGGCATGGGCATACAGGTATGGACAGTTCCTGCGATTACTGTGCTGTCGATGAAGAGGACAAGAAAAAGTCGCCAACAGAACCTGAAGGGGATAAGAAAGGCACCTCCGATAAATAGGGGCCCAGCCCTTTGCCCCTGGTTTTCAGGTGGTGTTCGGATTTACTGCTTACCCAATAGCTCCAAGGTCACCTGCGCCGTCCGTTTGGAGGCACCTGGGCCACCGAGGCGCCTGCAGACCTCTATAAATCCATCAATCATGGCTGTGCGTTGGGGCGTCGGTTGCACCAGCGGTTCCAGTTCGCGGGCGATCCGCTCCGGGGTGACCTCGTCCTGCAGCAGTTCGGGGATGATCTCCCGGTCGGCGATGAGGTTGACCAGGGAAAAGAAGCGTATACCGCGGATGAGTAGTCGACCCAATCTGTACGTCAGCGGCGTGACCCGGTAGGTGGCCACGGAGGGAACGCCAAGAATGGCCAACTCCAAAAGCACCGTGCCCGAGGCCGCCACGGCTGCGTCACAGGCGGCCATCATTGAGTAACGGTCCTCGGTGATGACGCGGATGTCGAACTGTTGCTCTGCCTCTTTGAGGCCATGGGCCTCGAGCAGTCCACGGTCAATGGTCGGCGCCTGGGGCAAGAGAAAGGTGAGGTTGGGCTCCTTCTCGGCAAGCAGTGTTGCGGCTTTGAGGAAATCGGGCAGGAGTGAGGTGATCTCCTTGCTGCGGCTACCCGGTAAGAGGCCGACCAGACGTCGGTCCGGTCCGATCCCCAACGATTGACGAAACGCTTCGGCACTCTTCTGGGGGCGAACCGAATCGAGCAGCGGGTGGCCGACAAAATCGACCTCATAGCCGTACCCTGCGTAAAAGGCCTGCTCAAAGGGGAGGATGACCGCCACCCGGTCGGTGAGGCGGGCGATTTTGTGGACCCGGCTTTTGCGCCAGGCCCAGATCTGGGGGCTGATGTAGTAGAATACCGGAATCCCCAGCTTCTTGGCCTGTTTCGCCAAAAGCAGGTTGAAATCCGGATAGTCGATCAGGATCAGGAGGCTGGGGCGGCGACCGCGCATGCGCCCGATCAGAGCCCGGCGGGCGGCGAAGATATCGCCCAAATGGCTTATAACCTCAAAGGCTCCCACTACCGCGATTTTGGACGCATCGCAGAGCAGCTCCACCCCGGCGCGTTCAAGTTCGATCCCGCCCATTCCGGAGAAATGTACCTCCGGCAGGCTTTCTCGCATGGCCCGTACCAAATTGGCCCCGTGCAAATCACCCGAGGCCTCTCCAGCCACTATCATTATTTCCATAGCCTGTCCTGGCATCGTTTTACTGCTGCTCAGTGGTGACCGAGGAAGGCCAGCAGGTCCGAGCGCCCTTCATCCACCAGGATCTGTTCGACATGCTTGCAGTTCTCCTGAATCTGCTCGACCACCTGCAGGGCCACATCCAGAGCGCGGCGGCCCTGTTCGCCGGTGACCTGCGGCAGGCTGCGGTCGCGGACATGGTCGATGAAGTCGCGCAGCTCCAGTTCCAGGGCATCCTGATCCTGGAAACCGGATTTGCTGATTTCCGGCACCGGAATGGCACCGGGGGCTCCCGGCTTGAGACGCACCGACATGACCTCCTTCTTGCCGAAATCCACCGACAGGTACTGGCCGGGCTGGAATATGCGCATCCGCCGCATGTTGTCCATGGAGATGCGGCTGACGGTGATGTTGGCGGTACAGCCGTTGGCAAAAATCAGGCGGGCGTTGGCAATATCGGTCAGTTTGGTGACCACCGGCGAGCCAGCGGTGAGAATGGAGACGATTGGCGCCTTGACGATGGAAAGCACGATATCGATATCGTGGATCATCAGATCAAGGACCACATCCACGTCCGTACCCCGGTCCTTGAACACGGCAATTCGGTGGGCTTCGATGAACAGGGGATGGGTGAGCAGGGGCTGCATCGCCAGCACCGCTGGGTTAAAGCGTTCGAGATGCCCCACCTGGAGAATGCGTTTGTGCTCCTTGGCAAGTGCAATCAGGTCGTCGGCTTCTCCCAGGGTGGTGGTGATCGGTTTCTCCACCATCACGTCGACCCGTGCCTGCAGGCAGGCCTTGGCCACCTCGTGGTGGAGGCTGGTCGGCACCGCAATCGAGACCGCATCCACCTTGGGCAGTAATGCAAGGTAATCGCTGTAGGCTTGGGTGCCTACCTCCTCGGCGACCTGCTTGGCACGTGCAGGATCGGTATCCGCCACTCCGACGAGTTCCACGTTTTCCATGGCCGCATACTTCTGGGCGTGGAAACGTCCGAGATAGCCAACCCCAATAACTGCAACCTTCACTGTCGTACTCATAAAAATCCTTTATTGTTCCCGGCTGGGACCGTAAATGACGGTCTGCACTCAAATGCCGAGATACGCTTTTTGTATAGCGGTATTGCTAAGCAGCGCTGCTGCCTGATCCTGCATAACCACACGACCGTTTTCCAGTACATACCCCCGGTGGGCCACCTGCAAGGCAAGGTTGGCATTTTGTTCCACAAGGAAGATAGTCGTGCGTTGTTCATTGTTGATGGTTTGAATGATCTCAAATATTTGCCTGGTTACCAGCGGGGCCAGCCCCATGGATGGTTCATCCAAAAGCAATAGCCGTGGCCGGGCCATGAGGGCGCGGCTGATCGCCAACATCTGCTGCTCACCGCCGGAAAGATTGCCGCCGGGCTGGTTGCGTCGCTTGGCCAGGATCGGGAACAACTGATACATGGCATCACGATCATTATTGATCCCCTTGTTATCCTTGCGGAGAAAGGCGCCCATATCCAGGTTCTCGGCCACACTTAAATCCGGAAAGATGTGCCGTCCCTCGGGGACCTGGCAGAGCCCGAGTTTGACGATGCCATCCGGTACCATACCGGTAATATTTCGGCCCTCAAAGCGAATCGATCCCTTGCGCGGTGGAATAATGCCGCTAATCGCCATCAGGGTAGTGGATTTCCCCGCCCCGTTGGCACCGATCAGAGTAATGATTTCCCCTTGGTTGACGGTGAGGCTCACGCCGTGGAGCGCCTGGATGTTGCCGTAAAAAACAGCGATATTCTCAAGCTCAAGCATGGACGTCCTCCTCCCCGAGGTAGGCCTTGATCACCGCCGGGTTGTAGCGTACCTCTTCCGGGGTACCTTCGGCGATTTTTCGGCCATAGTCCATGACAAAAATATGATCCGAGAGGGACATCACCAGCTTCATGTCGTGCTCGATTAACAAAATGGATAAACCATCCGCCTTGATCGAGGTGATCAGATCGTCGAGTTCCAGGGTCTCCTGCGGATTCATCCCGGCTGCCGGCTCATCGAGTAGCAGCAGGGATGGTTCCGTGGCCAATGCCCGGGCAATCTCCAACCGGCGCTGTGCCCCGTAGGGAAGATTCTTGGCAAAGGTATTGGCCTGATCCGCCAAGCCGATTCGTTCCAATAAAGCAAAGCTTGTGCCAACGATATTCTCTTCTTCACGTACCGTTGCCGGATTACGCATGATGGCGCCGAGGATTTTGGCGTGGGTGCGGCAGTGGCGGCCGATCATTACATTCTCAAGCACGCTCATGTTAGGAAAAAGGCGGATGTTTTGGAAGGTGCGTGCCAGGCCGAGTTCGGTGATTCGGTTGGGCTTGAGGCCGTTGATCCGCTTGGCTTTTTTTCCGGCTCTGGCGAGAAGAATATTGCCGGCCGTTGGCGTGTACATGCCGGTGAGACAGTTGAAAAAGGTGGTTTTCCCGGCGCCATTAGGACCGATCAATGCCGATATTTCACCGGGATGGAGAGAGAGCTCAACCTGATCCAGGGCACGGATACCGCCGAAATCCATGGTCAGGCCTTGAATGGAGAGTAATGGTTCCATGGGCTGTGTCAAATTTGCAACAGTTTAACGTTTGAGTGTGTACGTTCGGCGCACCGTGGAAATTATGCCCTGGGGACGGAAGCTCATCATTACCACCAGGATGGCACCGAAGGCGAGCATGCGATAGTCGGCAACGGCTCGGAGGTATTCGGGCAAAAGGATGAGGATCAGGGCGCCGATGATGACGCCGATGATGGAGCCCATGCCGCCAAGGACCACGATACAGAGGATGATGGCCGATTCGAGAAAGGTGAAACTTTTCGGACTGACGTAGGTATTTTGCGCCGCAAAAAAGACCCCGGCCATGCCTGCCCAAAAGGCTCCCAGGGCAAAGGCGGTGAGTTTGGTCCGGGTCTTGTCGATGCCCATGGCCTGACAGGCGATGTCGTCCTCGCGGAGGGCAAACCAGGCTCGACCGATGCGGGAGTTCTGCAGCCGATTGACCACGAAGATAGTAAAGGCCACCATCAACATCATCAGGTAGTAGGTGTAGGTGATCGATTGATCCAGGCTCAAATCCATGCCGAAAAAGCCAGGCCGGGGAATGTTGGAGATGCCGCTTGGGCCCTGGGAAAATTCACTCCAGTTTTCCAGCACCAAGCGGATAATCTCGCCGAACCCCAAGGTGACAATGGCCAGATAATCGCCTCGCAAACGCAGTACCGGAAAACCGAGCAAAATGCCGAATAGAGCCGCCAGTAGACCCCCCACCGGGAGAACGGTCCAGAAGCCAAGACCGAAGTGAAGGTTGAGCAGGGCGTAGCTGTAGGCGCCCACGGCGTAGAAGGCCACGTAACCGAGATCGAGCAACCCGGCCACACCAACCACGATATTCAGGCCCAGACCAAGCACCACATACATCAGGGCCGTGGTCATGATCGTGGTCTGGTAGGTGGAGAATTGGGTCGGAAAGATGAGAAGGAACAGTACTCCCACGAAAAGCAGGGGCAGGTACACCGCACGGGTTTGCAGGTGGTGCCCTATTACTCTCCATGGGGAGACGGTCTCTTCGGTACTGCTCCTGCTCCGTTCCCTTTGCCGGGCAAGTATCGTCTGGCCGATGCGAAAGAGCAGGGAAAACACAAAGCTGATTCCGCCTACCCAGAACATGTTGGACCAGCGCCAGAGGATGGTGTTTTCAATGGTGTTGACCTTTATCACCAGCAGGGGAAAGGTTAAAAACATGAACCAGAGACCGATGAGGACCGCTTGGCGGATATCTTTTAGGCACAGCATGTAGGGCCTCTCCTCAGACTTTTTCTACCGTGGCCTTGCCGAGCAAACCGGCAGGACGGAAGATAAGGATCAGTACGAGCAGGGAAAAGGCGAACACATCTTCATAATCGCTGCTGACATAGCCGGTGGCAAAGGCCTCGGTGAGACCGAGGATATAGCTCCCTAAAACCGCGCCGGGGATGGAGCCGATACCACCAAGCACGGCGGCAGTGAAGGCCTTGATGCCGGCTATAAAGCCAATAGAGAAGTTGATTTGACCGACATGAGAGGCGATTAACAGACCACCAAGGGCAGCTAGTCCGCTTCCGATGATAAAGGTGATCGAGATGATGCGATCGACATTAATCCCGAGTAACAAGGCCATTCTCTGATCCTGGGCCGTGGCACGCATGGCCTTGCCGGTGCGGGTATATTTAATCAAAAGCATTAACAGGAGCATGACCACGGCCGAGACAACGAGGATGGCCAGGTCGGTGGAGCCGACAATGGCGGCATAGGGCTCGAGAAATTCAAAATCAGGAATCAGGGTGGGGAAAGGTAGGAAATCCGGAGTTTGCGCCAAACGAACGTAGTTCTGCAGAAAGATCGACATGCCGATAGCCGAGATCAGTGGGGAGAGGCGCGGCGCATCCCGCAGAGGTCGGTAGGCGATCCGTTCCACGGTATACCCGTAAGCCGCAGCCCAGATGGTGGCGGCCAGGGCAGCCAGTACCAGGATGGCGGGCAGGGGCAGGCCGAGGATGGAGAGCACCGAGGAGACGATCAGGGCGGTGAAGGCGCCGATCATGTAGATCTCGCCGTGGGCGAAGTTGATCAGGCCGATGATCCCGTAGACCATGGTGTACCCAAGAGCGATCAGGGCATAGATGGATCCGCGGGTCAGGCCGCTGAACATGAGTTCAATAAAATAATCCATGGAGTACAAATAAAGCTGGAGGGAGTAGCCGCCGGTGGCTGGAGAAAAGAGACTCAAACTGAGGGGCGCGGGAAAAAATAATTATCCAATTCTGCTTGTCTTTCGGCCCGGCTGCCGCGTTGCTTTAACTGGTGAATATGCTTGATATTCACCAGTTAAAGCGCCTTGTATCCGAACCAAAATCCGGCGCATTATTCGAATATTCATTTCTTTCCCCGACCCTAAAGAGAGATACTCTCGAAAAAACGACAAAACAAAATGCCTGAAACCGGCAAGCGATTCCAGGCATTCAAGCTGTGCATACAATGGGCTACTGGACCTGAACGAATTGCTTGTCCTTAACCTGATAAATGGAGAAACCGATCCCAATGGGATCTCCTTTGTCGTCGAATTTGATTTTGCCAAAAGGGGTATCCACCTCTTCGGTGTGCAGGGCCTTGGCCAGCGCCTCGGGTTCAGTGGAACCGGCCTTGGCAATGGCGTTGGTCAGGGCCAGGGTGGCGGTGACGGCATTGTCAAAGAAAGCGCCGGGCTCACTGCCCTCTGCCTGTTTGAATTTTTCGCGGTACTCCCGGGCAATCGTGTTCTTGGAGACATCAGCCGGCCCAGTGGCATAGACGCCTTCTGCATTTTCACCGGCCACCTGGATAAAGGTATCTAGCTTGACGCCGTCGTCAGAGATAAAGGGCAGATCCAGCCGCTTCTGATGCATACGAGTGACGAGCTTGGATGCCTCGGGATGGTAGCCGCCAAAGATAACGGCATCGGCTTTATAACGCTTGATCTTTTGGATCACTGCTGAGTAGTCCACGCCGCCGGTTGTGATCCCTTCAAAGAGCACAACTTTAGCCTTACCGGAATTTTTGATAAAGTCTTGAGCATATTCGGCCAGCCCCTTGCCGTAGTCGCCCTTGTCGTGGATTATGGCGATCTTTTTCGCCTTGAGAGTGTCCAGGGTGAAGTCGACCATATACCGAGCCTGAACGGCATCGCTACCGATGGTGCGATAAAAGTTGGGGTAGTCACCACTCTGGGTGAGATCCGGGGTGGTGGCCGACGGGGAGATGACAATCACCTTGGCATCGCGATAAATAGGCAGGGCGGCTTTGGTGGCGTCGGAACAGATATGGCCGATGACCGCCTGCACACCGGAAGAAACGAGCTTGGTCGCGGTGTTGATGGCAATCTCGGGTTTGCAGGCATCGTCTTCGATCAAAAGCTCAATCGGGTTGCCGTTGATACCGCCTTGTGAATTTATATCTTTGACAATCAGTTGGGCGGCTTTTAAAGTCGGCAAGCCGTAGGAGGCGAGATCGCCACTGTGTGCACCGGCAACGCCGATTTTGATGGGCGCGTCCGCCAGTGCAAGCCCGGCGGAAAAGGCAATCGCGGCGCAGATGGCGGCAATATGCAATGATTTCATCATAAAAAAGACCTCCTTATCAACAAAGTTCGCTCTAATTTTTTGCATTCAAAAAGAACTTTTTCTTACCCCATTGAAATAATTTTGCACTAAAAATGACGGAATTTTCCCGAGACTCGCATAGTGCACTGCAAGGCCCGGGTTTTTTATTATCCCACAATGCAGGAGTTAGCGCGAGTATTGATCCATGAAGACAACAACCTTTTATTACACACTGGGTCGGCCGTTTTCGCCGATTTACAGCCTGGCCATGCGTCTGCGCGAGAAAATGTACCACAGGGGTATTTTGCAATCCTACACCATGTCTGTACCGGTGATCAGTATAGGCAATCTGACCATGGGCGGCTCCGGTAAAACCCCAATGGTGCAATACCTGGCCAGGGAATTACAGAAGAATGGCTATCATCCGGCGATTATCAGTCGCGGTTACGGGGGCAAGGCCACGGGTAAGGTCAATATCGTTTCCGATGGTACCACTGTTTTGCTCAGTGCGGACCAGGCCGGTGATGAGCCGCGTTTTCTTGCGGAAACCCTGTCCAGAGTGATAGTGCTCACCGGCATTGTTCGCCGTTTTCCCGCGCAGCAGGCCATTGACATGGGAGCGGATATTCTCCTGCTGGACGATGGGTTCCAGCATCTACAGATTAGGCGCGATGTCAACCTGGTGCTCTTTAACACCGACCGCCTGGCTGGCAACTCACGGGTTTTTCCCGGTGGCGATCTGCGCGAACCGGTGGTTGCCCTGAAGCGGGCGACACGTTTTGTCATGACCGGGGTACGGGAGGACAATCTGGAGCGGGCGGCTAAGTTTGCTGAACTTTTGGAGAAGCGTTTTCCCGCTATCCCTGTGTCCCACGTCCAATATGGGGTTGCTGGAGCGGTGCGGCTCGATGGTCGCGGCATGCTGGAGCCGGTCGCAAATGATCCGTTAAACACAGGCAGCTGGTTTGCTTTTGCCGGAATTGCCCACCCGCAATCGTTTCGGCAAAGCCTAGAGGAACACGGTGTCCAGTTGGCAGGATTCCACGGTTTTGATGATCATCAGCGCTACACACCGGAATTGATGGCACGGCTTTTGGACCAGGCGACCAAAGCCGGAGCCTGCGGCCTGGTGACCACGGAAAAGGATTTGGTCAAGCTGGCACCGGTTGGTGGCAGGTTCGAAATGAATCTGTTCGGATTGCGAATGCAGGTGCGGGCCGATGCCGCCTTTTTCGAGGCGATTACAGACGTTTTTGCCAGTAAAGTTGGCTAATAACGTGTGGATAAAATGCCACTGTGTGAAAAAGTCACAGCCTAGAACCGGGTTAAGTGTGTGTTTTTTGCAACACTCGCCTGCCCGTCAAGGCGCCACTTTGTAGGAAATACAATTTTTTTTACTTTATTTATCTTCTTAAATCAGATAGTTGGTGGTGTCCATTCGGGCTATGAGGGTGGATCTGGAGTAGTTGTTGCATTATAAAATCCTAACAATTACCCCAAATTTATATTTTTTTGCAGATACAGGACTTCCCCATGGCATCTCCAATAGAGCCAAATCAATATACAGTTAAACGCACCGTGAGCTGCTGCGGCGTTGGCTTGCACACCGGTAGAACCGTTAACCTGACCATCAATCCGGCTCCGGCCAATACCGGCATCCAGTTTGTTCGTTCCGATATCGCTGATCAGCCTATCATCGCTGCGCGAGTTGAACGGGTCGTTGATACCACCCTGGCCACCACCATCGGCGACGGCACCAATCGAATCTCCACCACCGAGCATCTCATGGCCGCATTGCGGGCCTACGGCATCGACAATGCCCTGCTTGACATCGACTCGCATGAGACCCCGATCATGGACGGCAGCGCCGGACCTTTCATCAGATTGCTCAAAACCGCTGGGCGTCGGCGTCAAAAGGCCCTGCGCAAGATTCTCCGCATCACTAAGCCGATTTCCTTTGTTGACGGTGAAAAATCCATTCGGGTTGAACCTTTTGATGGTTTCAAAGTCTCCGGCCGGATTCAGTTCGATGATGCATTGATTAACGAACAGCGCTATTCGGTGATGGTAACCCGTGATCGTTTTATCAAGGAAATCGCCTTTGCCCGCACCTTCGGCTTTGTCGAGCAGGTCGAGCAACTGTGGCAAAACGGTCTTGCCCTTGGTGGTACCCTGGACAACGTCATTGCCATTCACTGGAACCGTCGTTCGATCCTCAACGAGGATGGTTTGCGTTTTGACGACGAGTTCATTCGCCACAAGGTCCTTGATGTTATCGGCGATATGGCCTTGCTCGGTTCGCCGCTCATGGGTCATGTGATTGCCGATCGCTCCGGGCATGGGTTGCACCTTGGTCTGATGAAAAACATCATTAAAAATCCTCAGTGCTGGGAATATGTGACTTTTGAAAAACAGGGGGATTCCCTCCTGCGTCAAGTCGATCAGTCCAGCCAGCAGTCCGGAAACCGCTTTGCTCCTTTTTTTGCACCGGTAGGTGATGTCCTACGTTCACCGCAGGCCTGTCCGATGTAACGGATCTTTTCTGCGGCACGCACAAAACCGTCGGAATTTTCCGGCGGTTTTTTTTTGCCCAAATCTCGAATCCGTGAGTACAGGTCGATATCTCAGTCAATTTAATCCTAACGGTCTGATTAGCTGTCACTTTTCTGGATAGTTGTCAGTCGTGAAGATGGGTTGTTGACGGATGCCCCGGAAGATAACGGGTGAAGCTGAAATCGGGACAAAAAGCGACTCTATAATAGTGCTGCAAGTACGAAAGAATACATTCTCCCCACGCATTCTGGCAGATTGGAGCATCTTAAGTTGGGTGGTTGTCGGCCGCTTGCAAGATGCGTATAATGGCCTTCGTTTTCCACCTTTCATTACCTAACATGTCCCAACCACAGGAAGAGTATGAGTATATCTATTGATTCTATTGGATTTGTCGGCGGTGGCCAGATGGCCGAAGCCATGATTCGCGGCATCCTTGTCAGCGGTCTGGTCAGTGCGGACAACGTCATGGTCGCCGAGCCGACCTCAACCCGTTGTGAACTCCTGCAGGGGCAGTACGGCATCGCCTGTACAACCGACCCCGAGGAACTGTGTGCAAATTGTACCGTGCTGGTGCTAGCGATTAAGCCGCAGTTGGCAGCTCAGGTGCTTAAGGCCTATCAACCCTATCTGGGCGATCAACATCTGGTGATTTCGATCATGGCCGGTGTCCCGCTTGCATCCCTTGTCGAGCTGCTTGGAGAATCCCGGCGCCTCATACGGGTAATGCCCAATACGCCAGCCCTGGTTCTTGCCGCAGCCACCGCTTTTAGTCCTAATCAAAGGGCAACTGAGCATGATCGCTCCATCGCCCAGGCTATATTTTCTGCCGTGGGCAACAGTGTCGAGGTGCCGGAAAGTCAACTGGATGCGGTCACCGGCTTAAGCGGCAGCGGGCCTGGGTATGTGTTTACCTTTATCGAAGCCATGATCGACGGTGGCGTGCTGGCGGGATTGCCTCGTCCTGTGGCGGAAAAACTGGTGTTGCAGACGGTTTACGGTTCCGCCAAGTTGGCCTTGGAAACCGGCGAGCATCCAGCGGTGTTAAAGGGCAAGGTCACCTCGCCCGGTGGCACCACCATTGCCGGTATCCAGGCTCTGGAAGAAGGGTCGTTGCGTGGCGTGGTTATGGCTGCGGTTGAAGCTGCCACCCAACGTTCACGGGAGCTTGGTGCATGAACATTGCCTTTGTGGGGGTCGTTACCCGCCCTGATAGCCCGGAAGTTGAACAAATCGGTATAGAGGTGGTTGAGTGGTTTGAAAAACGTTCAATCAGAGCGGAGCTCAATCTAATCGATCCGGCCATGGATGTGGTGATTGTTCTTGGGGGTGATGGTACCCTGCTGCATGTCGCCTGGGAGGCTAGTCGTTATCAGGTGCCTATCTTAGGGGTGAATTTGGGGAATCTTGGCTTTCTCGCTGAAGTGGCTGCTGATGAGATGTATGAGGCCTTGGAAACCTTACTGGTTGAAGATGATGTCCGCATGGAGCATCGAATCATGCTCTCCGCCTCCACCATCAACGGTGCCACCGGTGAGAGGAGCCCCACCTTTCATGCCCTGAATGAAGTCGTCATCGTGAAAAAGAGTACTGAGGCCATGATCCGTCTCCGTTGTTGGGCCGATAAAGAGTATGTAACCACCTATCGTGCCGATGGGCTGATTATGTCCACCCCCACCGGTTCAACAGCGTACAACCTTTCCGCTGGCGGGCCGGTCGTGCACGCGGAATTGGATGCCATCGTCGTTACCCCCATCTGCCCCTTCATGCTTGAGTCGCGACCGGTTCTGCTTGGGTCCGAATATAAGGTCACCACCCAATTGCTGGCACCGGCAGGGCAGGTGAAGGTTATCGTCGATGGTGAGCTCCGCTGGACCATTACCGAAAACGATTACCTTCTGGTGCAGCGAGCCTCAAAACCGCTGCTCCTGATCAGCTCACCGTGGAAAAGTTACTTCAATATTCTGCGCAGTAAGCTCAATTGGGGTGGTGCCAGTGTGGATCTGCCGCTGCCGGAAAAGGTGTGCAAATACTGTTGAGTAAAGGAATGTATACAAGAAGAGTTTCGCTCTTAATCGTTGTTTTATCGTTATTATTTTGATACGGTTGACTTTTTTGTGAAATCCTGCTAGATTGCTCAGGTTTTGATAACAGATCGCCATTTTTGATCAATAAGCGGTGCATCCGCTTTTTCGAAAACCTGAATCAGTGAAGGCGGCCGGTGAAGCTAAACGTGAAATTTAATGGTCGCAAATGCTGTCAGTACGACACCATAAATCCCACGCAAGCGATCCGTCGTCACTCATTCAAGGAAAATACATTGTGGAGAGAATATGGCCAGTGTGGTAGTGGTCGGCACCCAGTGGGGTGATGAAGGCAAAGGCAAAATCGTTGATCTGCTCACCCGCTATGCGGACTATGTGGTCCGATTTCAGGGAGGCAATAATGCCGGACACACCCTGGTCGTCGACGGTAAACAGTATATATTTCATATTATTCCCTCTGGAATTCTCTACGAGGATAAAACTTGTGCGATCGGCAATGGTGTAATCATTGATCCGGGCGTGTTGCTCAAAGAGATGGCCAATCTCGCCGATAAGGGGCTGGTCGTCACACCCCAGAAGCTTTTGATCAGCTCCAATGCGCATCTGATCATGCCCTATCATCAGCGTTTGGATGTCGCCCGCGAAAGTGCCTTGTGCAAGGAAAAGAAAATCGGGACCACCGGGCGTGGAATCGGTCCCTGTTATGTGGACAAGGTTGGTCGTGTGGGCATGAAGGTCGGGGACCTGATGGATCCCGTGTTGTTCAAGGATAAGCTGCAGGCCGCGGTAGAGGAGAAAAATTTCATTCTCACCAAACAGTTCAACGCCGAGCCGGTGGATTTAGCGGCCATTACCGATCTGTTTACCCAGTATGCCGAGCAACTGGCACCCTATGTCGGTAACGTCTCCGTAGTCCTGGATCAGGCGCGCAAGCAGGGCAAGAATATTTTGTTCGAGGGCGCACAGGGAACACAGCTGGATATAGATCACGGTACTTACCCTTTTGTTACCTCATCCAACACCATTGCCGGCAATGCCTGTATCGGATCCGGTTTTGGTCCCAGCCATATAGACGAGGTTATCGGCATCCTCAAGGCCTATACGACCCGCGTTGGCGAAGGTCCTTTTCCCACTGAATTGCTCGAGGGTGATGAAATCGGCGATGCCCTGCAGCAGAAGGGGCACGAGTACGGTGCTACCACCGGTCGTCGTCGTCGGTGCGGTTGGTTTGATGCGGTTGTGGCCAACGATGCTGTTCGTCTCAACGGCCTGACCGGATTTGCAGTGACCAAACTTGATGTCCTCTCCGGACTGAAAAAATTGAAACTGGCCACTGGTTATACCGTGGAGGGAGAAGCTTGCTCCTATATGCCCGAAAATATCCGTCGCGCCTCTGCTGCCCAGCCGGTGTACGAAGAGATGGATGGTTGGGCGGATGAGCTCACCGACGTACGGTCCTACGATGACTTGCCCGAGGCGGCAAAATCGTATCTCAAACGGCTGGAGGATTTGACCGGCGTTGCCCCAGCAATCGTCTCGGTAGGCCCGGACCGTGGACAGACGCTGTTGTTGCGCAATCCTTTTGCCAAGTGAAATACACAACCTAGGTTGTGTGCTCCCCTTGTCAAAAGCCGAAGAATGATTATTACTCAATCGATTGGTATCCCACCGGATTTCTTCCTATATTTGTCGGTACCCGCAATAAAAAAAATTAAGATAGACTCCCGGAGGCTTTCCCTCCGGGATTTTTATTCCATGGAGGCTCATACATGGCTCGTATTACAGTAGAAGATTGCCTGGCAACAGTCGGCGACGACAACCGTTTTTCCCTGATCCATCTGGCGGTGGAACGTATCCGTCAGCATCGTAAAGGGGAACCCTTTCTTGTCAGCGGCAAGAACAAGGAAATCGTCATGACCTTGCGTGAAATTGCGTCCGGCAAGGTAACTTTCGGCAATATTCATGAGCTGCCTAAAGAGCGCAAGGCTGCGCAACGGGTACCGGAGGCTGCGGTTGAGGCGGAAGGAAAGGAAGATTAAGCGAGCAATGAATAACAGATTATGAGCAAGAGCTATTACGAAATTCTTGGTGTGCCCAAGGATGCCTCGGCAGACGCGATTAAAAAATCGTACCGCAAATTGGCCATGAAATATCACCCTGATCGCAATCAGGGTGATGGCGAGGCTGAAGATAAGTTCAAGGAAGCCGCCGAAGCCTATGAAGTGCTCAGTGATCTGCAAAAAAGGCGGATTTACGATACGTACGGAAAGGAAGGGCTAAAAAACAGCGGTTACAGCGGCCCAGGTTCCAGCGACGATATATTTTCCCACATCAACGATCTTTTTGGCGACCTGTTTGGATTCGGTGGCGGTGGGGGAGGTCGTGGTCGACAAAGGGATCCCAATGCTCCTGTTCAGGGTGAGGATCTGCGTTACGATATCCGCATCTCCTTTATGGAGGCTGTCCACGGAGTCAGTCGCCAGGTCGAGATTAGCAAGCGCGAAACCTGTTGGACCTGCGAGGGCTCCGGTGCCCGACCTGGCCACAAACCCCAAACCTGTCCCACCTGCCACGGTCGGGGACAGGTTATTCGCTCCCAGGGCTTTTTTCAGGTTAGCACTACGTGCCCGCACTGTCATGGAGCCGGTCAAGTCATTACCGATCCTTGTCAGGACTGTCACGGCGAGGGGCTGATCAATCGCAGTAAAAAAGTCAGTGTCCGTATTCCTGCCGGTGTGGACACCGGTTCTCGGATGCGGCTCTCTGGTGAAGGGGAGGGGGGCCGTCGCGGCGGGCCGTCCGGGGATCTCTATGTGGTCATCCACGTCGACGAACATGAACATTTTCAACGTGACGGTCAAACCATTTATCTGCGCCTGCCCATTTCCATGGTTAAGGCAGCCTTGGGCTGCGAGGCCGATGTACCCACCATTCACGGAACCGCCAAACTCAAAATTCCAGCCGGGACCCAAACGGGCAACCGTTTTTCTTTGCGTGGGGAAGGAGTTCCCAGTTTACGCGGTGGGGCCAAGGGCGACATGATTGTCGAAACCCAGGTGCGGACTCCCACCAAGCTTTCCAAGGAACAGAAGGAACTCCTGCAACAGTTTGAATCCATGGAAAAGGCACAAGAGGAAGAGGGCTTCTTTTCCCGATTGTTCCATGGCCATCTCGGTAAACAGAAAAAGAAAAACGAAGCAGCGGAAAAGGTAGCCAATGGTTGATCAGGCTGAGTTTACCCATTTTGACGAAAGCGGAAATGCACGAATGGTCGATGTCGGCCAGAAGGTTGAGACCGTGCGTCAGGCAATTGCTGCCGGCACCATTACCATGTCAATCCAGGCGTATGACATGGTTCGCCAGGGAACGGTAAAAAAAGGTGATGTAGTCGGCGTTGCCCGGATTGCCGGCATCATGGCCGCGAAAAAAGTCGACCAGTTGATCCCGCTCTGTCATCCTCTGGCATTAACTTCCGCAGACATCGCCTTTTCCTTTGACGACGCCAACTGTGCCATTGATGTAGAGGCCACTGTTTCGATGACCGGACGCACCGGGGTTGAAATGGAGGCCCTGACTGCGGTCTCTGTCGCCACCCTGACCATTTATGACATGTGCAAGGCGGTGGATAAAACCATGGTCATATCCAATATACGGCTTTTGCGGAAAATCGGTGGGAAAAGCGGCCTATTTGTCAGGCCTGATTTCCCATGATATAATAAAGGCAGACAGACCACGATAACACCTTGTTGGAGAGCAATATGGAAGAAAAGGACTTGCTGCGATTTAAAGAGCGGCTTGAAGATATGAAGGCCGAAATTAATTCCGATGTGGAACAGACTCTCAACGAGATGACCAGCCAGAACGGGAATATACCTGACCCAAATGACCGGGCCACAGTCGAATCTGATCGAAGTTTTGAACTGCGTATTCGCGGCCGGGAGCGGAAGTTGATGGAGAAGATTGAAGATGCGCTTGGTCGGATCGATGATGGCTCCTATGGAATCTGTTCCGGTTGTGGGGAGGATATTGCGGTTAAGCGACTTGAAGCCCGACCAGTGGCCAAGTTTTGCATCGAATGTAAAACCCGTCAAGAACAACGAGAAAAGGAACAGGGCCGATAGGCGGTATATATGCCGGAATTACGAAAGGATCCGATTCTGGGCCGCTGGATCATCATTGCTCAGGAAAGGGGCAAACGGCCGACTGATTTTTTGGTTGAGGAATATAAGGTCAAGGGCGGATTCTGCCCACTCTGTCCTGGAAATGAAAAAACCACTCCGGACGAGGTTCTTGTTTACGGACGTGAATGGGGATATCCCAACACCGCCGGTTGGAAGGTGCGTGTTGTGCCCAACAAGTATCCCGCTCTTGTTATCGAGGGTGAGCTCGACAAACAGGGTGAGGGCCTCTATGACCGGATGAACGGCATCGGTGCCCACGAAGTCATCATCGAAAGCCCGAATCACACGGATCGTTTCTCGCACCTGCCCCCCCACGAAATGCTGTTCACTTTCCGGGCCTTTCGCGACCGCATTCGTGATCTTTCCAAGGATCCTCGCTTTAACTACGTGGTCGTGTTCAAGAATTTCGGAAAGGCCGCCGGGGCCTCCCTTGAACACTCGCATTCGCAGTTGGTCGCTCTACCGATTCTACCGCGAATGGTGACTTCCGAGCTCGACGGCAGTCTTTCGTATTTTAAATACAAGGATCGGTGCATCTTCTGCGATATCATTCGCCAGGAAATTCAGCAGAAAACCCGCCTTGTTTGTGAGAACGAACTGTTTGTCACCCTTGCCCCCTTTGCTCCGCGCTCACCCTTTGAGATGTGGATTATGCCCCGGTATCACAACTCCTCCTACATTGAGCAAGACGACAATTCGCTGATTGCCCTGGCGGAAATTTTTTCCGAAACCCTGCGGCGGTTGGATACTTGTATTCCCAATGTGCCCTACAACTTTGTTCTGCACACCCAACCCCTTCGTTCCGGGCCGCTTGAGCATTATCACTGGCATTTTGAGATCGTTCCCAAACTGACCTCTATTGCCGGCTTTGAATGGGGGACTGGATTCTACATCAATCCCATGCCACCGGAGGAAACATGTCGTTATCTCCGCGAGGTGAAACTGTAGGAGGTGCCTGTGGAAAAAAAACGTATTCTTTTGGTCGACGACGAAGAGTCTATCCAACTGCTTTATCGGGAGGAGTTTGAGGACGAGGGATATATCGTCGATTCCGCCTACAATGGAGCGGAAGCCTTGGCCAAATTCCAGCAAAATCCTCCGGATCTGGTGGTGTTGGATATCAATATGCCGGGAATGAACGGAATCGAGGTGCTCAGGCAGATGAAAGAGCTCAAGGGCAATCTGCCGATCATTCTCAGTTCCGCCTACCAGGAGTACAAACAGGATTTCGGAAGCTGGGCTTCCGAGGCCTATGTGGTTAAGTCCGCCAACATGGACGAGCTTAAGGCCACTATTCGTAAATACCTTTTGTAAGAGTGGTGCCACGCCGCAAATCCTTGCCCCCAGGTAATGGGGGCTTTTTTGTTTTTTGCGAGTTTATCATATTTCAGCTGCATGAAAGATATTCAAAATTCCGCTGACTCCCGTAGGATTGACATCCGTAAGGTTGGCGTAAAAACAATAACTTACCCGATTACGGTGCTCGACAAAGCGAACCGGACCCAGTCCACCATCGCCAAGGTCAACATGTACGTTAATCTGCCCCATCATTTCAAGGGCACGCACATGAGCCGATTTGTAGAAATCCTCAACCGGTTCCACGGCGACTTCAACCTCAAAACCTTCCGTCTCATTCTTGAGGAGATGAAGCTGCGTCTTAATGCGGAGGCGGCCCATTTGGAAATGGATTTCCCCTATTTCCTTCAAGGGACAAACACAACCCCGACTCCGCCAGCGATCTGCCGCTACGAATGTCGTTTGCACGGCTCACTCGCGACCCGTTTCGACCTGCAGGTTGAGGTCGATGTACCGCTTTCTCGCAATCAGTGTGGTCGGCTAGCGGGCAGTGGACTGGCCGGGCTTTGGGGAATGGTTACGGTGGCTGTGCGGATGAAATCCTTTCTCTGGATCGAGGATTTGATTGCTCTTGTCGAGGGCGCTGTGCAATCAAGGGATCTGGAAAAAGAAACCGTTGAATCCCTGTGTTTGCAGATCTCGGAGGTCCTGATGGGCAGCCAGGCCTTTCAATGGTACAAAGTTGTTGTTAAAAATAGTGCCAACGGGTATTCAGCATTTGCTGTCTCTCAATGGCCGGAACAGTCGACAGCGCAGTAATCCCCCACTGGTTGAACCCGAACCTGGTATGCCACCCCGGTGGGTTGCGCCTAACGCTTAACCAACTCAACACCAACAGACTGCGATGAGTGAACTTCTTTTTGAAATTGGAACAGAAGAAATCCCTGCCGGATATATACAGCCGGCCTTGGATACACTGGCTGCGGAATCAGCCAAGAAACTCGGGGCTCTGGAGCTCTCTCACGGTGCCATCCGCACCTATGGAACTCCGCGTCGGTTGACCCTTATTATTGAGGATCTCCAATCCCGGCAGGCCGATCGGCGCCATGAGCATATCGGTCCCTCGAAGAAAGCCGGTTACGACGATGCTGGAAATTTGAGCAAGGCGGCCATCGGTTTTGCCCGGTCCAAGGGCTGTGATCCATCGCAACTGCAGGTTGTTGAAACACCAAAGGGTGAATACCTGATGGCGGTTGAGGATGTCAAAGGCCAGGATACAGCTGCTCTCCTTCCCGCTCTCCTGGAGTCGCTCATTCGTGAGCTCGTCTTCCCTAAATCCATGAAGTGGGCTGATTATTCAATCACCTTTGCCCGGCCGTTGCAGTGGTTGGTTCCTTTGTACGACGACAAGGTGTTACCGCTAAAGGTTGAGGGCGTGAGTTGTGGCCGGAACTCGCGTGGCCATCGCTTCCTTGCACCAGGGGAATTTGAGCTTACCGGTTCCGCTACTTACCTCAGCGATTTACGTGCGCGTTTTGTTATCGCTGATCTTGCGGAACGGCGGGAAATGGTGAGCAACGAGGTCAAGCGCGCGGTTAAGGAAAATTCCGGTGTTGCAGGGGCTACGCCCATTCTCCATGAGGGTTTGCTCGATACGGTTGCCAACCTGGTTGAATATCCCTCTGGTGTATGCGGTCACTTTGACGAGAAGTTCCTGCAGTTGCCCGAGGAAACTCTGGTTACCTCAATGCGCGAGCATCAGAAATATTTTCCAGTTGCCGGTGCCGACGGCAAACTGTTGCCTCTGTTTGTTGCCGTTAACAACACCAAAATTGACGATATTGCCCTGGCCGCAAACGGCCATCAACGTGTGCTGCGTGCCCGCCTCGAAGACGGTCTTTTCTTCTTTAATGAAGACCGTAAACACACTTTGTCGAGCCTTTGTCCGGAATTGAAGGGCATTGTTTTCCAACACAAACTCGGTACCATGCTCGCCAAGAGCGAGCGTATGACCAAATTGGCCGGTATTTTGGCGGATAGCATTGCCCCGGAACTGAAGGCCGATGTCGAACGTGTGGCGACCCTGGCCAAGGCCGATTTACTCAGTTCCATGGTCGGTGAGTTTCCGACCCTTCAGGGCATTATGGGGCGTGTCTATGCCCTGAAGGATGGTGAGAAACCTGAGATTGCCCAGGCGATTGAAGAGCATTATCTGCCGGTCCGTGCTGGTGGTGAAATTCCCCAGTCTCTGCTTGGCGCGCTGGTTGGTATTGCCGATCGGTTTGATACCCTGGTTGGCTGTTTTGCCATTGGCGAGAAGCCCACTGGCAATAAGGATTCCTTTGGCCTCCGTCGTCAGGCCATCGGCCTGATCAGCATTATCAAGGGGCTGCAGATCGCCTTTTCCATTAAAGGCATGGCTGCAGCTGCCCTTGGTTGTTATGAAGGCGTGGTTGCGCAGAATGAGGCGGTGGTTGAGGAGGTCGTTGCCTTCATCCGCCTCCGATTTGAAAACGATTTGGTGGCTGGCGGTCTACCCCAGGCGTTGGTCGAGGCGGCTACATCGGTCGAATTTGATAATGTGGTTGACTGCCTGAAACGAATCGAAGCCCTTGATCAAATACGCAGCCAGGAGAGCTTCTCTGTTCTCGCCGGTTCCTTTAAACGTATTCGCAACATCGTTAAGGGCAATAAGACTACAGAGGTCAATGAGGCCCTGTTCAGCGAAGCGGCCGAACAGCAACTCCATAGTGCGTTGTCTATGGTTCAGGCCAAGGCCCAGCCTTTGATTGAGCAGCAGGAGTATAGCGAAGCCCTGCTTGCCCTTCTCGAGATGAAGGAGCCGGTTGATCAGTTTTTTGATAAGGTCATGGTTATGGACGAAGATGTAGCTGTGCGCCAGAATCGGTTGAATCTGCTGACCGCCTTTGGGGAACTGGTGCTTTCAGTAGGCGATATTTCCCGGATGCATGCTGAGTAGTCCTTCCTTCTCATAAAAGTAAAACGGCCTATCAAATAAAAAAGGCTGCCCATCCGGGCAGCCTTTTTTATTTGATGAACTATAGATCGAAGTTTTTACGACTCCATCACTTATGACAAACCGTACATTTGGCCAGTTCGGGTTTGTTTTTCTTGTGGCAGTCCTTGCATAACTGATGGGCCGCTTTCATATAGGTGTTGACCTTGGCAGGCATCTCAGCAACCTTGGTGTTATGACAGGTTTCACATTTTTCGATTTTCTGTCCTTCAACGTAGGAAACACGTTTTCCATCAGCACCCTTGCCGTGGTGACAGGTTTTACATTCCAGACGGGACTGATGCTCACCGTGAGGAAATTGGGCTGGCTTTGGGGTGGGTTTGCCATCGATGGTGGACTGCAGGGTGATTTCCGCCGGTCCCTTATCGGCTGCTTGGGCATTGATCAGCAGGCTGGGGGCACAACACACGGCCAGAAGAGCACCACAGACGATCAGTTTTTTCATCTTACTCCTCCTTCATAATTTATTTATTGCATTCATTATAAAAACAGCATGATAGCCAAATCTTCCAAAACAAATACAAGCTGTTATAGCGCGCACTCGATTGCTTTGTCAAGTATTCCCGGGAATATACAGTCCTTCCGAAAAAGCGTGCTTAGACCGATCCGTAGCTGTGGAGACCGGCAAGCAGGAAATTGACCCCAAAATAGGTAAAGAAAACAGCGATAAACCCTAAAATAGCCAGCCAGGCTATCCGACGACCCCGCCAGCCGCGGGTGAAGCGGGCATGGAGGGTGGAAGCATACAAAAACCAGGTGATGATGGACCAGGTTTCCTTGGGATCCCAACTCCAATAGGTTCCCCAGGCTTCATTGGCCCAGATGGCTCCGGTGATGATGCCGGCCGAAAGCCACATGAATCCGAAGACGATCGTCTTATGGGTGAGATCGTCGATGATGCGTAACTCCGGCAGCGCGGTGAGAATGGAAGGACTGTTTGCTTTACCCTTGGTAGAATCTTTGAGCAGATACATCATGCCAAGACCACCGGCAACGGCAAAAGCACCGTAACCAATGAAACAGGTAACCACATGGGCTATCAGCCAGTTGGACTGTAGTGCCGGAATAAGCGGACTGATTTGATCGTCAATACGTGCGGACAAGGAGGCATAGGCCATGGCCACGGCCACGCAAGGCATGACAAAGGCACCCATGACTCTGGTCTTGAAGCGAAATTCAAGACCAAGGTAGAACAGGGTCGTACACCAGGCAAAAAAGACCAGTGACTCATACATATTGGTGAGCGGGGCATGACCGGCGCCCATCTGGTAGGATTCGTGCCATCGCAGGCCGATGGCAATACTCTGCACCAGCACACCACCTACGGCAAGCAACATGCCGACTAATCCTACCTTGGCGTTTTTAAAGAGAAATAGGCCAAGATAAAAAGCGGCGGCCAGGATGTAGGCGATCATGGCCAGGCCGAAGAGTTGGGAGCTATCCATAAGCTATCCTTTTACAGGAAGAAGATGTTGTCGTTCTCGATAAAAGCCATGAGAACGATGCTTTGCGTTTCGTAACGCACTGTGCTCATGACCCATGTTTTAGTTTTTGTGGTGTTTACGAGGCTATCCGTACTGAGAATGAGACTTGATCAGGAATTTGCTTCTAAGGTCTTGATAAGCTCAGAAAATTTCCGTTCAAAACCTACCTTGTTTTTATTGGCATCGCCAGCCAAAAAAATTCGGCACGTGTTGCCCTCTTTTTTAACAAAGGCGTAAAGGCGCCGGTGGGAAAGAAAAAAGGCGACATAGAGTCCAAGGAGCATGAGAGCGCAGCCGCCGTAAACCAGCCACACCCCTGGATCTCTGGTGGCCTGAAGGCCTGTGGCATAGGCTTGATCAACCTTCAGGTGATAGGTCCCGCTTGGTCGCTGGACAAGTGATTCCTGTCCGGCATTGATCCAAAACACCGAGGGATCTCCTTGGTTGTCATTGAACCAGATTTTGAGCCGTTTTGTCACTTCTCCTTGATTTTCACGGTTAATAATTCCATAGCTGACTCCGGCCTGCTTCCAGTTAACCTCTTCGGCCGCAGTAATCATGGATGTGGTGCTCAGACCGTCTGCCTTTCGTTTGAGCGCCACCTGATAGCTCTGGTACGGTTGGTAGCTGGACTGATAAAAGGTCACGCCCTTATAGGTCAGGGGGTGGTTGACCTCGATCTTGGCCTTTTGCACAACTTGACCGTCCTCCATGATTGAGACCAGGGATCGGTAGGTTTTGGGCATGCCGTTTGGGTAATATTCGATGGCAAAGTCATCGCAACGGAGCTGGAAATCAAGATCAATATGCATGCCTTGTTTAAAGGTTATGATATGGCTCGTGGTTTGCCCCTCAGGCAGCATGATCGATCCCTTAAAGGCAAAGGTAGGCCGGTGAAGAATCTTTTCAGCCACAGTCGAGGAACCAATCACGGCCCCTGTCAGGATCACCAGAATCGAACAATGCACCACATAAACCCCGAATCGGCTCCAGCCACCTTTGTCTGCAGCAAAGAGTCTTCCGCCGTCCTTATCCGCTGTTTGGGCCCTCAAACCATACTTGGCAAAGAGAGCATGCACCTTATCAAGGGCTTGCTCATAGGTGGTTTGAAGAACAAGCTCTTGGCGAATCGGCATCTTTTGTAACTGCTCCGTGGGTAACGCCAGATTGTCACGGCGGAGAATCCGGAACACCAGGGGGATGCGTTCCAGGCTGCAGACAATCAAGTTGAGCGAGAAGAGGCCAAGCAGACCAAGAAACCACCAGGAGTTGTACATATCCGGAATGTCGAGCAGCTGAAAAAACTGCGCTGTTTTTTCGCCGTAGCGCTGCGCATAAAAGCCATACACATTATTTTGCGGAATAATCGTGCCGATAATGGAGGTCGCTGCCAGTATAAAAAGCAGGAAAAGGGCCAGTTGCACAGAGGCGAACAGGCTGACAAACGCGTTTTTCTTATGCATGGTCATGAAAAGGGTTGTTTGAAGACGGGAAAGTATGCGGTCTGATCGCCTGAATCGATCATGAGAGAGGTTCGTACATTTTTCCTTAGCATGCTGTCTGAAAACTGGCAACAGAGAAAGGTCGCTGAAGGAACAATGTGGTCCTAGCTAGCGGATCAGCATGGAACTGTTGGGGATGAGAGCCATATTCTCCTTGCGGCGCAGCATCAACTCGACCTCTGCAAGGGATATATGCCTTACACCAATGCGTGTGCACAGCGATTGCTCAAGATCGGTAACCAGAGATATGGATATTCGTTGGCTCTTGGCCATCATCGATAGGGCGGTACCGCCGTTTCCACTATAATGTTTGAGGAGTGTTTCAAAGGCACTATTGCGGTCGCCAATCTCAAAATAGGGGAGAAAGGTGGTAGAGCCGATACCGTCCCGGCACTGGGCAAGTAAAATCAAATGGCCGCCATCCTCGACAAAATCACTACTATTATCGATGGCCTTGTGCGACTGAATAAAATTGATATCCTTGGGAAAGCCACCGGCCGAGGCCAGCACCAGCGGATACCGACGCCTGATTTTACAGCGATAGTTTTGATCATGCTCCGCACAGGCCGTAAGGAAGTGCTGGTAACTGTTGCCACAGTGAAAGGCAACCACCTGTCCATGGCTGTCAAGTAAGCCGTGAATGGAGAGATAGTGTGGCAGGAGGGCGTTTATCTCTTCCAGATCTGTTGCCACCGGGTTCTGTTCGAATTGGCCGGAGCGGCAGCCCCGGGAAAGATCACGGGTGTGCGTATCAAGAAAGAGGCGATGGTTGCGGTAGATGGCCTCCTGCTCGCCCAGGCCGGGGAAGAGCAGTTTACGCCCACCACCGAAACCGGCAAAATAGTGATGGGAGATGGCTCCGACGGTGATGATCAGCGCCGCCTCGACGAGCTCCCGACGAATCCGTACCGGCGTGCCCGATCTGGTTCGCCCCAGATCAACGAATTGCCCCAGATCCGTGCTCTGGTGGTGGATAAAAGGGAATTTGGCGTACAGAGGGCCGTAGGCAGTCAGGGATTCGGCATCCGTCTGCCGGGCATGGGTGCCGTAGGCAATATAAAAGCGGATCTGTTCCGATCTGGCTCCCTGGGTGAGAAGAAGCTCGGTGAGCCAGGACAGGATCCTTGGATAATCGCAAAGACGAGTCTTGTCGGCCACGACGATGGCAATAGGGCCTGCGGGCATCTGCGCCGGCAGAAAGGTGCTGAAGTCCTGGATAAATCGGTCTTGATTAACCTGTAAGACCGGCTCGTTGACGCTGAGAATATCGGCGTGGGCCGGCACCGTTACGGCCAGGGTTTGCTCGCCGTAACGCAGATCCATCACCCTGCTATTCATCGTCAACCAGGGCTTGGGTTATCAGCTCTAAACTATGCACGGCACGCATTTTCAGCCCGGCCCGGTCAATGATGTCCTGCAACTGGAGAATACAGCCCGGACAACCGCTGGCCACCAACGCGGCATTGCTGTTTGTCAATCCCAAGGTCTTTTTGTCGCCGATCGCCCGACTTAATTCAGGATGATTGGCCGTAAAGGTGCCGCCCAGGCCACAGCAGAGGCCTGCATTTTCCATCTCCACATATTCGGTTTGGGGAAGGGCCCGCAACAGGTCCCGTGGCTGCTTGGTGATACCTGCGGTTCGCAGATGACAAGGGTCGTGGTAGGTGAGTATGACTCGATTCTCTCTACGCGGGAGCGCTGCAAGGCGTTCGATGATGCCGTTTGCGGCCAAAAACGCATGGATATCCATAATTGCAACCCCAAAGGGATTTCCTGCTTTCTCCGCATAGTGCCCGGCGAGCATGCCATGGCAGGAGGCGCAACCTGTGAGAATCACGCTTGGTTTATGTTGGGTAAAGGCTTTGAGGTTCTCCTTTGCCAATTTGTCGATAAGGGACTCATTGCCGGAAGAAAGGGCCGGCATGCCGCAACAACCCTGGGCTTTGGGCAAGACTACCGAGTAACCCAACCGATGCGGCAGGCGCACAAGAAGTTCGCCCACCTGGGGATAGAGGTAGGTAAGGGCACAACCGGCAAAGATGCCCACCACCGGTTTATCGGCTTGTCCCTGAAGGAATTCCGGTACCCGGTCAAAGAGGGTGTGGTCGGGTAGGGGCGGCAGGCTGCGGTTTTTGAGGAGGTCGGGGGAGAAGCGTAGGCGCAGTCCGCTTGATTCCGGGATTTTTTTAAACAGCAGGGGGGAAAGCAGGTCCGCTCCCTTGATCAGGGTTTTGAGCAGCGATTTGGATCCGGTAAGCGTTGCCACCTTCTTGCCGGTGGAGGAGAGGCCGTGTTCATCGGTGATCCGGCGTCTGAGGGCGCCGACAATGGCATCGGTGGGTACCTTGTTGGGGCATTTGGCCACACAGGAGCCACAGAGCAGGCAGAGACTGATCTCCTCCCGGAGTCGATCATCAAGCTCTATTTCCCCGGCCAATACCGATGCGGCCAGGACAATCTTTCCCCGGGCCACCGAACCTTCGCGACCGGTTTCACGATATACCGGGCAGTGGGCCTGACAGGCACCGCAACGGACGCATTGACTCAGGACGGGACGATAATCTTCAAGGTGTTTCAGTTGACTCATACTGCAGGTGCATCCAAAGAGGGAAATTGTATTTTTGCTGTGAGCTCGGGGAATATTTTGCCTGGGTTCATGATATTGTTGGGGTCAAGCGCCTGCTTGATGGCACGCATCGTAGCCAGGGTTTCTGGGTTTAGCTCCAGAGCGATAAAAGGGGATTTGGCGGTGCCGATACCGTGTTCGCCGCTGATTGATCCGTTTAAGGATACAGCAGTGCGAAAGATTTCTTGCAGTACCTGCTCGACCGTTTCGTCCATGCCGGGCTCTGCCAGATCGACCATGACGTTGACATGGATGTTGCCGTCACCGGCATGGCCGAAGTTGACGATCGGCACCGAATACTGTGTGGAAATTTTCTCGAGAGCGCGAATCATCTCAGGGACCCGAGACCGGGGCACAACAATATCCTCATTGAACTTGTTGGGGTTAAGGTTGCGCAGACTCGGGCTGACCGCACGTCTCACCTGCCAAATCGCTTCCGACTCCTCAACCGTTTGGGCAATCCGGATTTCCACGACCCCCAGAGGTTTGATCAGCTCTAAAATACGTGTCACCTGGCTATCCAACTGCTCTTTGGCGCCGTCCACTTCGATGATCAGCACGGCCTGGCAGGCCTCGGGCAAATCAAGCGGAGTGGCTTTGCGCACGCAGGCAATGGCCGATCCATCCATGAACTCAAGCGTGGTAGGGATGATCTTCCCGCGAATGATGGTCGAGACCGCCTCTGCCGCGCCCTCAATCGAGGCAAAGGCAACCAGCATGGTTTTGCGCGCCTCGGGTTTTGGCAAGAGACGGAGAATGATTCGGGTGACCACACCCAAGGTACCTTCCGCGCCGACAAAGAGGCGGGTCAGGTCATAGCCGACCACGTTTTTAACGGTCCGACCGCCGGTATGGATGATGTCGCCCTTGGGGGTGACCACGCTCAGGCCGAGCACATAGTCACGGGTGACCCCATATTTAACGCAGCGCGGGCCACCGGCACACTCGGCAATATTGCCACCGAGGGTGGAAAAATCTTTGGAGGCCGGATCCGGCGGGTAAAAAAGGTCGAGCCGTTCAACCTCCCGCTGCAAATCACCGGTAACGACCCCTGGTTCGACCACGGCAATGAGATTGTCGGTATCGATCTCCGAGATGCGGTTCATCCGGGTCAGGACAAGGACAATGCCGCCATGTATGGGCAGGCTGCCACCGGTAAAGCCACTGCCGGCACCGCGAGGCAGGATGGGGATCTTCTCCTGGTTGGCCAGGCGGACTATGCGGCTGATTTCCTCGGTGTTGCCGGGGTGGACCACCACATCGGGCAGGCATTGGCGCTGGGTGGCGTCAAAGGAGTGGGTGATCCGGTCGACGGTCCGTGAGGAGACGTTGTCTTGGCCGACGATCTCCACCAATTGTTTGAAAATTTCTTCGCTCAGCATGGATCGTACTTACTTGGTGTGGCCGGGGAGATGGACCGTCATCTGCGGGAAGGGAATCTCCCAGTTGTTCTGGTTGCAGCATTCAACACACCACTTGGAAATGGAGCGCTCGATTTTGCCGAATACCGGGGCCTGGTCACCTTTCATATTGGCGAAAATCACCACGTCCAGTGAAGAGGCTCCGGCTTGGAGAAAGTCAACCGACAAGCTGAGACAACCTTCAGTGAAGCCCGCTTCATCGAATTTTTGCTGAATATAGGTGTTCAGTTTCTCCAGCACCGTAGTGGTAATCTCCCCTTGTAGGTCGTAAGAGAGCCCGAAAACCACCTTGATGAAAAAGTTGGTGGAGAGGTTTGCCGGTGCAAGGTTCAGGAAATCACTGGTGGGATAAACGATCTTGCGACCGCCAAGTTCCACTAGTTCAACCAGCTCGTGGGAGAGACTGACCACTTTGGCGTTGGGCTTGCCGTCAATGACCACCCAATCGCCCTTTTGACAGGGAAACCAGGGCTCGTTCGGTTCAAAGGGGCGAGAAACAAGTCCGATCATATTTTCAATGGGAATGCGTAGTTGGCGGCCCATGGTAGGATTGTAGAGTTTGCAGAACACATTGATCGCCTCCACTTTCCAGGGCACATTCTGGTAGATCACCCTTTCACCTTCTCTGATCGACCCCATGTTGAGCATCAATCGCGCCTGCTGCCACATTTTGGGCAGGGTTTGGCGAACGGCCCAGATCAGGCCGAGCATGAGAATAATGGCGGCGCTGAGTAAAAACCAATCTTCAGCTAAATAGAGGGCGGCAATGAGTCCTGAGATCGCGGCTATAATAGAGAAAAATTGAAAGAAAACCGCAAGAAAACGAATATGGGCCGGTCTGTTTTCCCGGCGAGCACCTGGGAGGAACCGGAATAATAACCGGGCCAGCAACCGGATTCCGAGCAGGATGCCGACAAAAACAGCGAAGGCAATCAGTAGAAATCCACCACGGTCGCGGAAAAAGTCGCGGATGGAGCGGCCGGAACTTTGTAGGAGGGAAACATCCGTGGCCTCCAGTTGGGCCAGTTCGCGTTTGGCCAGATCGAGTTTCCCTTCGATCCGTTTTTCCATGTTCTGCCAAGCGGGCAATAGTTCACCGAGATAGGCTTTTATTTTGCTGTCTTTGGCCTGGTCCATCAAATGTTTAATGTGAACAACGGCTTTATGTGCCGTGGCCAATTGATGTTCATCAGTTTCAATGGTATCTTTTAGGTCCGATTTATGCCGTGCCTTAGCCGTAAGTTGTTTCAACTCTTTGATGCTTGGCTCGAGCAGGGTGGACAGTTCTTCTTTCCAGCTGAATTTGGTGTCTGCTTGATCCGAAAAGATACGTGAGTCGACGCTGGTGGCCAACCGTTCGAAATCGGCACTGGTCTCATTGAGCTGTTTATCGAGATTGTTTAATTCTCCAAGGAGATCTTGCTTCTCCGATTCCGATGAACTGCGTTTCAGCTGTTTTCCCGTTGCAGTAATTTGCTGTTTTAAATTTTTTTGCAGTTCTACCAATGAGAGGAGCATCTGCAGGGTATCGCCTGTTCTTTGCGCCCGATTCTGTTTTTCCAGTTCCTTGGTAAGAACTGATTCGATTTTGATCTGCTCGGCCTCTTCGGTCGACCCATTCTTGCCTTTCATGGTCTGCGCAGCGTCCACAGGTTTCCGGGCTATTTTGGTCTTGCCGGCACCCTTGCCGATTTGTTTCGCCTTGGTCGAAATCTTCCCCTCGGTGCCATTTGCATTTGCATTTGCGCTTGTCGTCTTGTTGGCCTCTTTGCCGTCAATGACTTTTGTTGTCGGGACAGGAGAATCCTTTTTTTCTGAGGTCATCAGCGGAACCGGTGCTGTCGTTTCTTGCTGTTTAAGGGGGAGCCAGGCCGGTGGCTGTGTTGGTATTGTTGTCGCTGGCGGAGTAAGCAGCAGGGGAGGAGTTTGCGGACCAGGCGCCGTTGTCGGCGATTCAGCGAGTACCACCGATGCGGTCATGGAAAACAGCAGGGTCAGAAGGAACAGAAAGCGCATAAATCAGAATCCAGGCTAGGGGTATCAGTTTGACTACTTGGGAAGAGAGCAATGAGGCGATACTGGAAATCGGCGGTCGTCAAGGGGCTAGGCGTTCGATGGACCAGATACCATCAATGTTTCGCGTATAAAGAAAGCGGTCGTGGAGACGGCTTGTCTGTCCCTGCCAGAATTCAATGGACCGGGGCCGAACACGGTAGCCTCCCCAGAAATCCGGGAGAGGAATATCACCTTTAAGGAACTTCTTTTTAATTTTTTCCAGTTCCATCATCAGCATCTGGCGTGAACTAAGCACGGCACTTTGTTGGGATATCCAAGCGCCCAATTGGCTCTCCCGCGGACGGGTAGCGAAATATCGGGCTGATTCGGCAGTGCTGACTTTTTCCGCCGTACCGGTTACGGCCACTTGGCGAGCCAGTTTAACCCAGGGGAAGAGGAGGGCAACTTTCTGGTTCTCTTCCATTTCCTTGGCTTTGCGGCTTCCGTAATTGGTGAAGAAAACAAAGCCTTCCCGGTCAAAAAACTTCAGTAGCACCGTGCGCAGGGTTGGTTGGCCATCGCTGGCAACCGTGGCTAACGTCATGGCATTGGGTTCGGGCAATTCGGCACTGCAGGCATCCTGGAACCAGCGTTCAAATTGGTCATAGGGATCGGCCGCGAGCATGTCGCGACTCAGCACCGGGTTGTTGTACTCTTTACGTAATCCTTGAATATTCATACCTACTCTCCGTGGGACAGATAATCACAACACAGTAAGAAAAATTACCAGATAGGTCAACTCCTCCCAGAGAATCATCCCCGTTGATTGTAAAAGCCTCATCTTTTATTCAAAGAGGCCTTATGGGCAAAACAAATTGATTGGTGTGGATGCGCAAACAAGCATGGCAAAGACCACGACATGAACACTCCTGGACTCCTTAAGAGACTATGAGTGCCACCGTCTTGTCGTGAGGATGGGAGGTTTATGCCCGGTGGGAAAATTTACAAGGTTTGATCTGTCATGATCTCTAACAGGTCTGGAAGGGCGGTTGCACTTGATCTTTGGATAAAAAAGCCGTGGTGAGAACTTTGCGCCAGTTGCGAGAAGGGATTGGGCTCGATATTGATATCAACGATAACCCCGTCGTTGCGGTAAACCTCCCGGGCCACTTGGTTAGGGAGGTTGGTGGCGCCTGCGGTGCCGACCACCAAGAGGAGGGCGGTCTGCCGGGCAGTGCTCAACGAACTGTAAAAGTGGTAATGCTGTTCGTTGTAGCTCTCGTCAAAAAGGAGAACATGAGGGCGAGTTCGAGCTCCGCAGAGTGGGCAACGCAGACTTTCACGATCACTGTCGGTGAGTTTTTCTTCTTTTGTTTTAGGACGTACGGTTTCGGGAATGGGGTAGACGGCTTCACTGCATTCAAGAGAACAGCGCATATTAAAGACGTTACCGTGAATTTGGTAAGTCCGCTCAAGCGAATTTCCGGCGCGGAGATGGAGTCCGTCTATATTCTGGGTAATGAGGGTGAACCGGTTTCCAAAATATTTTTCCATGGCCACTAAGGCGTGATGGCCGGGATTTGCTTCGGCGGCCCCACAGACCCCCATACGGTAGAGATACCATTTCCAGACTTCATCCGGTATGCGGCAGAACATGTGGAAGGTGGCCATCTCCTGAGGCTGATAGACTTTGGAACCCACGGTCCAGTAACCTTCCGGGCCACGGAAGGTGGGGATACCGCTTTCTGCTGAAATCCCGGCTCCGGTAAGCACCGTGATCCTGCCCACTCCCTCCGCAATTTTCCGCAACAGTTGCCGTTTTTCTTCCTGCATGGTTAGCCTCTCTCCCCCAAAACAATCTCTAGCCCGTATTCCGTGTGAACATTTTGTCCCAATTGGACAGAAATGCATAAAAACAGACTTAAGTCATCCGGGTGGCGTCGTGAAAACTTCGATCTACTGCACCACATTTCAGAATGTGAGGGTTTTTTTACGAATCCAGCCATCCTCAATGATGCTTATTTTGAATCGATGAATTAAGTCGAGAAATCCGGCTTTATCAAGAAATATTTGAAGACTTGGGTGAGACCCGTATCTCAGGGAAACGAAGGCCTTGACCCGTGGCTGAGCCGACTGGCAGGGGTGAGGTTGGCCGCATACGTCAACGATTGGCGGTTGCCAGTTTTAAAGCCAGTCCGGTGAAGATCGTCCCCGCGATCCGGTTGAGCCACTTTTGCGCCCGATCCGATTGTCGTAGCCATTGGCCAAGGGTGGCGGCAAGGAGGCTGATGCCGCCAAAAACAATCAGGGTGGAGAGAATGAACAAGCCGCCGAGGATAAGCATCTGTCCCGGCAAGTGGCCGCTTTCCGGATGGGTGAATTGGGGGAGAAAGGCAAGGAAGAAGATGGAGACTTTGGGGTTGGTCACGTTCATGATGATCCCCCGCAGGTAATAACGAAAAAGACTCAGTTCGCGGTCTGCCTTGCCCTCCAGCGATTCGGCACCGGCTCGAAAGGCACCCCAGGCCAGATACAGCAGATAGGCGGCCCCGGCAAATTTAAGCAGGTTGAAGGCCGTGGCCGAAGCCTGAAAGATGGCCGCCACACCAAGTGCTACGGCAGTCGTATGCACGATTAGTCCTGTACAGAGTCCCAACGTAACCACCAGGCCGACAAGCCTGCCTTTAACCGCTGATTGGGTAAGGACAAAGATGTTGTCCGGTCCAGGTGCCAGGGCCAGGAGCAGGGAGGCGGAGGTGAAGAGGATTAGAGCGTTTTGATCGAACATGATGAACTCTAAGCAAGGGCGGAATCAAAAAGATGACGAATTATTGTTCTCGTGAAAAACGGGAACGACAAAAGATGTGCGCCACAGAAAGGGGGGCAAAGTAAGCACAAAATCCAGTTCATTTTGAGGCATCGGTGGAATCGCCTGAGCTCAATTGGTCGAACTGCGTACCGATATCTTTTGAATATCCTTTGAATTTTTCTATAAACCCCGTGGGTTTATAGCTGAGCTTTGCTTGGCGTAATCCCTGGTCGCCCATGTCCTGTTCCCGGTTGATGGTCTCATAATCCTCCGGCAACACCGAAGCAAAGGATTGGTTGATGAACTGATACAATCCCTTATATCCGGATACCGCCTTCTCAAAATGAATCAGGTAGGTTGCCATGCCGGATAGCTCTTCGCCAAGGGCATAGGCTACGGGCCGATCGTCAACGTAATAGATCCCTCCGCAGAGTTGCAGATAATCGATCTGCTCTAGGGCCTCGCGGGCAGCCTCGTAATCACCGGGCTGATCGTTGCCGGCACGCCAGTTATCCAATACCTGCACGGCATCGGCGACAAACTCTTCCCGAAGTGGCCGGGCCGCGTAGTTATGGCTGGTGACAAAGGCTTTGATCAGATTGCGTTTTTTGTGGTAATAGCGGCCGCCGAGCACGGCCAGATCTTGGCGTCGATACAAATAATCGAAATTGTCTCGATCAGATAAAACCCGGTAGTCAAGCTCGGCGAGGAGGTCCGCCTGCGACATTGAGGCGGCTTTCATCATCGTGTGATCCTGAAAAAGTTGGGCCAGCAGGGTTCTTTCCGGTAGGCCGAAGGGCAACATGAAAAAAGGCTGGTTCTTATCCTGTCCAACCAGGGCCACCGTGCCATCGGCCAAACGGGTAACACGGTAATTATGGGCCTTTCGGAATAAGTAGATATTGGCAAAGGTAAACTCGGAAATACCGTCGCGGAGTTGCTGAAACATGGGGTGTAGCAGGGGACGGTGACCAAGGGTCAATTCACATGATTCTGGGTATGTGGGAAACATGGACAACCGGGGAGAAAGACAACGGGAAGCAGGTCGGTTCCAGTAATACCTGCCGACGACAGACCAGGATGACAAAAAGGTGGCACTGAAAAAGTGCTATGCCAGTGGCAACCTTAGCCATCATCGCCGGGTTCGGCAACCCCGCAAACAGTATTCATCTTGAACAGAACCGACCCTCTCCAAAAAAAAAATGACAAGATTACTGTTCCGAGCCCAGCACCTTACTGATGATCATTTCCTTAGTGTAAACATCCGGTTCGGGGCTTTTCCAGTAGATGAACTGTTTGACTACCCGCATAAACGTTCCGTTATCTTCCTTACACTGGTCGCAAATCGACTCGGCATGGTCACGATACATGATGATTTCACTGGCCGGATCGCCACTTTTATTGACAGCGGCCATCTTCCGGCAATCGCAGTCATAACGGATCACCGCCACCCCGACCGCATCCGGGCTCCCTTCAATAATGCCCTCAATCATGGCTAGTTCGCCTTTCTCCGGGCTGTAACCGCCTGCTTTCTTTTTTGTCAGTTTTTTAGCCATGGAAAATCTCCTTTTTCGGATGAGTAAAATGCCGCCTCTTCTTACCCTTGATTTTCGTGGGTGCAAACGAAAAAAGTGTTGGTCCGGGCCAGCGACCACCTCTGTTCAATTTATGGGGTTGAAAATGGATAATTATGAACGGGTAAAGACCTTGCTCCATATCCGGTGTTTCTATCTTTTGTCTTGACAAAGAATGGCCGGTCCTATAAAGAAAATCGATTCTTACGTATTGTTTTGCCTTGTACCCGAGGTTGTAACAACATCGTGTTTCGAGTTATCAAATCATTTTTTCGGAGGTTGTGCCATGTGGGAAATCATTGTTGATAAAGACAAATGTTCTGGTGATGAAGAGTGTGTAAACGCTTGCCCTGCTCAGGTTTTCGAGATGCAGGATGGCAAGGCTGAGCCGGTTAACTCCGACGAGTGCCTGGGCTGCGAGACCTGTGTTGAGGTTTGTCCCGAGGGTGCCATCACCGTTACCGAAATGTGATTTTTTCAGAACATTCGGTTGGTTTACAAGCCCATCCCTTTACGGGGGTGGGCTTGACTTGTTTTAGGGTGTTCTGGTGCGGGGATCGATATATGACTGCAAGTAAATTCACCCAACTGGTCAAACCCGGCGTTCCGCGATCGGTCCACCTCTTTGCCGCCCCTTTTCTTTGGACCGCCATTGGCTGCATGCTGATAACCCGCGGCTTTATCTGGATGGGGCCTGGGAACGGTCGCTGGATGCTTGCCATCTCTTTCCTGCTCGGGACCCTGAAGTCAGTGCTTATTCTTGATAAAGTTGCCCGCAAATCCATCCAGCGAATTATCCGCTTTAAGGATGGCACCTGTCTGGGGGCAATCTATTCCTGGAAAAGTTGGCTGATGGTGGTCATGATGATGACTGCCGGTTTTATCATCCGTCGTGTCGGCCACCCCGGTCAACTAACGGGTATGTTTTACTGTGCCATCGGTTGGGCGCTTTGTTTCTCCAGCCGCCTAGGTTGGGCACAGTGGTACTCCTTACGCAATTCGCATTGAGAAGGATGCATGAGATCACTGAATCGTGTGACTGTCAGTCGTTCGGCGCTCATCCATAATTTTCGTCTCTGTCGCCGACTGGCTCAAGGGGCGGCGATTATGCCGCTGATCAAATCCAATGGATACGGCCACGGTCAGATCGACTGCGCCCGCATCTTTGCCCAAGAGGGGGCTGCCGCCTTTGGCGTGGCCGAGGTTGTGGAAGGCATCCGTTTAAGGGAAGCCGGTATTACCCAGCCCATTCTGGTTCTGGCTGGGGTGATTCCTCAGACACTTTCCGCTTTGGTCGCCGCCGATCTTACCCCCGTTGTGGTCGATCAGCAGGTTTTGCCGGAACTTTCTCGCTTGGCTAGAGAGCGGGGTAAACCCCTTGATGTACACATCAAACTTGATGCGGGTATGGGGCGCCAAGGGATATTTCCCACTAATTTTCTCGAATTGGCGAGGACTGTCCAACAGTCGGCGCAGCTCAATCTTGCCGGGGTGATGGCCCATTTCCCCATGGCCGATGATCGCCAATCGGCCAACTCGGAGCACGTGCTTGAAACCTTCAACCTGACCACGGCCAAGCTCAAACAACTGATTCCGGGTAAATGCTGTCTCCATCTTGCCAATTCCGGCGGATTATTTTATGTTGCCGACGCCCGGCTCGATATGGTGCGCCCTGGAATCGCCCTCTACGGCTACTATCCCGATGGACCTGATGGCCGCGTTGCCGCCGACCCGCCCTTGTTGCAACCTGCCATGCGTTTTGCCACCCGTGTTCTCCAGGTGCGTGAGGTGCCTGCGGGCAAGAGCCTGGGGTACAGCCATTTATTCACGACTACCCGCCCCTCCACCATTGCCGTATTGCCGGTGGGGTATGAAGATGGCTACCTGCGCATTCTCTCCAACCGCGCCTCCGTGTTGGTCAACGGGCATCGAGCTCCTGCTGTCGGCCGCATATCCATGAATCTTACTTTGGTTGATGTGACAGGTTTAGGCCCTGTTCGGCCTGGTGACGAGGTGGTGCTGCTGGGCAGGCAAGGCGATGCAGAGATTACCGCCGATGATATTGCAACCTGGATGGAGACCATCAGTTATGAGGTGCTTTGCCTGTTTGGCAACCTCAATGATCGCGAACTGGTAGACTGATTCCACGTTTTTCCATTATTGATAGTCGGTCCATAGACCGCAGTTGTGAGCCCATGATAAAATCACAGATTAAAGAGATTATTGACCGCTGCTTTCAAGACGGTGTTACCCAGGGATTCTGGAGCGACGCCGCTGCTGGCCGGTATGCCATTGAGGTGCCCAAACGTGAAGGGCAGGGGGATTTTTCCACCAATTTTGCTTTGGTGGCCGCTGGAATTGACAAGCGCAAACCCCGTGACCTGGCGACGCAGTTGGCTGGGCTTCTCGAAAGCCAATCGGTGATTGAGCGAGTTGAAGTGGCCGGTCCCGGCTTTATCAATCTTTTTCTTGCCAAGGATATCTGGGCCTCTGTGCTTGCTCCGATTTATGAGCAGGACCAAAAATTCGGTACATCCGATGAGGGTGCCGGCAAGAAGGTGCTGGTGGAGTTTGTCAGCGCCAATCCAACAGGGCCGCTCAGCGTTGGCCATGGTCGTAATGCCGTGCTTGGCGATGCCATTGCCCGGGTGCTTGCAGCAGCTGGCTTTGATGTGCAACGCGAATACTACTTCAACGATGCCGGTCGCCAGATGCGTGTACTTGGTGCATCGACCCAGGCACGGTATCTTGAGTTGCTCGGTTTGGCCAACATCTTTCCTGAAGACGGCTACCAGGGAGATTATATCTATGATATCGCCAAGTCGATGATTGAAGAGGGGGGCGACTCGTTCAAGGATGCCGAGGTGAGTGTGTTCAAGGACAGGGCACAGAAGGCTATCTTTGCCGATATAGACGGAACCTTGAAACGGATCGGGATCGGCTTTGACACGTACTTCAATGAGCACACCCTCTATGAGGATGGACGCATAAATCAGGTGGTGGACGAGTTAAAGGCCAAGAATCTGGTGTATGAGAAAGAGGGCGCAACCTGGTTTAAGACCTCCGAGCTTGGTCAGGAGCAGGACCGGGTTATCATTAAAGGTACCGGTGAGCCCACCTATCGTCTGCCCGATATTGCCTATCATCTGGATAAGTTCAACCGCGGTTACGATTGGATGATCAATGTCTTCGGCTCCGATCATATCGCCACCGTGCCTGATGTCCTGGCCGGTGTTCGCGCCCTTGGTTGTGATGATAGTCTCATCACCGTGGTCCTGTACCAGTTCGTTACCCTGCTCCGGGATGGGAAGCAGGTTAAAATGTCGACCCGTAAGGCGACCTTTGTCACCGTGGATGAGCTCGTGGATGAGGTGGGGCCAGATGCCCTCCGTTTTTTTTTCCTGATGCGCAAACCCGATAATTTAATCGAGTTTGATCTTGATCTGGCCAAGAAACAGAGCCAGGAGAATCCGGTGTTTTACGTCCAGTATGCCCATGCACGCCTGTGCAGTATCGAGCGGCAGGCCAAGGAGCAAGGCGTCACCACGGATGGGGCAGTTGAAAACCTGCAGCGCTTGGTTGAACCGGAGGAATATGCGCTTTTGAAATCCCTCGGCGAATACCCTCAGCTGGTTGCCGGGGCTGCCACTGACCTGGCTCCACATCGAGTGATTTTTTACCTGATGGAGCTCGCCGGACAGTTCCACGGCTACTACAACAAACATAAAGTGCTGACGGATGATGCCCAGCTGAGCGCCATTCGGCTCTATCTTTGTGGGGCTCTGAAACGGGTATTCCGTAACGGTTTGGAGTTGATAGGCTTAAATGCACCTGAGACAATGTAGCATTCGGCTGTATATTCGCTTTTGAATTACTGCTTGCTTTTTCAGTGGGAAGACTTACCAGATACGGCGGGTGTCGGAAGCATTCCGACCCTGCCCAAGACCACTCCACCCTCCAGGCTTGCCTGAGACGCTATGAGACTGTTCACACGCAAGGGCGCGTCGTCTGCAGCATCGGTATCATCTGAGGATGTGGCCAAACCGAAGAAGGCCAAGGCATTTCGGATTGAGTTGGGCTGGCGAGGTATGTTCAGCCTGATGCTGGTTTGTTTTTGTTTGTTTTTTTGGATGTTTATGTTAGGAATCTGGGCCGGTCAGACCATTCTTTTTCCACAAAGAGATTCACGAATGGCACCCTCGACCGTTGTCCAACAACCCCTTCCGGCACGGATAGCCGAACAAGCTGGTCCGTCCCGATAAATTTTCCCCGCCAGGACGGAATGTTTGTTCGCTCATGAATGGTACACGTAGAAGGCGACCCCCAAAAAGGAAGCAAGTTACATTGATTGCAGCCCTGGGACAGGGACTACGCCGTCTCCTGACCACCCGGGTGGGTTGGTATGTTCCTGCGGTTTTTCCTGTTCTGCTGTTTATCCTTGTCCACTTACTGACCCTTATTACCTTCATTTTCATCCACTTTGGGTTGGTTGCCCAGAACCATACGTTGTATACAAACATGGTTACTTGGGCTGTTTATGGTTTTATTCCACTTTTGCTCTGTTCCTATGTTTGTTTTTTTGCGTTGGCCCGACCAGGAATATCCATCCTTGCCGGGAAGTTTCCCCAGTGGTCGGCTTCCAATCTTCAACTGGTCAATGGCTGTGTGTATGGGACGAGTATAGGCCTGGCGCTGTTAGTGTTGTTGGAGCCTGGTGTCGGCCCCAAATCACTCCTTCTTTTTCTTATCGGACTTACGAGCGGAGTGGGGAACTGGCAGCTTTATCGAAGGTTGGTCGCGGTTGATCCTTTGGCCGGTCTCCATACAGCGAAGCAAAATACCGATGAGAGAGTTGAAGAGTGAGTTCACCATCTTTTGATGGAAAATAAGAGAGTATGTATGTCTGAGACTAAAGAAAAAAAAACGGCCGGACGGATTCGACCGGCACGGATGGGAGATGTGCGGGCAATTCATGCTCTGCTCAGCGTTTTTGCTGCCAAGGGGTTGATGTTGCCCCGTTCCATCAGTTCGCTCTACGATCACCTTCGCGATTTTGTGGTTTACGAAGAGGCCGGGACGATTTTGGGTATCTGTGCCCTGCATATCTGTTGGGACGATTTGGCCGAGATACGTTCCCTTGCCGTGGTTGAAGAACAGCAGAAAAGTGGAATCGGGGCGATGCTGGTGGAGTCCTGCCTGGATGAAGCCAACAGCCTGGAAATATCCAAGGTTTTCGTGTTGACTTACCAGGCGCCCTTTTTTCGTAAATTCGGGTTTGTTGACCGCGATAAGCAGGAGTTACCTCATAAAATTTGGAGTGATTGCATTCACTGCTCCAAATTCCCGGATTGTGATGAGGATGCCCTGATCCGCACCACAACGCTCAAATCTGCCTCCTGATTCGCGGCGGAACATTCCTTTTCCTTTTCCCGGGGGCCGGTTTCCCCGATGGAGATAGACGATGCTCGGAAAAATTCTGGCAAAAATTTTCGGCACTAAAAACGATAGGCTGATCAAGCGGTACCGGCGGATCGTGAAGACGATCAATGCACTGGAACCTGCTATAGAGCCGCTTACCGATGACGAACTCAAGGCAAAGACGGCTGAATTCAAAGAGCGATATGCCCAAGGGGAGACGCTTGACGACCTGCTGCCCGAGGCCTTTGCCGTGGTTCGTGAGGCGGCCAAGCGTGTGCTGGGCGAGCGCCATTATGACGTTCAGCTCATCGGTGGCATCGTTCTTCACCAGGGAGTGATTGCAGAGATGAAGACCGGTGAGGGCAAGACATTGACCTCGACGGCTCCTGTATATCTCAATGCCCTTTCCGGCAAGGGTGTGCATGTGGTTACGGTCAACGATTATCTGGCCAACCGCGACCTTGAATGGATGGGCAAGGTGTATCGCTTTCTCGGTATGACCACCGGCGCCATTTTGCACGAGATGGACGATGAAGAGCGGCGAGCGGCCTACGCTGCCGATATTACCTACGGTACCAACAACGAATTCGGTTTTGACTACCTACGCGACAATATGAAGTTTTCCCTGGAGGATTATTGTCAGCGCGGGTTTAACTACGCCATTGTCGACGAGGTTGACTCGATTCTTATTGATGAGGCGCGTACACCGCTGATCATCTCCGGCCCGGCAGAGCAGACCACCGATCTCTATCTCAAGGTCGACCGGATCATGCGTCACTTCAAGGTCGAGGACCACTATACCAAGGATGAAAAGTCTCGCCAGATCATGCTCACCGATGAGGGCGTGAGCCTGGCGGAAGAGTTGCTTGAACTGGATAACCTCTACGATCCACGCAATATCAATCATCTGCACCATATCAACCAGGCGCTCAAGGCTAATTTCATCTTTCAGTGTGACGTCGATTACATTGTCCGAAACGGGGCGGTGGTCATTGTTGACGAATTCACCGGCCGCACCATGGAGGGGCGCCGTTATTCTGATGGCCTTCACCAGGCCCTGGAGGCTAAGGAAGGGGTCAAGATCGAGAAGGAAAATCAGACTTTGGCCTCGATCACCTTTCAGAATTACTTCCGCATGTATGAAAAACTGGCGGGCATGACCGGTACCGCTGATACCGAAGCTGCGGAATTCAAAAAGATTTACAATCTTGATGTCGTTATTATTCCCACTCACCAGAAGATGACCCGGAAGGATTTTGCGGATCTGATTTATAAAAATCAAGCCGCAAAGTACCGCAATATCGTCCGTGAGATCAAGGAACTCAATGAAAAAGGGCAGCCTATTCTTGTGGGCACGATTTCGATCGATGTTTCGGAGAAGATTGCCCAAATGCTTTCCAAAGATGGCATTGCCCATGATGTACTCAATGCCAAACAGCATGATCGTGAGGCGGAAATTATCGCCCAGGCCGGGCAGAAGGGCAGAGTAACCATTGCCACCAATATGGCTGGTCGAGGTACCGATATCAAGCTTGGTGAAGGGGTGCGTGAACTCGGTGGCCTGCATATCCTGGGAACCGGCCGTCATGAAAGCCGTCGTATCGACAACCAGCTGCGCGGACGTTCCGGACGTCAGGGTGATCCTGGCTCTTCCCGTTTTTATCTCTCCCTTGAAGACGATCTGCTGCGCATCTTTGGTTCTGACCGGCTCAGTTCGATTATGGATAAGCTGGGCATGGAGGAAGACGAACCCATCGAGCATTCCATGGTGACCCGAGCGATTGAAAATGCGCAGCGCAAGGTGGAAGGGCATAACTTTGATATTCGTAAACACCTGCTCGAATATGACGATGTCATGAATAAGCAGCGAGAGGTGGTCTACACACAGCGACGTGAGGTTCTCGAGGGCGATAACATCCGGCCGAACATCGACGATTTTATCGATGATTTGGTTCAGCAGGTGGCCAGCGAACTCGCCACCAGCCGTGTGAATGCCGAGGATTGGGATTGGTCGGCAATCGAGGATCGGGTAGAGCAGGTGTTCAATCTCAAACTCGATTGGGATGAAGATGAACGCAACGAACTCACCCATGACGGATTTGTCGAAAAGTTGCAGGATTCGGTGCAGCGGGCTTATGCGCTTCAGGAAGAGCGGAACGGCAATGCACAGATGCGGCAACTGGAACGGATGGTTATGCTGCAGATAGTCGACGGTCTGTGGAAAGAGCATCTCCTGCAGATGGATCACCTCAAAGAGGGGATCGGTTTGCGCGGCTATGGTCAGAAAAATCCACTGCTCGAATATAAGCGCGAGGGCTATGAGCTTTTTGCCACCATGGTTGATGCGGTCAAGCAGCACACCATTGCCAATCTGATGCGGATTCAGTTGGTCCAGGATGACGAACTTGCCCGTTTGGAAGAAGAACAGCGGCAACAGCGTGAACAAGAAATGGCCGCTATGAAGCGCCTCAGCGCCTCGGAGCCTGCGGAAGAGGTGGATCGGACACCGATCCAGCGGGCTGAGGATAAGGTCGGGCGTAATGCCCCCTGTCCCTGCGGTTCCGGAAAAAAATATAAGAAATGTTGCGGTCAGACGGCCTGAACCCTTCGCCATAGATCTAAAAAAAACGCCATCCCACAAGGGGTGGCGTTTTTTTTGTCTGTTTTTCCCGGATATACGGAGACGGTCGTTCCCTTATAATTCACGGAAACGAGTTTCGCGTTTTGTAAGATACTGTTTTAATGAGGCGTAGTTGTTTGTTTTTTTTTATTTTTTACGACTTCATCAAGATTTTGGGAATACGTTTTTTGTGGTACAATTGAAGCGACAGGTTTATATGAAATAGGGGTATTTTCTGATGGCGTCGTAACATTTTCCCCGACACTCGACACACCTTCTGCATGCCATCTCCTAGAATGTGATGGATTTTTTACGAGTCCATCATTCTTAAAAAACATGAGCACTTATCGGATGCGGCTAGCAAAATTTTCTATTGCCGGGGCCATGCATCTGCAACCACTTGAGGGAGGAGTAAAATGAGTACGACACTACAAGCCATTGAGGACTTCATCGCCTCCTGGGAAGCGACCGCAGAGGGGAATAAGGCTGGTTTTATTCGCCTTAAAGATCGTTTGGCCAGCAAAGAGGAGTCTGTTCTCGAATTTCATCCCCGCCCAGGAGTCACCTATTCTTTGCGTGGGACTGTCCCTGGAAAAGTGCGCACTCTCTATGTGATGGTTGACGTTATTGAGGATGAACCGCGCTGGCTTTCCGTCTGTTTTTTTGGGGATATGATCACCGATCCTGAAGAACAGGGGGCCTTTGTTCCCGGTGGTTTACTCGGCAGCGATGCGGTTTGTTTTGATCTTGAGGCGTGCAGTGAAGACGCCTTGCTCTATGTTGAAGCCAGAATAGACGAGGCACATAGAAGCGCAGTTAAGTAGTGCCCATCCAAAAGCGGTCTTTTCGCCCAATTTCGGAGTTATGCTCAAAAAAATATCCTCGGAGGTAAGCGAAAACTCCGGTGTCAATTTTGATGGTGTCGTACAAACGCTACGCCTTGTATATCTGTGTTTTTGCTTAGCCCTCTCGTAGAAGGTGATGTTTTTTTGCCGTTTGTCTAACAAGGCGCAAGCGCGTATTCCGTGTGCGGGAACCGCTGTCTTGGCGGGTTGAATTTCGCTATTTTTGGTTGTTGTAAGGCATCTTAATTGAGCTTGCTGGCGGTGCGAAACATTTCACCGTAAATAGGGGGCAGCTCATTTTCTTTAATTCTCTGGACCACGGCATCGACATCATAAGGGCAACGATAGTGGCTGACCTCTATCGTGCCCTTTTTTATGCTCAAGATCGCATAGGAAGCCTCAGGATTACCATCGAACATTCGCCCGACCGATCCTGGATTGATGAAATGTACTCCACCCACATAACGATGGTATGGGGTGTGGGAGTGACCGGTGACGATGACTTCGCAACTGGTTGCCTTTGCCAATTCCTTGAATCGTTTTTCAGGGGTGTCGGCAACAAGAAATTCCTCATGATCTAATGGGCTACCGTGGTAGAGACCGATAAAAGCATGGCCGAGTCTGAGCAACTTTTTCTTCTTCAATTCGAGCATGAAGGAAATGTTTTCCGGACTGAGCGCCGATGCTGTGCTGGTAAACATGATCCGCTTTTCCGGTTTGGAAGGTTTTTTAAAAGTCTTCCCTTTTAAAAGCTTGATCACCCGGTCGTCGGTGTTACCCCTGATGGAAAAGACTTGATGACTTCGCAACCAATCAAGGGTTTGGTTGGGAAAAGGGGCGTAAACCAGGCTGTCGCCGCAGTTGAAAATATGACTGCAATCAAGCTCAGCCACGGCTTCACTTACCGCTGCCAGGGCAGGATAGTTGCCGTGGATGTCACTGATCAGCAAAATTTTCATGGATAATATTCCAGTAATGTGAGCGTTGAAAGTATCAGCCTCGGGCTGTACTCCTCAAAAAAATTATAAGAGCGGGCTAACCAGCAGGGCAATATTTTCCAATAAACGTTCGCCAAACGAGCGATTTTGAAATTTTTCAGTGTCATAGCGAGTTGTTTGCTGCCGGTACTGCTGCTGCAATAGTCTGACTCGTTGGCTGAATTCCCGGTCATACACTAAAAGAGTCATCTCAAAATTGAGCCAAAAGCTACGCATATCGAGATTGACTGAGCCAAAGAGGCAGAAATCATTGTCCACGGTGATGGTTTTGGCATGGAGCAGCCCCCCGGTAAAGGCCATGATACGCACACCGGCCTGGGCCAAAACGTCATAACGGGCCCTGCTGGCATAGTGGACTAACAGGGAATCATTGCATTTGGGGACGATGATACACACTTCAACCCCCCGTTCAGCTGCCGATTTAAGAGCGGCAAGGAGGGCATTGTCTGGAACGAAATAGGGCGTGGTGAGCACGATTTCCCGGCGGGCCGCGTAGATGGTGGTGAGGAGCAGGTTGTGGATGGTATCCTCACCGTATCCGGGACCGGAGGGGGCCAGTTGTACCAACGCTTTGCCGCTGGCTGGAACCGGTTGCAGTTCCTCGGTAATGGAACTATCGTGCAGTCCTTTGCCCTGTTCCAGCAGCCAGTCAAAAAAGAAGGTCACCTGCAACAGTTCGGTCACCGGGCCGGTGATTCGCACCATTACATCCACCCACTCGCCCACACCGGTTTTTTGCTTGAAAAATCGTGGGTCGACTAAATTTTGGCTACCGGTGTACGCTATTTCCCCATCGATGACTGCGATTTTTCGATGATTGCGTAAATCAATGCGGACAAACAAGGCACGGATGAGGCCAGCTGGTAGCGCTTCGACGATTTCAACTCCAGCCTTTCGAAGCGCCTTGGCGGTGCGGCTGTGGAGAAAGGTTTTGGAGCCGATACTATCAAGCAGCAAACGACATCGCACCCCACGTTTTCGGGCGGCAAACAATTCGGCGATCAGTTCATCGACACGGCCACCTTCGCTGAGGATGTAAAATTCCAGGGAACAGCTGCGTTGAGCCCGGCGGATATCCTCCAGCAGATGGTTAAAGAATACTTCTGCACAATCAAGAAGTTGCAGGTGGTTGCCAGCCATGGTCGGGATGCCGGTTGTTGCCAATATTTGCCGATCCAACGGCAGGCATTCCGGGTTAACGTCTGACCAGTCGATATGAGGATGAACCTGCAGGGTGCTGGACCATTGGCGAATCATGGGGCGCCCTTTGACCAAGCGTGCTGCACGCCGCTCACCCAGCCTTGTTTCTCCGAACAACAAGTAGGTAATTGCACCGGCAAAAGGAAAAAGAAGCACAATGACAAGCCAGGCAATGGAGACACTGGGGGCACGTTTACGCATGATGACCCGCAAGGAAAGCCCAATGCGAATGGCCAGGTCGACAAGAAAGATCGAGGAAGTCAGGCTCCAGGCAAAACCGTTCATCAGGCTTTAACCTTGGGATGGGTGCGAAAAGTTGAGGGTGTCGGCATCAAATAAAAAAGAATTAAAATAGCGGTGGAGTCTAACCGTGGTGAACCGCAAACGATCAAGGTCACCGGGAAATGATTCGAAAATTCTCCCTTATTTTAGGGGGAAAATCTTAAAGTGCCCCTAAACCGGCTCCCGGTCAAGGAAAAACGGGCGGCGGATCGGTTCACTCTTTAAATTTAGCGTCTATCTGGTAGAGTAAACTTTGTTGTATTTCTTATAACTTCAAGCGCAAACAGGATGTTTCATGCAGGTAAAAGGTTTTTTGGCTGCTGCCGTTGAGGCTGGTATACGTTATCCCAATCGGCTGGATCTGGGGATGGTTTTTTCAACGACACCCGCGGTTACTGCCGGGGTATTCACCACCAATAAGGTCAAGGCCGCGCCCTTATTGCTCGACATTGAGCGGTTACGATCAGGGCAGGCTCAGGTAGTGCTGGTCAACTCCGGGAACGCCAATGCCTGCACAGGTCAGGAGGGAATGGATTTGGCCGTGGCCACAAGTGCTATGGCTGCCAAAGAGTTGGGGATTGATAGCTCCCTTGTACAGGTGGCTTCCACCGGCGTGATTGGTCAACAACTCAGCCCAGAACCTTTTGCCCGCGCTATGCCTGAGCTGGTCGCCAAACTTTCCTCTGATGGTTTTGCCGAGCTTTCCCGGGCAATCATGACCACGGATCTTGTTGCCAAGACCTCCCTTGCCACGATTGAGGTTGATGGTGTCGAGGTTACGCTTTTGGGGGTGGCCAAAGGTTCCGGCATGATCATGCCCAACATGGCAACCATGCTCTGTTTTATTGCCACCGATGCCAACATCGAGCGGGCTCTGCTGGATCAGTTGCTTAAAGAAGGCGTGGAGCATAGCTTCAACCGCATAACTGTCGATGGGGACACCTCCACCAACGATATGGTACTGGTGATGGCAAACGGTGCCTCGGGAAATGCGCTTATCAGCGATTCATCCTCCCCAGCCGCAGTAAGGTTTAGCGCTGCACTTGCGCAGGTTTGCCATGAGCTGGCACTGAAAATTGTCGCCGACGGTGAAGGCGCCAGCAAGCTGGTTACTCTTCGTGTTACCGGTGCAGAGGACGAAACACAAGCGGTACTGGCTGCCCGCACCATTGCCAACTCCGCCTTGGTGAAAACGGCTTTCTTTGGCGAAGATGCCAATTGGGGCCGCATTATAGCCGCCCTTGGCCGCTCGGAATGCAACTTTGACCCCAATAATGTCGCCATTAGCTTTGATCAGGTGCAGTTGGTGGAAAAGGGCCTTTTTGTGGGCGGAGATGTCGAAGAGGCGGCTACCAAGGTTCTGCAGCAACCTGCATTTACCGTAACCGTTGACCTGGGTGAGGGCAGTTGTACCGGCGAGGTGTATACCTGCGACCTCTCCTATGATTACATAAAAATAAATGCCGACTATCGTAGCTGAGCAAATGCAATGAATCCCTACGGCACTGAAACTTGGCTTATTCCCGAGGAAATCGAAACCGAGCAGCTGCTGACAGCCCTGGAATCGGTGTTCACCGTCGAGTCCTTGCCGGAATACAATGCCCAGGTTAATTACGTCGACACCTTTGACTGGCGTCTCTATCGTCAGGAATATTTGCTCCACAATCATGGCCCCTCTTGGACCCTGTACCACGGTGAGAGTTGTGAGGTGACCTTGCAGCAGGGCGGGCCGTTGGTTACCCCCCCCTGTTTTGCCGAAGATTTTCCTCTAGGGCGGTTACGTGAGGCCTTGGATCCGATTTTAGGAATCCGTTGTCTTTTACCCATTGCAGCGGTTCGCTTAAGCGGGCGCCAATACCGCTTGCTCAATCAGGATGAAAAAACCGTAGTGCGGTTGGTCATTGAGTGGCAGCGGCCGGAAGGACGAAAAGTCGGTTTTCGATTGGTCCGTCTGTTTGCAGTACGCGGCTATGACAGGGAACTTTCCCAGGCCAAAGCCATTTTGGTTGATAATGCAATTCGCGAGGAGGTCTCGTCTCTTATCGGCTTTGAGGAGGCGTGTCGGAGTGGTGGCCGCTATCCACTGGATTACAGCTCCAAATTCAATCTGACGCTGAATCCTAAGAGTACAGCCCGCCAAGCCATGCGTGAGATTTATCTCGTCCTTGTTGAGAGCATGCGCAGAAATATTCCCGGTGTGCTCGCGGATTGGGATATTGAATTTCTACACGATCTACGCGTTGCAATCCGGCGGACCCGTTCCGGACTCAGTTTGGTCAAACAGGTCTTGCCAGCAACGATAGTGTCTCGGTTTAAAAAAGAATTCGCAGCTTTCGGGAGTATGACTGGGCCGACACGCGACTTGGATGTATACCTTAAGGATCGTCAGAAATATCTTGATCGGCTTCCCCCCCCTTTGCAACCGGGCCTGGAGCTCTTCTTCAACAACCTATTGAAGCAGAGACAGACGGAACAAAAGAAGCTTACCCGTCGGTTGCAGACAAAAAAAATTACCGCCATTTTTGATGACTGGCAGCGTTGCCTGGAGCAGGAGGATATCCACCCAGCGCCTTTGGCGGGAATGCCGGTGAAAGAAGTGGCTGATCCGATTATCTCTCGGCATCATAAGCGGGTTCTGCGTTCCGGGTTTTCCCTGGATACAACCACACCGGACGAGGCAGTGCACCGGTTACGCATTCAGTGCAAAAAATTACGCTACTCAATGGAATTTTTCAGCAGCCTCTACCCTGCTGAAGAACTGCAGATAGTGGTTAAACATCTGAAAAAACTACAGGACATTCTGGGCGTTTTTAACGATCTCTCGGTTCAGCAAACAATGCTGCGCGAGACCCTGAGCAAGCTCAGCGAAAAAACACCGACCAAGGAACATCTGGCCATTGCAGCCGCACTTGGCGGGCTGATGCTGAGTTTATATCAGGAACAGCGCGCATTGCGCAGCCATTTCAAGGAGGCCTTTACCCAATTTTCGGATGCGGAGACAACACATCTCTGCCATCAACTTTTTAAGAAAAAGCAGGAGACGATATGAGTGTACTTGCGGTGTACAATATCAAAGGAGGGGTCGGTAAAACCGCCACCTCGGTCAATCTGGCGTATTTGGCCTCGACCGAACGCAAAACCCTGCTCCTTGATATGGACCCGCAGGGATCGGCTTCGTATTATTTCCGTATCCGTTCACCGGACAAATTCGGCACCAAAAAATTGCTCAAAGGCGGCAAGCATATCGAACAGAATATCCGCGGTACCGATTTTCCGGGGCTGGATATGCTCCCTGCCGATTTTTCCTACCGGAATATCGATATTGCCTTGGATGACTGCAAAAAATCACAAAAACGCCTGAATAAGGTACTGCAGCCCCTCCAAGAAGAATACGACCAGATTGTGCTCGACTGTCCACCTAACTTGACCCTGCTTTCAGAGAATATTTTTTATGCTGCCGACCGGATCCTGGTGCCGGTTATTCCGACCACGCTCTCCATTCTTTCCCTGGAACAACTTTACGCTTTTCTCGATGAGATCGGTCAGGGGCGTGAAAAGGTTCGCATCTTTTTTTCCATGGTGGAAAAACGCAAAAAATTGCACACGGAAGTTATGCAGTCCTTGCAGGGAAAAGCCGGAGTTCTATCAACGGGCATTCCGTATTCTGCTGATATTGAGCGGATGGGCGTTTATCGCCAACCTGTGACTGCGGCACAGCCGAATTCAACTGCAGCCAAGGCCTACCAAGATCTCTGGCAAGAGATCCGAGAAGAGTTGGATGCGTCGTGAAACGTTTGCTCATCTGCCGACATGCCAAATCGAGTTGGACAGATCCGAATCTGCGCGACTTTGATCGTCCCCTGAATAAAAGAGGAAAAAGCGATGCCCCTGAAATGGGCCGACGGCTGGCCGCTCATGGTGTCCAACCGGACTTGATTTGTGCCAGCCCCGCAGTCCGGGCCATGGAGACGGCTCGGCACTATGCAAAGCAACTCGGCTACCCCTTTGCTCGAATTCGGTTTAATCCAGGGCAGTATGAGGCTGGCGTAGCTTTGTTGCTCTCTTTGCTCCAAGAGGTACATCAGGAGGTCGATACTCTCATGATGGTTGGGCATAATCCGGAGAGTACAATGCTTGCCAATTTTTTATCCGGTTTGATGATCGAGAATATTCCAACCAGCGGTGTTGTTGCCCTTGAGTTTGCAGTGCAAACCTGGCAGGAAATCGTGCCGGGGAGTGGTACGTTGCTTTTTTTTGATTATCCCAAAAAACAGAGCTGATTCAACCCGTTTGCTGTACTTTGATTATCGTTGATCATGGAAAGAAAAACTCCAGGCCAGGCTCCGAACTGTATGCTCTGTAAACATTTTTTTATCACCTACGAACCGTCTCGTCCTCGAGGCTGTCGTGCCTATGGATTCAAAAGCGTCTCTTTTCCCTCCCAGATTGTTTTGGCAACCTCAGGCTCGCCTTGCCAGTTTTTTCAAGCGCGCCCCAAAAATTAACATCAACCACTGGTGCCTTCAAAAGCCGGTTGTTGATGATGACATCCGGTTGGATTTTTTTGGGTGGAACTGGTAGAATTCTCTCTCCCTTTATCCCGGTCGCCGCATTTTTTTCGATTTGAAAAATAGCGAAAATCATAAACAAACCCAAGGAGCAGGCTTAATGAAACTTTCGGCCTTTGGTGAAAAATTTTCCGCAGGTGCCGGCATCCTCTCGTTAATGGATGACCTCGGCAATGCCATGGCCGATGGCGATAAAATCATGATGGGTGGCGGGAACCCCGGCCACATTCCAGAGGTTCAGGGCGTCATCCGCAGGAGGTTACAAACCCTGATTGGTGATGATCAGGCACTGCGCAAACTTATTGGAATTTATGACCCACCTCGCGGGGACGGCGGCTTTTGCCGGGCACTGGCGGCATTATTTCGTCGAGAGTATGGTTGGGATATTGACGAAGAAAACATCTGTCTCACCAGTGGCAGCCAGACCGCCTTTTTCCTCCTTTTCAATCTCTTTGCCGGTAAAACGGCTGAGGGGGGATATCGCAAAATTTTGTTGCCGCTTGCACCGGAGTATATCGGTTATGCGGATTTGGGTGTTGAGGGTGATCTGTTTACCTCGGTAAGGCCAATAATCGAGGAGATCGGAGAACACTTTTTCAAGTATCGGGTCGACTTTGACAAGATTTGTATCGGCCCAGATATTGGTGCCATCTGTGTCTCCCGTCCCACCAATCCTACCGGTAACGTGCTTACCGATACCGAGATACACGAGCTCTCTCGGCTGGCTCAGACACATGACATACCTCTGATCATCGACAACGCCTATGGGCTGCCTTTCCCGGCAATGCTGTATACCGAGGCTCTGCCTGTGTGGGACCATCATTTAATTTTGTGCATGTCGCTCTCCAAGTTCGGTCTACCGGCTGCCCGAACCGGTATTGTTATTGCCGATAGAGCATTGATTAGACGAATATCCGGAGCAAACGCGGTCATTAATCTTGCCACCGCCGGTTTTGGTGCAATGCTGACCACCGAAATCATCGAATCGGGGGAGATCATTCGACTCAGTAACCAGGTTATTCGACCTTTTTACAAACGAAAAATGGAATTGGCCCTGCAAGCCATTGAAGAGTTTTTCACCGGTTTTCCTTTTAAGGTGCATGTGCCTGAAGGGGCAATGTTTCTTTGGCTGTGGTTTCCAGAACTTCCGGTGACGAGCCGGGTCTTGTACGAGCGACTCAAAAGTCGTGGTGTGGTGGTGGTCGCGGGGGATTATTTCTTCCCGGGACTTGAGCCGGGTTGGCAACATGCCCAGGAATGTTTGCGTATTACCTATTCACAAGATGAGCAAGATGTTCGGCGCGGAATCAGCCTCATTGCTGACGAGGTCCGGGCCGTGTATACGGCAGCATAAATGAAGGGCCCTTTGTGGGCAAAGCATGCGTCTATAGCGAACGGCTGCCGTGCTGAATTGTTTCCTTTTCAAGGAGAGGATGAGAATGGTGTGGCAATATCGGACAATCCTGTTTGAGTTTACCAAGGATGGTCTACTTGGGGATCGATACGTGGATGATGAGGAGATGGAAAAGACGCTCAACCAGATGGGCCAGGATTGCTGGGAGTTGGTTGATGTTTCACTGCTTCAGGATGGGGTGTTGGCTTTTTTGAAACGTCCGCTTGGAGGAGAGGATGTTATTGCTGGCCCTAAGGTTCGTGAAACCATTAACTTGCGCACCCAGCAACAACCGTTTGACCCGCAGATGCACAAGGATATTCCGGCAATGGTTCAGGAAAATCGTCTTGCGGATAATCGTCCTCCTATCAGTGGTCGGGTTCAGGTGGGCAACGAACCTCCGGTTGAGGAAGAACTTATCCCCAGGCGCAGCATTGAGCGCCCGGCTCGGAGTCGTAAGGAGCAGGATGACAACGATGTTGTCGGAGGAATCCGTATTTCCTGATGCGGTCCCTGTCGGCCCATATTACCGGCACAATTTCTACGCTTCGTAAGTAGGTATGGCGCTCTATATTCTCAAGCGGCTTTTGCTGATGATTCCCATCCTGATCGGGGTGATGTTGATTACCTTTATTGTCACCCAATTTGTCCCCGGTGGACCGGTGGAGCGGGTGATGGCCCAGTTAAGCGGCTTTGGGGCAGGGAAGGAAGCGGCCGCAAACACAAGCCTTTATCAGGGTAATAAGGGCCTGGACCAACAACGCATCGAGCAGCTGAAAAAACTCTACGGTTTTGATAAACCACCGCTGCAGCGTTTTCTCGAAATGATGCGCCACTACCTGGTGTTTGATTTTGGCCAGTCCTATTACCATCATATGAGTGTGGCCGAATTGGTTATTTCTAAGCTCCCTGTGTCGATGTCGCTGGGATTGTGGAGTTTTCTTATTGTCTACTCGGTTTGTATTCCCTTGGGTATTGCCAAAGCGGTGCGTGACGGCTCGACCTTTGACATGGTGAGCAGTTCGGTAATTTTGATCGGATACGCCATTCCCGGCTTCGTTCTCGGAATTGTTTTAATTGTTTTCTTTGGAGGTGGGAGTTTTTGGAATATTTTTCCCCTTCGTGGACTGGTCTCCGATAACTGGCACCAACTTAGCCCGGTCGCCAAAATTCTCGATTATCTCTGGCACATGGTGCTGCCCATTATCGCTTCCACGGTAGGCAGCTTGGCGGTCATGACTTTGCTGACTAAAAATTCCTTTTTGGAAGAGATCCGTAAACAGTATGTGGTCACTGCACGGGCCAAGGGATTGGAGGAGCGGCAGGTGCTGTACAAACATGTGTTTCGGAATGCTATTATCCCCATTATTACCGGCTTTCCCGGCAGTTTCATTACCGCCTTTTTCACCGGCAGCCTGCTGATCGAGACTATCTTCTCGCTCGACGGTATGGGGCTTCTGGCCTACGAATCGGTGATGAATCGCGATTATCCTGTGGTCATGGGGACACTGTATTTTTTCACCCTGATCGGGCTTGTTTCCAGGTTGCTCTCCGACCTCTCTTACGTGCTGGTCGATCCGCGTATCAGTTTTGAGGGGCGGCAATAACCATGGCTGTTAATGGTGAGAAAGGAAAGAGCCTTACCCATAACCGTTGGAAACGGCTCAAGAAAAATAGACGAGGCTATTATTCGCTCATCCTCTTTGTCTGCCTGTTTGGTCTCAGCCTTTTTGCCGAGGTGCTCAGCAACGACAACCCACTCTACATTCACTATCAGGGTGCGTCCTATTTTCCCCTGTTCAAGATGTATCCGGAGACCACCTTTGGCGGCATCTTTGAAACTGAAACCGATTACCGCGACCCCTTTATTCTCGAGCAGTTGCACCAAAAGGGCAATTTCGTTCTTTTCCCCCCTAACCCACACAGCTTCAACTCGATTAATCTCAATATAGAACGACCGGTTCCGGCCCCCCCCTCCCGGGAGAACTTTCTCGGCACCGATGATCGTGGCCGGGATGTATTGGCTCGGCTTATCTACGGATTTCGGCTGAGTATCATCTTCGGAGGGGCGCTCACTGCCATCGGCACTTTGCTGGGTATTTGGGCGGGGTCGGTACAGGGGTATTTCGGCGGCAAGACCGATCTTATCTTTCAGCGCTTTATCGAGCTTTGGGGATCCATGCCTGAACTCTATCTCCTGATAATTTTTGCCTCTATCTTCAAACCCTCCATGCTCCTGCTTCTGGTTCTTCTCTCGCTCTTTGGTTGGATGGGACTTTCGGATTACGTTCGCGCTGAGTTTCTTAAGGGAAGGAATATGGAGTATGTGAAAGCGGCAAAGGCTTTGGGTGTGAATAATTTTACGATCATGTTTCGGCACTTGCTTCCCAACAGCATGACACCGGTCATTACCTTTTTACCCTTTCGCATGTCAGGTGCCATCCTGGCACTGACCAGTCTCGATTTTCTCGGCCTCGGGGTTCCGCCCTCCACACCGAGTTTGGGGGAGTTGCTTGCTCAGGGAAAGGGCAATATTGAAGCTTGGTGGCTTTCCCTTTCCACCTTTGTGGTTTTGGTCGGCACCCTGGTCCTGCTCATCTTTATCGGTGAGGCACTGCGCGAGGCTTTTGATCCACGGAAATAAAAAAAAAAGCGGGATCGGTAAAAATTCCGATCCCGCTTTGTAAGCAGTGTTTAGAAGGTTTGGGCCAATTAGTTATGGTGTTTCATATCATGCCGTAATCGGGAAAATTCTTCATTCATGTAAGACCGAAGTTCAGCCAGCTCAAAATAGAGTTCCTTGGCCGTATAATGGAATTGCTGTTCATTCTCATCCCCTTCACTCACTGCAGGCACCAGAGGTATAAGTGTACCAGCTTGCTGCATCCAGCGGTTAAACCGTCCAATGGCGGAAACGAGAACCGATGGATCCAGACTTTCTAAAAGAAGCTGTTCGTAGAGGTAATTGATCAGTTTTTCGGTATTGGGCCCACTCTTTGCTGGCAATCGAGAGAGCATGGTGATCACGGACTGCAGCAGCTGCGCCAGAGCTTTGTGCTCACCGGAAGGACTTTCTTGCTGAAGAGTGTTCAGCATCGCATCCGCATCTTTGAGCTTGGCTCGATCAAGAACGCGAACAGCGGCAGGCAGAATGGCTCCGAGGGTAGCCAGATCAACGTTGAACGTATCCGCAGAAGTGTCCTGTCTTTCATCAAGGGTTGCCTCCAGCGCCTCGATGAGCGTATCTGTTTCAGCAGTTTCGTCAAGTTGAAGATCTGCTGTCTCTGTAGCCGTATCAAAGAATGCATCCAAAGCACCTGAGAGCTCGCTTCCTCCTTCATCCTCATTGAGTGCTGCCACAGGAGGTTCTTCTTCGATCTTTTCGTCAAAATCACTGAGTGCCGGGACTGGGCCGACAGTGTCCTCTGGCTCTTCTGCCTCCGTGGGGGCAGGCGAAGTGGGCGCGTCCAGTTCATTGCCAAAAAAGAAATCAAGTTTTTGTTCAATCTCATCAAGCGGAGAGTGACCAAGATAGGCAACAGCATCCTCCTCAGAAAAGCCTCCCTGCTCTTCACTGTCGACAAGAGCCGCAGCTGGGCTGGTTGCGTCGTCAAAGAAAAGCGATTGCTCATTTTTCTCGACGTCTGCACCCAGGCAGGTGGGCTCGGTCGATTCCTCGATTGCATCGTTGAAGAAGTTGTCAAGCTTGCTTTCAATATCGAGCATCCCTGCCTCTAATTCCATAGATTGCTCTTCCGAGGATGTTTGTAGTTCTTCATCCGTTTCCTCAAAAGAAAATGCCACATCAGATAGGGCTGCAATGGGGTCGTCGGCAGGAACAGCGATAAAACTCCCGCTATCATTGGAGGCTTCTGAATTTTCGAGCACCGGTTCAGATTTATCGGTGTCGGCAAAGAGAAAATCGAGTTGTTCCGCCAGATCGTTTTGGCCAGGAAGCTCAAGGTAAGCATCATCCGCATTAAACCCTGCAGTTTCGTCAGCATCCGAAAGAGCCGGGGCAAAACCGCGATTGAAACTAAGTTGAGCGCCTATCAGGTCATCGGCCAACTCATCGGCAACAGGGTGGATGGCATCCGGCGGAAGAATTTCATCAGGATACTGCTCATCGGCCGTTTCCATGGCAGGCTTAGATTCCATGCCGAAAAAAGAGTCGATTTCAGCTTCCAAGGAAAAGGCCTCCTCCTCTGAAGATTGACCTGTAACAGATTCTTCTTCAGGAAAAAATGAGGACGAGGAACTCTCTTCATCTTTTTCGACGAGTTTCTTTGACTCAGAATAGGGTGCCGGACCACTGATTTCCTCAACAACTCCGGCTATCATATCCTCATCCACAGCCACGGTTTGCTCTGGGGAGGCAAGAATCATCTTCAGGTTGTTGAGTCTATTGATGCGATCAACCAAGAGTTCTTGAGTTTCATTGTCATCCAATGGTGCTTCTGCCGAGACCTGTTCAAGTGCTTCATTGAACGAATGAAGGAGAATAAATGCATCCGGATGGGAGTTGGCTCTCTCGTCGGAGATATAATCACCGAGCGCTTGCAGCCCCTGAAGAAGGACCAGCGCCGGTTTGTTCTTCGTCATCTGTTGATGACAGGCTGCTAACTGGGCGTTGAACTGAAGGAGACTCTCGTCAGTCACTTCCCAGTCGAGGCTAAGGATAGATGCCTTGAGGAGATGCGTGCAAGAGATGTCGTCGGGAAGCGAAACAATTGGTTGTTCGTTATCCAAAGGCAGTGGAGGAGATTCATTCAAGAGAAGATCCTCACCTTGTTCACTTTGGGTAATTTGGTATTGAAGGATTTTGAATTTACGAACATCTCCTTTCAAAAGTTGGGTGATCAGATCACCGGTAATTTCGGGAGAAGAAATAATTTTTTCAAAATTGTAAAAAAAGGTTAGAAGCAGTTTTATGGAATTTGGATGGGCGTAGGCACCTTTGGTGCGAATGTAATTTCCAATTTTAGCTAGGCCCTGTAGATAAACCTCGGCGACCTTGTCCTCTTGCCACATTGCTTGCAGATTGTCGATTTCATCGGCAAGTTCCTGCAGAATTTCGTCGTTTATCTCCCAGTCCAACGAAAGAATAATCGATTTCAGTCGTGTCAGTGGGGAGGATTCCTCACTGGTGAACTCGAAGAGGTCGACATCCTGGGTATCGAAAGACTCGTTGGCAAAAAGCGTCAGGTCTTCGAAATCTTCGGTAAGGGTATACGTTTCACGCTGCGATTTTTTCATTCTACCGGCTCAAGTATGATGGCATTAAAAAACGCGCCACTACATAAGTTTTTTCTGGATGGAAATAACCGTCGAGGAAATAATTTTCTTTAAAGTTTCAGGGACATTATATCCCGTAAGTGCACTTCCCTCAAAATAAGGTACCTTTAATTTGCTGTTTAAATCTTTCTCAAGGACCGATATTGGCAGGATGGGAATTCCCTGATTACGAAGGTCGACTTTATTGTACTGAAGGACCAGGGGAATTTTAAAAATTGATTCTTTATAGCTCAGTAGATTTTCATGAAGTTGGTTGAGTGAACGAATGTTTTTTTCCCTCATTTGCTCCTGAGCATCGGCAACAAAGACAATCCCGTCTACACCCTTGAGGACCAGTTTCCTCGTCGCATTGTATTTGACCTGACCAGGAACGGTGTAGAGCTGAATCTTGAGCTCATAACCTTTGATCTGTCCCATGTTAAACGGCAGAAAGTCAAAAAACAGGGTGCGGTCACCATGGGTTTTCAAACTGACCATTTCAGATTGGATCTGTTTGGAAAACTTGCGGTTAATATATTCAAGATTAGTGGTTTTTCCACCACGTCCAGGTCCATAATAGACGATCTTGACCTGCACAATTTTTTCTCTAAGATTGATAAAACTCACGACGCTCTCCCGCTACTCAAACACCATCGTAGACCACAGTCAATATTGTCGTTCTCGTAAAAAATAAGAGAACGACGTTTCGTCCTTCGTAACGCACTGTTTTAGTGAGCTGTGGTTTTTAGTTCTTTGACTCTTGATGGCGTCGTAAAAAAAAGATCTATGGCGCCACAGCGCTTTTCCCGACACTCGACACATCGTATGTATGTCTTCGTGCCATAGAAAAATACTACTCCGTGCATATCTGTGTCTTTACTTAGCCATCTCTCAAAAAATGATGGACTTCTTGGCGAATCCATCATTTCTTGCCGAATAAGGCTGGGATTACTTTCTCGACCAGATTTTTTTTATACGCTCAATGGCTTCGACAACATTGAGTCGCAAAAATCCGAGCGAGATTCCTTTGCCGAACATGGTGATGAGTAAGAGTTCGTCATCAATTTTTGAAAAATGGATGTTACAATCCGTTCCCTTGTGAAACAGGAGTGAAAATTCCTGTTCCCCAACGAGTTTTGCCATGGCATCAACCGTTGCAAAGTTGCCGGCAGCCAAGGCAGCAAAGGAATAAACATCATATTTCGATGTGCCGTTATCCTTGGCGGTAATAATGTTGCCGGCCATATCAATAATGATAACACAATCAACACCAATTTTTATGAGCTTTTCAGTCAGGACTTCATCTATTTTTTCAAGCTGTTCCTGGCTAACAACTCCATAGTTCATATGCTACCTCGTACCTGGTCAGTATGTTTTTTGAAAAATAAAGGTTACCGCATGGTAACGTATTTTCGTCCAAAATCGCTAAAGATGCTGTCGACATGTTCCCGTTGAGACCAACTTTCCTGTGCCAATAATTCAATGAATTAAAGTAATATAATCAATCAAGTCGTTTTTTTATGAGAAGGGGGTGACTTGGTTGAGGCGGTGCAGCAGAGGATGAGGAACTAATCAATATGGGCCATGGGGGAAAAAAATAAATCCGTTCTCTACCTTTGAAAGCCAATCCTATTATAGTCTTTTTTACAAGAAACCTGTTCAAGTATCAGGAGTATACGTCAGATGGTTAATTATATGAAGCGGTTTTTTTGCGGCAAAAAATTTTCCACCAGTTCCAGTGTTTTTGCGGTGTTAGCGGTTTTTTTTTAGATCCTGCGGATGTTTTCAAGATAGAGATAATCGGCTCAGCCGGTCACTATTCTATTAATGTCAGCTCCAGATATAGTTTCCTGTTCCAAGAGCGCCTGGGTAATGGTGTCGAGATGCGAGCGGTGTTCGGTTAAAACTCCACGAGCATGATCGTAGGCGGATTGGACCAGTTTCTTTACTTCAGCATCGATGAGTATTGCGGTTTGCTCGCTGATGATTTGTGCTGGTTGTCCACTGAGCGGATTGGTTGCTCGAAATGTCAGTGGGCCGAGAGCTTCGCTCATGCCCCATTCGCAGACCATTTTTCGGGCAATCTCCGATACACGTTCAATGTCGTTGCCGGCACCGGTGGTCATTTGGTTGAAAACCAGTTCCTCGGCAATCCTTCCGCCTAACAGTGTGCAGAGGGTGTTGAAAAGATAGGAACGGTCATGGGAATTTCGTTCCTCTTCCGGCAGCTGCATGGTGAGCCCAAGAGCTCGGCCACGCGGGATAATGGTGACTTTGTGTACCGGATCAGCACCGGGAAGCATCCATGCAACAAGAGCGTGCCCCGCCTCGTGGCAGGCGGTGATTCGCTTCTCGCGGTCAGTTATGATCATGCTGCGCCGTTCGGCCCCCATCATGACTTTATCTTTGGCGGCCTCCATGGTCTCCATGTCAATATGGGCTTTGTTTTGGCGGGCCATAAGGAGGGCGGCCTCGTTCACCAGGCTGGCCAACTGGGCCCCGGAAAAACCAGGCGTTCCCTTCGCAATAACCTGCCAATTTATATCCGGGGCAAGCTTGGCGTTGCGAGCATGGACTTTGAGAATCTTTTCACGCCCCCCAATATCGGGGAGGGGAACCATCACCTGCCGATCAAAGCGTCCGGGGCGCAACAGGGCCGGGTCGAGGATATCCTGGCGGTTGGTAGCGGCAATGACGATAACATGGTCATTGGCCTCGAATCCATCCATCTCGACCAGCAGCTGATTCAATGTCTGCTCCCGTTCGTCGTTCCCCCCTGAACCCGCGCCTGAACTGCGATGCCGACCAACCGCATCAATCTCATCGATAAAAATAATACAGGGCGCTCTTTTCTTCCCTTCATTAAAGAGATCTCGAACACGAGAAGCTCCGATGCCTACATACATTTCAACGAAATTTGAGCCACTGATGGAAAAGAAGGGAACTCCGGCCTCGCCTGCGATGGCTTTGGCCAACAACGTTTTTCCGGTACCCGGTTCCCCATAAAGGAGTACCCCGCTGGGGATTTTGGCTCCGGCATCAGCAAATCTCGATGGATTTTTGAGGAATTCAACCACCTCCTCGATCTCTTCTTTGGCCTCGTCAATGCCAGCCACATCAATAAGCCTAACCTTGGACTCCTCAGGGTTGATTAGGCGGGCTCTGCTTTTGCCAAAAGCCATTGCCCGGCCACTTCCGCCCCCTTGGCTTCCATTTTTCTGGAAATAGAAAAACCAGAGAAAGGCAAAAAGGAGAATAGGAAGCCACATGAGCAGCGTTTGCATGAACCACGGGGTTTTAAGTGGCTCTTCTGCCAGAATTGTAATTTTCTTATTGATGAGACGAGCCAAGGCGTCACTGGTTTGAGGAACCACTGCTTTAAACATCTCCCCGTCGCTGGTCTCCCAATAAAAAGTATTCTCCACAGTTCTCACCTTGGAAAGAAAACCGCTGTCTATTTTTTGGATAAAATCAGTGTAGGAGACGGCGTGGTAGCGATCAGGCGATTTTTGGCAATAGTGAAGGGCAAACAATGCCGCAAGAGCAATGATCAACCAAATAGAGAGATTTTTATAAAATTTTTGCACAGCACGCTCCTGTTAAGGAAGGTTTAAGGGATGGGATACTTGCCTCTTCGGGTCGTGCCTAGCACGTTGCGATGCCACCCTAAAAAAGGGCGCAAAATATGTCGCCCTCATGTATTGGAGCTACCATAAATTTAAAAAAAGGTAAAGCTGGAAGGTAGATAGGAAAGTCTCCTCCAAGGCCGCCACCTTGGAGGAGAGGGGGAAGTCCGCTCGTTTTCTGGTGTTAAGCGAGGGGTTGTTTAAGCTAATGCATGATTTGTTCCGATTGATAGATGTTGCAGGTTAAAAGTTGAAATTTTTAACTAGCTGAATTTTCATAATATTAATATTGGATGCCTCGGTGAATTTAATTCCTTGCGGATGTCAAAGTGTTAACGGGCAAATTGTGATCGTTTTGTTCTACTGATTAGCGATTTTTGTGCCCTTATTTTTAAATGCAAAAAAATGTGGACGAATCGGTGATTATTTTTAATAACTCTTTGTTTTTTATAAATTTTATATTGAATATTGTTTGTGTTTTGTGAAAATTATTATTTTGCAAAAATACCAAGTTGGTATTTAGGGCGAATTATGATCATTGTATTTATAAGTTTTTTGACAATTGATCTTGGTTTATCTTGACAGCTTTCTGCTCTCAAGATAAAAAAAGACAGATCAGTGATCGATCGCTTGGTACGTGCTGCAGCGTGTCCGGGTCTAAGGAAAAGGAGGTGGTTCACGCAACAAAAAAAGCCGGGCTTTATCCGCCAATAAACTTCGGTGAAGAAAAATTGTCCGTTATGAGCAGGACAAGGAGACGCAAATGGAAGCCATTGTATTTTTCGTTGTCTGGTTGGGTGGTGCTGTTCTCCATACGCTGTTCGATCTGAGAATCAAACCGGTTCTTCAGGCCGTCAGGGAAGAGAGTGACTTGCCCTAACACCTTTGAAATGCTGTCATTACAGGTTGTTGCCAATATCAATGTCGAACAGAGATCGGTAGGGGTGCCGTTCTCTTAATGGAGGAAGTGCTACCATGGAAAATATTGTAGCTAAAGTGTTGCCCCAAGAAGGTGGGCTCGAAGGAAGTCGTTCCGGGGTATATGATAAAACCATTGGGCTGCTTGCGTTGTTGACGCTTGTTGGGGTGGCCTTTGGTGTTCATGCTTTTTTTGCTGGCCATGAGCATGTCTACGGCGTAACCCGCGAGGTGCCTTGGGGGCTCATGCTTGGTGCCTATGTTTTTTTCGTTGTAACTTCAACAGGCTTGTGCCTAGTCTCTTCGATTGGCCATGTGTTCGGTTTTGAAGCGTTTAAACCAATCGCCAAACGATCTGTGTATTTGGCGATCTCAACCATTGTCGCGGGTTTTCTCGTCATCGCCTTTGAGATTGAAAATCCCTGGCGAATGGCAGTGTACAATATCATTTCCCCGAACCTGACCTCAAATATCTGGTGGATGGGGACATTGTACGGTGCCTATCTTTTCTTTATGCTGATCGAGTTCGCGCTCCTTCAGGCAGGGAAACACAAAATCGCCGGTATGTGCGGGTTAATGGGGGTAATTGCCGGTGTGGCAGCCCATTCCAATCTGGGTGCGGTTTTTGGACTGCTCAATGGCCGTGAGTTCTGGCATGGACCTTATATGCCCATATACTTCATTACCTCCGCCATGATGTCTGGTTGCGCCACCGTTATTTTCTTTCATTGGCTCGGGTATAAGATCAATGGCTGGAAGATGAGTGAGAAGCTGGAAGAATCTCTGCAAGCGGTGGCCAAACTCGGAGCTTTGCTCTACATGGTGATCATGTTTTTCACCACCTGGAAACTGATCTCCGGAATTTCCGGTCATCCTCCGGGGAAATATGAGGCCATCATGGCTATGATCAGCGGGCCTTATGCCAAGAATTTCTGGTACGGCGAGGTAGGCATGGGCTTGGTTCTTCCTTTTCTGATTATCCTGGCTGTTCGGGCTAAAAATCTTACTGCCATGGCCTTTGGATCCTTAGCCAGTATTATCGGTATTTTTGTCATGCGCTATGATCTCGTTATCGTTGGTCAGATAATCCCTGGGTTCCATGAACTGAACGTTGTGGGGCTACCGCAAATTCTGCCCTACGCGCCGACTCTGCACGAGTGGATGGTCACTTTATCCGGATTTACCTTCTGCGGCGTACTGTTTATGATGGGAGAACGGTTGTTTCGCGGTCATCTGTCCGAAGATCATTAATGGAATTTGTGTCGAATGGCAGGACAACTCCAAATATTTGTGCTGTCCTGCTCCGGCACCCCCGCTGAGACAGGAGGCCGGCATGGCAAGAAAGAAAACTGAATTGCAGGCGATTCGCTCCAATGTTCCTATTTATCCAATTGGAGTTGCAGCAAAATTACTTAATGTCCATCCTAGGACATTAAGGATATACGAGCAGGAAGGCTTGATTGAGCCGAAGATGGTTGGCCAAAGACGGATGTATTCCGCCGACGATATTCAGTGGATTACCTGTCTGCGAACTTTTATTCATGAAGAAGGAATCAGTATTCCGGGATTAAAGAAACTCCTGGAGTATATCCCTTGCTGGGAGGTGGCCGGGTGCCCATCGGGGGTGCATCAACACTGTTTGGCCAGGGTGGATCGGTGTGTTCCCAAGACGCTGCATAAGGTTGGAGATGCAGCCGCCCGCATGCAGGCAAAAGAGGTTGATGTGCAAAACCGAAAAGAAATCGGCCAAAAAAAAAAGCACCAATCCTCTGGTTAAGCTCTCGCGGGAACCACGAAAAGGAAATCTTGGAACAGGTTATTTAGTCCGTCATAGAACACCTGCCCCTCAGGGGTAGGCTTTTACTCACAAGAGGGGATGCTGTTGCAAACATCAACGGGAGAAGATTTCGAGAAAGGAAACAATTGCTTTTCGTTATTTCGGTTATGACGAGACCATATTGATTGATGAAAAGAAAGGGCATGGGGGTAACTCTTCCATGCCCTTTTTTTTCGCCCCCTGCTCAATCGGCGACGAGCACTATGGCGATAATTTTCTCCCCGCTTGCAACCCACCGTCTCCCGGAATGTGAGGGCCTATTTACGAGTCCATCAAGGTGAACTTTAAGCGGATGGTGACGAGCGCCGAAGCGGAAACGTTTATGAATGCTCACAGATCCTGGTTCTATTGCGAAGGAACGCTCGGAACATCCGCTGGATTGGTGATCCCATAGCGTTCAATCTTGCGGCGCAGGGTGTCCTTGGATATGCCAAGTTCGCGGCAGGTGACCATTTTTCGCCATCTGTTACGCTCTAAGCTGATCGTGATTGCCAGTTTCTCAATATCTTCCAAACTTTGGGGCCCACTGCCCCGGACAGCCACTGGAGAGACCTCTTCGAAACCGGTGACAAAGGGTTCGGGAAGATGTTGTGGTTGAATATAGCCGCCTTCACAAAGGATAAAGGAATACTCGACGATATTCTCCAATTCCCTAATATTTCCAGGAAAATCATAGCGCATCAGAGGTGAGATGGCGCCACTTGAGATGCCGACGATATCTTTGCCCTGTTGGGCCGCATACTTTTTAATGAAATGCTCAATCAGCAGGGGAATGTCTTCTTTCCGTTCTCTCAGGGGCGGCAGGCTGATCTTGACCACATTGAGGCGATAAAAGAGGTCGTCGCGGAAACTGCCCTCCCGCACCAGGGCCTCAAGGTTACGGTTGGTGGCGGTAATTATGCGCACATCTGCCTTGACCGGGGTGTTGGAACCAAGGGGTTCGTACACTTTCTCTTGCAGGACCCGCAGCAACTTCACCTGAACGCTGCCGGGGATATCGCCGATCTCATCGAGAAAAAGGGTACCACCCTCGGCTGCGGCAAAACGGCCAAGCTTATCTTTGCGGGCGTCGGTAAAGGCGCCTGCCTTGTAGCCAAAGAGTTCGGATTCTAGCAAGGTTTCGGGCAAAGCTGCGCAGTTCACCACCACAAAGGGTTTATCCTTGCGTTCGCTGGAATTATAGAGCGCCCTGGCCACCAGTTCCTTGCCGGTGCCGCTTTCGCCAAGGATGAGCACCGTGCTCGGGCTGCGGGCTATGTCGGGCATGATGGAAAATAACCGCTGCATAGCGGTTGATTTGGAAATGATGGCATCAAAGGTGTACTTCTGGCTCAACTGTTGTCGCAGGGTGGTGATAGCCGTAAGGTCGCGGAATGTTTCCACGCCGCCAATGATGTTGCCTTCATGGTCGGTTAGAGGGGCTGCGCTGATACTGATCGGCACCTTGTCTCCCTGGCTGTTACGGATGATGATCGAGCGGTTGGCTACCGGCGCACCCTTGTAAAGGCTTTCGGCAATGGCGCAGTTCTTCCCGCAAATGCTTGAGTGAAAGATATCCGAACAGGACTTGCCCATCGCATCTTCCTTGGCCCAGCCGGTGATCTCTTCTGCTGCCCGATTGAACGAGGTAATGCGCCAGTTGCGATCAACGGTGAACACGCCGTCGGCAATTGAATCAAGGATCAGGCTTTCACGGATGGAAGAGGTGTTGTCGCGGAAAGTCTCAATGCCACCGATGATGTTGCCGAAATCATCAAACAGTGGCGAGGAGCTAATGGTGACCGGGATCGAATCGCCGGATTTGTTTTTGATAAAGATCGAACGATCAATATACATGCTATTGCTATCGATCGCCTTGATCAGCATGCAGTCGTTGCCGCAGATACTCGAGTGAAAAATTTCCCTGCAGGGCTTACCGACAACCTCCTCCTGTTTCCAGCCGGTGATCGATTCCGCGGCCCGGTTAAATGAGGTGATAATCCGGTTGCGGTCAATGGTAAAAACACCGTCCGCGACCGAGGCCAGAATCAGGGCATTGTTGAGGCTGTCGGAACAGTCGTGGAAGGTTTGGACGCCACCGATCACCCTGCCATTGAGGTCATAAAGTGGCGAAGAGGTTAGGGACAGGGGAAATAGGCGACCATCCCGGTTAGTCATGAACACGGTTTGGCGGGCAAAGGATTTTTCCTGCTCAACGGTTGATCGAATCAGACAACCGTTTTCGCAAAGTTCATCGGGAAAAATATCCTGACATTTTTTGCCCAGCACCTCTTCGCTTTTCCAGCCGGTGATCTGTTCCGCAGATCGGTTAAAGGAGATAATCTCCAGGTCGCGGTTCACGGTGAGTACCCCTTCAGAGACTGAATCCAGCAGCAACTGGTGGTAAAGGGTGGCGTTGTTGCTGTCGAGCGTAACCAGAGCACCGGCAACAGAACGGTCCTTGCCCCATAACGGTGTGATCGAGGCAAGCACCTCTGTGGGGGAAGCCCCATCTTCTCGGGGTAAAAGCAGGGATTGGCGTGTTTGCGTATCCTCCCATTGTATCTGTGAAAAAAGTTCGGCCAGATTGATGGTCCTTTCCTTGAAGAGCAGGATGTCATCAAGTGACTTGCCAAAGAGTTCGGCCAGGGTGCAGCCAGTGAGCATCTCTGCGTTTTTGTTGATCCCGGTGATTCGACAGTGGGTGTCAATGGAAAAGACCGTCAGTGTGTCACGGAACATTGTGGGAATATGGGGGATATTTTTGGTCATATTTATTACGCCGGGCAAGAGATAAAATCGCTAAGCCCTCCTCAAAAATAAAATGAGAGCATTGATGAGAGCCTTCGAGCGGTAGCCCACGGACAAGGCGAGATAAATAATCTCAAGCGCCATTGGCATGGGTTAGGCAAAGGTGCTGTTACTATACCATATATTTGAAAACTTGCTCTTCTCACGGTTTTGGGTTATGTTCGCTCGTTGCATTTTTGAATTAATGAGGAGCTATTCATTCTCGGCTACTTTTTCTCGTGCCATAACAGCACATTGTAGCACTTGGTGCCGATGTCGTCTTCGTTACTACTATTCTGAGGGTGTGGAATGAACATTAATGAGCTGGAAAAATTAAAAAATGAAGGGGTGGAGCATCTGCCATCGCTTGAGCGCCGGACCTTTTTGCGCGCCGGACTCGCCATTACCGGATTGTTCATGGGGGGAACAATATTGTCGTTGGCCCCTGTCCGCAATGCTGAAAGTGCGATGGGCGCCATGCCGAAAAACGAAAAATTCCCGTACAGCCCTCACTATAGTATGGTTATGCGGCAAAATCTCTGTGTCGATTGTGAACGATGCATGGAAGCCTGCGTCAAGACCAATCATGTACCTGCTTACGGCTATCGGACCATAATTTTGGAGCGGAGCCGCGAAATCGGCCCCAAGCAGCAGGAAACCATATTCATGCCGGTGCTCTGTAACCAGTGCAACGAGCCGCCCTGCGTTCGCGTCTGTCCTACCATCGCCACCTATAAGGACAAGACCACCGGTATCGTCATGATGGACAGTAAAAAATGTATCGGCTGCAAAACCTGCATGGCCGCCTGTCCGTACAATGCCCGCTATTTTAACGAGGAAGTTCGCGCTGTCGATAAATGCAATTTCTGTTTTGACACCCGCCTTTCCAAGGGTAAAAAAGATACCGCCTGTGTCGAGGCCTGTCCGGCCAAGGTCAGGGTGTTCGGCGATCTCAGCGATACCAGTAGCGAGGTTTACAAACTGATCCATCAGCCGGAGACCACGGTTTGGGTACTGCGTCCTGAGACCGGTGCCCTGCCCAATGTCTATTACATGAATGCCTAAGCCGTCAAAGGAGAAAGGACTATGAATGCAAAAGTAAAGGGATCCGCACTCCTTGGCGCCTTACTTGCTGCGGGAGTATTTTGTACCGCTGATCTTTGGGCCAATGAGCCGGCAACTGCTCCAGAAGCACCACAAAAACAACTTGAATCTTACGGCAATACCCAGGTCGTGGCTATCGAGCCGATCCATCAGATGTTCAGCCACAAATCCCACGTCGTTACTGCTGGCCTGAGTTGTGATAGCTGTCATCCGGACCTGTTTGATCGTAAACGCGGTTCTGCCAAGGCCAAGGGCGACTACAACATGGCCTCGCTTGAAGCCGGTAAGTACTGCGGTTCCTGTCACGATGGCTCCACCGCTTTCAACACTACCGGACCCGAGACCTGTAAGGTCTGCCATGGTAGCGACATGAAACAGCCGGAAACGGTTGTGTTTAACATCCCTGTGAAATCGGTCATCTTCGAGCACAAGGGACATGTGGATATGGGCCTGGATTGCTCCAGTTGCCATGATCGTGAGTTTCAGATGCGAGCAGGTGCGGCAGAAGAGCGTCCGGAAAAATTCACCATGGAAGCGCTTTATGCCGGAAAATACTGCGGCGTATGCCATAACGGCTCCGATGCCTTTGCCTCCAATACTCGTTGTACCGCCTGTCACATCGGTGTGAAGGGCTTTGAACGAAAATTTGCTACTGCGACCGAAGGTGCTGAAAAGGGCCACGGTAAAAAGAAGCACTGATCCTGCCTCATCAACCTGGGACAGGGGTTGCTCCTGTTCCAGGTTTTCACGTTGTTCTTCCTTCCACCATTGTTAAGATAACCTGACACCTCCTATTGTCAGGAGTCTCTTTCGGCTCTTTGCCCGCTTCGTTTTTTCCTGCTTCGATTTCTTTTCGTTGTTTTTTGGTGAGTTAGCTTGAAATCCAGGTGACAGATCCCCTGTATTGTCCCAATACAGGCAGGCTGATACCTCGCTAATTATCATGTTTACTGTCGATAACGACGCATTGTGCGCCTGGCTCTATTCCTCAGGAGTTAAAATATTGATTTTTCAATATGTTATTCTTGATGTCTGTTGCTGGTCATCACGCCTTTGATATAGTTTTTGCAAATGTAGGAGTCCTTTATGCCCGGTTGTGTTGGGATTAATTTTTTATATTAGATAAATATTTTCAGATAGATAGGATCGATTTGCTTGCCTTGGCTCCTGTCTGCATTTTTGGGCAAAATTTGATCAGGTTGGTTTTGGCTTAATGGGCGCATTAAGCGTCATTGTTGTAATTATCTTGCCAATTAGAGTGTTTATAAAAACTTAAACATCAGCTCTTGTATATAGGAAAATATACACAACATCAAATCTTTGCCTGAATGTTTGAGAAAGTTGGAGTCGAAAGTTTCTCTATGGCACATCCCTTGCGATGCTGAGTGTAAGAAAAATGCTCCAACCAGCGAACAACGAAAAGGGGATAACAATGAATACTTTACCGCACAGCCAGACCAACCGGACGGAGAACGATGGCGGTCGTTCTCTGGCCGCCTGGGTTCGGTCGCATCTGGCCCACATCGTCGAGTCTTTCTGGTTCTGTCTTACCTTTATGCTCTTTCTCCTTATGGGACCGTTCTCAGCCGTGGTTGTTCTTATCGGTCTGGGGTCTCTGGCCAATGAAGAGAACAGGGGCAAGATGATCGAACCGGCACGGTTATAAAATTTTTCACACACTTATTTTAACACGCAAGGAGGTTAGGATCATGGCAAATGGATTTTTACTGACAGCAACCGCTGAACCGGAGGTAGCCAATCCTCTGGTAAAAACTCTGTCCGGTCTGTTCGGATTACTACTGCTGGTCGGTGTCGGCGTGGGCTTGGCCGGATTTTTCATCGGACATGAACACATCTTCAATAATACTCGCGAGGTGCCTTGGGGGCTGTTGATCTCCACCTATGCCTTCTTTGCTATAACCTCCACCGGGCTTTGCCTGCTGGCGGCGATCAGCCACGTTTTCGGCGGCAATAAACTTGCCCCTTTGGCCAATCGTATGGTCTGGATCTCGCTGATTACCATTCTCAGCGCCTTTATCGTTATCGGCATGGAGATCGAAAATCCTTGGCGCATGGCCATCTATAACGTCATCTCTCCCAACATCACCTCAAACATCTGGTGGATGGGGACTCTGTACGGCTTGGCTCTGGGCTTTATTCTTCTTGAATTTTGGCTCATCCTTACCCGTCATTACACTATGGCTTTGGCCCTGGGTATTCTCGGTGCTCTTGCCGAGGTTGCAGCCAATACCTGCCTCGGCGGTGTTTTTGCCACCTTGGCTGCTCGCCCGTTCTGGTACGGCGCCCAACTGCCGGTTTACTTCCTTGCCTGTGCCTTTCTTTCCGGATCGGCCGCAGCCATTCTTTTCACCCATTATGCCTATGTTATCCGCGGCAAAAAAATGGAGCAGCATGTCGCCGAGGGTGTCCAGGCAGCTGGCAAGGTTATGCTGCTGATGCTGATTCTGGTTGCGGTTGCCACCTTCTGGCGCATGGCTTCTTTCTATGTCGGTGGTGTCAGCGATGGAAAGACTGCTGCCAACGCCTTGTATGCCGGTCCGCTGTCTTTCAACTTCTGGGCACTTGAAGTAGGTGTCGGCCTGGCTGCTCCTGCTGTGCTGCTGCTCCTGAGCCGTCTGAAAAGTGTGGCGGCTCTTTCCACCGCTGCCCTGATGGTACTGGTCGGTATGTTTATCTCTCGTCTTGACATGGTGATCGGTGGGCAGATCGTTCCCCAATACCTGGGCTATGATAACCTGCCGACCTATCTGAACTATACTCCCTCTGGATTCGAGTGGATCGTGGTTCTTGGTGGTATCGGGTTCACCGGCGTGGCCTTCCTTCAGGGTGAGCGCTTCTTCGGTAAAAGCTTTTCCGATCATGAAGCACACTGAGCAGCTCTGCAAGCACATTCTTGACCGGCACCTCAGGGTGCCGGTCGTGGATTCACTCGACGGGGGAAACAATGGTTGATGAACAAAAAGCAATATTCACCATCGGAGTTGCCGCGCAGATGCTGGGCGTGCATCCCCGGACCTTGCGAATCTACGAAGAAGAAGGTTTGATTACTCCCATCCGCAAGGGAAAATGGCGATACTTCACCATGAACGATATCAAATGGATCGAATGCCTCCGGGAGATGATCCATCAGCACGGGGTGTCGATTGCAGCGGTAAAAAAGCTCTTGCAATACACGCCCTGCTGGAATATCACCGACTGTTCCTTTGAAAAACGCAAACAGTGCACGGCCTTCATGGCCAGCGGTCTTGTTCCCAAGAAAATCGACAAGCAAAAGGTGAAGAAGACTCAAAATTCCGACACCAAAGCCGCCTGAGCGCCTCAAACTGTTTACCTGGAAAACGGCCCGTCGCATCGTAGGATGTGACGGGCTTTTTTTATTGGCGCATCGACCTTTGACGGCTGTTACCCGATGCAAACCTTTTTTTCTCGGGATATTTTGAGCACTCTAGCTAAATGTACAGTTGTGCTTTACATTTACTGTACATTTAGCTAGAGTGCTCTCCATGGAACGGAAGATCATTCATCTCAATATTGCCGATTTTAGCGTGGCCGTGGAGCGATTGCTCGACAGAAGCTTGAAGACCAAGGCGGTGATTATTGCTGCGCCCGCATCACGGGCCGTGGTTCACGATATGAGCGATGAGGCTTATGGCGAGGGGGTTCGCAAGGGGATGGAGCTTACCGTCGCCTGTCGTCGCTGTCGGTCGGCCCTGATCCTGCCGCCCCGGGCCGAACAGTATCGTCGGGCCATGGATCGTTGCCTGCAACAGGTTCTGCCCTATACACCATTGGTTGAGCGGGCCAGCGGTAGTGGTCATTTTTATCTTGATGTCAGCGGGGTAGGGCGGTTGTTCGGGCCGCCACAAGATATCGGCCGACAACTCCGCAACAGCTTGCTTCGATCACTGGATTTGAATCCCATCTGGTCGGTGGCACCCAACAAACTGCTGGCCAAAGTGGCCAGCCGTCTGGTCAAACCCCGGGGCGAATATATCCTCACCGAAGATGAGGTGCCTTCCTTTCTTGCCCCCCTTCCTCTGGAACTGATACCCGGTATCGCCGGGGCTGATCTTCAGCGACTGAAGCATGTCAATATACGGCGTGTCGATCAGGCCACAGCCCTGTCGGTGCAGGAATTGAGCCTGCTTTGCGACCAGCGGGCCCGTGTTCTCTATCAGACCTTGCGGGGCGTCGACGCAACCCCAGTGCAGGCAGCGATGACAATCAGGGAAGAGAATACCTGGCACCATCTGCTGACTCCGGACAGCAACCAGGAAAGTGTCGTCCGTGCGGTGCTGGCGTATCTGGTAGGGCGGGCCGGTTCCAGCCTGCGCCGGCGGCAACTTGGTTGCCGGCGGGTAGAGATTTGCCTCCAGTACACCGATGGCGTGGTGGTATCCCGTCAGATTGGTTCCCCGCAGCCGATTGATGGCGATTCCGGGCTGCAGCGCCTGGCGTTGAGTGCGTTCTATCGGGCCTGGCAGCGGCGAGTGCGTTTGCGCAGACTTTCCTTGTGTGTTCTGCATCTGCAGCATCCGGTGCAGCAGCTTTCGTTGTTCGCCTTCAATCAAGGAGCCTTGCGTGAACAAGATCGTGATCGGCAATTGAGCAAGGCCATGGACGTGATCCGTCTTAGCTGTGGCGGGGAAAAGATCCTCCGCGGCACCCAGATGGCGGTTGCGGCTCCGAACGTATGCGGGGGATCATGATTGCCCTTGGCCTGCACTCCTCGTACTCGCTCATGCGGGGCACGGCCAGCCCCCAGGCGTTGTGTCGGTACGCACGAAAACAAGGCTACACCACCTTGGCTCTCACCGATTGCAACAATCTTTACGGGCTGTGGATCTACCTGAACGCCTGCCGGGAAGAAGGATTGAGGCCGATTATCGGTGCCGAATTGCGGCTTGAAAATAATGGCCCACGAATTTTTACACTGGTAAAGGACCTGACAGGCTACCGCAACCTCTGCCGCCTGCTCACTGCACGCCACATGCAGCCGGGTTTCACCTTGGAGAGTAAATTAGACACCCACCACAAAGGACTGGTTGTGTTGGCAACAGATTTCCACCTGCTCAATCATTGCCGAGAAATCGGTGCCGATGTTGTGGCCGCCCTGACTGGCAGACCGAACCAACATAATTCTGCCCTGCGGCAACAGGCCAACAAACTGGGGATAGCGGCGGTCGCGGTACAGGACAGTTTTTTTCTCAGCCCCGGCGATGAGGCTCTGCACCGGCTGTTACGGGCCATTGCCGTTAACGGTTCACTTGATCGACTGGATGCACGGGAGCTTAATTCCGATGCCATGTTGCCCGCACCGGGGCCGTGGCAGGAGAGGTTTCAGATTTGGCCCGAGTGTCTACTGGCGGCGGAGCAGGTTGCGGAACGCTGCAGTTTGCAGAGCCCATACCAGGGACTGATTATGCCGCCCTGGCCGGGGCTGGATGCGGAGGGCGAACTCCGCACACGTGCCTACCTTGGGGCTGAAAAACGCTATGGCCATCCATTGTCTGCGGTGGTGGTTAAGCGACTGGAGCACGAACTGGCTATTATTGGCTCCATGGGCTTTGCCCCCTATTTTTTGGTGGTCCACGATATTGTCGGTCCAGTGGCCCGCACCTGCGGGCGTGGTTCAGGCGCGGCCTCCCTTGTTGCCTATTGCCTCCATATCACCAATGTTTGTCCTGTTCGTCATAACCTCTATTTCGAGCGTTTTCTCAATCCGGGCCGCACCGATCCACCGGATATTGATATCGACTTTGCCTGGGATGAGCGCGACAGGATCCTTGCCTCGGTTTTGGATCGCTTCGGCTGTCGAGCGGCTATGGTGGCTAACCATGTCGCCTTGCAACCGCGAGCCGCAATCCGTGAAACCGCCAAAGTCTTCGGTCTGCCCGAGGGGGAAATCAGCCGGGTCACCAAAAAAATACCCTGGACCTGGCATTTTCGTGCCGATGGCGAGGATGTCCTGGAAGCGTTACTTCATTTGCCCCAATTGCGCGGCGCCGATTTCACCGGCCCCTGGCCGTTGATTATGCAGCTGGCGGCCCGAATCAGCGGTATTCCCCGGTATCTTTCGGTTCATCCCGGCGGGGTGGTGATCACTCCGGACCCGGTCTGCGACTATGTGCCGGTCCAGTTGGCGACCAAGGGGGTGCCGATCATCCACTGGGAAAAAGATGGGGCAGAGGAGGCAGGACTGGTGAAGATTGATTTACTGGGTAATCGCAGTCTGGGAGTGATCCGGGATGCGCTGGCCCAGATCAGGGCAGGGGGGCGGAGAATCGACGAGGAGCGATGGTTGCCCGAGGATGATCCGGAAACCCGGCGTACTGTGGCACAAGGCAGGACCATGGGGTGTTTTTACATTGAAAGCCCGGCCACACGGCTTTTGCAGCAGCGATCCCGACAGGGTGACTTCGAACATCTGGTGATCCATTCTTCAATTATCCGACCGGCAGCCAACGAGTTTATCCGCGAATACCTGCGACGCCTGCACGGCGGCGATTGGCAGCCGTTGCATCCTTTGGTGGCCGGGGTGCTCGACGACACCTGCGGCATCATGGTCTATCAGGAGGATGTGTCGCGGGTGGCGGTACAGTTTGGGTTCTCCCATGCCGATGCGGATCGGCTGCGGAAGATACTATCGAAAAAGGATAAACAGCGGCAGCTGCGCGATTACCGTCAGCAGTTTATGGTGGCAGCCCTTGAGCGTGGCGCGGACACCGAGGTGGCTGAAAGAGTCTGGGCCATGATGATGAGCTTTGACGGCTACTCGTTTTGCAAACCCCATTCCGCCAGTTATGCCCGGGTCTCCTTCCAGGCAGCCTATCTTAAAACCCATTTTCCGGCCGAGTTTATGGCGGCTGTGATCTCTAATCAGGGCGGCTTTTATTCAACCTTTGCCTATGTCTCCGAAGCCCGCCGTCTCGGTTTGCAGATTTTGGCACCGGATGTCAACCACAGCGGCATCCATTGGCAGGGCCGGGGCCGGGAGATCAGAGCCGGGCTGATGGCCGTCTCCGGTCTAAGTCAATCCACTCTGGAGCGGGTGCATCTTTTACGGCAACAGCGTTCCTTTGCCTCGGTGTTTGATTTCCTGAGCCGGGTTTTGCCGGCCCGCGATGAGGCCGAGGCTCTGGTCCATGCTGGTTCCCTGGATATTCTCCAGCCCCGGGCTATGGATAACCGGGGGAAATTGATCTGGTTGCTGGCGACCTGGTTCAAGGGAAGAAAAACGACCAATACTCTTTTTCCTCTTGATCCCACACCGCCACGGCTGCCGCCGGAGGGAGACCGGCAACGACTACGCAACCAATACCGGGTCTTGGGCTTTCTCTGTGACCGGCATCCAATCACCCTCTTTGCCGAGGAGCGGCGTCGTTACCAGGCGATCACAGCCCGGGCGCTTCTCGACCAGCCACCGGGAGCTGTAAGCACCCGTCAGCGGCTACGATTCATTGGTTGGCTTATCACCGGCAAGGTGGTGAGCACCAAGAAAGGCGAGCCCATGGAATTTTTGAGCTTTGAAGATGAAACCGGTTTGATGGAGTGCACCTTCTTTGCCAGGGAATACACCAGGCATTGCCATCTGCTCGCCTCCGGCGGTCCCTTTCTCCTTTCAGGCTACCTGGATGAGGATTTTGGCGTCCGCACTTTCACCATCGAACAGTTGGTTCCCCTGCGACTATCGCCATCCGAAACCCCTTTGACCCCTGAAAAGAAGCCTACCTCTTCTGCCCCGGTCGTCTTGAGTTATGGATGAGGTCGGAAAGGCAAATGGGCAAACATGAGATATATTCTCGATAATTGATTTGATCTTTCTTTTGCCGAATCGCATAATTACAAGAGATAAATTATGCACTGAGGTAGGATGAGCGGCGATTTTCGTCGAAAATGCTACAGCCAAGAGGTGGATGGTGGCCGAAGAAAGTTTGGATTGCGATAATCTGCAGAAGAAAAATGATGTACTCTTAGAGACTTTGAAGCAGGTCAATTACCAGAACGAGATGATGCTCAACTGGGTGAATGGCGCTGTGATTATGGTCGACCGGGAAGGGCAGGTGGTTGCAGCCAATGGAGCAGCCTTAGCCGCCTTGGGTTGGAGTAACGAAGAGATTGTCGGAAAACATCTCCATGAAACCATCCATCATAGTCAAGACGATGGGAGTGAGTATCCCTGGGATTTTTGTCCGCTCTTCGCAGCAATTGAGGATGGTTCCTCTCATCATGTAGACGGCGATGTCTTTTGGCAAAAGGACGGAGCCAGTTTTTCCGCCGATTTTATCGTCTGTCCCACTCGCGGCGAAAATAACGAGATCACCGGCGCGGTACTGATTTTTCGCAATCTCACAGAACAGCGGCTCAAGGAAGCCAGCCGCATCCACAGCATGAAACTCGAATCCATTGGTGTGCTCGCCGCTGGTATTGCGCACGAGATCAATACCCCAATTCAGTTTATCGGCTCCAATCTTTCGTTTTTGCAGGAAAGTTTTCAGGATATCCTGCACCTGCTGTCTACCTATACCCAGCTCAAAGAGGCTATTGAAACAGGTAATGGCGATACTGCCTCCCTGTTGGCCGACATCAACCGTCTGGAAGATGCGGCGGATGTTGAATATCTGAAAGAAGAAACACCCAAGGCCTTTGAACAGACCAAAAACGGAGTTGACCGAGTCACAAAGTTGGTGCTTGGCCTCAAAGGATTCGCCCATTCCGGGGACGGTGAGAGCAAAAGGCCCTCAGATGTGAACGAAATTATAAACAATTCACTGGTGGTTTGCCAAAACGCTTACAAATATGTGGCTAACCTGGAATTGGGTTTGGAAGAGGTTCCCACTATTAAAGTTTATCCCGGCGATATCGGTCAGGTCATTGTCAATTTGGTGGTTAACGCAGCTCATGCCATTGGCGACAAGAAAGAAAAAGAAAAAAACAGTGAAATGGGCCTGATCCGGATTCGCAGTTTCAGCGACGATCAATGGGTAATCATAACGGTTTCCGATACCGGCGGAGGTATTCCCGAAGGCGTACGCCAACGTATTTTCGATCCCTTTTTCACAACTAAGGATATTGGCCACGGCTCTGGTCAGGGGTTGGCCATCACCCGTAATATCATCTACGACAAACATCACGGCGAAATAAGCCTGGAGTCGACTGTGGGCAAAGGATCGACCTTTTGTATCATGCTTCCGATCAAATCCGCCTAGCTCTCCTGTCAAATCCGCACTATATCTGATGACCAGATGAACCCGTGTAGCGCAAGGATATTGCAAAGAATTTATGATAACATCATGAGACAGCGTTGCAATTTTAGTCTCAACCTAAAATCTCACGAGGTCAGGAGTTTTGACCTTCCTGGAAAGAGGAAGCTCGACGCGCACAAAGCGGAGACGCCATTGCAATATCCCGCCTGAAGCATCCGGTATTCCCGCTTGGTCCACTGGGGGGGGGCAGATTCAAAGTTTTTGGCAAAAAAAATAGTCGGCTCCATTCACTACCAAAATACTGCCGGAGCTGACGTCGCCTGGACTGACCGCAGGTGAGCATTTTGTCGAAATTGCGCATGCCTTTAGCGCATGGCATATGTCTGTTTTGTGGGGTTCTATCCAATTTGGAAGAAGTGTTCAGAAAAAATACGGCCTAAAACCGTTCACGCACTGATTGGCGGGATTCAATGGCCCTGGCCAATGTGTGTTCATCGGCGTATTTGATATCCATGCCCATGGGAATACCGCAGGCGAGACGGCTTAAACGAACACCGCTATTTTTCAACATTTCCGCAATATATGAGGCTGTGGCCTCTCCCGCCACCGTGGAACTGGTGGCAATGAGCACTTCGTCCACATGGCCGCCTTGCACTTTCCGGCGAAGTTCATCCATTTTTAACTCCGACGGGCCTATACCGTCCATGGGGGCAATGACGCCGTGGAGAATGTGGTAGGTGCCTCGAAAAGCACCGGTCTTTTCCACGGCAATCTGATCACCCGGTTCTTCTACTACGCAAACGAGGCGGGGATTGCGGCTTGGATTAGCGCAGATGGCACAGGGATCGGTCTCTGAAAAGGTGTAGCAACCGCTGCAGAGACGAATCATCTGATGGAGCTGCAACAGGTCGCCAGCAAGGTTTTTGGCCTCTGTAGCCGGACGACGCAGAATATAGAGGGCTAGGCGAGTGGCTGTTTTCCGACCGATGCCTGGAAGTTTGGTCAGGTCGGCAATCAATCGCTCCAGTGCTGGAGGGATAACCTGCATTTAGAACATTCCAGGAATATTTATGCCGCCGGTTAGTTTGCCCATTTCAGATTTGCCCAACTCTTTAGCCTTATTCAATCCGTCATTAACGGCTGCAACAATCAGATCCTGCAGCATCTGGGTATTATCGGGTTGTACCAGCGCCTGTTCAATGGCAATTGAAAGGAGTTCGCCTTTGCCGTTTATGGTCGCAGAAACCATACCGGCCCCTGCTGAACCGGTCACTTGCTTGCCGCCTAACTCATTTTGTACCGTGGCCAACCGTTCTTGGAACTGCTGGGCCTGTTTCATTAAATCGCTCATATTCATGGTGTATACCTCAAAAAAGCTGCGGGGGAGAGACGTCGTGCTCTCCGCACCATTTCGTAACTCAATGATAGTTGATGGCGTCGTAAAAACTTCGATCTACTGCATTGCAGCGTTTTCCCCGACACTCGATATATCGTATGTATACCTTCGCGCTTGGGAAAAGCTTCTCCTCGTAACTCTGTAGAACAAAAAACAAACCACTTTCAATTGGATTGGTCAATCTTCGTTGGTTTCGGGCTCATCCTCCGAAGGAGGTGGTTCCTCACTGCGAGTACGGTAGCGGGGACCGATGCGGATATCTCCGACCTGGCCGGTAAATACGTCAAGGGCAGTGAGGACCATGGGGTCATTGGACAGGGCGCGCCTTTCATGTTGGGCCGCCAGACCATTGGAAGGGTCCACAGCGCAGGCATTGCTACCCGGGACTTCAAACTGAATGCTTAGATTTTCTTGAAAGTAATCGAGAAGATATTCGCTCAGCCCCTTAATGTTGTTGCCTTGGCGAAGAATAGTGCAATCGGCACTGTCGGCGAAGTGGATTACCAATTGCTCCTCTTTACGCTCAATTGATGAAGCCATTTGCAGGGCCGCGGCAATCCAGGGCTGCCGCTCGCGAACATATTGCAGAAAACCGTCCCAGTGCTGGCGGATTCGTTTTTTGCCCTCCTGAGGAGCTCCTGAAGGAGTTCCGGCGGTCGGAGCAGGTGCAATTGCCGGTTCTGCTGCAATCGGCTGCCTTCTTTGCGAAGAGTTGTGGGGCTCGGTTTCCTTTGTTTTAAGAGGGGATTCTTCTGTAATTGGAGGAGGGGCTACTTCCTTTTTTTTTTCTGAGAGATTTTTTGCAGGAGCAGGAGGCGCCAGAGATCTTGCAGCAAATTTCTCTGTGCCAGGGTGGGGTGGTGTTTCCTCTGTCGCTGGGTTGAGAGGGCGTATCGGTGGTAGTGTCGAGGTTACAGGCGCTGGTTGGGCCGGTTGGGTAGGGATTGCGGCAACAGGCAACTCTTCTAGGGGATGCCCAGCAAGGAGTTGCTCAAAGCGACCAATCAGGGACGATACCGGCACAACATCTTTAAATTGGACTGCGCGTATAAAGGTCAGTTCTAGTGAGAGGCGAGGTTGTTGAGAAAAGGCCACCTTTTCTAATCCTTCTAAAAGAAGGTTGAAAATGGCGGAAATGGTCTCCAGAGAAAAAACAGCAGCCGCTGCCTGTAAGTGGGTGAGTTCCTCTTCCGGCAGCTCGAGCATGGCGTGCGGATCGGAAGAAATTTTGCAGACAACTAGGCTACGAAACCATTGGAGAAGGTCGTTACTCAATCGTTTGATATCGGTACCGTGGAGGTACATCTGCTCAAGCAACCGGTAAATGGTTGGCAGATCTCCCTGAAGCAATGCTGTGCCCAGATGAGCGACCAATTGATGGCTGACCAGCCCCAAAACCTCCACGACCTCCACGGCTTTAACCTCAGTGCCGCAATAGGAAAAAATCTGGTCCAGTAAACTCAAACCGTCACGCACACTACCGCCGGATTCACGGACAATCATGTCCACCGCCTCCGCCTCCATTGCAATGCCTTCCTGTCCGGCCAGTCGCAGAAAATGGTCGGCAAGTTCACGGTGGCTCAAGCGTTTGAGTTCATAACGCTGACAACGGGACAGAATCGTCACAGGTACTTTGTGCAATTCTGTGGTGGCGAACATGAAATAAACATGATCCGGTGGTTCCTCCAAGGTCTTTAACAGGGCGTTAAAGGCCTCGGTGGTGAGCATGTGTACCTCGTCGATGATAATAATCTTGTAACGTGAGCTAGTGGGCATGAAGCGGATTTTTTCTTTCAGCTCACGGATCTCCTGGATGCCACGATTAGAGGCACCGTCGACTTCCTGCAGATCTATACTCGCTCCTTCAGCAATTTCCCGGCAGGACCGACATTGATTACAGGGCTCTACAGCCGGTCCCTGTTCACAGTTCAGCGCTTTGGCCATAATTCGGGCTAGGGTTGTTTTTCCAGTGCCGCGAATACCGCTGAAGATCAGCGCATGGGCCACCCGATTTTGGCCAAGGGCATTTTGTAGGGTGCGAACAACGGTTTTTTGGCCAACGACGTCGGCGAAGGTTTGCGGGCGGGATTTTCTGGCGAGAACAAGGTAGGACACAGCTAATTCCGAAGATCAGTTCTCAGGTGGGGGGAAGCGTGGATGAAAGTCTGTACATGTCACTGACCGGGTTCCTCAAAAAAGGATAGCCGGGCACTCCCATGCACATAAAGAGTGTCACTACCGCTGCTTCCTCCCGGACCTGACGGAGTCGGTGATTCTTTATTGCACAGGACCCGGCTATCACACTGAAGATCATGTGGCAACAACAGATTGGCGCTGAAGGAATGCAGAACATTCAAAGATGGTGAATTTCTACGCAACTGTTGGTGCAGCGTTTATACCCTTGATCGATGCGGTCGTCAAGAAATTTAACCGCAAAGAAACAAATGAAGGAATGAAAGAAAAACATCCTTTTCCCCAAGCAAAGATCATTGAGGAAAAAGATGTCTGTTTTGAACGGGCGGTGATAGAAAAAAAATTGCTTAAAAAAGCAGATCCTTGCCCAGTCTGGAAACCAACTCATCGGCAGCGCGGGTTGGTGCAGTTTTCCCCTGTTCAACATCACTTTTAATGCCAGGGAGGAGTTTTTGAATCTCTGCATGGTTATAGAACCAGCGTTCCAGTCCTTCATTGACAAGAAACCACATCCAGGACATGGCTTGGTCACGTCGTTTTTTTTGTAATTCGCCAGATTCGGTCATAATCTCTTTATGCCTTACGACCGTATTCCAAACATCCGTGAGGCCTAATTCTTCAAGGGCGCTGCAGGTCATAACCGGAGGCATCCAATTTGGCGAAGACGGTGTGACCAGGTGGAGAGCGGTTTCATATTGTTTTTTGGCTAGTTTTGCACGATTGACATTGTCGCCGTCGGCTTTATTGACCACAATGGCATCAGCCACCTCAAGAACGCCTTTTTTGATGCCCTGTAGCTCATCACCAGCCCCGGAAATTTGTAAAACCAAAAAGAAATCAACCATCGAGGCCACGGTGGTTTCTGACTGGCCGACACCGACGGTTTCGACGATGATGACATCAAATCCGGCCGCCTCGCAGAGAAGCATGGTTTCACGGGTCTTACGGGCAACGCCGCCCAGGCTGCCGCCGGAAGGGGAGGGGCGGATAAAGGCCATTTCATTGACTGCGAGTCGTTCCATACGGGTTTTGTCACCAAGGATGGATCCGCCGCTACGGGTACTCGATGGGTCAATAGCCAGAACTGCCACCCGATGTCCCAGTTTGGTCAGCATGGTGCCGAAGCTCTCAATAAAGGTACTCTTGCCGGCCCCTGGAACGCCGGTAATACCTAAGCGGACTGCCTTCCCGGTGTGAGGAAGCAGTTCATTGATTACGTGTTTGGCAATCTCCTGATGAGTGGATAGGGTACTCTCGACCAAAGTAATGGTGCGGGCGAGCATCAGGCGATTATTATCCATGACGCCTTGAATGAAATAACTGGGATCTTGATGCATATCTGGCCTTTCGTGGAGTTTTGGGTGTGAAAACGCACGAACGGACGGATGTTAGGCCGTCCGTTCGCAGGTTTACCAATATGCGGAATAGTTCCTACTTATTTACAATACTGTGCTTCCAGCATATCCAGGACTTTTCCAGCGGATTCGGTGATCGGGGTTCCCGGTCCGTAAATGCCTTTACAGCCTGCATCATAGAGGAATTGATAATCGCTTGGCGGGATAACGCCACCGGCGACAACCATGATCTCGCCAGCACCCTGAGCTTTGAGTTTCTGGATCAGCTCGGGAACCAGGGTCTTGTGACCGGCGGCCAGGGAGGAAGCGCCGACGATGTGAACGTCGTTCTCGATAGCCATCTTGGCTGCTTCGTCCGGGGTCTGGAACATCGGGCTGATGTCGACGTCAAATCCGAGGTCGGCATACGAGGAGGCAACAACCTTGATACCGCGGTCATGACCATCCTGTCCCATTTTGGTGACGAGGATACGCGGACGACGACCGGTTTTGGCAAGGAAGTCACCGGTGCGTTTGCGCAGGGCCTCGATAACCTGGGCGCTGTCGGAGCTGGCTTCACTATATTCAGAGGAGTAGGCACCGGATACACACTGGGTGGTGGCAACGTAACGACCGAATACTTTTTCCATGGCGTCAGAAATTTCTCCAACGGTTGCTCTGGCTTTAGCCGCGTCGATAGCAAGGGCTAGCAGGTTCTCGGTACCGGCTGCAGCCTTGGTGATAGCTTCGAGGCAAGCCTGAGTTTTGGCATTGTCACGGGTGGATTTAATCTGGTTGATACGCTCGATCTGCTCAAGGCGAACAGAATCCGGTACCTCGAGAACCTCAAAGTCAAGTTTCTCGTCTTTGAGACGATACTTGTTCACACCAACGATAACGTCTTTACCCTGATCGATACGGGCCTGACGACGGGCAGCAGACTCTTCGATGCGCAGTTTCGGCATACCGGAGGCGATGGCTTTGGCCATGCCGCCCAATTCTTCGATCTCGTTGATGATTTTCTCAGCGCCCTGAACGATCTGGTTGGTCAGCCACTCGATGTAGTAGGAGCCGCCTAATGGATCGGCGACCTTACATACGTGGGTTTCTTCCTGAATAATGATCTGGGTGTTACGAGCGATACGAGCGGAGAACTCGGTTGGCAGACAAACAGCCTCGTCAAAGGAGTTGGTATGCAGGGACTGGGTTCCACCAAGGGTAGCAGCCATGGCCTCGATGGTGGTCCGGATAACGTTATTATACGGATCCTGCTCAGTGAGCGACCAACCGGAGGTCTGGCAATGGGTACGCAGCATCGAAGATTGCGGTTTCTTCGGGTTAAACTGCTGCATGAGTTTGTACCACAGGAAACGAGCGGCACGGAGCATCGCGATTTCCATGAAAAAGTTCATGCCGATGCCGAAGAAGAAGGACAGACGTGGAGCAAAGGTATCGATGTCCATACCGGACTTGATGGCGGCACGTACATACTCAACACCATCAGCCAGGGTGAATGCGGTCTGGAGAACAGAGTCCGCACCAGCTTCCATGATGTGGTAGCCACTGATGGAAATGGTATTGTATTTCGGCATGTTTTTTGATGCAAATGCCATGATGTCCGAAATAATCCGCATGGAAGGCTCTGGCGGATAGATGTAGGTGTTCCGAGTCAGGTACTCTTTGAGGATATCGTTCTGAATGGTACCCTGCAACTGCTCCTGTGATACTCCCTGCTCCTCGGCAGCACCGATCCACATGGCAAGAATCGGAATAACGGCACCGTTCATGGTCATGGATACGGACATCTTATCCAGAGGGATGCCGTCGAAGAGGATTTTCATGTCCTCAATGGAGTCGATGGCAACACCAGCTTTACCGATATCACCGGAAACGCGTGGGTTGTCGGAGTCGTATCCACGATGGGTGGAGAGGCTGAAAGCAACGGAAAGGCCTTTCTGGCCAGCTGCCAGGTTTTTGCGATAGAATTCGTTGGATGCCTTGGCGGTGGAGAAACCGGCATACTGACGGATAGTCCAGGGACGACCGGCATACATGGTTGCCATCGGTCCACGGGTGTAAGGGGCCATGCCAGGATAAAGGCTTAAGGACTCCAGCCCTTTAACGTCTTCGTCGGTGTACAGCGGTTTAACGGTAATGCCTTCAGGGGATTTCCAGTTCAGCGATTCCGGGCCTTTGCCCTTCATCTGCTTGGTGGCCATTTCAACCCATTGTTCATGTCCAGTTGCCATGTCACTTACTCCTTGTGGTTAGCTTGGGGTTTATCCCCAGTTAAAATAAAACGAACTGGTCCGACAGTACGTCCTTATGGTGGAGGCTCCTACTGTCGACACCAGTATCTGTCGATCATTGGTGCTTTCGTTGCCGCAAAAGCCTCAATGATTTATCCAGTTGATTAGCGCTCGGAAATCTCTACGAGTACACCGCCGGTGGCTTTAGGATGGAGGAAGGCGATTTTAGCTCCGCCCGCACCCATGCGCGGAGTCTTGTCGATCAAGGCTACACCCTTTTCTTGCAACTCAGCCAGGGCCTCTTCGATATTTTCAACCCGGAAGGCTACGTGTTGGAAGCCACCCTTGCCACCATTTTTCTCGATGAATTTAGCGATGGGCCCATCAGGAGATGTGGAAACAAGTAATTCAACTTCGCTATCGCCGACCGGCAGGAAGGCGGTGGTAACTTTCTGCTCTTCGACGGTCTCGGAACCTTCAAGTTTCAATCCCATGACGTCGGACCAGAATTTCTTTCCGTCTTCCAGGTTGGGTACGGCAATGCCAAGGTGATCGATTTTGAGAACTTTCATGCTGTCAGCTCCTTTCCGTTTAATATGTCGGATGTTTTATGTGCTTGAAATGTCTGTGCAACAGGTAAACCGGAAAACCCGGGGTCTACGTAACATAAGGTAAAGACAAGAATCTCTGTTTCTTGGGTATGGACTCTTTTTTTAATATTTCCCCGTGATGGTTGTCAAAAGTGAATCCGCAAATCATGTTTGGTAGAGGTTTAGAAATCACCCGCACTGCAAAAAATGCTGAAAATGACAGCGCCGCTTAAGAGCGGCACTGTCAACAGCTATGCTGATTATTTGGCAGCTCGTTTGACAAAAACTCCGTTAGGATCGATTTCCTCACGAATCAAGCGAATTTCTTCAACCGTGGGAGCTGCGAATTCGGTTACATTAGGAGCAACCAATAACTCGAAACCGGTGGCATCCTGGATACTCTGGACGGTTTCACCCGGGAAAGTCTGGATCAGCCGCATTCTTTTGGTCGTCTCGTCAAAGTCGCAGATACCTTTGGTGGTGATGACCCGGTAAGGACCTTTGCCCTGCATGCCAGCGTTGAAGCGGGCATTGGGGCTACCGTCAAGATGACCCGGGCTGGTCATGTAGGATACCTTTGTATTGAATTTTTTCTTGTCATGGGGGACGATCAGAATGGTACGCTCGCAGGAGGCCGCCATATCTGAGGCGCCACCGGAACCGGGCAGACGTACTTTGGGTTTTTGGTAACCGTCGGGGAAATCACCCATCATGGTGGAGTTGAGATTGCCATACATATCGACCTCGGCGCCACCTATGAAGCCGAAATCGGCAAATCCGCGTTGGGTCAGCTCAAAAGCAGCGTTCAGGCCCTTCACATAGGACGCACCGGTGAAGGTTCTGGAGTCACCAACCGATACGGGCAGGCCGTGATGCAGAGGCGGTCCAACTGCACCAGCCTCAAAGACTGGAATCAGTCCAGGAGCGTGGGTGCGATTGGCGAGCAGGGCTGCGACCATGGGCAGGCCGGTTCCGACAAAAACTATTTTGTTGTCTTCCAGTATTTTCGCTCCCGCCACAACGATGATCTCTTGGGCGGTGTAATCCGTTGAAGCTGTCATGTTGACTCCTTATCTTTAGGTTCCGAAAAATTCGTGCAATATCCAAGATGATCAGATCAGGCCAAGCGTTCGCAGTTGGCAGATTCTGCTGCCTGAATCGCCAGCAGTTGTTTCACACCAATTTTTTGCAGGAAATCTTCGAAATTCTCGACACCGTAGATATTTTCGTCATAATAGGCTTGCAGTGCATCTGGGGACCCGCCTTTACTTATTGGCGCGATGAGCCCTAAGAATTGTCGGATATGATCGCCGTCAAACCAATAATGACGACGGCAGGCACCGGGATAGGCTCCGTAAGGTACCTCAATGACGGCATCAACTGCTGCAAACGGAATCATTACATCTTTGGGATTGGTGGTCAGCAAGTCATGGGAGACCAACTGCTCGCAGGTAACGATGGTGTGAGCGGAAGCCATTGCAATTTCGGCGCAGGTCGCATCTGTTCCACGGATAATGCAATTGCCGAATTTATCGGCGGCCTGCACATGTATCAGGGCCACATTGGGATTGCTTGCCGGAACAAGTGCTATGGGACGATTGGTAAAAGGACAATCAATGATTTTAGTGCGGCTGGTGTTTTTGATGTCACCGCCTAAAGGACCACGAGTTGGAATGAAGGGTAATCCCATGGAACCGGCTTTGAAGCGAGCCGACATGTTGTAATTACTCCAGTCTTCTATTTCGACCATGCCGCGTTCAGCCAGATAACGCCATGTCGGAGACAGGCCAAAGCCTTCATGGGCCCAATATGCCAACTCAATCCGCTTGATGGAGCATTTCTCTGGATTGAGCATCATGGCGGCGCCGAGATATTCTGGAGCCATACCGGCGGATTGAAAGGAGAGGGTGAGACCTTTGAAACCTTTACGTACTAACTCATGGCAGGCTGCAACAGGCTGGCGAACGTCGACAAAACCGCCGATTCCGACATTGTCGCCATCCTTGACAAATTTAGAGACAGCCTCTTTCAAGGTCATCCGCTTGTCGCGCATGGACTTGTCTTTATTGACAAGTGCTTCCCTCGCTTCGTCGGGTGATAAACCAGTCCAGAACATTTTAGCGTTGTTTTCCAATGTGTTACCTCTTCCTGTCTATCAAGCGTTTTTGTTGCCCGGTATCTATCATTCAGCCAACCGGGATCCCCCTATACAAAAAAAAGACCGGAAAATAGTAGTTTAAACGCTACTATTTTGCCGGTCTTTTCTCTGACTCGATCGAACACGATTTACTGCAACTCTTGAAAATCTATCTATCATAAATGAGCCAATTTTCCTCAAATGGTTCTATCCCAGGTACTCAGGATAAATACAGATGATTTGCACATCCACGGGCCATATGCCCGCCTTTCTTGACTGCAAGGGGAAAAACGAGTCTCTTTCGTTACTGATGCTATTGAAAGGACTAAAGCTACTTCTTGTGTACGACCTCACTGCTTCCAAGCCTGCTCAAAATAACCCGAGCAGGTAACACTAAAAAAAAACGGTTTCTAGGGAAACCGATTCACCTTAACAAAATCAAAAAAACGATAACCAGCTAAAACTAAATAACATTAAGTAGCGTTTTCCTATTTGAGATTGGCCTTTTTGTCAACAGCAAAAACAAAGCGATAAAAAAATATGAATAAGTATTCAGTTATATTGTTTGTAAAACTAAATAGTTGTCAGTGATGAGTTCTCAAACTGTTTTTTTCGCTTTCGAAGTCGCTTTGACATTGGACGCGGTTCGAGGTTGGGTAAATGCATAAGTAATTTGTATAGTGTTGAAAAATTGTATTGATCAAGGAATATAGGAGGTTGTAGCAATCGACAAATTAGTGTACAACAACTTCCTCTGCAGCGCACACAGCAAAAAAAAAAATTGTGCTTAACTCCTTTTTACCTTCGTTAAAACCGGGAGCTGATTTCGCCCCCGCTGGCATTTATTTCGGTCTTTTTTCTCTTTCGTGTGTGCTGTCTTTTTATACCCCGTGCCTGTTTTCTTCTTTGGCATATGAGCAGGGTTTGCACCCTATCGTCAAAACATACAAAGGAGTACTCGGATGAAAGTGTACACTGGCGGTGGTGACAAAGGTAAAACAAGCCTTTTTTCAGGCGAACGCGTTCCCAAGCATCACATCAGGATTGACGCTTATGGTGATCTTGATGAGCTCAATTCGGTGTTGGGCGCCGTCATCGCCTATCTTCCCGAGAAAGAAAGCGCTGTTCGCGAGGATCTGGAAGGGATTCAGTCCAATTTATTTCTAGCCGGTGCATGGCTTGCAACAACCCCTAATTCCTCTGCAACCGGTTATCTTACCACCTTGCCGTCAAATGTCGCCAAAGAGTTGGAACAGCGAATTGATGCTCTTTCTGAAGTGCTGCCGGTTTTGAAAGAGTTCATCTTGCCCGGCGGTGAACCCGTTGCCGCCTGGGCCCATGTGGCCCGAACCGTCTGCAGGCGTTGTGAGCGGCGTTTGACTGAGTTGATCGAGGTCTCCTCAGAGGCCGGAGAAAGCGAACTAGCGATTATCCAGATCTATCTTAATCGTTTATCCGATTATCTTTTTGTCGTGGCACGGTACCTGAATCAGGCACTGGGCACCCCTGATAACACCTGGAAAAAGTCATAAAATTATGGTTGTAGCAGAGCATTCGGTTTCCATTTTGGGGCGAAAATGGCTGAATGAGGAAACCTTCGAGTTAATCTGTACTCGACCCGAAGGTTTTGAGTTCGTTGCGGGACAGCATGTGACCATTCACCATCAGGAGGATGAACGGGAATATACCATTCTCTCGCCTCCGTCTACCGATTCGCTTCATTTTCTCATCAAACGAATTAACCAGGGGCGATTAAGCGGTATTTTGGCTGAACTCGACCCGGAAAGCGAGCTTGCAATCAGTAAGGCCAAAGGGTATTTGATTTACCGACCGACCGATCGTCCGATATTTTTTGTCGGAACCGGAGTAGGTATTGCTCCTTTTGTGTCCATGGCAGCCGCCGGGGTGAAGAATTTTACCCTGCTCCATGGGGCAAGGGAAGTTTCAGGACTGTTTTACCGCCAAGAGCTGGCGATCGCGGCAAACCGTTATATTCCGTGTGTTTCCGGGCAGGTAAAATCAGGGACTAATGTGCTTGATCTGCACCGCGGCTACGTGACCGACTATGTCGACCGCTATCTCAAGCCGGGAGCTTACGACTTCTACCTCTGCGGATCACGCGCCATGATTCACGACATGACTCACCTCTTGGACCAGCATTATGCTGAGACGCGGATTTATAGCGAAGCGTTTAATTAACTGTGATGGCGTTGTAAAAACTTCGATCTACTTGCGTCGCAGCGTTTTTCCCGACACTCGATATACCCTATGCATGCCTTCGCGCCAGAGAAAATGCTGGCCCTTGCATATCTTTGTTTTTACTGAACCATCCCTCAGAATGTGATGGATTTTTTACGAGTTCATCAGCTGCATAAGCGGCCATTTTGGTTAAATTTGGCCTTGCATATATCGATGCATGGACTCTGCCGCATCCAGGCCCTGGCAAACCGCCTTGGCCACGGTCTGCGGTCCCAGTACGGTGTCGCCACCGGCAAAAATCCATTCGACACTGGTCTGCAGGGTAACGGGATCAACCACGTAGGTGCCGCGCTTGGTGATCTCCACCGGCACGGTTGCATCATGCACCGGGATCACTTTCTGTCCCACTGCGCCAATCAGGGAATCCGCCTCTAGGATGAATTCCGAACCGGGCAGCTGCCTGGGAACGCACCGGCCGGTAACATCTTGTTCGCCAAGCTCCATGCGAATACATTCCACCCCGGTCAATTGGCCATCCTTGGAAAGGATGCGTGTAGGCGCCACCAGAAAGTGCAGCTTGACCCCCTCTTCTTCAACATGGTGCACCTCGACCTGCGATGCAGGCATTTCATCCCGTGTTCGGCGGTAGAGGATGCTCACTTCCTTCCAGCCTGAGCGAAGCGCCACCCTAGCCACGTCTATGGCCACATTGCCGCCACCCACCACTAAAACCCGATCTCCCAGGGCTATTTCACGACCGGTAAGGACCTGCCCCAGATAGTCAACGCCGGACATCACCCCTTGGATTTCGGTTTCCCCTTCAAGGCCAAGCCTTTTACTTTCATAAGCGCCGATCCCCAGAAACACTGAAGCATAGCCCTGGTCGCGCAGTTCCGACAAGGTCAGGTCATGCCCAACGGTGATCCCGGTTTTGACATTGACCCCGCACTGCTGCAAGGCATACAGTTCCGCGCCGATAATATTGCGTGGCAGTCGGTAGTTGGGGATTCCTACACTGAGCATGCCTCCAAACACCGGCAAGGACTCAAAAACGGTGCAACTGTACCCTTTATGGGAGAGGGCATGGGCAACCGTGATTCCCGCAGGACCGGAGCCGATGACCGCCACCTTGATCCCGTTTTTCGGGGCACAGCGGGGAGATAGATTTTTGCCGTTGATGATCATCCAATCGGCGAGAAACCGCTCCAGCAGGCCGATGGCCACCGGTGCATCCTTCTTGCTGCGGATACAGGCTCCCTCGCACTGAAATTCATGAGGACAAACCCGGGAACAGATGGAAGGCATGGAACTTGTTTCACGGATGGTCCAGTAGGCCTGCTCAAATTTTTGTTCCCGCATTAGGGCAATAAACCGGGGGATATCATTGCCGATTGGGCAGCCCATGACACACAGTGGTTTCCGGCACTGGAGGCAGCGTTGGGCCTCGATCAGTGCGGTGGCCTCATCGAACCCTTTGGAGACTTCATCAAAATTATCAAGTCGTTCTTGAGGGTTCAATTCACGCGGCTGCTGTCTGGGAATAGCTAGTTGTTCTCTGATCTGCATAATAGCGCCCTGTTTTTAGCGTCCCTTTAGTTGGGAAATATTCCTGATATGTGTAACAGTTCCTGGCAAGAGAGGCAACAGGGAAGCGTTGTTTTTCGCCCCATTCGGATCTCCTTGCTTTTTTCAGGTCGAACCGGTAAGTCCAACAGCCTGGGTGTTGATCACTGTTTAATGCGTTGCATGTTTTTCGATTTTTTTTTGTTTTTGGGGCAGAGGCCCACAACCTTGGAGGATTGCATGGAACACGTCGATGTGCTGGTTGTTGGTGGCGGTCCAGGAGGACTGGCCTGTGCGACCTTGCTGGCACAAAAGGGTGTTCAGGTGGTCTTGGTCGAGCGCAAATCTGTGATCGGCCCTAAGGTTTGCGCCGGTGGCATTACCTGGCATGGCCTTATCAACCTGGTTCCGGAAACACTGATTGAACGAGCCTTCCCTGAACAGATTATCTGTTCCGATCGTCAGCGCCTGGTTATACGGGAGTCAAATCCTATTATTGCCACCGTATCCAGGGAAAACCTTGGGCAATGGATGGCTAAAGAGGCCCAAAATGCGGGTGTGCGCATCCTCGCTGCATCACGCCTGGTCACCTGTACTCAGCACGAGGCCATCCTGGAGATCGAGGGCAGGGGACAGAGAACCCTCAAGTATACCCATTTGGTTGGGGCAGACGGCTCCAACAGCCGGGTTAGGCAAATGCTGGGTGTGCCCACCGAGTTGGTTGGTCTTGGCCTGAATGCTATGATTCCTGGCAGTTTTCCCCGGATGGAATGGCATATTCGCCCGGCTCTGTTCGGCTCGGGGTATGCCTGGATTTTCCCGCATGCAAGCGCATATTCGGTAGGGGCCTACGCCGATAACCAACGCTATTCGGCATCCCAGTTAAAATTGCAGTTCATCCAATGGTGTGACCAACAAAACCTGCCCCTTAATCCAGGTGCCATCCGTGCCGGTCTGGTGAATTATGATTATCGAGGGGTACGATTTGGCAAGGGATTCCTCGTCGGTGACGCCGCGGGGCTCGCCTCCGGTCTCACTGGTGAGGGCATCTATCCGGCTCTGATTTCCGGGCAGGTGGTGGCACGGATGATCCTTGACTCGCTGTATCCAGCTCTAGAACTTACACGGCTTGTTCGCAGGCACCGAAAACATGCGCAGATGGTCCGGGTTGCCGGTCGTTACCCTCGCCTTGGCAGCCTGCTGGTGGAGTTATTGTTGGTTTTGCTTCGATGGCATGTGATTGATTTCCACAAACTGGAAATGGCGGATTAAACCTGTTATCCTGGCGGCAATACGCTGTCCGAAATGTTGATGGCGTCGTAAAAAACTCAATCTACTGTGTAGCGCGACTTTCCCGACATTTGACATATCATATGCATATCTTCGCGGCGGTGAAACGCTACTCCCTGTATACCTATGTTTTTGCTGACCCAACGCTCTGAGAGTGCTGTTTTTTTTGCGAAAACGACCAAGGAGTTTTTTTTAGAAAAATCGTACCCATGACCAAATCAACGAAACGCCTCATTTATAACCTGATATTTGTCGCTTTCTGTGGAGGCATCCTCTATTTTCTCTTTGCCGCTCCTCCGGAAACAACCAAGCCCTTACCCCACGACGACAACCATCAACGGTTTATGGCCATGAAGAAAAAGGAGGCGGAAAAATTTTGCGAGAGCTGTCACGCCCAGGGCAGGGAGGCTCCTTTACCAAAAAATCATCCGCCGAAATTTCGCTGTCTGTTTTGTCATAAACGCATCTGAGAGGAGGCTCCCGTGGCCAACATCCCCCAAGACGTCTATTACGTTTCCGGTTCCACCGCCATCCTTGCCGAGGATATGGGCAAAGCCCTGCTCGCCCAGTTTCAAGGAATTCGGTTCCGTGAAGAAAAAATTCCGTTTATCTACACCTCTGATGATGCCCGCAAAGCCCTTGCGCATATCCTCCAGCAGTCCGAAGGAAATCCTCCTTTGGTTTTTTGCACCATCATGGATCAGGAAACCCGCGATGTGTTTAATTGTCCGCAAGTAAAATTTTTCGATATTTTCCTCAATACTCTTGAGCTACTAGAGCAGGCTCTTGGTGCCACAGCCCTACGTGAACCCGGCTATTCCCGCCATTTCACTCTTTCGAGGATGAATAAACGGGTCGATGCGATTCATTTTTCTTTAGAACATGACGACGGCACCCGGCCAGCGGAATATGACGAAGCGGAAATCATCCTGATTGGCGTCTCCCGCTCCGGTAAAACCCCGGTCAGCATCTACCTGGCCACCCACATGGAACTGAAATCTGCCAACTTCCCGCTCACCGACGATCATCTGCACAAGCACGAATTGCCCCAGGAAATCGTTCGCAACCGTAAGCGGGCAGTGGGAATGACCTGTTCTCCCCAGTATCTGCATACCATCCGCGAGAAACGCTACGCAGGCTCCACCTACGCGAGCCTGGCGAACTGCACCCGTGAATTACAGCAGGCCAAACAACTCTATATGCGTCATAACCTCAAGGTGATCAATGTGGAGGGGCGGTCCATCGAGGAAATTGCAGTCCAGGCCATTCAGGCAATCGGTCTTAATAAAAAAAATCAAATGCGTCCGCGTCCCCGCGCCTTAACCGGCACCCGACGCTGAAAGTCGAACTTGCCTCAAATTGGCCTCAAGTCTTAGCCGGTTTTTTCTACCCCTGAACAAGGAAGACTGGCTTTTTTGTTCCTTCGTGCAAATGGATCGCAACATACCTTACGTATGTCTTCACGCCGGTAAAAACGTTACTCTTTGTACATCCAGGTTTTTACTGGTGGGCCATCTTTCAGAATGTGAGGGTCTTTTTATGAATCCATCAAGGTTGTTTTTTTAATGGATCTTTTTTCCGAATCGTCTTCGCTCTCCTCGGAGCCTCTGGCATCCAGAATGCGTCCCCGCACTCTGGAAGAGTACGTTGGACAAAATCATATTCTCGGAGAAGGTCGGCTTTTGCGCCGCGCCATTCGTGCAGACCAACTTTCATCGTTGATTTTTTATGGTCCTCCCGGTACGGGAAAAACCACACTAGCCCGCGTGATTGCCAACAGCACCGCCAGCCGTTTTGTCTCAATGAATGCTGTTCTCAGCGGCGTGAAGGATTTGCGGGAAGCCATTGACGATGCACGGCAAGCGCAGGAGTTGAATAACAAACGCTCTATCTTGTTTGTCGATGAGGTGCATCGGTGGAATAAGTCACAGCAGGATGCTTTGCTTCCTTGGGTAGAAAAAGGCACCATTGTCCTGATTGGGGCAACCACGGAAAACCCATATTTTGAAGTGAACAAAGCTCTGGTCAGCCGAAGCAGGGTTTTTCAGCTTCTGGGACTGACCGAAGAAAATCTGCGGCAAATCGTCACCCAGACCCTGCGGGATCAGCAACGGGGCTACGGGAAATGGCGGGTGGAGTTCGAGTCCGATGCCCTGGATCACCTCGTGCGGGTCGCCTCTGGTGATGCCCGTTCTTTGCTCAATGCCCTGCAACTCGCTGTTGAAACCACCCCCGAAAGCTTTCCCCCTCCGGAAAACAGCCTGATACGTATCACCCTTTCGGCGGCTGAAGAGAGCATCCAGCAAAAGGCCGTTCTGTATGATAAAGAGGGCGATTACCATTTCGATACCATTAGCGCCTTCATAAAATCTCTGAGGGGATCAGATCCCGACGGAGCCCTCTATTGGATGGCCCGCATGGTAAAGGCCGGGGAAGATCCCCGCTATATTTTCAGAAGGATGCTGATAGCGGCATGTGAAGATGTGGGTATGGCTGATCCCTTCGCATTGGGCGTAGTGGAAGCGGCCGCCTCGGCCTATGACCGGGTGGGCTTGCCGGAAGGGAACTTTCACCTCACCCAGGCAGCGCTGTATCTTGCGACCTGTCCCAAATCCAACTCCTCCCTGGCATTTTTCGATGCCCTGGACGCAGTGGAAAAAGAAGAGGCCGAGGTTCCCAATCATCTACGGGATGCAAATCGGGACAAACACAGTTTCGGGCATGGAAAAGGGTACAAATATCCACATGCCTTCAGGGATCACTGGGTGGCCCAGCAGTACCTCCCCGGAACCCTGAAAGGGCGAATATTCTATCAGCCAACCGGTCAGGGGTATGAGGGAACCATTCAAACGAACGTCATTCGGAAACGAGAAGAACTGCTGGACCGTATGCTCGAAGAGGAACCGGAAAATCTTACCTTCTCACCGGGAGACAAAGAACGGGATCGTTGGATTCGACGTGTACAGGGGACCTCATCCTCCCGCAAAAAGTTACTGCAAGCCTTGACTGAACCAATGCATATCTGCCGTTCCGACCGTATTTTCCTGGCTCCTTTGCGTTGGAACCAGCTCTTCTGGGAGCTCTTCCGAAAGGTCCCTGAAGGAGGGTTAACCGCTTTGGTCGACCGGGAAGATTATCGTAATTTAGTGGAATTCTCCATGGAAAGCCTCCCGGAATCGGAACGGCCAACCCTTGTTGAGCGTTCCCTTAAGGATCCTCAGTGGCTGGATCATCCGGATCTTCAGGCTCTAACCTGGGAGCATATTATCCTGGACGGAGTACTGACGCAGCATGACGAGTTTCTTCCCCGGGTCTTGGAAGAAAAACTTGCTCCCAAAGGCTGGATTAGCGGCTGCCTACCCCTTCCCGGAGCAGGCAGCAGATTGAGTGAAACGCTCAAAGACCGAGTAGAAGACAAACTTTTTTTTCAGATAAAAGAGGGAGAAGAGCTCTTTTATACAGAAAGAGCCCCTTTGCCTCAAAAACAACAGCTGGAAGACTTGGCCCATTTGACATTGGTTGAGTGGACGCTGTTTCCAATCAAGGAATTCCTTTCGCCCAATGCGCAGTGGCTTGCTCCCTGGATCAAAGATCAACCCGGTAGCTGGTTTCATTATGTCTGTAGGAATCTGCATGCAGATGAAACCAACGCCATCCGTGCCCTCTTGCAACCGGAAAACCTTCCCGTCTCCATTCCTTGGACCCGTAATTGGCTGATTTACCGCCTTCAGAAATCAGCTCCATAACGAATACGTTTCAAGTCGCAAGAATTCAGGCAAATTCCATGATCTTTGTCCGGAGGTAGCCACGTGCCACAAATGAAATCATTCATATATGTATTCAGAACAGTTTCTTTAAAGGGCATCTTGAATGATTGTTTTTTCAGCCAATCTCGGCGTTATGTTCAAAATTTTATCCTCGGTATACCATGTGTATGCCTGCGGTAAAATTTTTCGCAAGCCTTGACCTTGATTGAAAAATTTAATTATTTATGACACCCTAAAAGCTTTCTTTAAAAGTCCTGATAAATCCGCGATCAATACGATCCTTGAGATAAAAAGCAAGTTTTCCCGAAAAAGTGATAAACCATTTGGACAAAATCCCCTCGCCATCCCCCAGATTATAGATCAACAGATACTTTCCCCCGGGCTGAAATTTTTCCAGTGGTTTATTTTCGAAAGAGGCCAACAGGTTCCGAAAGAGAACCGGGTTTTGCCGAACGGCATAGACTCCGACCTTGTCAAGCGGCTCATCCTCAAAATATATGCAGTCGCCGCCGCCAAAAATATTTGCATAGCCGACTGACTGTAGAAACGTGTTGACCCGTAGTCCTCCGTCAGGACCTAGGGGCAGGCCAGATCTGGAAAAAATTGACGATGGTTTGACTCCCACTGCCGGAAAAATAATATCGGCTCTCGCTTCATCACCGTTCTCAAAAACGATCCGGTCAATATCGATTTGTTTCACATAACCGTTTTCTACTATCTCCACCCCTTTTCGCGACAGGATTTTTCTGGCTAACTTGACCACTCGTTCGGGCCTTCCGGATAAAAAATTCCGGCCTCCAAAGATCCGGATGGTCGGCATTATGAGCCCATTTTTTCGGCACAATTGATGGACGTTTCCCGCAATTTCAATCGATGATGGACCACTACCAATAACGGCAACGGTACATTTTCCGCCGGTCGCACATTCAAGTATTTTTTTTTGTGCAATCAGCAGATCTTCAATTGGCTTGGGAGTAAAAATATTTTTGGGTTTACCTTGGATCATTGTCCTCGGCACGAAGGATCCAGCATTGCAGGACAGGACGTCATAAGGAAGAGTCTCTATTTCTCCGTCAAGATGGACCATCTGTTGATCTGGGTCGATTCTAAAGGCTTTGCCGAGAACAAATCGACCTCCTTTTGCCTCGACCATCTGCCGCGTCGCAAATCGGATTGCCTCCGGCTTGTAGGTGCCGCCGAGCATCCCTGGTCCCATACCACTGTAATAATGGTATTCTGATGGTTGTATTACTGTGACCTCGTACCCTTTTTCGATAAATACGTTAAGGTTGGCCAGGGTGATCATGTGGGCGTGGCCACCGCCGATGAGCAGAAGTCGTTTTTTCATTTCGCATTCTGATACTGATCAAAAAATTGGCTCAACTTCGCTAGATGAGTACGCTCTTCTACGGCAATCTGCACAAGACATCCTGGAATCCTCCAAGCCTGTTTAATGTTTTGCCGCACGCATTGGCCCTAGCGCTGTCAATGCTGATGACGTCGTAAAAAGGTTGCGGCGCAGTAGATCGAAGTTTTTAGAACGCCATCACCATTGAGTGTATGGCTCTGTACACAGGGATGCGTTGTAGTATCGCTTATCACCGGTTACTTCCTCACCAATCCAGTCCGGTTTGGTAAACGGTTGCTCTTCGTACTCCAATTCAATCTCCGCCATTATTAATCCCTGATTGACGCCAAGGAACTCGTCGACTTCCCAGAGAAACCCCTCAAAGGAAATGGTGTACCGGATTTTCTCGATCTGCGGTTGGGGGCAGAGTTCATCGAGCATGGCTTTGGCCTCCTCCAGCGGAATGGTGTATTCATACTCGTTTCGACCGATGCCGACCGTAGCACCTTTGATGGTGAGATATCCCTCCGCCCCCGCGATACGGACCCGAACCGTGCAGGTAGGATCGGCATGCAGATACCCTTGACGATACTGTACGCCCGTACCCAAGCCCCGCCATTGATCATTGGCGAGAAGGAATTTGCGTTCGACCTCTTTAGCCATTGTTTTCCCCTTGAATATTCAGTTCTATAAAATCCCGACCTTTGGGCGGGATCAGCGTTCGCTGGCTTGCCTGTAAGTTGCCCACCTGTTACACAAGGCCTTGAGTTGTCCCCACAATTCAAGAACAAATGAGTAACAGAGGAACAGGTTTTCGAAGCTATCGCATGTGCTCTGGTGCTGTTAGGGTTGGTAGTTCCGGTACCTCGTTTTACGAGGTCCACAGTGGGTGAGGAAGTGTATACGTTGTTGATTTTCGAAGTATTCGGTATCTCGGGTAGTTGGGTAAATGAAAGGGGAATGGGCGATTTATACTGTGCGCAATGACCTTAGGCAAAAAGAAAAACTACATTGGTGTTGACGAAGCAATGTTATTGACTTTCTTGGGTAATTTTTTAAAATTTGGCCGTTTTTGTATGGACCCTAGGCTAGAGTATTGACCATGCCGGTAGGTGCGTGCAACATTTTTTCGATAAGAATTTTGACAGGTTCTTTGGCTCCTATGAGAAAGTGGGCCGAGTAAAGACTGCCGGTTGTTAACATATCCTGTAGTTCTTCTTTATATTTTTCTATAAAATTTGCCCGTTCAGCATCCTGAGAGTAGAAAGTTAAGGCGATTTTGTCATTTTCCTGACGAATGCTGATTTGAAGGTTTCCCAGGCCCTCCAGTTGCAGGTACATGCTGACGTCATTGTCGCCTGCATCCTTATTTTTTTTTTTCGGATTAGAATTCTCATTTTTGTTTTCAGAATTTATTAGAAGAAATCCAGATTGGAGAAAAGGAAACGGTAGGGGAAGGAAAAAAAGTGATTCCTGGGATAGTCTCATTTGTGCCAGTTGAGAGAATTGGATAGAGTTTAAAATTTCATCGATTTTTTGTAACTTGGATCCGTTTGTTGAAAGATTATTGGCTAATTCCAACAAGGCAAACTTGAGTGTACTGGCTGCTTCCGATGGATTTCCTTTTGCCAGTAATTGCTCCAAATTCAATCCGAGTTTTTGCAGCGTCTGTTGTAATTGTCGGCCATCGAGGGATATTTTTTCGGTGGATCCTACCTCTCCCCCGACTTGGACCAGGAACTGTAGAATTTGTTCTATTTGTCGGTTCTCGCCAAGCCAGGAAGTCTGTCCGAGTTGCACTACAAGAGGTTGCAACATCGTTTGTAGCGAAGGATTTAATAGAGTTATTTGTTGAAGGAGTTCTGAGCGCAATGAAGTTTCGTTTGTAGTTAATGAAGAAAGGATAGTGGCACTGGGTGCTTGAGAAGGTGTTATTCCGAAAGAATTTTTTTCGGCCAGAACGGATTTTGCCAGATCGGTTGCACTCTCACGGAGTTTCGCTGATAATTCAGGGTGACTGGCAAGTTGTTGCAACAGTTGGCTCACTGTTTCAGCCTTGTTGGATGTTGTTGCGGCTTGGTTGGAAGAGGCTGATGTTAGTAAAGCGGAGACAATTTGTGCAACGAGCGAGTTAATCTGGTTACTTCCGGCGGATAAGCCGGAGAGATTGGTGCGCATCTGCAGCAGAACATCCTGCGATGTCGAGCTGAGTTGCGTTGTTTGGGATTTCGGGTCGGTAAGTGAGGATATTTGCGAAAATGCCTTTCCTTGATTGATCATAGAATGGAGCGCGGTGCTGATCCGCTGATCGGTAAGGGGGGGATCAACAACCTGGAGTTGCAGCTGCGGTGACAAGGTCGCGACCTTGACTGATAGGGTTTGGCCAGCCTGGAGGAGGGTTGAAGTTTCCACGGACAGTTCTTGTCCGCCAAGCTTGAGCGTAAAGAGGTTGGGTGCGTCCTGAGAGCTGACTGTGGCCTGGAGTATCTGGCCGGCTGTGAAAGGAAAGGGAGGGCGTTGTGATCGATTCTCCAGTTGGCCCGATGGTCCGAGGGCTTTAATTTCTGGAATCAGTGGGAGTATATCCACAGTCCCTCACACAAATGCGTTAACAACGCATTTGTCGTTCTAATTGTCGTTCTCGTGAAAAAGCCACGGTTAAGATGTCCAGCGCTTCGTAACATTCTGTTCTTTCGAGGCGTGCTTTCATGGGTTGTGACATTGTGCGAGGCCGTTATAATTCCTTGGTTTGTATGTTTTCGCGTAATTGACGGCGTTGTTCCTGAAAACAGCAGGATATGATCTGATCGCGGGTTTTGCTCGAGATAACCTCAAAATGGAAAGCTACCTGATAGCGATTTTTGCGAAGCCGGTAGGTCCGTATCACATCAGCCAAACAGACGATGGATGGTTCATCGCCAGGCATTGTCATAACAAGCTGAATGTTATGGAGTGTTGATGGCTTTTCAGCAAAAACCGCAAGGACTCCGCTGCCACTGAGATCAATGGTTGTGCCGATCATTTTCCAGGTTTTCGCATTTACTTCACGTAGTCCGGCAATGTAGCTCGCCTCGATGGGCATGTTAACCAAGACACGGAAATATTCACGCAAAACATCCGGTGAAACAGGCTCCATTGCAGTGAACTGCAGGCGCCGGTCGCCAGTAACCTCATCTAACCGGGCGATAAGGTTGACGGCTTGCCCTTGTTGGTCGATGGTCAAATTGCAGTTTGCGCCCAATGGGAGATTATTTTCTTCCCAAGAATTCGGAGGGAAAACCAGTTCAATGGCCGCTGCGTTTTTTTTGAGTAACACCGCCTTACATCGATAATTTTCACCATTTTTTGTGGGAATATCGGCTACGGTCGGGGCATGATCACTAATTCTGTCGAGGAGTTCTGTTATTTTTGCCACTGTAACGGGTTGTTTGAGTTAGATATTCACGGTTATTTATTTGCTTCTGTTCGCTGTAGGCTTACTCGCATCCGTAAATATCGGCGTTGTAATTCAAAGCAACAAGCCATAATTTTGTCCTGACTTTCGGGGTCGATCATGTCGAAATGCAGTGCTGTATGGTAGAGCCCTGCTTCAATTTTTTTGCAACGAACCACATGGCCAACTGCCTTGATTGTATCCATTTCCCGAGAGGGCAGGGTGAGTTCTATTCGTACTTCCGCCCCTTTTTCCAGTGGTTCGTTGAATGCACAGAGAAGTCCGCTCCCGCTTAAATCAATGGTATCACCTAGGAGCCGCCAGGTTTCTCCTTCCCGAGCCATCCCCTCGGGGACGAGGGAAGAGGCTGCCACCCGTGCCGATGCATCCACCCGAAAATAATTGCGTGTTTGTGTATGGGTAATCGTCTTTTTTGCAGTCAACTTTATGACACAGGGCGGCTCTAAAGCAGCAAGGGCGGCGGCAACGGCAATTGTTTGATTCGCCAGGTCGATCATGACCGTGCAATCACGAAGGGTATCAATTTGGTCAAAATTCAGGGAATCTAGAGGGAATCTTAGGGAAAATTCCGGAAGATTTGTCGTGCCGAAAAAGCAAGGAAAACGAACTTTTTCAGCTATTCCTTTTAGCGGGATCGATACTTTGACCGCTGTCCCTTCCTTTATTTGAGATAAGAAACTGTTTTGTGATGACAAGTGATTACCTATTCTCGGGTTTGAGCTTCAAGATTGTATCTAGATTGCCATAACCCTCCCAAGAAAGGAAGAAATTTTTCAGAAGGCTCTGTGAAAGCGCCTTGTAACCACCGCCTTGGCAGACGTTGTCCACATAGAGAGATAGATAATATGTCAGGAGTAAATCAATTGGAGACGGAAATCCTTCTGCCAGTATGTTGGGTAGCTGGCCGATATCCTTGTAGAGCAGTGTTTCCCCTTTTTAATTTCATAAGCTCGTCTCGGTGAACCACCATGATGGAACGCAATTGAACGGTTACCCGTTTATTGTTTTGATGGATCTGTCGCATAAGATCAATCAACTTCATGAGGAGCGGTTCATGCCGAATAGCAGGATTGGTACTAACCATTTTTAAAATTGCAGTATCATTTGCTTTTACCTGCTCCTGTAATTGCAGCAACTGTTGGCTTAAGATGATTATCGAATTGCTGTCATGTCCATGCATAGCCTTCTCTATGGTGCGAAGGTGTTCGGCGATTCTCTGATAGCTGACAAATGATTGTTCAATCAATGTGGTGTCCATGTTACATCGCCACTGCAATTGGTTTATAGGATGTAACGGGAGACATTGAATCACCACCGGTAGTTTCACGAATCTCCTGTTTGTTCACTTCAATTGCCTTTGCCCAGGTTGAGCGAAGCTCAGAAAGTAATTTTTTGACCTCTAGTAACGGCTCTATGTCATTTTTCAGATTGGCTGTCATTAAACGATTCAGCATATAAGTGTAGAGTGCATCCAAATCATCAGCCAGTTGTGCATTCATGGAATGATCCAATGTGGCTGAAAACTCACTGATGATAGCTGAAGTTTTATTGATGTAATAACCCCGTTTATCGATTAGCCCATTTTCTATGGCTTGGATACCCAAGGAAATGAAACGTATGGCACCATCATAGAGCATCAGCATTAACTGCTCCGGTGAAGCAGAATGGACCGTATTGGTCAGGTATTGATTGGTGTATCCGTTCATCATTTGCCTCCGGTGACCATTTTGCTCAGCATGTCCATCTGCTGCGTCAGATATGACCCTTGGGAATTCAAACTGGAAACCAAGGTCTCCATGGCACTGAATTGTGCCTCCCATGTTTTTTGGCGTTGTTCCAGCCGAGCTTCCATCGTTCCAATTTGGGTGTCAATCCGTTTAATGTTGCTATTGATACTTTCTTTCCGTCCCTGCAGCATCCCGGTTCCGGAGTTGGTCATACTGTATAAGTAATTTTTATATTGGGTTGCAACTCCCTCTTCATCGCCATCTCCGGCCAATAAACTAGCGACGCTATCGATATTATTGTTGATGGCATCCGAGAGCGTTTTATCATTGACTTCCAGGGTTCCATCTTTCTGGGTTTCAAAGCCAAGCTGCGATAGCGATGAAAATATGCCAGAGTTAGAGTGCTGTCCAGTCAGCATGTTCTGTAAATGGCGCTTGATGGCGTTGATACCGGAGTCGCCGCCCAGTACGCCGCCACCTTCTTCATTGATTACGGATTGACCGGTGATAAAACTAACCACCTCGTTGTATCCTTTAGCAAAGGCCTCTATGGCTGACTTGATACTGTCTTTATCAATACTGATGTTGAGGGTTGTTGTTGACCCCTCTTTTGATTGGAGCAGGTCGAGCGTCACGCCGGGAATAGCTTCCGTGAGTGTGTTGGAATCGCTATAGATATCAATGGAGTCCACACGAATGTGCGCTTGATCAGCCTTCTGTACAGGGGGGTTGGTGATGTTCCCGCTACCATCATCCACATTAAAATTGCCTAAGGTGTCCGTACCGCCGGCAAGTCCACCATTCTCAAGTGAAAAAGTCTTGCCGACATTTTCTCCAGTGAGGATTAGGCGGTACGGATTTGCCGTTCCGTCGTTAATTATAGCAGCCTTCACTCCAATATCAGCCTCATTGATCGCTTTCATGATGCCTTCAAGCGAATTGTTTTCCGAGGTGATGTCGATGGCGTGACTCGTTCCGTCAACCGTCAAATCGATAGATCCTGTTCCGAACGTTGCACTTGTTTTGCTGGTTACACCAGTAGTGGCAACCGATTTTTGCACTTGCGCTAAAGAAACGACCTCTACCTGATAACTTGTTCCAGGCAGCGCTTCCCTGGAAACAGTTGCCGAGAGGTATTCCTCAGAACTTTGCTTAACCGATCGTTTTTGGAGTGTATCGTTATAGTTGAGATCTTTGATGGAGTCGGAAAACGCTTTCAGGCGAGAGTCAATCTCAGTGAAGGCGGATAAACGGTTATTTAGCCATGTTTTATCTGTTTCGAGCCGGACAATGGGCTGTTGCTCTATTTTCATCAACTGTTCAATGATGGAGCCTGTATCCAGGCCTGAGGCTAAGCCGCCAAATTGAATAGTCATGGCTTCTGTCTCCGTTTGTAGATCAACTGACGGTGTTAACGAGATTTCCGGATAATTCTTTGAGGTGCTGGCTAAGTTTAAGCAGCTCTTCAGGTGGAATTTGCCGTATCACCTCATCGGTGTCTTGATTCACGATCTTTACGACGAAATCTTCTGATCCGGAATCCTTTTCAAAACGAACACTGTAGGCGCCGTCTTCGGTCAGGGCTTTTATCTGGTTGAGTAATTCCTCAGATTGTACCTTGTTTTCTTCCGCTGCGGAACTGGGTGTTTGTTGTTGGCTTTCCTGGCGCTTGCGATCCACCTGCTGTGCGGATTCATTGATCCGTGGTGGACTTGCGGTTGTTGTGCCTATGGCCTCGACATTCATCTGCTGACCTCCATGTGCTTGAGAAAAATATCTGAGATGATAGAAACGAAGAAGCCCGGAGAGACCCTAAATAGGCCTCTCCGGAGGGTTGCCATTACTGGAGCAGGCTCAGGGCCAACTGCGGGCTCTGATTTGCCTGGGCCAGGATCGAAACGCCAGCCTGAGCCAAGATGTTCTGCTTGGTCATGTTCGAGGTTTCCTGGGCAATGTCTGCATCCAGGATCCGTGACCGGGCAGCCGAGACATTTTCAGAAATGTTCTGCAGGTTGGAAATAGTGGATTCAAACCGGTTCTGAATTGCACCAAGATCGGCGCGGGCGCTATCTATGTAAGCAATGGCACTGTCAATGACATCGAGCGATGACTCAGCTCCATACTTGGTGCCTATATCAACCGAACCGACCGAACTGAGGGCGCTACCCTTGGTCGCTGCGCTGATAACGGTTGTGGCTTGGGTCGACCCAAGACTGAATGATTTTTCGGAATTAAAAGTAACGTTGCCGCCTACGGTTGCAGAGCCCGCTGCAGTGAGTGCAACCGTGCCGGTGGTTGTCGTTGTTCCATCAGCCGCGACACCTTGAAGCGATATATTGCCAGCTGTCCAGTCAGCCTGAATATCTTCGCCTTGAGCATTCTTCAAGGTAATGTACGCCTTGGTGTCGGAAAGTTCCGCCGTAATACCAGTTTCCGCGCTTTTGGCGTTGATGGCATCAGACATTTCCGTTAAGTCGGTGAGTGAGGTGATGTTGGCAGAAATTACTTCGCCAGTAGTGTTCTTGCCATACAGCTTAAAGCTTTGTGCACCGGTTGCGCCGACCGTCAGTTTGGCGTAGGTGCTTGCCGACGCCTCAACACCTGTTGAGTTAGATTTGTTGTTAATTGCATTGGCAATAGTTTTGGCCGAGTCGGAGTTATTAATAGTAACGGTATCGCTACCAAGTGAACCTGAAACCGACAAGGTTTGAGCAAGGACGTTATTGGTTGTCGCCGCTCCGGCTTGATTGATAATGCCGTCAACTTTATGCTGATGCGCACCAATTTGAGTTGAAGCAGTACCGCCGACGGAGAAGGAAATGGTTTCTCCAGCATTGGCGCCGACTTGGAAAGACTGGGCAGTAAAGGTACCGTCGAGAACTTTCTTGTTGTTGAAAGATGTGGTAGTGGAAATACGGTCCAACTCCTGTTGCAACTGGGCAACCTCTTTTTGGAGAGAGGATCGGTCTGTGCCGGTGTTGGAATCGTTGGCTGATTGAACGGCCAACTCACGCATACGCTGCAAGAGGTTGGTCGATTCCTGCATCGCACCTTCTGCAGTTTGTGCTAACGAAATACCGTCGTTGGCATTTCGGGCGGCCTGATTGAGGCCACGGATTTGAGAGGTCATCCGGTCGGAAATTGCCAAACCGGCTGCGTCGTCCTTTGCAGAGTTGATCCGAAGACCACTTGAGAGACGCTGCATGGACTTTGCCAAATTGGATTGGCTTGCACCTAAATTACGTTGAGCGTTGAGAGAAGCTACGTTTGTGTTAATTGTAATTGCCATGATATTCCTCCGTGAATATTGAACTGGCGTAACTAATGTTGGCATCCTTGCCTGGTGAGACTGTCACTGCTTTTTTCTACTGTTAATGTGTGAGTGGCCTCCTCTTTGCTAAAGGGTAGGGTCGATCAGTCGATAAAGACTGCTTTCTTGCTTACTTTGCTTATCGGTCAGTACCTTCCCCAACTTTAGGAAAAAATATTGAGTATTTTTTTTTTTGTGTGTTACGGTTGCTTTTGTATAATTAATTGAAATTCCATTGTATTCTTTATCTATCCCATGGCTAAGGCAAAAAAGAAAGAAAATAAAAGAAAACAAGCATCGTGCCATCGGTCTCACATAACCGGTAAATCGAGAGGACCGTCTGATAGAAATGACGGCAGTAGGACACCCCTGCAACAGCTGGAAACAAATATCCTCTCCCTTTCGCATGAAGCATTAGAAAATATGCTTAAGCAGGTGGTGCCATCTGGCCAATCTGTCCCCCGCATCGCCCGTTTGGCACAGTTCTGTGCCGAACATAATCATATTGAAAAAGGGGCACGTTTGGTGGCTTTCGGCCTTGCTTGTGTTCCCAATCATCTGGATTTACTGGTGGCCGGTGGGCTGATACAAGCCAAGGCTGGTCACACGCAGTACGCTGTTGATTGTTATGAAGCTGTCCTGGAACAGGATCCACAGCATGTGGAAGCGTTAGGGAATTTAGTGGATCTTTTAGTCAATGTAAATCAGTGGTCTTATGCTATTCCATTTCTTGTCCGCTTGAAGCAACTCAGTCCAACCAATCCATTAGTGTTTCGTTTTTTAGGGACGGCTTATATAAAAACGAATCAATTCGAAAATGCCTTGGAATCATTTCAAATTGGCCTTTCACTTGAACCTGATTCACTTGAATCTCTGATTAACATTGGCGTTTGTTTACGGCAGATGCGAAGATATGAAGAGGCAAAAGAGATATTGAATGATGCCCTACGCCGCTCACGAAATCACCCTGAGATTCACAATTCTTTAGCATGGCTATATTCTGATACATATAACTACGAAAAAGCAGTAAAACATGCTGAAAAAGCTTGCTTGATTCAGCCAAACAATATCAATTTTCTTTATTGTTACGGCTATCTTCTCCGTCGTTACAACAGACGTTCTGAATCAAGAAATATTTTCAAGAAGGCGCTTGCCATTGATCCAACAAGTTCTATTGCCAGATTCGGATATGCTGAGCTCATTTTGGCTGAAGGAGAATTACAGGAAGGCTTAGCCTGTTATGAATCCCGTTTTGATGTCATGCAATCTTGGTTGACAGGCCCTTGGCCAGTCTGGGATGGTGTAAAAGCAGAAGGTAAGACCTTGTTTGTTCACCATGAACAGGGGGTAGGCGATACCATTCAATTCTGCCGCTACCTACCGTTACTTCAACAGGCTGGTGCCAACGTTTTATTTTCCTGTCAAACTTCGCTGGTGTCACTCATAGGACGAGCCCCAGGGATCGACAAACTCTATGCAAGTGAATCATTAGATTATACGCAAGTTCAGTCCGATGCCCAAATATCTCTGCTCAGCTTGATGGGAGTCTTCAGAACAACTCTGGCAACTATTCCGGCGGAATGTCCATATCTCTTTGCCGATCCTGATTTGGTAACTCGTTTGGGCGACCTGCTGCCCTCAACTGAAAAATACAAGGTGGGAATTGTCTGGGCAGGTAACCCCAAACAGGCAGAGGATCACAATCGATCCCTGCATTTAAGCCAACTTGCCCCTCTGCAAGTGCTGCGAGATAAAGTTCAGTTTTATTCCTTGCAAATGGGGTATGCGACCGAGCAGATTGAGCAGCATGGGGCACCGCTGGGTCTTATAGATCTTTCGACGCATATTACCAACTTTGATGACACCGCCGCATTCATGGAGCAGATGGATTTAATCGTCAGCGTTTGCACATCGACCATTCATTTGGCAGGTGCGCTTGCTCGCCCTGCGGTGGTCCTTCTCCATTCTGCGGCTGACTGGCGTTGGTTTCTTGATCGTCAGGATTCACCTTGGTATCCGACCCTTCATCTGCTCCGCCAACCAGCACCGCGACAATGGCAACCGGTTTTGGAAGAGTTGGTCCATTTTATTCGTCAACGGATCAACTCCTTAAATGGTTGCTGAAATTCATCGGTTATTCTATGTGGAAATACCGGCACCGGACACGCTTTGTCACTATAAATGCACCCCAAATCAATATAGCTGTCGACTAAATTCAGCCTCTACTCGTGATTTTTCCTGAGACATCGGAGGCGAGAGGGGGCCGCGCATTTGGGCATTGGCCTACGAGTTGTTTAGCAGACGTTCCGGTGAGGAGGCTGCCAGAGCGTCGATATTGTCTGGACTGTTATATAGCGCCATGCAATTGCGGCACGAGGGATTTTCGTAGCGGCGTTTCTCGATATGCATCCTACGGAAAGCACGCAAACGTTCTCCATGCCAGATGTCGGCAAGGGATTCCCGAGTGATGTCACCCACAGTTGTCCCTCTGTTCCAGTCAACGATACAGATCGCCACTGCGCCATTCGATTTGATGTTCAGTGACAGAAAAGGGGTCGTGCATACCTGTTTGTGCCGGTTGCTTTGCCCTTTCCGCTTGTGCCACCCTTGGATAAGGGTAAGGTCGGATTCATGGAGTGGATCCAGTGCTCCAACCAGATCCTTATTGTCATACCCGTTCCAATTGATGGGGTTCTCCACATTCAACTCGTCAGCAACTCCGGTGTACATCTCCCGGAAGCGTTCAAGTTGCGAGGATGTTTCCCTCGCACCAATCATCTTGACATAGATGTGTGGTAAACGAGCACCGTGAGCGTCACGTACTCGACGTAATCTGGAAATATTGGCATAAATTTGGTCGGGCGTCACCAACGACCCGGTCATGTATTTGTGGAAAACCTTGTCAATACCATAGATTGAGATTCGTAGATGAGTCAAGCCGGTGTCAAGCAGTGCATGTGCAGTTGCTTCGTCGAGTAACGACCCGTTGCTGGTGACAATGATGTTCTGTGCCACCTGCATCTGCGCAGCGAGACGAATCATGTCAGGTAATCGTTTGTTTAGAAATGGTTCACCATCGCCGTAAAGACTCAGGTTTGACAATTGGTGGCGCATTGCTTTGATGTCGCTGAGTATTTTTTCGAACAAGGCGAATTCGATATTTTGTCGCGGCCCAGCCAAAGTGGTAAACTCGGGCAAGTGAACCGGACAGAACCGACACCGCATATTGCAATAATTGGTGGGTTCAATACAGAGCCCGAGTGGACTGGGCAACGGAAGGATGTCTTCGAGGTTTCGCGCCCGTTGTGCATTTTTTTCGAGAAAGCTGGGAACGACAGTCATACTCTTTCTGTGAACAGTGTAGTTAAAAAGAATAACGGAAAGATATTCAGATTTGTCCTATACCGCTTGGCGGCAAATAGAGAAGAGGCTACCCGCTAAGTCAGGGTATTCAAGGCCCATTTTGTATAATCCTTCAATGTGTTGTTCTGAGATGATCCCGGTCTCGAATAGCTTGTCCATCTGGAAATCCGCCAGTGGCTTGAGGAGCAGCCCACCCTGACTCACCTGGTAAAGGCCGGCCGTTTCGATGTCCCGATTGAGAGCCGAACGGTCGTATACGCGACGATGGCCATGATTGATATCGTTGGGAGTCAGGGCGTAGAGGCTGTCCAACAACCCAATGTGACGCGCTAGTTGGCGGGAAAGTGCCCGAGCATTGGGGACGACAAGAAAAAGAAGGCCTTGTTTGCTGAGAAGGTTCCCCGCTAGTTGCAGGAAACCTACAGCATCCTGGACATGCTCGAGGACATAGGTCGCAAAGATATAGTCGAACCTTTTGTAGGGTCTGTACTCTTCAAAAAGAGTATGCACGAACTCGACATTTGCCAGCAGGCGTTGTTGCGCCATCTCGATGAACGTCCTAGAACCGTCGATGACTGTGAGAGTGTCGAACAGCGGGGCGATGAGCGAAGTCATGAAACCATCACTGCAACCAAACTCCAGCGCATTCCCGCAGGGGTGAATGTGCGGTTTGAAGGTGCGGACCGCGAGGGTCTTAATCGTCCGGTCTTGCGGGCTTTTACTGGTGACGTAGGTGTCGACGATACTTTCGAGAAACGCCATTTCGTTGCGTTGTTGGGTCATAATTCAACCTTGTTTAAACATTCGCTTTGTTCGGTGAGCATTTCAACCATGCTGCAATCAAAGGTCAGTATCCCGCATTGATCGGCAACCGCCATCCGTTCGGCAAAACTGTCGTCGACAAGAATAGCGTCTGGCTCGGTAACATATTGTGCCTTGGATTCATCAACTGCGAGATGAACGATCTTGTCGAACAGGCCAGTAAGGCGATGGTGGGCAAGGGTATGTGCCAAATCGCCGTTGTGCCGCGTAAGTAGCGTGATCGATTTACCTTGGTTGATGCACTGAAAGATAAGTTTGACGATTTGAGTGTTCACTTGACCGTTAAGAAGCAAAGTGTCATCTAGGTCGACGTACAGAACTCGAAAATGAACAGGGTGGTTGTAACGGTTGCACAGGGCCCGATCCATCTCAATGGCATCGTGATGTGAGTGTATTTGCAATGGCAATCGTTCGTGCTCATAAATACAGAGTAACGGAAAATTGATTCCTGCAACCCGGTGAACAGCCATGGATCCCGCAATACGGGGAGCCACTTCCAATAGAGCAAGGTTTCCGTCTGTAGCGCGCTTGAGCTGGAAAAACCATGCTCCATGGAGTTCAAGTTCATGACCGATGATCTCCGCCAAAGCCGTGGCATCTGGAAGCGCTTCGGAAACGGTGTTGACGGAGATGCCGTTGCGAATGCGGCATCTCCTGCGTGCCCCTGCAAACAACACTCCTCGGTCTCGATCAGAAAAACAGTCGACCGTGTATTCTTCACCCGGTAGGTATTCACAGATTAGTGGATCGGGAACGGCAGAAATAGCTTCGCAAAGGGAATCGAAATCGTGGATTTTTCTAATTCCGAAGGAACCCTGCCCTCGATCTGGCTTGACTAGCAGAGGAAAACCAGGGATGTGATGGATATCTGGATAGAGCTGCGGCACCCTAACTACATCCCCAAGGTGCTTATAAGTTGCCGACTTCGAACGGGTAATAATGCATGCCTGTTTCGGTGCTGTCAGAACCGCAGCGGGGATGTGGTTTTGTTCGCGACTAAGGGCCACTATGACATCATCATGTGCCGGAAAGATGTAGTCGATTGCTAGTCGGTTGCACAGCGAGATCAACCGGGGTAACCAGTCCGGTTCGCCGGTGTTGGGAAGGTCATGATATTCCGGATAGACGAATTTTCCATGATTCGAGATATCCTGCCCGGCACCAAAAAGTTGCACCTCCTTGCATTGAAGTAGTGCCCGACATATTTCCAGACCGATTTCCGTTCCTGCAGGAAAGACCAGGACATTTCGTTTCTTCATTGTAAATTTTCCTCTAATATCGAGATTACCCGGTCAATATCGTCTGTGGTCAAGTCGGCATAAATCGGCAGGCAGAGGATCTTAAGGGCAATTTCGGCGGCGACAGGAAGATTCTTCCGCTGGGCCGAAGGTAACCCCCGATACATTGGGAAATCGGAGATCAAAGGGTAAAAATAGCGGCGAGGATGGATGTCGTTTTCCTTGAACTTCCGGTAGAGATCGTCTCGTCCGATCGGGTAGTCGGCCTCCACCATGATTGGGAAATAACAATGGTTGGTGATTATACCACCGGGATCGTTGAGGCAGCGAATTCCTTGCACTTCCCGTAACCGCTCTCGATACGCTAGGGACACCTTTTGTCGTCGGGCAAGCACCTGATCGATGTACTGCAACTGCAACAGCCCCAGAGCGGCATTGAATTCGCTCATCTTGCCGTTGATACCGGGGGCGACCACGGTGACCTCGTCCACAAAACCGAAATTTTTCAAATGGTCGATGCGCATCTTGGTCTTGCTATCAGGACAGACAATGGCCCCCCCCTCGAAGGTGGTGAATACCTTGGTGGCATGGAAACTTAGGATGGACAGGTCGCCATGACGGAGGATGCTGCCCTCAGCGTCGCGGACCCCAAAGGCATGTGCTGCATCGTGGATAACCTTGAGATTGTAGTTGTCGGCGATTTTTTGGATAGCCACGACGTCGCAGGGATGCCCGTAGCAGTGCACTGGCATGATAGCTGTGGTTTGCGGGGTGACTGCCGCTTCGATCTTCGTAGGATCAATGTTGAGGGTGTGCGGATCGATATCGACAAACACCGGTTTGATGCCGTTCCACAGCATCGCATGGGAGGTCGCGACGAAGGAATAGGGAGTTGTGATTACCTCACCAGATATCCGAAGTGTTTGAAGGGCAGTGACCAGGGCTAGGGTTCCGTTGGTGAACAACGCGATATGCGGAACGCCCAGGTAATCGCACAGCGCCTGTTCCAATTGTTTGTGAAAAGGTCCGTGGTTGGTTAGCCACTTGCTCTGCCATATTTTTTCGAGGTAGGGAATGAACTCTTCCAGGGGCGGTAGGAAAGGCCGGGTCACATGGACAGGTAAGATGGGTCGATGGTCTGTCATGAGCGAAATTCTTGGGCCATATTTTTCTTATCGTGCGACCCAGCCTCAAAGGATTCCGCTGGCAGTCCGGCACACCAGCGCTGCCACATGATTCTCAGGGCTTGTTCAAGGCTATGTGCGACCAAACTTGGTTGACAAAGGGAGGATTGGCGAAGGCGGTCACGCAACTCTCGTCGGATACGAGCCAGTTCTGCCAGGTTTTCCGCTAAGCGTATCCCCTTGGACACAAAATCCCCCTTGTTACTGACGACGAATGATTCCAGGCCTGTATGGTTCAATGCCCAGGCCCCGACTCTGCCTGGAGCGGTGCTTCTCGGCATAGTCAGTACAGGGACACCCATCCAGAGCGCATGGCATGTGGTGGTGCTACCGTTATAGGGAAAAGTATCCAGGCAGATATCGACCCGGTGATACAAGGCAAGGTACTCTGTCATGGGACATCTGCCATAAAACTGCAGACGTTCCCGTTCAATCCCCTCCTGCTCGAACCAGGTGACCAGCATTTCGTTTTCCGCAGCTATGGGCAAGCCGCCCAACACTAAACGCGCATCGGGCAACGCCAGGAGAAGTTGCGCCCATAGGGCGATTACGGCAGGGCTTAGTTTATCGGCCCGGTTAAAGCTGCCGAAGGTTATATACCCATGCCGTAGGGCGGGTAGGGGGGATACCGGAGGAGCCTCGGCCATGGGAGAAAAAGGCACAGAAGCCGGCAAGTAGACCAATTTTTCCGTGAATTGGTCGTCGAAATGACCAGGCGGTAGAAAGAAACGGTCTGTGAGATAGTAATCCACCGCTGTTAGACCTGTAGTACCGGGATAACCTATCCAACTTACTTGGATCGGAGCCGGTTTACTGGCGAAAACCGGCAGACGGTTCCCGGCAGTGTGACCGGAGAGATCTATCAGAATATCGATGCCGTCATCTTGAATTGTTTGTACCAGTGCGGCGTCCGTGAGATTGGCAATTCGGCGCCAATGGGCTGGGTATTGTTGCAAACGCCGAGTGACGTTGTCTTCAACGGTATTGTTGGAATAAGCAAATATCGACATATGCGCCGATTTGGCCAGATGGGTAAGAATCGGTTCAATATAGCCGGCGACGGCATGATCTCTTAGGTCGGCCGAAACGAAACCTACCCGGAGGCAGCGATCTGGGATTCGGGCATTGGTGTGTTCCGGCCATTGGTCACGTAAGGGAATTTCGTATCGCTGGGCAAAGCGGCGGTGTTCGGCGAACAGGGACTGTGCACCCACCGTTTCGTCGTGACTCAAGGCAAACAGCAGGTTACTGTGGGCTTGAGCAAAATTTGGATTATTTTCAAGGGCCTGTCGATATTCCTTAAGTCCGTCCTCACGTCGACCAAGATGTTGTAAAGCCGTCCCAAGATTATTGCGTGCTTCCGTGAAGGCGGGGTTGATCTTCAGGGCACGGTGATAACTTTTGATCGCCTCGTCGGCACGATCGAGGGCAAGCAAAACAACCCCCATATTGTTGTATGCCTCCGGATAATCCGGGTTGATCTTCAGGGCGCGACGATAACTTTTGACCGCCTCATCGAGTTGTCCAATATCGTGCAAGGCATCGCCGAGATGTCTGTGAGCCGCAGCGAAATTCGGTTGGAGTTGGATTGCCTTGCGGCATTTTTTAATCGCTTTTTCCGCCTGCCCGGCACTTTGCAGGAGCGATCCTAGGTTGCTGTGCGCCTCCGCGTCGGCAGGGGACAAAGCTACGGCATTGTTCATGGCGTCGAGGGCTTCTGACAAATTTCCCGTCTGGTTATGCACCACTCCCAACACCTTCCAACCAAAACCGTCCCGAGGGAAACGAATGGTCATTTCCCTGGCGAGGTCGGCCACTTCGGCGTAGCGTCCTTCAGCGAACACGTTTTCCAAGGCTTGCCGTTCTTTCGCATCGGGGGTTTTCTGTTCTACTTTTCCTTTATTTTTGTTGGCGTTACGGGAGGCTGCCTTCGATTTTTTCAGGAGTGTTTTCAGGTTACCCATCGATATGTTTTTGTTCGAAAAAAGTTAATCTTGGACAACTACCAAGGCCGTTCCCTTAATAGGGGCGTAGCAGCGGCGATGGCCTGTATTAAGCAAGCCCACGAGCAAGCAGATCTTCAAAATAGGTGATGGTATGGCGCAGACCCTCTTCAATTTGAACCAATGGTTGCCAATCAAGTTCATTTCTGGCGAGGGTAATGTCCGGCTGCCGTTGGCGTGGGTCGTCGTGGGGAAGTGGCTGGTAAATAAGTGTAGATGAGGATCCGGTGAGATCGATGATTTTTTCAGCGAGTTGACGTATTGTGAATTCACAAGGATTACCCAAGTTTATGGGACCGGTGAATTCGTCGGGGCTGTCCATTAATTTAATGAAACCATCAATCAGATCAGTAACATAACAGAACGAACGGGTCTGTAGTCCATCACCGTAGAGGGTGAGTGAATTTCCTTTCAATGCCTGGATGATGAAGTTCGAAACCACGCGGCCGTCGTCGGGGTGCATGTTCGGTCCGTAGGTGTTGAATATGCGCGCTACTTTGATGCGGATTTTGTGTTGGCGATGATAGTCGAAAAAAAGCGTTTCCGCACAGCGTTTTCCTTCGTCGTAACAGGACCGTAATCCGATCGGATTGACATGGCCACAGTATCCTTCGGGTTGAGGGTGGATTTCGGGGTCGCCATAAACTTCGCTAGTGGAGGCCTGAAATATTTTAGCCGTGACCCGTTTGGCGAGTCCGAGCATGTTGATTGCCCCATGGACGCTGGTTTTAGTGGTCTGAACCGGGTCGTGCTGATAATGGATAGGGGAGGCGGGACAGGCAAGATTGTAGATTTCGTCAATCTCAACGTAGAGTGGAAAGGTGATGTCATGCCGCATCAACTCAAAATGCGGATTATCGAGCATGGAAAGGACGTTGTCTTTGCATCCGGTATAAAAATTATCGACACAGAGGACGTCATTGCCCAAGTTGAGGAGCCGTTCACAGAGGTGCGAACCGAGAAAACCTGCGCCGCCGGTCACCAGAATACGTTTTCGTAGAGAACTTCGCATGTGAGCCCCTTCTGTGTATGGTTAAGGGTGGTGAATGTATTTGCCGGTCGAACGGACTATTTATCCAATCCTTCGATGGAACTGATCAGGGATTTGGCGGTGTCGGCCCAAGTGAAGCCAAGCATGTCGCGACCCGCTTGCTCGCCGATTCGTTGAATTTCTTGTCTGTGATGATAGGCATATTCGATCTGCTCCACAAGTTGATCAACTGAAGGCTCCTCCCAATCGGCCCAAAGGGCTTTGTTCGCGTCGTATATTGGGTAAGGAGTCAAATTGTCAAGCTGTAGGCTATTGGAGGGGGAGAGAACGTCTTTGTGACCGCTGGTGTAAGACGCAATCACTGGTTTGCCGCAGGCCATGTATTCCATGAGCACCAGATTTGTCCCTCCTTCGCATCGGTTGGGAAAAACGCCCAAGTCGGTTTTTGCATAAATTGCGGCAAGTTGTTCGTTGTCGATGGCTCCGAGGGTAATGATCCGTTTGGGATCAAGCCCATTGATGCGGTAGATGTGGTGCATAAATTCGTTCCAGTCGTTACCGTACGGGCTGAACATGATATGCCGCGAATGTTGGAACATGGCCATACTCTCCGGCCAGAAATTGTACCACATGTTCATTAGAATGATATCGGCATATTTTTTTTGGATTTTCCTGAAGGCACTCAGGACGATATCCTGTCCTTTCCTGAGTTCGAACTTACCACCGGAAAAAACAATAAACAGCTGGTTGTCTGTTTTGGGGGGCAGCGGAGCAAAGCGGGCTGGATCGATTCCTTGAATCAACGTGCCACTGTTGGCGATACCGTGGTCGAGCAGTTTCTGGCAACACCAATTGGATCCGGCGAGGACGAGGTCGTAGTGTTTGGCATTCTCCCGCGATTGTTCTGTGAGTTCGTTTTCGAAAAAGGTGTAGCCAATGTTGCGAATGCCACGCGTAGTATGAAGTGGATTCAAATCTCGGTCAACCAGTGCTTGGAAGACCGTCCCCGACAATTCAGCGGGAGATGATTCGGCAATCATTCGGATGGGAAGGCTAAGGTGGCGCAATTCCTGCTCAATATACTGGCTGCAAACGGCCCATCCAAAATTTTTCCCCTTTGCCAGGGCCAGATTCAGCGGTGAATGCATACGGATATCTCCTGTCCAGGTGTGGCTAAACGATCAACTGCCAAAGGCCTCGCGACATTTTTCGAGGAAATAACGGGCTCTGGCATCGGTGAAGTGGTTCTGCTGCAGATGTTCGCGGCCACTGCGCTGAATGGCGAAATAGCGACTGTCGCTTTCGAGCAGTGTATCTATTTTGCGCCGAAGCACCTCAGCCGAATCGAACAGTAGAAGTTCCTCTCCGTCGCGAAAGGGTCGAGGAATATAAAGGGGCATGGCTTGAGCGATATGGACACAGTTCATGGCTGTATTCTCCCAGAACCGAAAGGTGTCGTAGCCCGCCCCAGGCAGGCTGAGGACGAAATAGCAAGACTGCAGCAGACGGTAATAATCAAGCCTGTCGACCCGGCCTTGCGGTTTTGTTTCGTCTGCTGTGGGAATGGAGGTGGTTGCAAACAACGCATCTTGGTACCAACCGCTTATTTTTTCAATAAAAAATTTTCTGTCATCGGCCTGGGTGCTCCCGAGAAAGCCGATACTGAAGCGTTTTTCTTCCTGATCGAAGCCGGTGATCAGTGAATGAATCTCTTCAGGTAAAGCCATCGGAAGCGGAATGCTGTAGTCGCTGCCATCCGTTTCCCGGCGGAAGACCACATAATTCCCAGGTCGGATCGAGACCGGAAAATCTTCGCCATCAACGACGGCTAGTTTGGAGCGGGCCGAAACCAGCATCTTGCTGAAACTATTAAGAGCTCGAACGTCGGCGATAATAAGATCGTAGAAATCGGTGGCGATTTTTCGCTCAATATCGTCACGGTCGATCCGTCCGTTGTCGGGCGGAAACCAGCCTGGGGCTAGTTGATCTTCAGGGCAGATACCGAGCCCTATGACGCCGGCGTAAAGACACTCCTTTTTTGGGTAATCGACCACTGCGGGGCCGAGCAATTTTCTCAGGCCATGAAGCAAAAGATCAGGCACATAGTTGGGATAGGCGTCGGTGAGAAAGAGAACCTTCATCGTACAAGCCTCGTTCGGGGGAAGATGTCAAAAAGCAAATTTGGGCGATGGATGGTTATTTCCATTGGACAAGCCCTGTTCCCGACCAGTGTCCGAAGGAGGTGACATCAAGTTTTGGGTGCTTGATCGAGCGCCACAATGCCAGCATTTCCGGCATGCGAATGTCGTCGAAAACAAAGAGGGGGGCGTGGGAAAAAAACTCTATGCGCTCGAAAAAATCGCAGAAAAAAAATTCCATCTGGCCGTCTTTGGCGGCATCGACAAACACCATATCCGCCTGTGCCAAATCATGGCGTTGGGTTTCAGCCAATACCGGATTGCTCAGGTCGAGCACCCTTTGTTCGAGTTGTTGGTCGAAATCGTCCTCATGTAAACCGGAACCCGGATACTCATTCCATGGGACAATATCGTAGGTTATTATTTTTCCGTTTTTAGGGAGAAATTTCTTGAGGGCCAGGGCGCTGCCACCTGAGGCTGTACCGATTTCTACAACCCGTCGCGGCTGAAGCAGTTTGACCAGCGAGGCCAGAAGTCTGTAATGCTCGCCCGGCCAAAGTTGAATGTATGCTGCGGTTTCACGGTCGTAGCGGGCTGCTATCGCTGATAGATCTGTTTTGAGAGCAAATTTTGAGGCTTTGAGCGCAAGATGAACCAGTTCTGTGCTGGGCTGGTAAAGTTCGTCGTCTTGGCTAAGAGCGAGCGTGGGGAAGGTATGTCGCGCTATTCTTTGGTTGAGTTGGGCGTGTTGTTGAAATATCGGCAGGGTCGGATATTTTTGCCGAAGTTGCTCGATTCCATCCAGGGCCTGGGAATGGAGCCTGTCGAGCAAGAGGGCTTGGCGATAAGAGAAAAAAGCCAGGACCGGTTCGCTATTATTACTGTAAATGTATCCGAGATTACTATAATAATCAGGCTGGTTGGGCTGGATAACTATGGCCCTGTCGATCAGTTCGAGAGCTTCCTGGAAATTGCCCTGTTGATAGAGGCCGACACCAAGCAAATGTAACGCTTCTGGTAGGTTAGGGGTAAGTTCCAAGAGTTGTCGATACAAATTCACAGCCGTATCGATCTGGCCATCCTGATGCAATGTGGCGGCTTTTTGGAAGAGAGCGAGGGGGTCCATAAAATGATATCTACCGAAGAGTCTGGTCAGGCGAGGTGTTGAACCATTTTTGTAAAAATTTCTGTTGGTTGTCCTGGAGGATTTGGTGGCGATGAACAACCCGGCCCATGTAGTTAATCGGCACATTCTCCGTGGTTCCGGAGATACCCCATTCGTGATCGTATCCTTGAACCGGCACTACATAACAGGCCATTCCGGCGGTGAGAACCTGCATGCCCATGTCCCATTCTTCCATAAAGCAAGGGCTGTAGCGAACGTCGAACTGAAGTTTGTGTTCAAAAAAACGTGGTTTGTACAGCGCAAAAAAGAAGCCTGAAATATCGTGGGTGCGGAAGGGTTGCTCAAAGTTGCCTTTCTTGAAATATTGCAAGATTTCCAGGTTTGCGTAGTCGTTTATCGTGCCTTCCGGGCCGACCAGAACGGCATTGGGGAGGTGGAGGAGATGATGTTCGAGTTGGTTCACCGCACTTTGTTCGACGTGAAGATCGGCGTTGAGGACGAATACCACATCACTTTCACTCATATTTATTCCGGCGTTCCAGGAGCGACTAACACCGATGTTGACGCTGTTATGGATAAATTTATCGATCCGCTTGTGGGAGGATAAGGCCTGGTAGGATTCGTCGCTGTTGAAAATACAGATAACCTCGCCGGGTATGTCCTGCAGATCTTCAAGTAACGTAAAAATATTATATTTTTTTTCCTTGTCCAAGTGAAGTATGGGAATGACAAAGCTTCTGCTAATTGTGTCCATGCAATTATAAATAGGCAATGGTCGTCTTAATTTCAGAGGAGAGAGTGTCGCTGATGCCCTTGATGAGCAAAATATCACTCAAAAGTTGTTTGGTTTTTGATTTATTCCCCACATTGAGTGCAGCCTCAGCTATTTTTATTCTAAGCTTGCAATTATCTGGGTAAAATTGAAGTACAAGGTCTGTAATGTCATCGAATGCAGGCCAATTATCAGATTGTGCCGCATTGTCGAGGTGAACGAAATAGGGCTCGGTCTCCCTTTCTATCTCCTGCTCAAGCTCGTGTTCATCGAGCAATGCCCCGTATAAGGTGGTTACAGAATAATCTCCAATAATCACTTCCATGACGTCAGGCAGGCGGAGCTGTTTTTTATTGGCCAGTCGATAGTTTCGATGTTCAATGATACCATCTGCATTCTCTCGGTATTCTTCAATTTTGAAATACATTTGCATGAAGAATCGTTCGAGATTGTGGCGTTCCAGCAGACCAGGATAGACAAAGGTATGTCGGCTGGGACCATATCCCATGGAAATCTCTTGGGATGGTACAGAAAAGAACAAAAAGCAACCAGCCTTGAGTACGCGGCGAATCTCGAAGAACATTCGGTGCGGGTTAGTCAGGTGTTCGAACACCTCGTAACAATAGACGGCATCAAAAAAATCGTCAGCAAAAGGAAGTGGCGTTTCACTCACATCGACGAGAAAGACGTTGTTCAAGCCGTCCTTGCGGGCTTTGGTGACGATTCGTTCGCTGACATCTGTGCCGTAGACCTGGTTGTTGCAGGCACGTAACGCTCTGAGCAGGTCGCCGGAGCCAAAGCCTATTTCAAGCACTTTGGCATCCTCAACCAGCGGAAATACGCCAACGCCTTGGCCAGCGGGTGAATAATTGCGATAGACAGATTCGGCGATTGTCATCACTTTTTATTGTCACACATTACGACACAAAAATTTGAAGATAGGCTCTCCATATATTTGTAAACATGGGAAGTTATTGCCATGAACTCTGGATGATAAATTCTTGCGCTGTTTTTTGCGGACGGCGGAATGCTTCATCCCAAAGAGTGCGATCATCTAACTTGTTTGTAATGGAATCAATGAACAACTTCAAGGTCATTGAACCGGTAACTGGAACATTATGCTTGGATAGCTGATAACTTGCGGAAGCTTCACGATTGTATTGAAATGTTACTATTTTCATAATGCAATGCCTGAAAGGAAAAGGAGGGTTCCGGGGATGAGTATCTCATCCCCGGAGAATTGGCTTCGATGGATTACCCTTGCAACAGTTGCAGCGCCAATTGGGGGGTCTGGTTGGCCTGGGTAAGGATGGAAACGCCTGCCTGCTGGAGGATGTTGTTTTTAGTCATGTTGGACGTTTCTTGCGCAATATCGGCATCCAGGATACGACTGCGAGCGGCGGTAAGGTTTTCGGCCACGTTTTGCAGGTTGGAAATGGTCGATTCAAATCGATTCTGCATCGCACCCAATTCCCCGCGTTGAGCATCTATTTTACTGAGTGCTGAATCCACAATTTTCAAGGCATCGTTGGCTCCAGCCACATCACTGATATCAATGGCTGTAACCGATTCAAGTTGTGCTATTTGATCGGCGTCAACAAGGGCTCCATTAGCGCCAGTTAGGGTACTCTGTATGGTGTAGGAATCTTCAGAGGAGAATTCTACAATGCCGGCAATCTTTGAAGAATGATTTGTGTCGGTTATGGTCCCTGCATCTCCACCCTGGCCTGTCAGGGTGATGCTGGCAGTCGGGTTTGATGTATATCCTTGGAGAATGATATCGCGTCCTTCCGGTTGGATAAGGGTCAATTCGCCACCTAAAACTGTGGCTGTGACACCGGTGGTCCCGCTCTGATCATTAATGACTGAAGCTAATTTATTGAGATCGTCTTGAGTGACACTGGCGTTGATGGTAGCGGTGTTGCCGCCACTACCCAGTGTTAAGGTTAAAGTCGTATCTGCCGTCAGACCGGAGAGTTTGCATTCGGTCCGAGCTGTGGCAGTGACCCCGGTTTCGGAGGAAGTCAGATTGACTTTGGTGGCAATTTCTTCGGCGGTACTACCAGCGGGAAGGGTGATGGTTGTGTCTCCCTTGCTTCCCGTAATAGTCACATCCTGACTTGTCCATGTCGTGCCATTGTATCCTACAGTATTATTCGCCGGCAGCGTACCGCTAGGCGCCGTTATTTGCCCGGTACCTCTATTGGCGTTTGTATTGATTGCGTCAACGAAGTAACGACCGAGGTCGTCAGCGGCCATTGATTTAATACTTAAACCGATTGTTTCGTTTGCATTTGGGCCAACTTGAAATTGCTGGGAAATATAGGTTCCGTCCAGAATTTTCAGGCCGTTGAATGTGGTTGAATTAGCAATACGGTTTAATTCTGTCTTGAGTTGGTTGACTTCCTGTTGTAATGCAGCCCGGTCCGGTGCCGAATTGGTAGCATTGGCTGACTGGACTGAAAGTTCGCGGATACGCTGCATGATGTTGGTGGATTCCTGCATCGCACCTTCTGCAGTCTGCGAAAGAGATATACCGTCGTTGGCGTTGCGGGCAGCCTGATTCAGGCCGCGAATTTGGGAGGTCATCCGGTCCGAGATGGCAAGACCGGCGGCATCATCCTTGGCGGAGTTGATGCGAAGCCCGGAAGATAGCCGCTGCATTGCGGTGGCCAAGTCTCCCTGAGATTTTGATAAATTTCTCTGGGCATTAAGGGACGCGACGTTTGTATTGATCGTTAAAGCCATGGTTTCCTCCATGAAATTACTAGCCTTGGTCGTCCAACGATTGACCTTTGGCTAACGATACAAACGTAACTGCTCTCTCAATGCTCTTTACTGTCTCTCGAGATACTTTTCGGAATAAAAGGAAAAATGGTTAAGTGATTTTTTAAAAAAATATTTTATCAATAAAGCTGGAGTAACAATATGTTACCATTGGTGTAGGCATAATCCGCATAGGCGGGTCGTGTGCCGGGAGAGAAGGTGTAAAACAAAAAAAAAAACCGGACAAATGTCCGGCGAAGTGGGTGAAGCCTTGTTGAATCGAGTTGTTGTTATTTTTCCCCAGTCTTGGGGAGAGGGGTGCGGATGTCGTAACGTGAATCTTCGAGAATGACCTGCATGCCTTTCCGTGTTTCCGGCGCATAGAGAATGGGGCCGGCGAGATTCAGGGTGATTTCTTTATTTTGAGCAACGGTAACGATCACTAACGCAAAACAGATTCCGTTCTCATCGATTTCGAGTTTGTGGCGTTCTTCGGCATCGGGAACGACCGAGTAATCCAAGAAAAAGTTGGTTGGGTCAGTCACAACAAAAGCAAAGGCGGGATCATCTACGCTTTGGATCCAAAACAGGGGACCTTGTTTTTGATTAGGCATGACCAGGAAATTTTTCAATTGATCAAGCCCAATTAATCCCTCAGGAAAATGGATGATATGGGACGGATCGTATTCCACCTCACCGAAACGGGTATCGATAGTTTTCATTTTTTTAACGTCCTTCCTGCAAGCTGATCACTGAGGAGATCAAGATCGTTCATATCCCAACCTGCCGCTGCTTCAATGTTCTCCTGACGGATGCGATCATAGACTTCCTGACGGTATATCTTGGTTTCTCGGGGCGCATCGATGCCAATACGTATGCCACCGCTTTTCATCTCGATTATTTTTATGGTTATGTTGTCTCCGATGATAATGCCTTCACCGGGTTTCCTGGTCAACACCAGCATATATTTACACCTGTGGCAGTTCGGATAATTCCGAAGGGAAAAAACAAAGATACTTTGAATCCACCATCCCCTCGGATAGTGAACAAGAGGATCGGAAAAGTATCTTCAGCACTAGTATTGTGCAAATCTTTAAAAAAGGCAAGCAGTTTGAATCAGTTGGGCCACCTTAGATAAAGTCGAGTATCGACATCTTGGAAACCTGGGATGTTACACTGAGTGCTGCTTGAAAGGCGGTTTCTTGCTGAACGATCGCATTGAATGTTTCAATTGCATCGGCGTCTTCGTAGCGAGAGAGAATCTGAGTCAAGTCGACTTTAACCCCCTCCTGGTAATCCATGGCCGTTTCAACCCGGCTGGCTCGATTACCTAACTGGGACCGAAGTCTTCTGTTTTGCTCGGCAGCACCCTCGAGGTCGTCCATGCTTGTTTGCATGGCTGCTTGGTCGTTGGTTCGCAGGGCTTCTTCTGCTTGGGTTAATTCCAGGAAGAGGTCATACCGTCCAGATTCGGTACTGTTATTGGTGGGCGTTGTCGTGTCCCAGTTACTTGTACCGAAGAAAAGATCATTGCCAGTAAGATTGACCTTGATTCGCTCACCCGTGGTGATTTCCAAAGAAGTGGCATTTTCGTCACCTTGATAGAGATAAGGCCAGGTCGATGAATCATTGGAATCGTATGTCAACGGATCGTAGGATGGATTTTCAACAAAGGGGATTGTGTCTTCTTCATACCCGGCAAAGAGGTATTTCCCATCTACCATGCCATTGGCTGAATCAAGGAGTTCTTTTCGTATTTGTGCCATTTCATCAGCAAGAACAGTGCGATCTTCATTGTTCAATGATCCATTGATCCCATTGGTCATAATCTCTTTAGCCCGTTGCATAATATTTTCCACGTGCTCAAGATGGCCATCAGTGGCCTGCATGGTATCAAGCGATTTTCCCATGGTCTCTAGGTTACGCTCAATATTGGAGATTTGCTTACGGGTATTGAGCACCGGACGGACTGCTGCTGGGTTGTCGGAGGCCTTGTTCAGTTTCTTCCCGGTGGCACCGATGTTGCGAAGCTCTTCCAGCTGGAGGGCAACATCATTGAGTCGGGATCCCAGCATGCGGTAGGTGGTTCCTTGTGTGGCTTTCATGGTTTATCCCTTGAGCTGGAGGAGTGCGACCATCATTTCATCGACAGTGGAAAGGAATTTTGCCGATGATTCAAAGCCGCGTTGAAACTGAATTAGGTCGATCATCTCTTCTTCCAATGAAACCCCGGAATACCCATCGCGGAGATTTTGTAATTGCACGGTGGCATCTTTGGCTCCGGAGAGCGATAGGTCATTGCGCGCTGCCTCAATGCCGACATTGGCCACCATTTTTGCAAAAAAGTTGTCAAAAGTATCGCCGGTGGTCCCAATATGGTGGGTAACTTCAAGCTGGGCCATGGCCAAGGCGTTTTCGTTATCACCAGGTGCGGCTGCGGGATTACCGGCTGCCGCAACTTCTGTGGCATCGGATATGGACAGGGCAACGTTTCTACTGGCAACCTGTCCAACGGGGAGGGCGGAGATGTCATTGAAAAACAATCGCCCTGTGACCCCGTCCGATCCGTAACCTGAGGCATGTTGGGTATTCACAGAACTTGTCAGATCAATGGCAAGTGTATTGAGATTGCTTTGGAGATCAGCAATAAAGACATCCCGCATTTCAAACATACCTTTGAATTTTCCGCCGAGATTTTCAAGGCCGATGTCCATGCTTACACCGGTGGTCTCAAGCTGCAAGTTGACATTAGTGCCAACTGTAACCGTCTTGATGGTCGATGCCATATTGCCCTGCACCAGTGGCATTCCCCCTGGAAGTTGCACGCAAAGCATGCCACGATTGTCGGGGTATGTTTCAATGCCAAGGGTTTCGGAGAGGTCTTTGACGATCAAGTCACGCTGATCGCGGGCGGCATTGGCGGTTTGACCGGAAATCTCAACCAGATTGATTCGATCGTTAAGTTTGGCAATTTCAGTTATCTTTTCGTTGAGATAATCAACTTCACCGATAATTTCCGTGTTCATGTTTGAAACGACCGTATCCAAATCGTTGGTGATCCCGGAAAAGGCATCGCCAAGCAACTGACCTCGTTGAACTACCATATCCCGTTCCACTTCACCGCTGGGATTGGCGGAGAGTTCCTGCCAGGCATCAAAGAAATCATTGATTTGGGATGCCAGGTTGTCTTTGCCAACAGTAAAGATACGCTCAAGTTCCGCAAGAGAACCAGATCTACCCATTTCTTCGCCATATTCAACCGTCTTATCCTGCAGTTGTCGATTAATAAAGACACTGTAGTCCCGGGTAACATTGGAAACGGTTACACCTTGGCCAATAAAAAAATCGCCGAAATTTACCGCCGGAATCTGCATTAACTCAGCACGTTGGCGGGAGTATCCTTCGGTATTGACGTTGGCAATGTTATTGCCGACGATTTCAATCGATTTTTGGTTGGTCAGCAGGCTAGTTTTGCCGGCATTAAGTGCATTGAGCAGGCTGGTCATGGTCGGCTGATCCCCTGGTTGTCGATAATAGATACAGGTACGTGAAAAAAGATAATGTTCTGTCGTCTATAAAAGGATAACCTTTCGCAACAGAGTGTTACCTATTGATACTATCGGCAGAAAAAGCGAGGGAGTTTAGGGATGGAGGCAAAAAGGAGAGGTTTTATAACAGTTGGATAAAAAAAGAAAAACCGCCCGAATAATGGCGGTTGAGGGGGGAGTAACAGATCAGACGATACCGGATATGAGGCGACCGTTGGCAACAGAGTTACGGGGGTGTCCGTAGGGATTGTAGGTGGCCGGAGCTGATTTTCGACCAAAAAACTCCATGGTTTCCTGAATCCAGTTCAAGGTGGCTCGAAACAAGAAGGCATTGCGCCGATTCTCGTGCTGAATCTGTCTGGCATATTGCTGATCTTCGGGATGGAGCTCTTTCACCGAATTTAACACGTTGATTAGTGTTTCTTTCCGGCGGACGTCAGCCATCATGGCTGCGATGTCCAAGGCCTTGGCATGTTCCCGTTCAGCCTGGATAGTATCCCGGAGCTGAACCAGCAGTTCCCGAACAGTTTCACGATCCATTGCATTACCCCTCAACCAAGAACTTCAGCAAGCTAGAGGCAACTTGGTTCAGATCCGGTTCGTACTCACCGCTGGCAACCTGGGCTTTCAATTCCTGTACGCGGGCTGCGCGCTCGGCGTCTCCAACTTTACCCGAGGCCTGGGTTGACGTTGCGCCCTCAAGGGCCGACGAGAAGGAGACGCCTTCTTTTGATGCTGATTTGGAAGACTTCTGCGAATCACTGACCTGATTGATATTCAGGCTGCCGATTTGCCCTCTACCGGGGATTCCAAAAAAATTGACGGTCATCACGTTCACCTTAAAAGAGTGGATTAGGCTGCAGTCTCGGACTTTGCGACCCAATTATCGAGTTTTTCCATTACCGCATCGTAGGTATTGTAGGAGATGTCAGGTAACCAGTCACCAAAGGCTTTCTTTGCCTCGACAAACCCTTTATCAATCCCTTCTTTGATCGCGTCAATGCGGGAGGTATCGCTCCCGGCGATGCCTATGGCCAATTGAAAAATCCGCTCGGATGTTTGTTTTACACCAAAAAAGCCGTCTTCACTAATCAGATCCTGAGCCTGCCCGGGGGTGATTGTTTCAAGATCGAGTTCGCCGCCATTAGTGGCAACTTTGGTGTTAATCCCTTGTTCTTGCAACAGATTCGCTACCAGGGCCCGCAGTTTGTCATACCCTGAATTGGCCATGTCCTGCAGTTGCATGGAGCCATTGTATGTTATGGCAGAGGCCGATTCGCTACGCAGGCTCACCGATTCCGTTGTGGCGGTTTGGTTACCATTTGGGTTGAGAATCGTTGTGGTTCTGGAGATACCTACGTTTAAGCTCTTGTAGGCATACAATGAACTGTTTGCCTTGTTGTAGCTGATTTCATTAACCATTTCCCCGCCTCCCTGCAGTATTTTCGGGCCATCCTGGCTCGTTTGACGGGTACTTTTAGTTTCCCGTTAACTGTATATCGGATTCGGTTGAAAAAAACTTTACAAAAAAAATGAAAAAAATGATGGATAAAAAAATAAACTAAAAAGGGGTGCAGCGAAAATACGGCATGTTAGGAAACTCGAAATATTATGCTCACCACGGAGATTCTCTCGCAAAAGTCGTACTTCGGAGTTGAATTAGCTCGAGAAAAAATTTGGGCGCAATTATTTTTTGGTTGGAAGCAACTTTTCCATCTGCCGGTACATCTGATCAGCAAGGCCTAGACTTTGTTGTTGGGAGATCTTTGTGGCGATTTCTTGATCAATCATATCCTGATACATTTCAGTGGCGTGATCTTTTTCAAAGAGTCCGTCTTCCGGCACTGTTTTCCGCATCGATTTAAACATCGATTGGATAAATATGGCTTCAAAATCTTGACACGCCTTTTTTAGGGCAGTCCTATTTTTAACAGCCTTTTGATCGGTTACATTCTGTGCCTGAGACAAGAGCAACGAATTTTCCAGATTTGTTTTCATTGGATAGGGTGATCGTAAAAATTAATGAGGAGGCATATCGAATAATTGCTTTTTTTGCCAATCTCAGAGAGTCTTCGCTTAACTCGTTATGCTTAGAATATTATTCTCACAATGTAATGGACTTGTAAAAAGGCCATAATATTCCGAGGGATGGCCAAGTAAAAACACAGATATACTGGTAGCCGTCGGTGTCTAGCGTTAGTTTTGTTTAACGGTCTGTTTTATTGCGTTTTATATTTTTAGTTGGGTCCAGTTGTGTAAAATAAAAATATGTAAAATCGATATGTTGTTGCAATGCTGCTTTGATATTCCGACAGGCTATTAGAGAATGACCAACTCCCCATGAAGCGCCCCCGCCACTTTAATAGCCTGAAAGATAGCAATCAGGTCGCGCGGGGTGGCTCCGATGGCGTTAAGGGCACGAGCTATGTCGCCAATGTTTGCTCCCATGGGCATAACCACCAGATTGCCGGCATCTTCAGTGGCTTGGGCCGTCGTTGTGGTTGTGGCGACTGTGTTCCCGGCGGCAAGAGGATTGGGCTGGGAAACCTGCATGGAATCGGTGACGATTAAATTAAGATTACCGTGGGAAACGGCAACCGTGGAAATCCGGACATCCTGGCCCATAACGATGGTTCCTGTCCGTTCATTGACCACGATTTTTGCCGGTTGATCCGGTTCCACCTCGATGCTTTCAAGGTCGGCAATAAAAGTGACGCTGTTGCCTTGAAAATTTGAGGGGCGTTGAATTTTGATTGATCGGGAATCCAAGGGGCGCGCAGTCCCCCTGCCGAAGTGGGCGTTAATGGCCTCCACCATCCGTGAGGCGGTGGTGAAATCGGTTTCCCGGAGCTGATAGAGGAAATCACCTGAGGTGGGCATGGCATAATTGACAGCCCGCTCAACAAGGGCGCCACCGGTGATCCGCCCAGAGGTCGGGAAATTTTTCTGCACCTTTGCTGATTTACCGCCAAAGGCAATGCCACCAACGGCTAAAGGTCCCTGAGCAACAGCATAGGTTTTTCCGTCCGGACCTTTGAGCGGGGTCATCAGCAGGGTGCCTCCGGAAAGACTTGAGGCATCACCAATAGAGGAAATCAGCACGTCAATGGCAGAACCAGGTCGGGCAAAGGGCGGTAACTGCGACGTTACCATGACTGCGGCCACGTTTTTTGTTTTCATCTGCTTAAAAACGTCATCAGTCAGGGCCATACCCATCCGTTTGATCATGTTGACCATGGCTTGCTTGGTGAAAACTGATTTTTTGATATCATCTCCGGTTCCGTTGAGACCGATCACCAACCCATATCCCATGAGCTGGTTTTCGCGAACACCCTCGATATCTGCCAAATCTTTGATCCTTGTAGCCAGCGCTCCGGAAAGACAACAGAGTTGCCAGAACAAAAGAAGAACTACTGGTAGTGCGATACGTTTTGTCATATTTTGCCCCTTAAAGGACTAAAATGGCCAGGTGTTATCGAAAATACGCATCAACCAACCGGGTTTCTGGTTATCGGAAACGGAACCTTTGCCGGTATAAGAAATTTGAGCATTCAGTATATCCCCTGAATTGACCGTATTCTCCGATGTTACGTCATAGGAGCGGACAATGCCGGTGAGGTAAATAATTTGGTTTTCATTGTTGACCGTCACCGATTTGCCCCCGCGAATTTTGAGATTGCCGTTGGGATAAACCTTAACGACCTGGGTTGTCAGAGTCGCCGCTAGATTTTCCGAACGGGTGGTTTTCCCGCTTCCAGTGAAGGCATTGTCGGATGATGCGCTGATAAGGGATGAGGGATTGATGTTTGGATTTTTTTCAACAACGGATTGCTCCAACCCAAAAAAACTGGAGATGCCGGCGGAAATATTTGAAGAACGACCGGTGTCTGTCGATGCCTGTTTAGAGGCCGAGGCTTGCTCCGCAATAATAACCGTAACAATGTCACCCACCCGCCGGGCCTTAACGTCGGCCACCCAGTTCCCTTCATCGCCATTCCACAGGGTGCCGGGTGATTGCGGTTGAGCGTCTCCATCGACAGATTCTTCAAGGGGTTCAACTGGCACCACCTCCGTATGATGTGTGGCGCACCCGGCAAGAAGGGTAATGCAAACGAGGCAGAGAACCCAAGGGCTATTCATCCAGATACTTTTCAGCAATCTGGGCAAATGTTTCACATTGTTTTTCATGTCAAAACTCCACGGAAACAACACCAGGACGGTCAACCCGGCAATATATCACTTTATTGGAACTGATGTTTTTTACCCGAATCGTCTCGCCTAACCGCCCGTTTTCCTTGGCAAGCCCTTTGGTCGTCAGTTGCATCGCACCTTTGCGGGCAATTATGGTCACCATCTCACCATTTCGGATAATTGCGGGTGCGATAATGTTGTCATGATCCAAAACTGTGCCAGCGGTTATCGTTCGTGCCGCTTCCAAACCGATGATTTGAGCCTTCTTGACGAACGGATCATCCAGCCCGGTCAGATCGCGTTTTTCCAGACGAATATTTCGTTCGGAAATAATTTCACCCTTGCGAAGGGCGGTCGCGGCAACAGTAACTTCAGCCAAGGCCGCCAACCTACCTCGGACAACACAATTGCCAGCAGGTTGCCCATCAACGGTGAAAGCGATAGAAAAACTAGTGCTTTCGAGGATTGAGGATCGGGAAGGCATGACCTTCCAGTGCAACTTCCCAACGGGAAAGATAAGCTCCTCCGGAGCATGCAGTACACTTAAGCGAATTTCCGCTTGCGGCAGTTTGTTGCTGTTCTCTTGCAGAAACTGGCCTAAAATCGCCTCTATCTGTGCCTTTGAAACTTTGGTCGCCCTCCGCTCGACCACTATGCTCGGGCTTCCCTGCCAGTCAATGCCTACGACCTCTTTGCGGTTACGCAGGGAGTTAATCACCGAAACGGTGTATAAATCCTTCGACTTACCGGGGGCAGGGGAGGAGGCGATCGGTAATTGGGCTATGGTTTCGGTTTGATCACCGGCAGATCGAATTTTTGCAATGTCGCCAAGGACAATTCTTGGACCGGTAACGGTCGCACGAGGCAGAAATTGCACTGAAATTTGTGCTAGCGTCTCGCAAGGAATCAATAGGAAAATGCATAAGATGAAAATATTATAAATCAAAACCCTTATACCATGTTGTTCACGGTTTGCATCATCTGGTCGGAGGTGGTGATCACATTGGAATTGATCTCATAGGCGCGTTGTGTCGTGATCATCTGCGTCATCTCTTCAACCAGATTGACGTTGGAATTTTCCACATATCCCTGAAGCAGGGTGCCCATGCCATCGCTACCCGGAGTGCCGGTAATGGCTGTGCCTGAAGCATCGGTTTCGCGAAACAGGTTTTTGCCAATGGCAATAAGCCCTGCATCGTTGATAAAATCCACCAAATCGATATTGCCTAGTTCCGTGGAGGTCGTGTCCGAGCCCAACATGGCGCTAACGATACCGGTTTCACCAATAGTGACCTCCCGGGCATCTTCAGGAATGGTAATCTCCGGTTGGATTGGATAGCCATCAGAGGTGGTAATGCGTCCATCGCCATCCATCTTCAGATTTCCGGACCGGGTGTAGGCGGTGTTGCCATCAGGGAGCAGCACTTGAAAAAATCCTTGTCCTTCAATGGCCAAATCCAGGGTATTCTGGGTCTGGACAATATCGCCCTCGGTAAACACCTTGGAGATTGCTGCCGGTTTGACGCCAAGACCAACCTGAATACCGGTGGGTGATTTGGTATCCGCAGAAGTCGGGCTGCCCGGAACCTTCATGATTTGATAAAGCAGGTCCTGGAAATCGGCCCGGCTTTTTTTGAAGCCAGTGGTTGACACGTTGGCCAAGTTATTGGCAATAACGTCCATATTCAGATTTTGGGCCGACATACCGGTGGTTGCTGTCCAGAGTGAGCGCATGAGTAGGGCCTCGTTTGTTTGTGCTTAAAGTGTGTATTGGAGTGCTATCGTTAACCGACAGAACCAAGCTCATCGAGTTTATCACCGAGCTTTGAGTAACCCTCTAAAACTTTGGTGTTGGCTTCGAAGGCTCGTTGGGTGGCAATCATGGACGTCATCTCTTCAACCATGTTGATATTGGATGTTTCCAGATTGCCTTGCAGGGTTCGGGCGTTGGTCATGGGTTGATCTCTTCCCTCTTTGAGGCGGAAAAGCGAGTCACCGACCTTGGAAAGTTGCTCGATATCCCCGACGGCAAAAACTCCTATCTGTATTCCGGCCATCGTACCGTTCACGGAAACATCTCCGGTTTCGGCGACAAAAATATCTTTTCCAAGAGTCGTATCGATTTGGATTGGACCATTGCCGGCTCCCAGAACGTTGGCACCGTCTTCGGTTTTGAGAAAACCATTTTCATCGAGCATAAAGCGACCGGAGCGGGTGTAGTAGGTCTCCTGTCCCTTTCGCACCTTGAAAAACCCCTCGCCATCAATGGCCACATCCAATGGTCTCCCTGTTGTTTGCATGCCGCCTTGGGAGAAATCGGTGCTGATCTTGCGGATACGAGAGTAGTTAATGCCGCGGGAATCACCGGTTTGTTGGGTTCCACGAAGGATGGCCGCAAAGCTTATCCGGTTCTTTTTAAAGCCGGTGGTGTTGATGTTGGCCAGATTGGAGGCCACATTGCTCATCGCCTGTTCCCTCGCCACCGCTCCACTTAGCGCGCTATATTTACCCGATCCCATTTTTCCTCAATATTAATAATTGGTTGGTTTTCTTTCTTGTCGGCAGTGCGGTGACTAATCTTAACCGGGAATTGCTCCCTTGGTTGTCTGCGGGTAATCGCCGATTACATCCCTTGACGCATCTGGGCCACGCTGCTCAAATTCAGCAGCTGGTGGGCCTCGTTGCTGGACACGCCAAGTATGGTTGCAATTTCCTCCACATTGAGTCCTTGCGAGGCTAGTTTGCTTAAGATGCGGTATTTTTCCGGGGCCTGCTTATCGACTTTGGCCAGGTTTTCCAGGCGAGGCCGTTGCAATTCTGTGGTCAGGCTGGCTGACTGCAGGGCTTTGCCGAACATTGCCCGTTGTACCTCAAAATCTTCATCATTGAGCGCTGTCTCAATTTTTTGTTGGAGTGTGCTAACCCGTTTGATCAGAAGGCGGCTTTCAACACGCTTTCGCCAAACAATGAGTGAAGTGATAAGCAGGCAGAGCAAGGCTGCAAAAATTCCGGAACCGGCAACAAGGGTAGGGACGGTCAGCATAGTCCACCTGAAGTTGAACGTGGGGGGGTGTCCTTCTCGAAAAAAGTTGCGACGCATAGATTGAAGTTTTTACGAGGCCATCAAGGTTCGTACAACTCGGAATTGATTAGCTTGACCCGTAGTTTCAACAGGGCCTGGCTATGCAACTGCGAAACACGACCTTCGGAGACACTGAGCACCTCGGCGATTTCTTTTTGGGTGAGCTCTTCGTAGTAATACAAAGCGATCACCAGTCGTTCCTTGGAGGAGAGCTCTTCAAGGATACCCGCCAACATTTGGGTCATCTCTTCCTGTTCGAGTCTATCAGCGGGCATGGGGCCAGCCAAATCCTCGAGATTATCGAGAAAGCTCCTGCCTTCCTCGGAGTGATCCAAGGTTTCATGCAGGCTGACGCAACCAAGATAACTGACCTCGGCGAGCAGGGTCTGGTATTCATCAAGCGACAACGACAGTGCATTCGCCATCTCGTCTTCTTCCGGAGAGCGCCCCAACTGGCGCTCCAAGCGGAGCATGGTTTGGGTGAGTTGGTTCTGCTTGTCGCGCATTGAGCGGGAAAACCAATCCAATTTGCGCATTTCATCAAAAATGGCCCCGCGTACTCTGTATTCGGCAAAGGTCTTAAATTTAACCCCCTTGGTGGGATCAAACTTGTTCGCCGCATCGATCAGGCCAACCATGGCTGCACTGGTCATGTCTTCCTTGGTCATGAAGCTAGGAACCTGGGGAACCATACGTTGAACTACAAGTTCGACCAGCGGCATGTTCTCCCGAATCAGCTGCGAGCGATCGTCAAGAGGTGGTACCGGTGGAATCATTGATATCATGAGTGTCAGCGTCCCTGTTGACTGATAGGCGACTTTAACGACCGCCGAATTCAAGGAGTCGTTTCCAGAAAAACTGAATCGATCCCTTTGGTTCAATGGTTTGGGGTTCTTGGACAATTGTCCGGGCCAAGGCCTCGAAGGCGCAGGCTGTTTTCGATTCTGGGTAGAGCTGCACCAGTACCCGTTGCTTACGAATGGCGTCCACCATCATTTTATCACGGGGGATAGAACCGATGTAATCAATGGAAATATCCAGATAACGGTTGGCCACCATGGTGAGCTTACGATAAACATCCAGGGCCTCATCCTCATTTTTAATAAAATTGACGATGAGGTTGAAATGCTTTTCGTGGTACTGGTTGGAGAGCAATTTCATTAGGGCGTAGGCATCGGTGATCGCCGTGGGTTCAGGGGTGGTGACCACCAGTATTTCCTGGGCAGCGGTGTTGAAATAAGTGACGTTTTCCGAGATACCGGCCTCTGTGTCGATGAGCACGAAATCAAAATCGTTGTTCATTTCATCAAGCGCCTCCAAAAGGCGCATCTTTTGGTGCGAGTCAAGACGGGTAAAACGTTGAACCCCTGAACCGGCCGGCAGAATTTTAATTCCCTCGGGTCCGTCGGTAAGAATGGCCTCCAGCCCCTGCTCACCGGAAAAAAAATGATTGAGGTTGTGGCCGGGGGCAAGGCCGAATACCACATCGATATTGGCCAGTCCAAGGTCGGCGTCAAGAATAAGGACACGTTTGCCCATACGTGCCAGAAGCACGGCCATGTTGGCCACCACAGCCGTCTTGCCGACTCCTCCTTTGCCGCTGGTGATGGCAAAAACACGGGTCGTGGTTTGCGTCGAGCCGCTGGGGTTGGTAGCCGGTGTATTCATGGCCCGCAGAGTATCGGCCTGATCCGTGGGTTGTCCTGTTCTTTCAGCCATGGGTCGGGTATCCGTGGTCGTTTATAATAAGCTCGGCGATATCCTGGGGCGTTGGTATGAGCAGGTCTTCCGGTACCCGTTGACCGTTGGTGAGGAAGGATATCGGCGTATCGTTTTTGTAGTGAATGTTAAGCAGTACGCCCAACTGATCACACTCGTCGATCTTACTGAAAATAAAGTTATTGATCGGTAGCAGGGAAAAACGGCGAATAGTTTCTTCGATTTCACGTTCTCTGGTGGTTGCAGAGAGCATCAGATTGTTTTCGATTCCAAACCGTGGTTTGAGTAAGGTGGCGAGTTCCTGGATATCCATACCGCTTCGTGGGCTGCGACCGGCGGTATCAATGAGAACGAGGTCAAAATCGTGGAATTTGTCCAGTGCCTGCTCCAAATCCTGGGGTTTGATGACCACTTCAAGAGGTAATCGCATGATTTCACAATACACCTTAAGTTGTTCGATAGCGGCAATACGATAGGTGTCAATCGTGATGAGGCCGATTCGACCACCGTATTGACCGAGGTAATGAGCGGCGATTTTGGCAAGGGTCGTGGTTTTTCCCACGCCAGTCGGGCCGATAAGGCTGATACGGCGTTGGCTGTTGCCCTCTTTTGCAAACAGCGATTGGGTGGTGAACAGTCGGGTAATGGTCGCCTTGAGGATCTGGCTGAGATCGGCTTGGTTGAGTTGCTCGGTCCGTTCAAGTGTATCTCGGGAGAATCGAGCCACCACTTGGGCGGTTTCCTTATTCAAGCCACACCCTGTCAGAAGGCTGACAATAGGATCTATCGGTACCGCTCCCGTGGGCGCGGTGGCGAATTCCGGCTCAACGTAAGGTTTGCGTTGGGGAGCGGTTTCTGCTCCGACAAAGCGATTGGTTAGTCCCTTGACCATATTTCGCAGTTCAGCCAGTTCGCGCTGGATATCCTGATTTTCCGGGCTGGATTCACGATTATCACGTTGAGGCCGAGCATCGGATAACTCTGAAGGGTGCTTTTTCCAAATATCCTCGTAGGTGATGTCCTCTTGCGCCTGGTATGTCTGTTTCGCCTGTAACTGCCTCTCCTGTTGAGGAGACCATTGCCGCTGTGGTTCTTGTTTTTGGGGTTGCGGGGCTGTTTTTGGTTCCTGCCAACCGTTGTCGACAGCTGCCGTTATTTCCATCGTGGGCTTGCCGAGCATGCCGAATTTACCGCTGCGAATGGTTCGGGTCGAGAGGATCAAGGCATTTGGACCAAGTGCCTCCTTGACCATTTTCAAGCCCGTGGCCATGTCTTTTGCTTCAAAGACTTTAACTTGCATTGATGGTCACCGTCCCGATGGATTGGATACGAACCTGCGAGGTTATCTCATTATGCGACAGCACCGCCAAATTTGGGAAGTAGCGCTCGGTTAAACGGCGAACATGCGGACGAATCTGTGGCAGTACCAGTAAAACCGGTTGTATGCCTCCTGTATTATTGGTGATCAGGTCGTTGAGTTTATCAAGGATCTTTTGCGCTATTTTGGGGTCAAGGGCGAGGAAGCTCCCCCGTTCACGGTGCTGGATAGCCGTCTGGATCGTCTCTTCCACCTTTCGATCCATGGTAATGACCGACATGGTGCCGTCGTCTGCGGTATAAACTGAAGAAATTGAACGCGAGAGGGCATGACGGACATACTCGGTAAAGATCTCGCTGTCCTGGGTCATGTTGGCATAATCGGCCATGGTTTCAAGAATGGTACGCAGGTCGCGGACGGAGACGCCTTCACGGAGCAGGTTCTGCAGTACCCGCATGATGGCACCGAGATTGAGGACATGGGGCACCAGCTCTTCAATCAGTTTGGGATAGCTTTTGGCCAGGTTGTCAATCAAGGTCTGGGTTTCCTGGCGGCCGAGCAACTCGTAGGCGTGTTTTTTGATCAATTCGCTGATATGGGTGGCCATGACCGTGATGCAGTCGACAACCGTATAGCCGGCAATCTGAGCTCGTTCCCGTTTATCTTCCGTAATCCAGATGGCGGGCAGCTCAAAGGCAGGTTCCGTGGTTGGCAGGCCTTTAATTGTCTCTGTAACCAGCCCCGGATCCATGGCCATGTAATATCCGGGCATCATCTCGGCACTGGCAATGGAGACGCCCTTAAGATTGATGGTGTACTGGTTGGGGTTGAGTTGGAGGTTATCCTTGATGTGAACCGGCGGCACAATAAAACCGGTGGTCAGGGCAAATTGCTTACGAATAGCCTGGATGCGGGTCAGCAATTCGCCGTCCTGATTGGCATCGACAAAAGGAATCAACCCATAGCCGACTTCAAGCTCGATCAGATCGACATTGAGCATCTTTTCATAATCCTGGTCCGGCTTGATCATCGGTTGGGGGCGCTCCTCGATCATGGTTTCCTCGATCTGTTTTTGCCGCTCGTTTTTGTCGAGATGATAGGCAATAAAAGCAAGAAGACCAGAGAGAAGGAGGAAGGGAACAAAGGGCAATCCGGGTATGAGGGCAAAGCCGAGGAGAATGGCAGAAACAACCCAGAGCGCTTTTGAGTAGCGGGTGAACTGTGCCTTAAGCTCGGTACCGAAATCTTCATGACCGGTGGAACGGGTGACGAGCATGCCGGCGGCGGTGGAAATGATCAGGGCGGGCACCTGGCCAACCAGGCCATCGCCCACGGTGAGGATGGTGTAGTTTTTGGCGGCCTCGGCAATGGGCATATCCATCTGGAGAACGCCGATGATAAAACCGGCGCCGATATTGATCATGGTGATGATAATGCCGGCAATGGCGTCGCCACGAACAAATTTCGAGGCACCGTCCATGGCGCCATGGAAGTTCGCTTCGTTGGAAATTTCTTCCCGCCGTTGCTTGGCTTTAGTATCGTCGATCAAACCTGCATTGAGATCGGCGTCAATGGCCATCTGTTTGCCGGGCATGGCATCCAGGGTAAAGCGGGCCGCTACCTCGGCGATACGGCCAGCACCTTTGGTGATGACGATAAAGTTGATGATGACCAGGATAACAAAAATGACCAAACCCACCACATAGGAACCACCAACCACGAATTGGCCAAAGGCCTCGATCACCGATCCGGCGGCACTCATGCCTTCGTTGCCGTGAAGAAGGATTAGCCGGGTTGAGGCCACATTAAGAGAGAGACGAAAGAGGGTGGTTACGAGCAGGATTGAGGGAAAAATGGAGAATTCAACCGCTTTTTCCGTATAAAGGCTGATGATTAAAATGAGGATAGCTATGGTGATATTCAACGACAGGCAGAGGTCGAGGATCATTGCCGGCAGGGGCACAATCATCAGCATGAGTATGCCGATCATGCCCAGCGAAGCCATGATATCGCTTCGTTGCAGTAACTCCTTGACCTTGATGCGACCAAGAAATGTCTGAATCCCTGTTGCTTCCATTAATGTTTGCCTTTGAGTGAATACACATACGCCAGGATTTCCGCCACCGCCTTGAACATTTCTTCAGGGATAGCTTGGCCTACCTCAACCTTCGAATGCAATAATCTTGCCACGGGTGGATTCTCGATTAGCGGCACACTGTGCTCACGGGCAATTTCACGGATTTTTTCCGCCACTAGCTCCTGCCCTTTTGCCAGGACTACCGGTGCTTCCATCTTTCCCGCCTCGTACTGGATAGCCACGGCGATATGGGTTGGATTGGTGATGACCACGTCGGCGTCGGGTACTGCGGCCATCATCCTCCGCCTCGCCATCTGTTGCTGAATGGAACGAATTTTTGACTTAATGTGCGGATCACCCTCGGTTTCCTTCATCTCCTCCTTTTGCTCCTGTTTGGTCATTTTCATCTTTTCTTCCATTTCCCAGCGAACAAATCCATAATCAAGAATAGCCAAAACAATCATAATGGCAGCTACCTTGGCCATAACCAGTGCCGCTGTTTGTGCCAGGTAGAGAAGGGTTCCACTGATAGGTATTTCTGTGAGTACCAATGCTTTATCGAACTCGCCTTGAATTGTTTTAAAGGCAATCCAGCCGATCAACCCCACTTTGAGCAGGGACTTGATAATCTCGACAATGGCGCGTTTGGAGAAAAAACGGGCCATTCCCTGGATGGGATCGAGTTTTGTCAGATCAGGGATCAGCGGTTGGGTGGTAAACAACCAGCCTATCTGCAGGAAGGTGGAGAAAAAGCCGACAACCAAGGCGACCAAGAACAGTGGTGCTAGAATCAAGGCGAGACTTGTGCCGAGATAATACCCCAACTGCATCAATGAGGGGGCGGTTATGGCATATTCACAGCTGGTTCTCCATAAAGTGGCAACGAGCTCTTCCAAATTTTGCCAAAAAAGAGGGGCAAAAAAGAACCAAAAGAGCAGGAGAAAAGAAAACATGGCCGCGGTTTGAACTTCTCGGCTTTGAGTCACCTGCCCTTTTTTGCGAAAATCGGCTCGGCGTTTCGCGGAAGGGGATTCACTCCGTTCTCCGGAGGAGTTGTCTTCAGCCATGGATATCCATCAGTGATTGCGTTTTGTTGCAGATAGTTGGAAGATCAGGAAGATACATATATTTTTCTTTAGATATTACACAAGCAAGATGTACACCGGTTTTTTGAACGTAAATATGGTTGATGGGCTCGTAAGTAGGCAATCACATTCAGAACGATGGCTATATTAAAAACAGAGATATAAGGAGTAACGTTTTTTCAGGCCCGAAGGCATCGATAAGCTATGTCGAGTTTTGGAAAAAACGCTGCGATGCCGAAGATAGAATTTTTTACGACGCCATCATGACTGAGAATGTGGAATTTCCGGGAGAAAATCAGTGAAGGAGGGTCATAATCTGAAGGATGTGTTCTATGAGTGTGTCAAATTCACGACGCAGGACCGAAAATGTGGCTCCTAGTGTCAGGCCTATGACGAGAAAGGAAATACCGATGTTGAGCGGAAAGGAGAGCATAAACACATTGAGCTGGGGGAAAACCCTGGCCAGAATACCGAGAACCAGGTTGGTCAGGAGCAATAAGGCTAGGATAGGTGCACTGAATTTAATCCCAAGGACAAACATCTGACTGGCAAGGCGCATCAACTCCTGGATGGCACCACCTGAAAAATTTAGAAATCCTGGGGGAAGGAGACGGTAAGAATCAACAACTGCCTGGAAATAATAGTGATGAATGTCAAAGGTGAGAAAAGCAAGCAGCGTCAGAATATTGATGAACTGGCTCATCAAAGAGAGCTGCTGGGTGGTTTGGGGATCAAAAATATTGGCGGCGGCAAAACCCATCTGATACCCTATCACAGTACCACCGAAGCTGGCTGCGGCAAAGACCATCTGTGAAACCAGACCAACTATTGTACCCAGGAGTACTTCATTGACGATCAGGAGGCCAAAGGCCGTTAGGGAAAGCGATTCCTTGGGGGAATAGGGGAGCATGGCTGGAAACAGCAACAGGCTGGTCATCACCGCCAAACCAATTTTTATCTGGGCGGTCATCTTGATACCGGCAAAAACGGGTATGGCTGTAATCAGGGCCAGAACTCGAGCTAGGCAAAGAAAATAACCTTGCAGTTGGTGGAGAGGAAAAGGCAGGTCCATGGACGCTGCTCCGGTTAACGTTTATCGGCCAATGGTGGCAATTTGGGTAATGATGCCGGTGGTGAAGGTGATCAATATTTCCATAATCCACGGGCCAAATATGAGCAGAGTGACGAAAACTCCTACAATTTTTGGAATAAAGGTCATTGTTTGTTCGTTGATCTGGGTAGCTGCCTGGAAAATGCTGATTATAAGGCCAATGACCAGCGCCGCAAGGAGCATGGGGGCACTGGTCATTAAAACCGTTTGCACAGCCTGTCTCCCAATATCGATTACAGTTTGCGGTGACATAGAATTTCTCTCTACCGGGCTTGGATCATCCAAAACTTTTTATGAGAGATCCCACAACCAACTGCCAGCCATCAACAAGGACAAAAAGCAGCAGTTTGAAGGGGAGGGAAATGACGATCGGTGGCAGCATCATCATACCCATGGACATCAGAACCGAGGCGACCAGCATATCGATCACCAGAAAGGGCACATAGATCATAAACCCCATCTGAAAGGCCCGTTTGAGCTCTGAGAGCATAAAGGCTGGAATGAGAATGGATGAGGAAATATTCTTTTTGTTCTCGGGTTGTTCTTCCTTGGTTATATCGATAAACAGCTGTAGCTCACCTTCCTGCACCTGGGAAAACATGAAGTCACGCATAACGTTTACAGATCGCTCCAGAGCCGTCTGTTGGGTGATTTTTTCCTGCATATAAGGCTGAAGAGCCTCTCTGTTCATGGTGTTCAGGGTCGGTGCCATGACAAAGAAAGTTAAAAAAAGGGCGAGCCCAAGGATAACCTGATTTGGTGGGGTGTTTTGGGTTCCCATGGCCTGACGGACAAAACCCAGCACGATGACGATTCGAGTAAAGGCGGTGGTCATGAGGAGAATCGCCGGGGCCACGGTGAGGATGGTCAGCACCAGCAGCACTTGAAGCGCGGTTGAAACTTCCGCTGGTGTGTTGGCTTCCTTGACGCCAAGAGAAAGTGTCGGAAGATTGACAGCAAAGGCTGCAACCGGGAGGAAAATCAAGAACAGTGAAAGAAGAAAAGTACTTCGCTTCATTTGTTCTCAGCTAGGATGCTGGAAAAATCGGAATCGTTGCCGGATTTTTTTGACGTCAGATCGGCAAGTAATTGAATATTGCCTGCGTTGATTGCCAAAAGATACTCCCGTCCCCGGACTTCAACCAATGCTAAGGTTGCCTTGGGAAGCAGAGGCCGCATTTCGAGCACGCGGATGTTGTTGCCAGCGAGTTTCCCAAAAAATAAGCGTTTTCGGGCCAAGGCATAGAAGGCAAGGATCAGGCCAATGACGATGAGTAAGGCCCAGAGTGTTTGCAGGGCCGCGGTGGTCATGGATGGGGTTTCTCCAGCCAGGGCAGAAGCCGGGAAAATGATAAAGAGGCTGGTCCACGCAATTTTCATCGTTACCCCAGGTTTTCAATCCGATCAGATTGGCTGATGACTTCCGTGAGCTTAATCCCAAATTTATCGCCGACCTTTACGGCTTCCCCGCGGGCAATCAGTCGGGAATTGACATACAAATCAAGCGGTTCACCTGCCAGCTTATCGAGCTCAACCACATATCCCTCACCCATTTGCAGCAGCTCTTTTAATAGGATGCGAGTACGACCGACCTCGACAGAGACCTGCAGGGGAACATCGTAGAGAAACTCGAGCTCACGCGAATATCCCTTAGCATCTGAACGGGAAGGGCTGGATAGAATGGGTTCTTGAAGCAGTTCTGCGGTCTCTTCGGGATTAAGGGTGTTGGATCGTTCTTGTTCCAAATCCTCAGGCGCTGCCATGGACTCCTCCTCTATTGCTGTAACGGCCGGTAACGTGAAAGGCTTTTTTGCCGTTTCTCTCTCCGGGAATAGCCTGGAAGAGAGGCTTGTCCTCAACCATGACGGTGAGCGGCTGATCTGGATTGTACGGGAGATCTATAATATCGCCCGACTGCAGGTTGAGTATTTTACGAATACTCATAGTAAAGTGACCAGAGCTTGCTGTGACCAGAGTTTCCATTTCTTTGGTTTCCTGGATGATTTTTGTGGTCCAGCTATTAGCTGTAGCTTGGGAAATAGTGACCAAGGCTTTAAATTTTTCTCGTAGAGGTTCAAGGGTCAAGTAGGGGATAAGCATTCGCATTTGACCGCATTGTTCGCCAGAGAGGCGTATATGAAACCGTATGACGAGGACTTCGGTGTCCGGTTCAACGATATTGACTAGGCGGAAATTATTTTCTACCTTGGTGAGCGAAGCCTGCAATGCAACCACCGGCTTCATAGCTGCCTGCAAGTCAGAGCAGATATCATGCATACAGCTTTTGAGGATGGCCATTTCAATCGTTGTTAGATTCCTGTCCAGAGCCAGAGACTCACTGGACTGCGAGGAACCTAGCATAACTTCCAACAAGGTAAAGGCCATTAAGGTATCAAAATGAAAAAGACAGCCGTGTTTGAGCGGTGAAAGTGCGTAAATGCCTATAGCGCCCTGACTTTTCAAGTCTAATATACTTTGCTGAAAATTGGTGGTTGAAATTTCTTCGCGGTCCACCGAAAAGTTGCGCTGCAGGGTATTGGTAAGGCTGGTGGTAAATCTGCGCGCGAAATTGTCCTGGACGATATCCAGGTTGGGAATCCGCATTTCACCTGAGACGTGGGATCGCGCGTAGGTCTGAAGTAGATCTATGTCTGTCGAGTGAACATGGTGGCGGCGATAGCGTGGATCCTGATCCACTAAATCCATCGACACCTTGCCGGCTTTGACAGCCGAGAGTAACTCGGCGATTTCTTTTTTATTGAGTATTGGTTCCACAGAGATTATTGAACCACAAAATCGGTGAGGTAAACATTTTTTATCTTACCTGTCTTGAGAAACGAATTAATTTTACTCTTTAATTCCGCCTTGACCTGGTTTTTTCCTTGCAGATCCTGCAACTCATCAAAGGTTTTATTGCCAATGAGGAGAAGAATTGCGTCGCGGATCTGCGGCATGCGTTTATTGACCTCCTCCTGGGTATTGTTTTTGTCGAGTTCCAGGGAGAGCGAGGCCTTGACATAATGGGTTGTATCCTCGCCGATGATGTTCACTACGAATTCCTTAATTTCGACCATTGGACCAATATCAGCCTCTTCAGGAACAGGTTTGATTAAGGATGCGACCTTGCTTGCTTCTTCCTGTTTGCGTTTCAACTCTTCCTGTTTGGGCTTATACATGAGGAAATAATAAGCTCCCCCCCCTCCAAGCAGAAGTAGTATCAACACTGCCGCAATGATAATGATCAGTTTCTTCTTGCCACTAGTTTTCTGTTCTTCAGCGGCACCATCTTTTTTCCCTTCTTTTTCAACCATTATGTGTTCCTTTTGCTATCTAGACCCTTATTAAAAGGGAATAGGAGTGGCGGTTCTACCGTCCTGGTCAATTGGACGATTGCTCCGAAGGACAAAGTCAACTCTTCGGTTTTGGGCCATATTATCCGGTGTGGTGTTGGGGACAAGGGGGCGTGTGGCTCCATACCCGGCAGCGGACATCCGGTCCTGGGTAAAGAGATTACCGCGTTGGTAAAAGGCCATTACTGATACGGCACGTGCTACCGACAATTCCCAATTGGTCATTTTTTTGCCAGCAAACGGGATCGTATCAGTATGTCCCTCGATGCGCATGGTCATAGGGAGAGGACGAATAATATCGGCGACCTTGCGTAAGATCGGATAAGAGGCTGGATTTAAGTCCGTTTTACCTGGTTCAAAGAGTACTTTTTCGTTAATCCGTAGGATAATTGAATCGTTATCTTTTTGTACCACTTCAACCTGATCGAGTTTGGTCATTTCAAGGTCGGTTTTAATTCGTTTAAAGTACTGAATTGGAGATTGACGAGGTATAGGCGAGAATTTTGATTTTGGAGGTGAGGGGATAATTGGGACTGAAAAGGGCACAGGGGCTGCACTGGTGCTCCAGCCAAAAGCGGCTTCAATGGAGGTTTTGGCCTGAACAAACTTGATCGGATCCATGCTGGCCATGGTTAAGAGTAGCACGAAAAAAGTCAAAAGCAGGGTGACAAGGTCACTGTAGGTAGCCATCCACATCGGTAACCCCGCAGGGGGGCATTCAGGTTCTTTACCCATGATTTGTCCTCCTTATTTGAAAACCGATTCACGTTTTTTAGGTGCAAGGTAGGCATGCAGCCTCTGTTCCATGATTCGAGGGTTTTCGCCGGAGAGGATTGACTCCATGCCCTCGGTAATAACTGTTTTTTGTAGGATTTCGGTTTTTGACCGTGTCTTCAATTTACCGGCCATGGGGATAAATAGAATATTTGCTAAAACTGACCCGTAGAAGGTGGTCAACAGTGCCACCGCCATCGCCGGCCCAATGGCGGCCGGGTCGCTCATGTTTTGCAGCATCTGTACCAAGCCGATCAATGTGCCGACCATGCCCATGGCTGGGGCAATAGCACCCATGGTGTCAAGAATTTGAGCGCCGTTCCCATGGCGGGAAGCAATGTTGTCAATTTCGTTAAACAACATGGCTTTGAGTTCGGCCGGTTCTTGGCCGTCTACAGCCATCTGCAGAGCCTTGACCATAAATTGGTCTTCAATGGTATCGATTTGGTCTTGTAAAGATAAAATGCCGCCCTTGCGAGCTTTGTTGGCAAAGTCGAGCATCTGCACTATCAGTTTATTGGTGTCCGGCTCTTTGATAAGCACGGTTTTTTTAAAAATAGCTATTGTTCCAATGACATCAGCAATGGGGAAATTAATTAGCGATACACCGATGGTCCCGCCAAAAACGATGGCTATGGAAGGCATATCGATAAAGATCGTCAGTGGGCCACCCATGAGAATTGCCCATACCATTAGGCCGAAGGCTAGGACAACACCGACTAAAGTTGCAATATCCACGCTAGTTTTCCTTTCTCAGGGATGAAAAGTTGAGTGAAGAAATGTTCTCCTGGGTGAGAAGAATGTACTTAATTTTCAAATTAATGGCAAGAATGCAAATATGAAGCCATAATCGATGGTGATTGAGTGTGGCGAGGCAGGAAAGTGAGGGGGAGCGTTGTGGCTAGCAGATCACGGGCCGCTCTCGTTATTGAAACCCGAGCGGCCCGTGGGTTGGAAAAATGATTTGGATTAACGTTTCAGGTTGATTAGGTCGCTGAGCATTTCGTCTACAGTGGTGATAATTTTTGAGTTTGCCTGGAAGCCGCGCTGGGTTGTGATCATTTTGACAAATTCTTGGCCCATATCAACATTGGATTGCTCTAATGAATTGGTAAAAAGTTTCCCAAGTTCCGGGCCTGGAAGACCAATACGGATAGTCCCAACCTCGGCCGGCGCGGTATAACGATTGGCACCGGCCAACTGCAGGCCACTTGGATTTTGAAATTTAGCCAATACTAATTGCGCTACATTAATCTGGCGACCGTTAGAATACGAAGCGACTACTATTCCCTCGCCATTAATGGCCACATTGGTCAATTCACCTGCTCCGTACCCATTCTGATCCTGACCGATAACGACGGAATCACTGTCGAACTGTGTGCAGCTAAAAGTAAGGTCTAAACTTTGTGGGGTTGCCGCTCCATTGGTCCAGGCCGGCAAGGTAATGGCGACAGTTACTGGATCGGGCACACCGTCTCCGTTGGTATCGGGAAGGTTACCGGATGTATCGAAGGTTAAAGGCGTTGCAATGGCATTAGGACTGCTTGTGTCATTATCAACGGTATAGGCGGAACTCCATGTGTTGGTGGAATCGTTCTCAAGCCGCCAGTATACGGTAATAAGATGCGATTCTCCCAGAGAATCAAAAACTTGAGAAGAACCAGAATAGTTAAAAGTCGACTTGTCGGTGGGATCAATGGCTCCTACGCCTAATTCAGTGGAATTTTCATCAAGGTTGGTGGTGAATTTCAACGCTGAGGTAGGGTTAGCCCCTATCAGGCCGACATTGGCCACTTGAACGTTTGTAGGATCCGTGGGTAAAAGTTCCGTGTTGTTAATGGGGTCAAACGCTTTACCCTGAACCCGAAGTCCTTCAGGGTTCACCAGATATCCATCCTCGTTGAAAAAAAAGGCACCAGCCCGGCTATAAAAATCCGATTTGTTACCCTCCTCTTTGAGGATGAAAAAACCATCTCCTTCAATGGCTACGTCGGTGCCTGAAGTGGTGGTTTCAAAAGTCCCTTGACTGAAAACGCTTGCAACTGAAGAGAGTGATACGCCACGACCAATCTGGGATGAACCGCCCGAACCAGATACGGTGCTTGAGAGGAGATCAGAAAAGACAGCGCGTGACCCTTTGAAACCTAATGTGTTGGTGTTGGCTAAATTGTTGCCGATGACACTCATTGCGTGGGAATTAGCATTAAGTCCACTTACACCGCTGAACATTGCACTTTGAATCCCCATAACAACCTCCTGCGTGGGAAAAATAAATTGGATAATTGAATATTGTCTTGTTGCAGAATTGATTTTCACCAGATGAAATCAGAGAAAATTACCTTTTCTGCTCAATTATCCCCGCGCCGTCCGTTGCATCAGAGATATTGTTGTTTGTTAATTGATTATTACTTCTAGCTATTGAGGCTGTTTCCTTATTGTTATTTGATTTTCAGGAGAGGATCAAATAGAACTGTCATTGTACGCGCCGTAAACCAACGAGAGATTGAAATTTCCTGATTCCGTTACTACTCGCGGTTCACTGCCTGTTAGCTCCACACCTGTGACCTGTGTACGGAGGAGCGGTGTAACGGTAGCACTTCTATCGCCGCTTTTCGCACTGATCGAAAAAGTATAATCTCCCGGGGCAACTGTGTTACCATCGTTCCCTTTACCGTCCCAGGAAACAAAGTGATTCCCCTCAGAAAGGTCATCGGCGTTGAGCGTTGCAACGGTTTTCCCAAAACTGTTGCGAACGGTAATGGTGAGGTCTGTTACCGTGCCATCGATTTTGTAGCCCAAATTGGCCTGGGACTCATCAAAGGTAAACTCATTCCCCTCAACCACCACCTCCTGGCCAATGAGACTTAAGGCCGAGATACTTTGTGATTTAGATGTGGCGGAAGTCAGATCATCCATTGCATCGTTCAGGTTGAATAATTGTTCCAACTGACTGTATTGTGCCAGTTGGGCCGTAAATTCAGTGGCATCAGTGGGATTAAGGGGATCCTGGTTTTGCAACTGAGCAACAAGCAAAGTGAGAAACTGATCTTGTCCTAGGCTCTGTTTCTTGGTTGCCGATGTCGCTGTTGTCGCAGAAGAGGTAACGTCGGTCACGGCGCTCATAGTAGTCTCCGTTGTTTAAGCAATAACATTAAGGTTATTGTTAATCTGATCGTTTTCGACGATCTCTTCTTCCAGTTCAATGCTAAAATCTGAATGCGTGCTTTTGTGGGAGAGAGCCTGGTGCGCTTGTTGCCAGGCACTGTTATCCTGGAAAGGCTCCCCTGAGGCGTTGTCATTGGTCGCCACAGTTATTTCAATCTGTTGCAGGTGCAATCCCTGTTGTTCCAGCATCTCCCTCAAACGAGGCATGTGGCGGTCAATCATTTCCTGGGCATGGGGCGATTGCACGACAATGTGTGCTTTGACATTGTCCTGTTCCACTTTTATCTCCATGCGTAACTCACCAAGCTCCTGTGGGTAGAGTTTAAGGTTGACTGACCCGGTTTCCAGACGCTTGTTCACTGAAAAATGAGCGATCATTTGGTCGACGACTGCACCCTCTGGAACAAGGGTTCCTGATCCAAGTTGGTAGTACCCCCCCACAGGCGAAGTGGTTGACCACGTGGTCGTGCTGGTTTGACTGGTATTTGTTTGGTTGTTGAAAGTTAAGTTCTGGGCGTTCTGTGTTTGGATGTTCGCGTCTTGGATGCCACTCTGTTGATCAAAAGCATTCATAATTTGAATGTCTTGGTTTCTGCCATTGAATAGGTTTGACTGAGGCTGTTGATTGTTTGGTGTCGAGTTTTCTAAAGTGGCTGTGGTTTTATTGTTGATTTCGTTAGGTAGATGGGAATGTATGGAGTAATTGTTCAAGTCTAAATGGTTTGCACCTCGATGAAAAAGCTGATTTCCTGCCAGACCATTTACACCCGTTGAGGGGAGCAATGATTCTTTATTTTGTTCAATAGTTATGATTTGCCCATATTTATTTTGGACCACAAGTGGCAATCCCTGATCCTCTGATCCATCATCCAAAAGCGGATTGGTTTCCGTGGTTGTAGTAATAGAGCCATTACTCGAATCGAAAACGATGGTGTTTGTCGTTGTTGTATTGTCCGTTGGTTGGTTCTCAATCGTAAACGGGAGACTTCCGTCAACCAATACTTGGTTTGCTCCTAGAGTGGTTCCACTGTTCGTTGTTGTCGATGGAGTGGACCCTCCGTCGGGTGATGTCGATGGTTGTGGTTGCACTAGGAATGGTGTTGTTGAAGAAGAGGGAGATTCAGTCGGCTCCATCGCAGATATGGCCGGGTCGGCAGTGGTGGGACCGAGTGTTTTTTCTTCATTTTGAGCGATGGCAATTGTCGGTAATGCGCTGTTCTTTTCTTGCACCTCCGGCGAATTTGTGATCGAAGAAAGCATTTGACTGACTACCGACTCCTTGCTGTTATTAGAGGGTGGGGATGAAGCAGCGGCGATTTGTAGAGAAGAATCCTCAGCTTTTTGGGCATTGACATTTGCTATAGACTGCTGCTCATTTTCAGCCAGCCCGGATTCAGAAATATCTGTTGAAATTTTTTCGTTACTTTCTTTTTTGTTTTTTGTGACTTTGTTATTTTCAGTCAGTCGGGATTTTTGTTTTGTATCGGTAACTGATTCTTCAGGCACCGTTCCATTTTCCTGGTCTTTGGATGCTGTATTTTTCTGCGGGCTACTTTTTGGGCTGGTTGCAGTTTGCAAGTGGGAGGAGAAAGATTCGTTAGCAGGGCTCGATGTTGACGATGCAGAAGAGGCCCTCGTCGGTGAGGCTTGCATCAAACTGGGAGCAACAGCAGAAAATGGAGACATATAGTTACCGAGAGTCCAAAGTTGAAAAGGCGGTGGTTATTTTGGCCGCTTTTTCCCGATTCATGTTGCTAAGAATTTTCGCGGCGGATTTTGTTTTCATTTTACTGAGAATAGAAATCGCAAGGTCTATATCAATATTACCGATAACGGTTGCGCCTTTGTCAGCGGGCATCTTTTCGTACATTTTGGCGAGTTCTATGATTCGTTTTTGCTCCTCCGCGTCTTTTTGCTTGAGCAACTTTTCGACCATCGTGCGGAGCTGGTTCAGCTGTTCGATTTTCTTATCGACTTCGTTCTCCAATCTCTTTAGTTCCTTTTTCCGCCGCTCAAGGTCCTCTTGTTCACTCATAGTTTGATTATTGCCGCTCGCCTTGATAGCCTCCATGATCCGCCGTTCCTCAACAGAATCATAGCGCTGCTCCTGTGGAGGATTGACTGGCGTGCCAGGTGGGGTATTTTCAGCGAGAACCGGCGAAGTAAGGCAAACCTGCAAAAAGAGTAGGGTGAACAAAAGGATATTCATGGGAATTATGGAGAGGTGATCAAAAGGGAGTTCAGGAAATACCTGTATTGAGGCGTCATGATGATCGCTGCCGTTCATGGGAAAGAACCGCAATTTCATCAAGCATACCGGCTTCCAGTTTGTCGAGATGTTTTTTATAGGCTGCATTTTGCTGCTCTTCTAATTTTTCAATAATTTTTCTGTCCTTACTTGCCTTTAATAGGTACTGACGTTTTTTCGCCACCTGACCTTGTTGTTTTTCCAGAGCTTTTTTGCGCTGATGTACGACTTCTTTCACCAAGTCAATACGTTGATCGAACATGATAAGCCTGTCAACCGAGGTCCCATGTTTTTTATCTCGCTGCAGTCCTTCATATAATTCATTCAGATCCCTTTCTTCTATCTCAAGGGCGTTTTTCAGTTGCTGTTCAACCTCCATTGCCTGTGCAAGATTTTGTAGGGCACGTGTTTCAAGCTGGCGTCGGAACTTAAGCACTGCATGCAAAGAAAATGGTTTCATGAATTCTTTCCGTCAGGAAAGTCGGTTTTCCGACGGTCATACCCTTTGCGTTCTGGTCTTCTGCGGTCTGTTCCCTGCCGGTCGCTGACAAGATCTCCCATGGCTGTGATCGTTTCTTCTAAAGTGGAAGATTCAGTGAACCCTTGGACAAGAAATTCGTCGATGGAATCCATGTGTGAGATTGCATAATCAATTTTTTTATTACTGCCGCTGGAGTAAGCACCGATGTTAATCAAATCCTCAGAGTCCTGATAGATCGCCATAACACTCCGTATTTTACCGGCGAGTTCCATGTGACGTGAAGAAGAGATGTCACGCATGACACGACTGGTGGACATCATGACATCAATAGCTGGGTAATGGTTTTTTGTGGCAATGCTGCGGGAAAGGACAATATGACCGTCCAGGATTGAACGGACAGAGTCGGCAACAGGTTCGGTGAGATCATCGCCATCCACCAAAACCGTGTACAATCCGGTTATGGAGCCTTGGTTTTGAAAATTGCCGGCACGCTCCAGGAGTTTAGGGAGTGTGGCGAAGACACTAGGTGTATAACCTTTAGTCGTAGGAGGTTCACCGATTGAGAGACCGATTTCGCGCATGGCCATCGCGAAGCGAGTGACCGAATCCATCATCAATAGGACATTTTTTCCCTGTTGCGAGAAATATTCAGCAATAGCTGTGGCTACAAACGCACCCCGCATCCGCAAGAGCGGCGACTGGTCGGAAGTTACAGCTATGATCACTGAGTGGGCCAATCCCTCCTTGCCGAGATCACGTTCAATAAACTCCCTAACCTCGCGGCCGCGTTCACCGATAAGGGCTATGATATTGATATCCGCCTTAGCGTATTTGGCCATCATCCCCAATAAAACACTTTTACCCACCCCGGAACCAGCCATAATGCCCATGCGTTGACCAACCCCGCAGGTTAATAAACCGTTGATGGCTCGTATGCCAAGATCGAGTGGCTCGGTAATGGCCTCGCGCAGCATGGGCCCAGGAGGAAGCGAGTAAAGCGCTTTTTCATGAGGAAGGTTGGGCGGAGCCTCCTGGTCGAGAGGTTGCCCCATACCGTCGAGAACTCGACCTAACAGAGCGTTCCCCACACTAATAGTGGCCTGTTCTTTGCGTACCCGGATAGGGCTTCCTGGGCTCAAACCACGCAGTTCACCAAGGGGCATCAGCAGTGCACGGTTATTGGCATACCCCACAATTTCCGCCGGTACCGGATCACCGCCTTGCAGCGGGGTAATTTCACAAAGGGAACCAATGGAGGAGCGGGGACAACTTCCTTCTACCACCAGCCCTACAATACGATGTACCTTTCCGTAGACACGGATGGGTGAAAATGAGGAGAGGACAGAGGCCATACTAGTCATTAACGTATTCAGAGACTGTGGATAGAAAAGGTCGATTGCGACAAGCAGAAACGAACACTGTTGATGGCGGTGTAAAAAATTAAATCAACGGCGTCGTAGCGGTTGTTCCAATACTCGACATACCTTATGTATGCCTTCGATCCTGAGGGAATACTGCTCCTTGTATATTGGTGATTTAACTTAGCCATTTTGCAGAATGTGATAGCCTTTTTACGAATCCATCAATGTGAACGGTGAAAGAAAAAATTCGCGGCATCGTGTTTTCTGCACAATGGCTGTTATGCAACCCTATGAATCATTGTCAGGAATCTGACCTAGGCCTTCATCAGACGGGTCGAGCAACGTGGGGTGCTCTTCAAGTAATTCTTTAACACTTTCCAGTCTGCCCTCAATTGTCGCATCCACAGTGCAATTTACTGATTCAAGCAGACAGCCTCCCCGTCGAATACTAGGATCCGTCTTGAATACCAAGTGCTCCAAACCTCGAGTTGCGGTCACCAGTGCAGGTGCCTTTTCCTCGGCAAAGGTTAGATCGTCAGGGTGCAAAGTTACATGGAATTCTTCACTGCTAATTGCCTGCTCCAACGCTCTTTGCAAAGTTGAAGCTATGTGGTTGCGTGGAGTCGTCAGTTCTTGCCCGAGAATTAGTTCCGTAAGAGCAATGACCAGGTTAATCTGGTCTCCATGGCTACTGGTAAGTTTTTTTGCGTGTAAAGTTTCGATTTGTTGACAGGCATCTCCAAAGCTACGCATGGTCTGCTCGAACTCCATCTGCATCTGTTCGAGCTCCGCCTGTAGTCGGGCTGCGCTATCAGCAGCCCCTCGATTGTAAGCCTCCTGGCTGATGGCCTCAACATCTACCGGGGACAGAGGAGGAGGCGGCTCCGGTTCGGGTATTGCTTCGGATACCGCTAGCTGTTCCTCTTCCTGGACAACCGATTCCAACACCGGTCCAGGCTCGTTGGGAGCCAGATCGGGCTCTTTTGCAGGCAGGACAATATTGTGACGAATGAGAGAATGGGGCGTAAAGAGGGTGTCCCCTTTGAAGACCTTAGACGAATTCATCGCCACCACTGCCTCGACCGAGAACCAACTTGCCCTCTTCCTCTAACTTCATGGCAATCTTAACGATCGTCTGCTGCATGGCCTCAACTTCCGAAAGACGGACCGGCCCCATTGCACTGAGATCATCTCGAATCATGTCTGCAGCACGGGACGACATATTGGCAAATATTTTTTCTTTGATTTCATCCGACGCGGTTTTTAAGGCCAAAGTGAGAGAGTCATTGTTAACCTCGCGTAGGATCATTTGGATCGAGCGACCATCTTGGGCGCAAAGATCCTCAAAGGTGAACATCATCTTGCGGATGTTTTCAACCATTTCCGGATCTACTTCCTCTAGATTCTCAAGGATCTCGGAATCGAGGTTGTCGGTCATGCTATCGAGAATTTCGACAACCTTTTTGAGCCCACCAACGTCACGTTGTTCATGGGCACCGACCACAATGCCGATTTCTTTACTGAGAGCCTCTTCAATTCGATCAATGACTGAAGGGGAGACTGAATCTAAAGTGGCGATACGGTGAATGACATCAGCCCGTTTCTCCTCGGGAAGTTTGGCTATAATAGCACCGGCATGTTCAGTTATCTGGGTTGATAGCACCAAGGCTAAAGTCTGTGGATGTTCCTTCTCGAGAAGCCCCGCAACCATGGAAGGCGGCATTTTGGCAATGGTTTCCAGGGGGCGGGCAGCTGTTCCGGTAACGAATTGGTTCATGAGACTGGTTTCACGTTCTTTACTTCCAGTGCCTGAAATAAGTTTTTTCGCAAACTCTTGCCCCTTGACGACAAGTCCAGCTTGACTTTCTGCAGCGAGTTCAAAATCTTCTACAACCCGTCGTTTTATTTCGTCAGGGATGTGATCAATTTCCGCCATGCAGCGGGTAATCATAAAAATTTCTTCATCATCCAATTCACGCGTTAGCTTGGTGGCCAAATCTTCTCCTAAGCATATGAGTAAGATTGCAGCCTTTTTCAACCCCGTGAGCTTTTCAGTAGCAGCCATATAACTTATCCTGCACAACAGTAAAATTAACCATTAGTTACCACTGCTGCCTTGCTGATATTATCCTTGTTCATGAATCCACCCGCGAAGCACATGGGCACTGAATACCAGATCTTTTTCAATCCCTTTGCGTACCTTCTCAAAGGAGTCCTCAACTCCCGATTCCATAGCTTCCTTGTACGCAGCTCCACCGATAAGCGATTCTTCTACTCCTGAAGCATCTGGTTTGGGTCCGGTCATGGACCCCATTGTCTGTTGAGCCTGTTCTGCCTCCATTTCCTCGACCGTTTTGTAATGTTTGGTAACATCACGATTCAAGGTTTTCACAAGAGGCCGAACCATTAAGAAATACAGTAAAAAACCTGCAATGATCAGCAGACCGTAGCGAATAAACGGTGTGTACTGGTATAGACGGTTCGCGGCGGCATACGCTTCCTCGGGGCTGCCCTCGATCGATTCAAGAAACGGCATGGAGGTGACTTCGATTTTATCACCACGGTTCACATCAATGCCTAACGCGGAGGCAACCATGGTTTCCACGGATTTGAGTTCTTCTGTCGAGCGTGGCTCGGTAGTTGGTGGTTCCTTATCTTTTCCGGGAACTACTTTGTCAGCCACAAGCACAGAAACAGAGAGCTTGGTGATGGTGCCAACAGGATTAATGGTTTTGGAGACGACCTTGCTTATCTCGTAGTTAGTGGTACGTTGCGATCGGCTGGAAGGTGGTGTTGCTCCAGCAACCTGGTTGGTATTTCCTTCCAAATTTGACTGCACACCGGGAACACCTCCGGTTATCTCTGAGCCGGTTTTCTCCTCGTTTAGCTGTTCGCTGCGGATGACCGGTTCTTCCGGGTCAAAGGTTTCCTCTGTTTTTTCTGTTTGCGCAAAATCTAGGGTAGCACTGACCCTGACCATGGTGTTTTTTGCCCCTAAAGATTTATCCAATAAGGCTTGGGCGCGGGTTTCCAGACGTTGTTCCACTTGGGCTTGGAAGGCTAACAAGTCAGGTGAGAGGCTGCCAATGCTCCCTTTGTCGCCCATTTTTGAGAGGACGTTGCCGTTTTGATCAATGATGGTCACTTTGTCGGGCTCAAGCCCTTCAATGGAACTGGAGACCAGGTGCACAATACCCTCGACTTGGGCATCAGAAAGTCGTTTTCTTGGCGTAAGTTTGAGGATGACTGAAGCCGTGGCAGGCTGCTGTTGATCCTTGAAAAGTCGTTTTTCCGGTAAGACCAGATGAACACGAGCTGATTCCACCGGTCCCAGTGAGGTGATAGTGCGTGCAAGTTCGCCTTGTAATGCTCTTGAATAATTAACTTTTTGAACGAAATCAGTCAGGGCGAAGGACTGTTTGTCAAAGATCTCAAAGCCCACTCCTCCACCTTGAGGAAGCCCTGTGGCAGCCAGACTAAGGCGGGTTTCGTAGACATCTTTGACCGGAATGAGAATGTTGCGGCCGTTGTTACTGAGTTGATAAGGGACATTGTGCCCTTTAAGCCATTCGACCACAGCCGAGGCATCTGTTTCGGCAAGGTTGCCATAGAGGAGTTGATAATCTGCCGATCGCGCCTGAATAATAATAAAGGCAAACAAACCTAGCGTGATGGCCGCCACCGCGGACAGTGCCAACTTTCGAGGTAATGGCCAATCCTTTACCGTGGCAAGCAGTGCGCTCCACCCGGTTTCTGGTTGCTGAGGTGTGACATCCGTTTGTTCCGCCATGATACATCCCTGTATTTAATTATCCGCTTGCCTGTTTCCAGCACCTTTTTTTAGACCTGCATCCGCATTATTTCTTGATAAGCGTCTATTGCCTTGTTGCGAACCTGTACAGTGTAACGCAAAGAAATATCGGATTTTTCAATTGAGAGCATCGCCTCGTGCAGACTCTGTTCGCCACCGGAATGCAGTTGCTCGATGGCCTGATCTGCTTGTTGCTGCAGTTGGTTGGTTTGAGTCACCATGGACGAGATGATATCGCCAAAAGAAGTTCCAACCTGCGAGGTAACGGATCCCGCCGGTTGAGTGGAATTTAGAGTCGGTGTTATGGCTTGTAGAGAGTCCATCCATTACCTCCCGATATCCAATGCTTTCATGAGCATTCGTTTTGCTGATTTGATGGTCGTGGTGTTTGCCTCGTACGAACGGGTGGTCGACATCATGTCGGCCATTTCTTTCATCACATTGACATTGGGCATCTCGACATACCCATCTTCCTTGGCATCAGGGTGGGTTGGATCGTAAACCCGTTGCGGGGCATCGGAGTCTTCAATGATTTTGGCTACCTTGACACCTTGGACCTGCCCCTGCTCCTGAAGAGATTTTTGTAGATGTTGTGTAAAAGGCAAATTTTGTGTCTGAAAAACGACCGATTTTTTTTTGTACGGGCCACCTTCCGGAGTTGAGGTGGTTTCTGCATTGGCTAGGTTGGAACTGATTGTATTGAGCCTGGTCGTTTGGGCTTTGAGTCCGGATGCGGCAATATCAAAGGTCGTGAATAGATTCATCTGGTCCTCCTGGTGGTGTTTGTAAAATGTTATGCAAATTAGGCTCCACCATTGATAGTATATTTGACCATGGAGAGTTTTTTGTTCAACATGGTGATGGCGGCTTCGTACATGATCTCGTTTTGCGAGAGCTTACCCATCTCCTGATCAACACTGACCGTGTTTTCATCGCCAAGACCGGTCCGATCTTTGGTGCTGGTCACGGTTCCTGCAACCTGGTCCAGATCTGAGGGACTCAGTGGAATATGGTTTGGCTGGGTAACCACAGGACGAAGACTGTTCCCGGTTAGAGCCCCCTGCAGTTGTTGCTCAAAAGAAAAAGATTGGGAAGAGTAGCCCGGCGTTTCTGCGTTAGCAATATTCGAACCGATGATTTCCTGATTTTTCTCACGTAGGTCAAGCACCTTTTGCAACAGGTGCATAGTGGTATCAAATTGTTTGATAATCGGCATATCGGCCTCCAAAAGAGATGGACGTCGTGAAAACTAAGATCTACTGCGCCGCAGCGTTTTTTACAACACTCGACATACCTTATGGATGTCTTTGCTCCTGATGAAACGCTGCTGCCCGTATCCTCTTGTTTTTACTGAACCATTTCTCGAGAATGTGATGGATTTTTTATACGTCCATCAAGGATAGGTTGGTGGAAGATGGGCAAACCTGCGTTGTGATCATGGTTTCATCTCAAGGATGGCCGTTTCTTCACGTGCAAGCTTTTTCCATAATGGGTCTTTGCCTTTTTCGGCTAACTGTTGGAACAATTTTAGCGCCTGCTCTCGATTGCCCTGTCGGTTTTCAATTTGGGCAAGACGAAATTCTGCCTGCTCCAGCCCCAGATCGATTTTGAGCAGACGCTGAAACAGCTTTTTCGCTGTATCATTGTCGCCGATTTGAAAATAGGACTCCGCCAAGGGCAGTAAGAGACGATTGGATGCAAGTTGCCCTAGAAGTTGTGGTTTATCAAGGGTGTCAATGGCTTGCTGCCATTGCTTGTTTTCATAATAAATGCGTCCTTTTAAAAGTTCCAACGCCTGTATTCTCGGCGCCTTCTCGGTGGTAATCAACTTTAAAGCCTGTTCGGGATGACCGCTTCGATAGAGGGCTTGTGCCTTGAGCAGAAAAATTGCGGGGACGTCTGCACCCTTTGGATAACGTAGTTGATAGCGATCAGCATATTCCTCAACCTGCAGAAAACGTCCTGCTGCAAATAGGGATTCAAGGAGTGGCAGATAAATTTTTTCCTTTTCGGCATTATCAGAGACCTCAAACAGGTATTGGTAAGTTTGAGCTGTCTGGTCGGTCATGCCCAATTTGCTATAGGCCTTGGCCAGATCAAAGAGGAGGTCCGGTTTGAGCCAGCCGCGCACAAAATATTTTTTATTTTGCTTGGCCAGTACTAGGGCTTTGACATACTCTTCGTTATTCACCAGTTGCTTAATGACCCCGGGTAGCTGTTGGATTAACAGGGCCATCGCCTCGGTCCGCAGTCCGGTTCTTTGGAATTCTCGGAGTAACTGTGTGCATTTGTTCACGCTGACAGCATTTTCTCCAGAAAGGTGATGCACCAGTGCCTCTTTAAAAAGACATTCCTCTCGTTGCGGGATCGAGTGACCATATTTGGTACACCTATTGTATGCAGCTGCAGCCTCCAGAGGTGCTATTTTTTTGCCCACATAATCAAGATCGGTCTGTTTCAGGTGAGCAAGGGCGCCACCTTCGGATTTTGGAAAAGCGTCGACTATCTGCTCAAGATCGAGTCTGCCTTTTTTTTCCGTGGCCCTCATTTTTAACTGACATTGGGCCAGACGAAAGAGTGCCAAGTCCTGATTCGGTTCATTGTTTAGGAGATCACCTAGCTGCATATAAAAATTTGTAGCCTCTTTATATCGTTTGGCAACGTATAGGCAGTCACAAAAGGCCGCCAGAGACATGGGGTCGGATGTAAGGTTAGATGAACTGTTGGCAAAGCTTTGATAAATAGTCAAAGCTTTGGCTTTATCGCCTTTTGCATACAACAGGTCCGCCAGGCGCAACAGGCGTAACGGAGTAAGGGTTGCGTTACGACTTAAAATTGGATCGGCCAGAATTTTTTCCGCCTCTTCATACTGTTTGGACACCAGCGCCAGCTCCGCTAATAGGAGATGGAGGTCATCAGAAAAAGGCGTCTTTGGGGCAAGCTCCCTGATCAGGGGCACCAACTCGTAATACGTGTCAATGTAGTCGCCTCTGGTTGCTTGCTGATGAAGGAGGAGTACGTTGGAGAGTTTACCCAGTAAACTGTCTGGATATTGGATCATAATCCGTTGTAAGAGAAAGTAGGGCTCGCGGTATTCTCCCATCCTCAGCAGGGCCTCGCCATACGTGAGCACTAGTCGTTCTTTGAGGGATTCCTTGGGTTGCTTATTGATCTCCTCTCGCAGTAACAGGCATACCTGGTTCCATTTTCCTTCTCGTGCCCATTTTTGGATTTCCTCTGGAAGCCATTGGTTAAGCGAATCTTTTGGACCAATAGCACTCGCCAAGGGGAATGGGGGAAGGTGAAAAACCGGACGAGCATTAATCGTAACCGGGAGTTCATAGGTGGTGAAAAAACTAAGCCAATTTTTCGAAAAATGCGAAAGATTGACCGGGTTGAGCGAGTCTATACTTGATCGTTTTATTATGTCCACGCCCTGAAGCTTGGTGGTGAGTTCAGGGTAACTTGTGGAAAGCTGGTTACCCAAAAGAACATCAAGCAGTAACACCCCGGTGGATGGGTTGCGTTGAGCAGAGACTTTTTGTGGTGGATAGCGGAAATATATTGAAAAAAGAGTTTTGGACGGCAGTTCTTTGGGTACAATTTTGATCATTCTGCCATCGGTCGCCGGTAGGAGAAGTTGGCGCACGAGACTCGTACCCTCTAGTTCCAGCTCGACCCTGCGGCCATTGGTACGCAGACGGGATTCCGGCAGGGTATCAAAATGGAAGAACAGCTGCAGAGTGGTGGTTTCATCGCTACGGTTGACCGTCGTAAGTACAGAGGCGGCCTGGACCGCTGTTCCGCAAAACAGGTTGACAGTGATCATCAGTAGCGACAAGATGAATAAACGAGAGAACATAACCCCTTTCTTTGGATAGAATCACCGGTTTCCGTTTTGGCTTGTAAAACACACACTACAGTTAAGCAATATGCGTTCCACTTTTCTTGCTTGCTGCACAGGTAAAAAGGTTAAGCGAGATCAGCAGTATGACGATTCCTAATAATGGAATTCGCTGACACGTTTCCCCTGTGCCATGGTTTTGACTCAGGCTTGTTTGATCTGAAGAAGGGTGGAAAAAATCAGTTTCAAGGTAATCTTGATACTTTACCAAGCGGAAAAGAGTTCTGGAGAGAAACGTGATTTCAGAAGAAAACCAACATGTTTTAGAGAATTTTATTCTGCAAAGTAGGGCGATGGCCCAAGAAATTATGCCCAAACTACGCACTCTGCTGGTCGAACCAGAGCGGGATGACTTGCTTCGTTCCGCCATCGGTAGGGGCTATGAATTGTTTCAATCTATAAATCAAAAAGCCCCAATTCTTCGACTTGAAAACTTGCTGGCTCCCTCGGAAGCCATGAGCTCGATGTTGGAAAGTGCCCGCTCAAATCATCTCCAGCTTTCGCCTCAGCACATCTCTCTTTTTGTTGAAGTCTGTTCCTTTGTTGACCAAGGGCTTGAACTCATAGCCCACGAGGGAAGTGATCAGCGATTAGCCGCCTCCGCGACGGCACTTCAGGTCGCTATTGCAGACGCGATGCATGAGTCCTCTGCTGTAACGGCGAACCCCATGCCGTTTGTCGGCGTCTCTTCGGAGATGCAAGCTGTTTTTATTCAGGAGAGCGAGCAACTGTTGATGACAGCCGAACAGGAATTTGTTCTGTGGGATTTCATCGCTATCGATCATGAGCGTGTGGCTGAGCTTTGTCGGATTTTGCATCGCCTGAAACAAAATTTTTCTATTTATGATTGTAAAAATTTTGAACGCTTATGCATGGCTCTTGAATCCGCCCTGAATAGATACATCCAGGGCGAATTTTTTCAGACTGAATACCCGGAACGAATTTTTTTACGATGCATAGATGCCATGAGGGAGGCTTTGTCCCGATTTGCGCTCACTGAAACCCTGACCCTTTATGATTTTGAGGAACATCTCCTTGCTGTGCGAGGATTGATCCGACAGCCCTTGGGTGAACTGTTGATTGAGGCCGGTTTGGTTGAGCCGGGCGCGGTGGATGATGCGCTTTCTCTGCAAAGAACTTCACGGAGTAATCAGCCTCGTCGTATAGGCGAGTTATTGGTCGGGATGGGCGAGGTGACCGAAAAGCAGGTGCAAGATGTGCTGAAAAAACAGCAATTCCAGAAGCAACAGGTGCAGAGTGCTGAAATGCGCCTGGAGAGTACTTTGCACACGCAGCCCACCACCCGTTCCATGGTGCCGCTCTTTCCTGCTGAAGTTTCGGTGGACGGACAAAAGCTGGCACGCATGGTTTCCATCATCAAACAGATGACAGCATTATCGCTCCCTGCTGAACTCGAACCCTTTGTGAACGAACTCGAACAACTCACCCGCGCCTTCAATCAGGGATCCGTTTTTGATTTTACCCACCATCTCCAACGTGTGGTTCGCGATTTTGCGATTCATTTCAATAAACGTGTTCATTTTCGCTTGGAAGGCGCGGGGGTCTTGCAAGAAGAATTGGATATGGCAAGCTTTGCCGAGCTCCTCATTCCCCTTTTGCGAAACAGTCTTGAGCATGGAGTGGAATCCGTAGCTCAGCGCCAGGAGGCCCAGAAGAAAAGAAATGGACGTGTTTCTCTTACAGCCCTTCGTCAGGGTGGGGAGGTCTGGGTCAGTATTGAAGATGATGGGGTGGGATTTGATCTTAAAAAAATCGCTAATCTTTGTGTACGTCAGGGGGTGGTGGGGCGGGATGAACTCGGAAATCTGACAGGCGCTGAACTCCTTCAGATTTTTCTTAACCATCAAAATTGTGCCACACAACCAGCCGCTGAAGATGCTTTACGTTGCACTGGGCTGGCCATTGTCAAGAAGATGCTTAAAGATTTTAGCGGTAAGATGGATATTTGGTCGCGATCGGGAAAAGGGGCACGTGTTACATTGCGCATACCGCAGGCCTCTTGAAATCCTTATAAAAAATCGACAGGACAGTGAATAAAAATTTGATTTCCTCAATTTCATATTGATAGAATAGCCCATAATGAAATGTCCCTGGATTCACCAGCACTGTGAACGAAATATTGTCGCTCCCGTAAAAGCCACGGAAACGACGTTTCTTGCTTCGTGACTCACGGTGTTTATGATGCATGGCTTTTCGGTTCATTGGTTTTTATGAGACCATCGAAATTGTCACGTTAGTTTTTTTTGTGCTCAAAGATAAAGGAGGAAAGGATGGCGAAAAACGTATTGCTTGTTGACGATTCCAGCACCATGCGGAAAATTATCAGCCGCTCATTGCGACAGGCAGGTTTGGATTTTGGTGAAATTTTCGAGGCAGGTGATGGGCAGGAAGCCTTAGTGGTTTTAGAGAAAGAATCGGTTGATATCGTACTGAGTGATATCAATATGCCCAATATGAACGGGATTGAATTTTTACGGGAAAAATCCAATCGTGCTGGTATTAAAGATATTCCGGTTTTCATGATCTCCACAGAAACCGGAGATGATATCATCGGTGAAGCCAAAAGCCTGGGAGCTATTGGTGCCTTGAAAAAACCCTTCACTCCCGACAAAGTCAATGAAGTCCTTGGTCCGTTGATGTAGCTGATTTTGTGTGGTGGTTGACATATTTTAAAGGGTACTCTTGGATAATTGATTTTTCTGCCAATCTCTGCGTATGCTTAAACTTTTTCCCTTGGGATATTCCTCATAAGCCTAGGGGAAAAATTTCCGTATTTTTTTGATCTTGATTGAAAAAAATAATTATTCAAGCAACCCTAAAGTCATTTCCGGATAATCCTCGGGATTATCCGGAATAACCTGAGGGAGAAATCGTGTGAACAGTTTTGATGAAGTCAGTGACAAACTCATCGAGTCGACCATCGAAATATTTACCGGCATGGTGATGATGGATATCTCTGTGGCTGGCGAGCCAATGCATAAACTTGGCTCTTTGAAGCAGTCGATCACCGGCATGGTTGGTCTTGCCGGTACACATAAAGGCGTCCTTGCCGTCCATTTTCCAAAACAGATTGCACTGGATGTAACGAGTAGTTTTCTTGGCATGGAAGTGGATGAACTCAATGAAGATGTGCAGGATGCTATCGGTGAAATAGCCAACATGCTCGGTGGTAATTTAAAGACCATTCTTTCCGATCGCGGAAAAGATATTCAGCTTTCGCTGCCTTCAACTATCTCCGGTGACGAGTATAATTTTAGTTCTCAAGCCGATGCCGAGCAGATTATTCTTCCTTTTAAGGCTCCTTCCGGCCTTTTTTACGTGGAAGTCGAACTGGCACGCTAATCCAACAATCCTTCACAACCGGAGACATCGATTGGATCTGGAAAAAATTCTTGTTGATGCCACTCTGGAGGTTTTCGCCTCCATGATTTTTATTGACATAGATCCGCAAACTGCGACGGAGGCGCCGGTGGCTGATTTTGCACCTAATATTTCAAGTCTTATCGGCCTTGCTGGTGATATGAAAGGCATTCTGGCGATTCACTATCCGGAAAACGTTGCCTTGGAAATCACTTCAGCCATGTTAGGTATGGAGGTGAATGAATTAGGGGAAGACACAAAGGATGCGTTAGGCGAGATTGCCAACATGGTTGCCGGTGGACTTAAAGTTTCTCTGAGTGAAGAGGAAAAGAAAATAGAGATTGCTCTCCCCACCGCTGTTATCGGTAAATCGATTCGCACCGCCGGTCTTTCCGGTGCCACTCGTATTATGATTCCTTTTACAAGCCCAACGGGCCGTTTCGGTCTTGAACTTCGATATATTCTCACCTGACCATTAACGGATTCGTCATAAACGTTGACGAAATCACGGAACTTACGCAAATAGGGAGTCGGTAGGCGCTCATGACGTTTTCAGTCATTTTTGATGGCGTCGTAAAACTTCTATCTACTGCGTCGCAATATTGACCCCAACAATCGACACACGTTGTATGATGGACTCGTAAAAAAATCTCGGTTCGAAGATCTGTGCATAATGTTTAGTAGCCTTGGGTGTGCTGTGTAAAACTACACAGTGTATACATGTGTTGAGTTTTCGACTTTTTACGACTTCGTCATCTATGCCTTTACCCCTCACCCGGTGGTGGGGGGACTCCTTGTATATCAGTGTTTTTACCGAGCCATCTCTCAGAGAGTAATGGACTTTTTTTACGAGTCAATTATTTTCAATAATGACAAAATTAAGTGAATTTCGCAGAATTTTCTTCCGAAAAAGATCTTAGGTAGTGTACGTAAAAAAAAGAGGTGGTTCTCTTGTTGCAACCACTGGGCGAAAAAGGCTCCGGCTAACCTAGCCCTTGAACACATAACAAACTGAGATCTTATCAACTCTTTTTATGAAAGCCCAAGAACGGTTTGACAAAATACTGATTGCCGGAGCAAATCGGATTCAGGATGAGGTTGCGGCTCTGATCGGCAAGCCGTTCAAGTTGGGCGAACCCCAGTGTGGGCCCATTGATAAAGAGACACTGTTTGCTGATCTCGATGGAAAACAGGTTCTGGCGCATGTCCACATAGAAGGTGATATTCAAGGGGATGGCTGCTTATTGGTGGGTATTAAGGATGCCATTTTCATCGGCGGCACCCTGATTATGCTCCCTGAAGCAGAGCTTGATTCGGTGGTTGCCGAACAGCAGTACTCAGAGGAATTACAGGATTCCTACGGTGAGGTTGCCAACATTATTTGCGGTGCTGCAACCGTTACCTTTGAAGAGCAGTACCCGAAAACAGTCCGTTTAATTCGTACGGAACAGGAGATCATCCTTCCTACCAAGGTTGATGTTGTATCCGACCAACCGATTGCTGACGGATCGTATTATCAGCTGTTGGTACCGATATATTTAGATGACAAAGAATTAGGGAAACTGTGCCTGGTTCTTCCGGCGGTACCTTTTGGCCTAGTAGAAGCCAAATCAAAACATACACCTACCCCTGAATCAGAGGACGTCAACGCCCAAAAGGAGCCCGAAAAAAACGCCGAAAAAGAATCGGTTGATGTGCTCAAGCGTGACGGAGATGCCACCCCCATCGCTGAAGAGGTTGGTGTTCTTGAACGCGCGGAGAGCGCGGCAGCGGCGGAACCTGGCGCACCCCAGGCCCCGCCTCGCAGACGTGATGTCGGCAAGCAGAGAAAACTCATCGACGGCCTGCTTAAAAACTGCTGGGCAAAAATTAATGATGAGGCAAGTGCTCTGCTTGGAGGCACTCTCAAGGTTACCCCCCTTGAAAATCAGGCAATTAACAAGGAAGACTTTATTGATCAGGCAGGTGGCAAGCAGGTCATGGCCCGGATGGACCTTCGTGGTGGGAACGGTGGAGAGGCCTATCTCTTTGTTGATCTGAAAACAGCCGTTTACCTGGGGGGGTGTTTGATCATGCTTCCCGAAGGTGAGTTGGAAGAGACGGTTCGCAACGACGCCTTTGGTGAGGATGCTCGGGATGCCTATGGAGAGGTGGCCAATATAATTACCGGGGTGTTTACCAACATCTTCGAAGAACAGTACCGCCGCAAAATTGGATTTGTTAAAACGTCCATTGAGCCGGTCACTCCGGCAAAGATCGATCCTGAATCCGATGATGTGTTCGCAAACCTTGGCTATTATTTAGCACTGGGGCAACTGCAGTATAACGAGCGCGATTTAGGAAGGATTCAGTTACTGGTACCGATCAGCGCCTTTGACCTGGAGGATCTTCTTCTTACCGGAGATACAGCGGACGAGGCAATCACTGATACGTCAACGGCCAAAGTCTCCAGTGGTGGTGAGAATACGATTAAAGAGGCCGCCCATTTACGGGAGCAGCCTCAGGCCAGCATCGATATGCTCATTGTCGCTGATGATGAGAGTGAGGCTAATCGTATTGCTGAGGTCCTCAAAGCCAAAGGATATGGTTGTCAGATTCTCCACTTTAAGGATCCGGTGAACTCGGTGATGACCGCACGAGTTCAGATGGTTTTCTTGGTAATGCGCGAAGTCAGTGAGCAAGGCTTTGGCGTGGCGATTAAAATCAGTAGCAGTGGATTACCTGTGCCCCTGGTGGCTGCCGGTCCCGCCTGGACTCGAACTATGGTTCTCAAGGCGGTGAAATATGGTGCCTGTGATATTCTCATAACCCCGTCCACCCAGGAGGATGTCGAGGAAAAACTCACCAATAATCTGGTGAAAAAGGCCGCCTAAAAAAAACTTACTCGTTTTCCGCTTCCTCAGACCAAGTATCTACGAGTTCCTTTTTCTTTATTTTCTCCAGCAAGGTCGTTCGCTTAAGATTCAAGAGGCGTGCGGCCTCTTTTTTGTTGCCTTGGGTGACCTTCAGGGCCTGAATAATCAAATGGGTTTCAAAATCATTGACCAAGGCGTTGAAATCGATTCCGGATTCCTGCCAAACTTCACTGTTGAGCGTGCTTGAAGAAAACAACATCCTTTGTTCATTTTGGTGGACATCCTCAACCTCCTCACCTTCATGCGGTGGGGTAGGGGGCGGACTTGGGAGGGGCCCGCAGCGGTATTTTTCCGGCAGATCGTGGTAGCCCACCTGGGATCCGCCGAACAGAATCGTCATGTGATGGATCAGATTTTCGAGTTCCCGTACGTTGCCCTTCCAGGGAAACTGGTTAAGAGCCGAAAGGGCGACGGCATCAAATCCAAGCAGTGGCAATTTTTTGTTCCGGCCAATTCGTTCTATGAAATGTTTGATTAATAACGGAATGTCATTTGCCCGATCACGCAAAGGCGGTATCAAGACTGGGATAACATTCAAACGGTAGTAGAGATCTTCCCGAAACCGTCCTTCGGCAACCATTTGCTCAAGATTACAGTGGGTGGCAGCTATGATGCGTACATCCACCGGAATGGGCTTGAGCCCACCCACCGGCTCAAACTCGCGTTCTTGCAACACCCGAAGGAGCTTTGCCTGGAGTACGGGTTTCATATCCCCGATCTCATCCAGGAAGAGTGAGCCGCCGTTGGCGTATTCAATTCGGCCTATTTTGGAACCGGTAGCCCCGGTAAATGCGCCTTTTGTATACCCAAATAACTCGCTCTCCAACAGATCATCGGGAATAGCGGCGCAGTTGACCGGCACAAAGTTATGTTGGCTTCTCGGGCTGTTGGTGTGGATGGCCTTGGCGACAAGTTCTTTGCCTGTACCGGATTCTCCTTGAATGAGCACTGTACTCAGGTCGTCCTCGGCAAGCTTGCCGATAAGCCTGAACAGGCACTGCATGGACTCGCTTTGCCCTATAATTCCGGAAAATCCGAGAAAAGAAGTACTCATTGTTGATTGAGATTGTCGGCGAGTTTGCTGGTCGTCAGACGCATGTTGAGGCTGAGAAGTCGCATGATTTTTTTCAACAAAACAACACTGATTGAAGGATAACGTTCAGTAAGAATGTCAAAACCTTTTTTGGTCAAGATTATGACAACCGAAGGTTGCCGGGCAATGACCGTCGCTGATCTTGGAGATTTATCGATGATCGACATTTCACCGATGGTGTTGCCTTTCCCTAAACGAGTGATCACCCGGTAGTCGCCTACCGTTGTCTTTTTGAGCACATCCAACAAGCCGCGTACCACAAAACACATAAAATCACCTTTGTCCCCCTCAATAAACAGATGTTCACCTCGCAAGACCTCTGCATGATTCATATGGCGGGCAAGCACATCGAGTTCATCGGTTTTAAAGGCATCAAAAAGGGGCAATGTGAGAATAAGGTCCCTTGTTTTTTCTTCCGTTTCAGTGAGTTCCATCTCGGGAGCACCCGTTCTTTTCATACTGGGTAAGGGCGGCGGTCAATATAAAAATGTATTTTTTGTACAACCTCGCACTGTAGTTTACGTAAGCCTACCACAGGTAAATTGCAGAAGACAAGGGGCATTCTAAAAAAAGTGTCATTTTATTGACTGGTAAGAGTGAGGGGGCAACTCCTCATGGTGACGGCAAAGTTAAATTTTGAAACGAGAGTAAAAAAAATGATACGTAATATCAGCTCTATCCTTGGTCTCGGACTTTTTTTGCTTACAGCATTGTATTCACCGGCACGGGCCTATGAGGCTATGGTTACCCACGTTCTCGATGGCGATTCTTTTCGGGTGCGCCATGGCCACCGGATTGAAACTATTCGCTTATATGGAATTGATTGCCCGGAATATCGCCAGGATGGTTGGCAAAAGGCAAAAAAAATGACCAAGACGCTTGTCGGAAAAAATAGTGTTGAAATTTATCCTGTGGATATCGACCGTTATGGTCGAACTGTGGCCTTTGTTCGTGTTCAGGGACGTTTGATTAATGCCGAGCTTGTAGGAAACGGCTGGGCTTGGCTTTATCGACGTTACTGTCACGCCCAGCCCTTTTGTCGACAACTGGATAAGCTGGAGCAGGAAGCTAGATCTTATCGTAGGGGCATTTGGGAAAAAAATAAACCAATACCGCCCTGGGTATGGAGACGTCGAAAGCATTAATTATGTTCCTTTTTTGGCTTAAAAGAGGGGCGTTCGTGCTCTTTATGAGGATCTGACCTGAGAATTCATCTTATTTTACCTTGAATTCGTTAAAATCGTAGTGATACAATTTTAACAATTGCAGCGAGAAGGTGTCAGGTTGTCCTCAGTTATCACCACCTTCTCCTCACAATGACTCTACGAAGGAGGTAACGAGTATGAGTGTTCCCCCGAAAAACAACCCGTTATGGGCCGACATCGTCACTGGTCGGAAAACGTTCACCCTCAAATTTTTGGCTGCCAAAATTCTTCTTGGGCGGGTGGTTCGAATAGTTTCCGCTTCTCCCTCTGCTGAAAATGTCCGTGATGCTGTGGACCAACTGCATGCTCTTTATGAAAAAAATGCAGGCAGTCCTTCGGTTAAGGAAGATCTTAAACTCATTTTTGGATAGGAGAAGCTATGCAACAGAATATTTTCAGTGTCGCCGAGGTTGAGCAAGCCATTAAAAATGGACGCACCCTGCTGATTGCAGGTGAAGAGGCTTTACTCGCCAAGCTGCCCCAAGGAAAATGGGTGGGGGGAACCATCCCGTATTTCGTTATTCCCAATAAAGGCGGAGTAGTCTCGCAGGAACAGGTCTTTGTGACCGATATTTCTGAAGTGGCATCGGCTGTTACTGTGGCCGTCTATGATCAGAATACCTTAGGCAAGATTTATACCGATGCCGATGGCAGTGGCTTTAGTTTCATTATCGTGCCTGCCGCCAGTCTGGTGCACGCCTCCTTTGCAGTCAACGCCCCCAATTACAAGGATTTTGGATGTCGTCCCCTGATCGGCTGGGTTTCAGGCGTTCATCTCAGCGATCTGGGAAAAATGACCCCAAAAGTATTTGACGGAACCACGGGCAAAGCCTACGAACAGGATGCGGTGGTCATGCATGTGATGCTCCCTGCCAGTAAAACAGTGGACGCAGGCATTATCAATCTCTTTGAGCAGGGAGACGGCGATATTCTAACCTTTACCGCCGATGGCTTTACCGTTTCCGAGGTTATGGTTAATGGTGTTAAAGAAAATTTTGCGGACTATATTACCCGCAACAACCTCGATACCAAATTACCGCTTGTTGCGGATTATTACGGGGCTTTGGTAAATATCAGCTTCCAGAACGTGGAACCAGGCGGTGAGGTTAAACTCTATGCTCCGGTCTTCTCCGGTATCCGGTATAAACATGCAAAAGCCATCAGTAATTATGCCGAAGCTTTTAGCGGCCAGTTACAGAAAAGCAGTCTAGAGGCCAAGAGCGTCGCCTTTTCCTGTAACTGTATTCTCAATTACCTTTACTCCGGTCTGGAGGGTAAGAATACTGATCCTTTTGTCGGCCCGGTTACTTTCGGCGAGATCGCCTATCAACTGCTGAACCAGACGCTTATCTATCTTGAAGTGCACGACGTTTGACAGGATATCTTCTCTTGTAACAATTGGGGCCCGGATAGTTCGGGCCTTTTTTTATGATGGCGCCGTAAAAACTTCGATCTACTGGATCAAAGCGATTTCCCCGACACACGACATACCTTATGTATGCCTTCGTGCCGAAAAGACGCTATTCCTTCTACCTCTGTGTTTTTACTTACCCATTTTTTAGAATGTGATGGTCTGTTTACAAGTCCATCTTTAATGGGAATTCGAATAAGTCAAGTCCATGATCATTAGTGCCAGCCGTCGTACTGATATCCCAGCCTTTTATTGCCCCTGGTTGCTGAATCGGTTGCGAGAAGGAAGGGTGTTGGTTCGTAACCCATTTAACCGACATCAGGTTGCAGACATTCGGCTTGATCCGTCGGTAGTTGATTGTTTGGTGCTGTGGACCAAAAATCCAGCACCATTACTGCCATATATGCGGGAAATCGAATCGATGGGGTATCCGACCTTCATCCAGTACACCATCACCGCCTGTGATCAGCACCTGGAGCCGAGCCTTCCGAGTGTAAAAACACGAATTGTAACATTTAAAAAAATATCTGAACTCCTAGGACCGGAAAGGGTGCTGTGGCGCTTTGACCCAATCCTACTCACCAAAAAACAAGATGTTGACCACTGTCTCACCCGTTTTACCGAGCTTGCCAAGGCTCTTCAAGGCTTGACCCACCAGTGTACCATCAGCTTTGTTCGTCTTTATGCCAAATGTCGACGAAATCTGGCCGGAATCGATCTTTTGGAACCCGATGATCTCAAGAAAAAGGAACTGGCCGTGCGGTTGAATTCCATGGCAACGGCCCATGGAATAAGGCTGATGGCCTGTTGCGATAGTTTCCTGTCAAATGAGTGTGGTATAGAGCAGGCCCATTGCATTGATGCGCGTCAGTTGGGCACCATCCTTGGTCATGACCTTGTGGTGAAAAAAGATCCCGGTCAACGTCCCGGTTGCGGCTGCTCGATGAGCATCGATATCGGCACCTATGATTCATGCCCCCATGGTTGCCGTTATTGCTACGCTAACACGAGCCATCAGGCTGCTATGCGTAATATCGCTGCCCATGACCCCTTCTCTCCGATCCTGAACGGTCATATTCAGGGAGATGAAATCATTCGCAAGCGGGCGATGGTTTCCCTGCGTAAGAAGCAACCCCCTCTTTTAGCTGCTTTGCCGAAGGTATAAAAAAGGTTTTAGGGCCGCGGAAAAAAATAATCATCCAATTTGTTTTTGATGAACGATCTTGATGAACCATTTCTCAAGGCCGTGTTCCCGCTCTAGGCGTTCCTCAATTTTCTGCATTGCTGTTTTGCATAGCGAGATACCTTTTTGGTAGCTTTGAACCACTTTGCGGACTGTTGGCTTAATTCCTCGGTAGGTCATACTGCGGGCCAAGCCTAGAGCATTGTTGACTGTGTCGATGATCTCGCCGCGCCAATGGTTCTCCAGTACACCCCACAATCTCTCCACCGGGTTATACTTGCTGTGGTAGGGCGGGTAGTAGGCTAGTTGGATAGTCAGATTGTGGAAATCAGCAAGTTCCACCAATCTTTTCAACCATTGAGTGCGGCGACCACTGCTTTCCGGGCCATTGTCGGCATTGATCACCAATGTATGAAGGACGAACTGCTGCTTCCAGCGAGGCACCATTTCCGCCAACCGATCTACCATGAAGTCTGCGGTAACCTTGCCCTGACTGAACCAGAGATGATTGTCACCAGTTGCAGGCAGGAGGATGCCGAATGGGGTAAGTTTTGCTTTGGCTTGAAAATCGTGATAGCAACCGTTTACTCCCTGCCGGTTGTAGCCACCACGCGAGAATGGTCCGATTTTTACAGTGGCCTTGGTATCCAGAGAAATCCGTAAAATTCCTTCTTTCTGGTCGGCGGTCTTATTGACGCGATGAACTTCGTCGAAGATGGCATCCGTTTCAGGGATTTTCTTCAAAGGACGACATTTTCGGACCTTGCGCAAACGAAACCCGAGGTCGTTGAGTTTGTTGCGTAACGTCCGGGCGCTGGGTAATTACGGTGTCCTTGTATCCGTATTGCGTAATCAACCTTCGGCGAACTTCCTCTGCGGAAAGTGGTGAGTATATACGTGTGCTGCGAAAGGTTGGATCTGTCTGACTCGCAGGTTCAACAATTGACCGGATATCGCCAAGTAGATTTGGTAATCGCGTTTCTGATTTATTCCTGCCACGCTGGTTGAATCTGTCTTTGAATGGAAAGCCATTTACAAGTTCGGCCTGGCCTTTACGGATCGTACACCGATTCCAACCGAGAATTTGTTCAGCATAGCTCTGGCCGCCACGCCCAAGCACATTGACAACTTTGGCCATAAACTGACGACGGTCACTGCCGATGAGCAGCGAGGCCGTATTTTTCCACAATGATATTAACTCAGGATTTGTTTTTTCCTTGTATTCTTCATGAGTTGTTTTTTAACAAATTCAGCTGTGAGATGCGCATTATTTCTGGATAATTTATTTTTTCCGCAGCCCTTATCTCCCTTAAACATGCGTTGAATACTTTTTTCTGCTAATTTCGCGGAGATCTCGCTTGACCTCGTGATGCTGTCATTATTTTCCGGAATTACAAGTATGATGAAGTCGTAAAAAGTCTCGGTGTGAAGATATGCGTCAACTTACTGAAGTCTCATGTTGACTGTGTGACTACATAGCGTGTACAGGCGTTTGATTTTCGACTGATTACCCGCCCTTCAACTTTGATGCGTCTGCAAAAAAAACGGCCCGACGCATACTGGTTGCGTCGGGCCATTTTTTTAGGGGACAAAGTGTTCGGCGAGAGCAGGTTTGTTCGTTTTAGCCTCATTCCCGCAGAGAATTCTTTTTTACTCGTCCCGCCTCCAGGCTTTGCGGACAAAATCCGCAAAGCTCGGCTGTACCATGCCAAAACCAGTCATACAGTCGCCGACTGCATTGATCTCCGCCTCCTCAAAATCAATCAGAGCGGCGATCACATCCTTTTCGTTGATCCCTGCAAAATCGCCTTCCATGGTATACCAACCGTCTCCTTCGCGGAACTGAAACCGTTTCTGCACCTCGGCAATCTGTTGTTCCCATGGAAGTTCAATGAATTTTACATTCAATGTATCGGACATTGGGCGCCTCCCTTGCGGATGGATTAGATGGAAAGAATATATATTTTATGTCGTCGTGAGTGAGAACTTCGATCTACTGCGTCGCAGCGTTATTCCCGCCACTCGACATACCCTATGTATGCCTTCGCGCCAGGGAAAATTTTACTCCTTGTATATTTGTGTTTTCACTGAGCCATCTTTCAGAATGTGAGGGCCTATTTTACGAGTCCATCACCTTTAGTAGAGTTACCAGAGGTTGGGGTCTGCTTTTCCAAGGAATATCTTGGTACAGATGAGAATGTTGCGGGCATTGTCACCGGCTTGAATGCGCAGTAAACCTTCGCGGATAATAATTTTTTTGAGCAGTTCCCGACCGTTGGATTCGTTATAGTAAATGTCGGAGTCCAGGATATCTTGGACGTTTTCCGGCTCGGTTTTGTCAACGATGAGTTGAACCCCGAGTTTGAGGAATGGATCGCGGATCTGAAGCAGTTCGCCCTCCAAGGCCAAAAGGCCACGTTTAAAAGCCATTTCACCCAAATCGCGTAGCTGTTTCACCATTGGGACTAGGCTTTCGTGATCTTCTTTGCTGCAGGCCGCTTTGGCGGCAAGGGACAGGTCTCGTAACATATTGGTTCCTTAGAATTTTAAAAAATGACAGCGTCGAGAAAACTTCGAGCTACTGTGTCGCAGCGATTTTCCCGACACTCGACATACCCTATGTATGCCTTTGCTCCTGGGAAAATGCTACTGCTTGTATGTCTCTGTTTTTACTGAGCCAACTCTCTGAATGTGATGGACTCTTTATAAGTCCATTACAAGTATGGAATTCGAATTTTGTCGATATCTGCTATATCGCACAATTTCTATTGTGCAGAGAACGGCGGAAAATGTGAAGAGGAAAAGCGTAATGAGGAGATGACTCTTCCAGATAAAAATTCAAATTTCCAGCCCTCCAAATATCCCCAAAAGCACTATATCAGTAGTTCCCATTTTCCCCTGAACCCCAGTTAATTCGAAGCTCCTGCAACCACTCGATCAAATACGAGCAACTCGTGAACGCTATTCAGAATAGGTCGCTCTATCATGATAGAGGCAGGTGCCGTCATAATAAACGATCAAGAGGGTGTTGTAAAATTAGTAAGTTGCGAAACGAGAAACGTTATTCTCTAGGGTTTGACGAGAATGACAATAAAGGAGAATACACCCGCTACGTCTTGAACTTCTTGCCTGGCAATTATTCGGAGCGCAGTGCCTCTAACGGTTTGAGCATGGCAGCTTGGCGAGCGGGGAGAATTGAGGCGATGATGCCGATGATCATGGAGAGGAGTTCGGCCAGAATAACAAAACTCCAGGGCGTATGCACCGGCAAAAGCGGGACAAAGAAGTGAATCAGGTTGGCGCAGAGAAAGCCCGCAGCCAACCCGGCAAAACCACCGAGGGCCGCCAGTAAGGTGCCCTCCATGAGAAAAAAAACAAGGACCTGCGCCTTGGTGGCACCAATAGCTCGCAGTAGACCAATCTCGCCGGTGCGTTCACGGACGGCTATGGTCATGACGGTGAAGATGCCCACGCTCCCCACCAACAGCGAAATCCCGCCCAGAGCACCGACGGCCACGGTGAGCATCCCCAGCACCGAGCCGAGCACATCGAGCATCTGCTGTTGAGTGGTAATGGTAAAATCCTCCTGACCATGGCGGGCAAGCAGAAGACGTTTGATAGCCGCCACCATCTCATCCGGATCGTTGCCCTCGCGGTAGAGAATATCGATCTCCATCAGACCATCGCGATTGAACAGGTCGAGTGCCCGGACCGCAGGCAGGTAGACGGTGTCGTCCATATCGAAACCTAGGATTTGGCCCTTGGATTCCATCACCCCGATCACCCGTGCCGGCTGGTTGCCAATCTGGATTCGTTCACCGAGCGGGCTACGGTCTGGAAAGAGTTCCTGGCGCACCTTGTAACCGAGAACAACAAAGGCCCGGGCTGTGCGGGCATCGTCCGGAGGCAGGAAACGGCCATTTCGGACCTGCATGCGAAAAGCCCGGTCCATCTCCGGGCCAACCCCATAGACGGTGATGCGGCGGGTACGATTTTCGGACTTCACTTCGGCGTTCCCTTGAACCATGGGCACTGCCGCTTCAATTCCCGGTAACTGCCGGAGGGCATCGGCGTCTTCCAGAGTGAGGAGCCGTTCCGAACCGATCACCCCCAGCGAGGTGCCCATGGTAGTGACCTTTCCTGGATTGATGGCGATCAGGTTGGTGCCGAATTGGGTGAACTCGGCAAGCACAAACCGCTGCAGTCCCTCACCTAGGGAGGTGAGCAGGATAACCGCCGCGATTCCCACTGAGATACCTAGTCCGGTGAGAAAGGAGTGTAGCCGTTTGGCGCGGATAGAGGTGGTGATGAATTGGATCTGATCAAGGATATCCATAGCTCTTCAATGACGCGCCAGGGCCTGGATGGGATCGAGCCGGGCCGCGCGACGGGCAGGCAGCAGGGAAAAAATGAAGCCGGTACCTAGCGCTGTTCCCATGGCCGCGGCAATGGCCCAGGTCGGCGGCGTGGTCTGGAGGGTAGGGTAAAACTGGACTGCCAGCCAGGCTCCCGCAAACCCCAAGCCCAGGCCTATGAGGCCGCCAATGGTGGAGAGCAGCAAAGCCTCGGTGACGATCATCACCATGATCTGTTTCCGGCCCGCGCCCAAGGCTTTGCACAGACCTATTTCAGCGGTGCGCTGCGCCACGGCCATGAGCATGACGTTCATGATCAGAATCCCGGCCACCACCAGGCTGATGGCGGCAATCCCGGCCACGGTCAGGGTGAGCACCCGGAGGATCTTGTCAAAGGTTGCCAGTACCGAGTCCTGGGTGATGATAGTGACGTCATCCTCGCCGTAGTGGCGCTTGGCAATGGTGGTGGTGATGTGGGTTTTCAACCGTTCGATGCCGTCCAAATCCTTGGCTTCGATGAGAATACGAAACAGTCCTTCCGTATTGAGCAGCATTTGGGCAAAGGCCACGGGCACAATCACCAACTCTTCCGTATCCAGGCCAAGCGATCTCCCTTCAGAACCGAGAATCCCGATGACCCGACAGCGAAATCCGCCGATGCGGACCAATTTGCCCAGGGCGTTCTGTTGGCCAAAGAGTTCGCGGTAGACTTTGGCCCCGATCACGCAGACCGGACGGGCGATTTCCATATCTTCAACAGGCAGGAAGGAACCGCGATCCATTTTCAGGTGGTGGATCTCAAGAATGGGTGCGGTTGAGCCGATCAAGGGGATCTGCCGCTCCTTGCCCCGCCAGGCAATGTTCATCTCGCCGATGTTGATCGGTGTGAGTCGTCGTACCGCATCAGCCCGTTCCAGGGCGCGGGCATCCCCCAGGGTTAGCTCACGCGGGGTTTCACCCACCAGGGTGGCCGGGGTGTTGGAGGCGGTATCGGCCCGGCCGGGGATAACAATCACTAGGTTAGTGCCCAGTGAGGCAAACTGATCAACTATATAAAGTCGGGCACCGTTGCCGATCCCGGTGAGCAGTACCACGGCCGCCACACCGATGGACATAGCCAGAAGCATGAGCAGGGTCCGCACCCGGTTGGAGCCGAGGGAGGTGAGGGCAAAGGTGATGGTATCCGTGGCCCGCATGACCTACCTGCCGCTGTCGCTATCGATGGAGCCGTCCACCACCCGGATGCGACGCTGGGCGCGTTCGCCGACCTCGGGGTCGTGGGTGACAATGACCAGGGTTAGTCCGCCTTTGTTGAGATCCTCGAGCAGTTCGATGATATCGCTGCTGGAATGCCGGTCGAGGTTGCCGGTGGGCTCGTCGGCCAGGAGGACTGCAGGATTATTGATGACAGCCCGGGCAATGGCCACCCGTTGGCGCTGGCCGCCGGAGAGCTCGTCCGGACGGTGTTGGCGCCGATCGCTCAGGCCAAAGGCCTCAAGTAAAGGCAGGCTGCGTTCGATCCGGTCTTTGCGGTTCACTCCAGCCAGCAAAAGGGGCAGTTCGATATTCTGCTGGGCACTCAGGCGGGGGATGAGGTGGAAAAACTGGAAGATGAAACCGATCTTTCGGCTACGGACATCGGCAAGTTGTGCATCACTGAGGCTGGTCACATCCAGGCCTTCAAGCAGGTAATGGCCGCTATCCGGGGTGTCGAGCAGCCCCAGGGTGTTGAGTAGGGTCGACTTGCCCGAACCCGAAGGCCCCATGATCGAGACGTATTCGCCTGGTTTGATTGTCAGCGAGATACGGTCCATGGCACGGACCTCTTGGCCGCCGACATGGAAGATACGACTGACCTCGCGCAGTTCGATCATTGTTTACGTCCACTCCCCTGTTCGATCTCCACTAGGGCACCGTCTTTGAGGCCCTTGCGGTCAATGGAAGTGACCACCATTTGCCCCGGCTGTAAACCGGTAGTGACTTCAGTGAATTTCCAGTTTGCCAGACCGGCAGTGACCTTTTTCTTTACGATCCGATTGTTTGTCGGATCAAGCAGATAGACCGAGCCCTCGGCCATCAGCGCCTCCGAAGGGATGCGAACGGTCTCGGCCCGGGTGTCGATGATGATCTCCACATCGGCACTGTAGCCGGCCAGCAGGTTCGGTGGTGCGGCTTTGGGTTCAAAATCCGCTTCAATCTCCACCGTCCTTGCTTGTTTGGCTATCTCAAGCACATAGGGGGAAATACTGTGTACCCGGCCGGGAAAGTGCTGTTTGGGAAAGGCATCCAGGCTAATGCGTACTGCCATATTGGTCCGGATTTGAGCGGCGTCGATCTCATCGATGGGGGCGGCCACATAGAGCGTCTCCATATTAATCAGATCAACGGCGGGCAGGGTGGCAATACCCGGAGGCGAGGGCGTCAGGTACTCGCCGATCTCACCGTTGACCTCGGCGACAATGCCGTCAAAAGGAGCTGTCAGTACGGTCCGTTCCAGGGTGGCCGTGGATACCTCCACTCGTGCAGCACTGACTGCCCGCCGTGCGGTTGCTGCAAGGCAGGCGGCCCGTTTTGCCTGGGCCGCAAAGAGGGCGTCGTCATAGTTGGAGGCGGATGTGGCACGGGTTTTCATCAAATCCTTCTGCCGCCTTGCCTGGCGTTCGGAAAGATCCGCCAGGAGACAGGCCTCCCGCACAGTGGCTTCGGCAGCGGCCAACTCACTTTCCGCCAGCCGTTTTTCCGCTGCCAGATCTTTATTCCAAAGGGTCAGCAAAACCTGACCAGCTTTGACTTTATCGGATTTTCGCACATTAAGGGTGGCGATCTGGCCGCCGATGGGGGGGGTGAGGTTGGCACGGTTACGAGCCTTGACCGTGCCTGCCCGGGTATTGGAAACGGTGGCCTCAACCAGACCACGCTCAACCGCCTGCACCGTAACGTTGATCGGCTGTTCCCGGGTCAGGTATTGGTAGAGCAAAAAAAAACCAAGGGCCATCAGGGGAAGAATGATCAACAGGAGTTTCTTCAATCGGGACTCCAATGCAGAGGATTTATGGTGTTTCAACAACAAGGATAGTCATTTTATGTCATGTTTTCCAGGCCAGAACAGTACATTGCCGGTCAGGAGCGGGAGGTCGTCTGTCCCTTTGGGCCGATCTGATTGATTTGACGTTGCCGGAAAAAGGACTCGGTCGCCAAGAGGAGGTGCAAAGAAGAATACAGAGGACAATACTTTGCAATGCCGTTGAAGTAGATTGGGCGGGGATATATGGACCTTTTCCCCAAAGATAGTTTGATAAGCGTGGTACCAACGGACTGTTGTTGGCCCTGATTCTCGCTATAGGCGTAAGAAAGGGGAAAATGGTTACAGCTCTCAGAATGTGATGGCTTTGTTCCGAGTCCATCATTTTTTAGGATGGGCATAAAAGTCCCGAGAAAGCGGCCTTACTCCACTTCCCCGGGAAGAGTGCATGTTCTTACTGAACCGTTTTTTCGACGATCTCCTTCACATCATCGGAGAGCGTCGGCTGATTGCCTATTCGTTCAAGCTGCACACGCATCAGCTGTTGCCGTCCCTGATCGTAGCGGCGCCATTGGGTCAGTGGCGTGATCATGCGCGAGGCAATCTGGGGATTGAGCTTATCCAGGAGACAAATCTGGTCGCCAAGAAAGGTGTAGCCCGAGCCGTCGGCGGCATGGAACTGCGCATGGTTGGTGGCGCAGAAGGTGGCAATCAGCGATCTGACCTTGTTGGGGTTTTTATAGGTGAAGCTGGGGTGATTGGTCAGCTCTTTAACCCGGTCGAGCGTGCCGGGAAGTGTGCATCCTGCCTGAAGAATGAGCCATTTGTCTGTCACGAGCGGGTCCTGGTGCCACTTGGCATGAAAGTCGGCCAGCAGCTCTTCTCCAGTATGCAAGTCGGCGTTCACCACGCAGCCAAGGGCGGCAATGGCGTCGGTCATGTTATCGGCATGCCGGTACTGGCTGACGCCGCGTTGGAGCAGGCAGGGCTCCAGCTTACCTTTTAGGGTCGGTGCCAACAGGTAGGCCAAACAGATGTTGCGTAGCGATCGTCTGCCCGCTTCATGAGCACTGTAGCGGTAGGGTTCGGTGGAGTGAAGGTTGTCGTAACACTGGACCATGTCGATGCGGAGGGTGCGGGCAATCAGGGCCCGAAACTGCTGACGGACACTGTACACTGCCACGGGATCGATCTCCTCCATCTGCTGGCCGATCCAGTTCTCCGAAGGCAGAGCCATGGCCATGGCGAGGAAGGCCTGATCCGAGTTGCGGTCCAAGAGGAGGTTACGCAGGCCGTTGATCAACTCTTCATTGACTGTGATCGGTTGGCCCTGCTTGAAACCCTTGATCTGTTCCAGCAGGTAGCGCATAGCCAGTTTTTGACCAGCATCCCAGCGGTTGAAAGGGTCGGGGTCAAAGGCCATCATCCGGCTCAGTTCTTCCTCGCTCTGCTCAAAGCGGACCTTGACCGGGGCCGAAAAGTTGCGAAGAAAAGAAACTGTGGGCTTGGTGGCGATATTCTCAAACACGAACTGCTGTTTGGCCTCGGAGAGTACCAAAATCCGGGTGGTGGGGTTGGGACCTTCCTCAAGAGAAATGGTTCGTCCTTGGTCATCAAGCAAGCCCACTGCAAGCGGCATGGTAAAAGGCAGCTTTTCCTTGGATTCCCGGGTGGGGGGGCAGGTTTGCTCAACCGTGAGAACCAACTGCCGTTTGTCGGCATTATAGTCGGCCGCTACCGTCAACTCCGGGGTACCGGCCTGGGCATACCAGCGCTTGAACTGGGTCAGATCCTTTCCCCAGGCGGTTTCCATGGCTCCTACAAAGTCATCGCAGGTTACGGCCTGACCATCATGGCGTTCGAAGTAGATGTCCATGCCCCGGCGGAACGTATCGGCTCCGAGAAGGGTATGGAGCATGCGGATCACCTCTGCACCCTTGTTGTAGACGGTGAGAGTGTAGAAGTTGTTGATCTCCACAAAGGAGGGGGGCCTTACTGGATGGGCCATGGGACCACTATCCTCGCGGAACTGGAAGGAGCGGATGATGTTGGCGTCCTGGATCCGTTTCACCGGTCGCGAGATCATATCGGCGGTGAACTCCTGATCGCGGAACACGGTCAGCCCTTCCTTGAGGCTGAGCTGGAACCAATCGCGGCAGGTGATACGATTGCCGGTCCAGTTGTGGAAATATTCGTGGGCGATTACGCCCTCAATGCCCTCATAATCGACATCAGTCGCCGTTTGGGGCAGGGCGAGCACATACTTGGAGTTAAAGACGTTGAGTCCCTTATTCTCCATGGCACCCATGTTGAAATCGTCAACCGCGACAATCATAAAGATATCCAGGTCATACTCGCGTCCGAAACGCTCCTCATCCCACTGCATCGACTTCTGCAGAGCCCGCATGGCGTGACCGCATTTTTCCCGGTTACGTTCTTCGACAAAGATATGCAGGCCGACCTCGCGACCGGAGCGGGTAGTGAAGGTGTCGCTGATTTTCACCAAGTTGCCGGCCACCAAGGCAAAGAGGTAGCAGGGTTTGGGAAAGGGGTCGTGCCAGGTGGCATAATGACGCCCATCCTCAAGATCACCGGAATCGATCAGGTTGCCGTTGGAGAGCAGAACCGGGCAGCTGGTCTTGTTGCCGATGATGGTGGTTGTGAACACACTCATCACATCCGGTCGGTCGGGAAAACAGGTAATGGTCCGGAATCCCTCGGCCTCGCATTGGCTGCAGTAATTACCCGAGGAGAGATACACCCCCTCTAGGGCGGTGTTGCCCGCCGGATTGATCTTGGTGTTGATGGTCAACTCGAAAGGCGTGCTCGGCACCTGTGGGACGGTGAGCAGGCCATCGGCAAAGCTGTATTGCGCTGGAGCAAGCTCGGTGCCCTCCACCGCCACGCCAACCAATTCAAGTCGCTTACCGTTGAGGACCAGCGGTTGCGCATCGGTGGTGTTGGGGCGGATTTGCAGTTTGGCCTCAACTTGGGTGGCCTTGGGGTCGAGTTCGATCCGAAGATGGATGGAGTCAACCAGGTAGGCCGGGGGGGTATAATCTTTGAGAAAAGTTTCTTTTTTTTGTGCGGTCATGGTGATGCCAGGATAGTTCGATCAAAGAAAAATGAAATGGCTCACAAAAAACAGCCGTTCAACTGTGATGGCCTTTTTATGAGTCCATTAACTGTCAGGCTGATTTTTTACAAACAGGTCATGTGTCGCCTCGGCGAGGAAAAATCTTTTCCAAGCTATCGTAAAGATTAGCTGAACGCAAGCAGAAGCGGACATGAGCCGTAGGTCTTTGGCCAAGAAACTTCCGTAAAAGATCTCCTCACGATTCCACCAACGCCAAACCTGGATCAAGAATAGGTAACGGTGCAAAATTTCCCTGCTTTTTTTGCTGGCAATACGTACAATAATTGCAGTGATGTTTTGTGAACTGATCATTGTCTCTGGAGAGAATCAATGAAACATAAGCTGGTGATTGTGATGGTGGGGCTCCCGGCCCGTGGCAAGTCGACCATGGCTCGTAAACTTGGCCGGACCCTGGAGTTGGATGGCATCAAAGTGCGCATCTTTAATAACGGCGAACTTCGTCGCAAACTCGATACGGATGAGAATGCCTCTTCCTCGGAATTTTTTTCGCCCACTAATGATCGAGGCAAAGATCTGCGGGAAAAGATATCCCGGATTAATATCGAGCAGGCCCAGGCCTTTTTTCGTGAGGGAGGCGAGGTGGCAATCATGGATGCCAGCAACGTCACCCGCGCCCGAAGACGAAGCCTTGCATCCGCCTTTCCCGATTTGCCGCTCTGTTATATCGAGTGCCTCAACGCCGACGAGGAGGCTCTGGAGGCCAACCTTGAGCGCAAGGCCGGACTCAAGGAATTCTGCCACCTGAGTCGGGAGAAGGCTCTGGAGAGTTTTCTTAAACGCATTATTTACTACGAGTCCATCTACGAGCCGTTGGACAGCGAAGCCAACCGAATTTTGGTGGATTCGTTTGATAACTGTATCCTTCAGGAACAGATCACCGATGTGCTCCCCTACTACGATCGCATCCGCGATGTCATCACCACCCGTGTTGTCCGTAATCTTTTTCTCGTGCGTCATGGAGAGACCCATTTCAACCGCGAGGATCGCATCGGCGGTGATTCCGACCTTACCGACAAGGGAATAGCCCAGGCCAATGCCTTGGCCGAGCATTTTGCAACGGTCCGCATTCCCATTATCTTCACCAGCAACTACATCCGTACCATGCAGACCGCCACGCCTATTGCCGAACGGCAGGATTCCTGCTCCATTATTGCCCTGCCGGAGTTCAATGAGATTCATGCCGGTATCTGCGAGGGCATGACCTACGAGGATATTCGGCGGAAGATGCCGCATGTGGCCCGGGCACGTGGGCCCAACAAGTACCGCTATATTTACCCCGACGGCGAGGGCTACAAAACCATGGAGGACCGGGTACACCGGGGACTGAAAAAGGTTTTTTTCCTCAATAACTACGACGAGAATATCATGATCGTCGGCCACCGGGCGGTCAATCGGATGATTATTTCCTCCTTCCTGACCCGCCAGGAGGAGGAAATTCCCTATATTTACATGCCGCAGGATCGCTATTACCACATCCAGATCGATCCGCATAAACGGCTTTTTGAGTTGGTGCCGTATTGATTTGAGGAGGACTTCTTACGTCTTCCCTAGGCGTTAAGCTAACCGGTGGGTAAGCAAACTGCCGCTAGCACCACCCTATCAACCGGGTTGCGAACAAATTCTCGACGCGAAAATCGTCAGGGCATTGGTTTACTGCACCCCGGTGGTATCATCCTCGCCAAACCCGTGGCGGATATGGTGCTTTGCCTCCATTTCCAGTAGCTTTTCCTTGGCCTCTTCCTCACTGATCCCCAATGTTTCGGCCAACTCGGCGATATCGTAGCAAGGGGTGCCGTCCGGGGCATACCTCTGCGGCTTGAGCTCGGGAAAGCTTTCCTGGGTTGCATGACCGCTGGCCTGTTGCAGCAGTTCCTGAATTTCGGGGGGGCCGTAAATCATCAACCACTCCACGGCCTCTGCCCAGATTTTGCTGTCCACCGTGGGATGTTGCAAAATCTCCAACGCTGATTCCAGCGTCCATTCCTGTTGAAAATCGGTCATTGTTTCCTTGTACACAGTATATTTGCGAGTTTATCCGTTCTTGGTTGATGAGAAGCAGTAGCGTCATCTTTTTGGTGGTGGGGGAAAACTTTTTGCCAGATACCTTGCAGCCACTATAATACGGGTAATCATTCCGGCAATTGGGTCAGCACGACCTTCGTAAATACCTAAATTGGGAAATACTTGCATCGCAAAATCACAAGAGATGCGTTGTGAAGGGAGAAACATTGTTCTCAAAGTTGTTTGTGAGGACGAAAACCAGTACAGGAGCAGACAATATGGGTGTAGATACTATCATTTTACTGGAGTCTCTGGAATGGTTTGATGAGAGCGGCCAGGAATTGTTGCATCGTTTACCGGAACAGGGATCAGGGGAAATCAAATTCGGCGCCCAGCTGACCGTGCGCGAGAGCCAGGCCGCGGTCTTGTTCTATAAGGGCAAGGCCTGCGATGCCTACGGTGCGGGCCGTCATACCCTCAAAACCGGCAACATTCCCATCCTCACCAAGATCCTCTCCGCACCCTGGGGCATGGTCAGTCCCCTGCGGGCCGAGGTCTTTTTCGTTAACCTCAAGGTCTTCACCGACCTCAAATGGGGTACCCGCGATCCGGTGGCTTTCCGTGATGCCGAACTGGGCCTGGTGCGCCTGCGGGCCCATGGCGTCTTCAATGTCCGCGTGGTGCAACCGCTGCTGTTGATCAACACCCTGGCCGGGACCATGGGCCGATTTACCACCGAACAGGTTGAGGATTTTCTCCGTCAAGTGATTATTTCCCGGTTCAACGATTACCTGGGCGAGCATCTGCGTTCGCTCTTTGACTTACCGGGTAACTTCGATGAGATTGCCGAAGGACTGCAGAACAGGTTAGTGCTTGATTTTGCCCGCCTTGGTCTGGCGCTCGATGCCCTTTATGTGACCTCGATCACCCCGCCCGAGGAGGTGCAGCAGGCCATCGACGACCGCTCTCGGCTAAGCCTGATCAAGGATATGGACAACTTCGTGCGGATGAAGGCGGCCATGGCCATGGAAAAGGCAGCCACTGCCGGTGGGGAGGCCGGGGCTGGCATGGGCCTGGGGCTTGGGATGATGATGCCAGCCATGTTTGGGCAACTGCAGCCGGGTACCCAGCAGAAAGGGCAGGCCAACGAGGTTCATTGCCAGGAATGCGATAACTTGATTGCAGCCAATGCCCGTTTCTGCCCCTTCTGTGGTCACCAGCAGCTCTTGAGCCAGCAGTGTGAACACTGCGGCAAGAACCTGCCGCCCAATGCGGTGTTTTGCCCGCGTTGCGGTCATCGGGCCGAGGAGCGGGCGGTGGAAATCATCTGCCCCCACTGTCATGCCACCAATCTGCCTGGAGCCGTATTCTGCAACCAGTGCGGCGATAAGTTGGCCTGAGTGTTCGAGAGACCTGCCGATCAGGCAAGTTGGGATCATAAAAAAATGGATATTAGCGTTACCCAGGGATGCCCGCAGTGCGGGGCACCCATCGATCTCACCGAGGCCGACCAACTGCTGACCTGCGCCTTTTGCGGTACCCGCAACTACCTCCAGATCCAAGGCCCCTTTCGTTACGTCCTGCCTTACGGGAAGCAACATGGGGGAGAGAGACTTTTACTTGCTCCCTATCTACGGTTCAAAGGGACCATCTATCTCGTTTCCGATCAAAGGATTGAATACCGGGTGATCGATACCACCCAAGTCGCCAATCCCATGCCCGGCTTGCTGCCCTCTTTGGGACTCCGGCCCCAGGCCATGGGGTTGCACCGGCTTGATCCGCGAGCACCGCACCGCTATCTGCCCCAGTCCATTCGCGCCAATACCATCCTTGAAAAAGCGGCTTCGGTCGGCAATTTGGGGGGGATGGCCAAGGAGGGATTCCAACACCGCGCCTATATCGGCGAGACCTTGAGCTATATCTACCTGCCGATTTCGATTTGCTCCGGAGATTTGCAGGATGCGGTCAACGGCAATCGCATAAGTACGTTGGAGGAGGCCGCCGATGAGGTGGTTCAAGGCCGGGCCTATAATCCATCCTGGGCGGTTCACTTTTTCGCCACTCTCTGCCCCCATTGTGGCGCAACCATGGAGGGGGCAGGGGACAGCCGAGTCCTGCTTTGCGACAACTGCGATAGCGCCTGGACATTGGGGCCGGATGGTTTGAAACGAATTGACTGGTGCCTGCAGCCGGGGGAAAAGAATACAGCCCTTTATCTGCCTTTTTGGAAGATTACTGCCCACATTCCGGTGCTCTCGATCTATAGTTTTGCCGATTTCATTGAACGGACCAACCAACCCATGTTGCCGCGCCCCAGGTGGCGCGAGCGTGCGATGAGCTTCTGGATTCCGGCGATCAAGCTGCGACCGAAAATTTTCCTTCAGGCAGGGCGACAGGTCACCCTGGGTCAGTGGCTGCTCAAGCCGGAGGAGGGAAGGGTGGTAAAAAACATCTTTCCTGTAACCCTACCGGCCACCGAGGCCCGTCAGGCGGTGAAGGTGATTCTTGCCGCCTCCACTACCAGTCCTAAACGGGTCTATCCGTATCTACCCCAGGTCCGACTGACCGAGACCATGGTCCAACTGATCTATCTTCCTTGTATGGACAAGGGCCATGACTGGGTTCAGCCGGAAACAGGAATGACAATTGCGAAGAATATCCTCAGTTTCGGTCGTTCCCTCTGAGGAGGTCTCACGTTTTGACAGTGGCCTGTGCCCGTGGTATAGCTGCTGGCATTAAGGACTATACAACCAAGGTGATGGCCGATGACAAGCGAACATGAACGGTTTATGGATCTGGCCCTGGATGAGGCCCGGCAGGCGCTGGCTGAAGGTGAATTTCCGGTGGGTTGCGTGATGGTCGCGGGTGGGCGGATTGTGGCCAAGGGCAGACGGAAAAACAGCCTCGAGTCCAGCCGCAACGAGATCGATCACGCCGAAATCGTCACCCTGCGTACCCTGATTGGCGAACAGCCGCATCTGAATCTGGGCACAGTCACGGTCTACTCCACCATGGAACCCTGCCTGATGTGCTATTCCACCATGCTGCTCTCCGGTATCCGTTCTTTTGTCTGGGCCTATGAGGATGTCATGGGCGGGGGCGCCAATCTGCCGCTCTATATGCTCAATACCCTCTATGCGCAGATGAAGGTCCAACTGGTCGATCGAATTCGGCGCGCGGAGAGTTTGCACCTGTTTCAGCAATTTTTCAAGAGCGGCAACTACTGGCAGGAGAGCCTGCTAGCCCGCTATACCATGGCCCAACCCCTGGAGTCCAACCCATGAGTCCCACGCCCCAAGCGCGCACCGTCGGTTTTCAGGCCGGCGAGCGCAACGTCTTTTTCCATCTGCTCACTGCCTGTAATCTGGCCTGCCGCCACTGTTACATCAACCCCAAAGAGCACGGCACCACCACTCTGCCGCTTGCGACCATTCTTGCCTGGCTCAAACTTTTTGCCCGGCCACAACAGCGGACCAACCTCATCCTTTTGGGGGGCGAACCGACCCTGCATCCGGATCTGGCCACCATTATCAAGGCTGCCAAGGCCATGCGTTACGCGGTGACCGTGGACTCCAATGGCTATCTCTTTCATGATTTGTTGGAAAAGGTCACCCCTCAGGAGCTTGACTACCTCAGCTTCAGCCTTGATGGACCAGTACCGGCTATTAATGATCCTATTCGCGGTGAGGGTGTATTTGAAATTTGTACGGCCAATATCCGTCGGGCTGTAGCACTGGGATTTAATTCCAGTTTGATCTACACCGTCTCCGGCCTCAATATCGATCACCTCCATTGTATGCCGGAGTTGTTGAGTGATCTCGGTGTGCGCCGGTTTTTCATCCAGGTGATCGGGTTGCGCGGCAATCCGGCCAACACCAAACCCGAGGGGGAGGTTAACTGGCAGGTCGACCCGGAGCACTGGCTTTCGGTGGTGCCGCAGGTGGCAGCAGATGCAGCCCGACGTGGAATTCATGTGATTTATCCCAAGGTGTATCTTGATCCACGGGAGCCCTTCCAGTGTGCTGGCATGGTGGCGGAGAATTTTTTCATTTTCCCCAACGGCCGGGTGTATCAGTGTCCGCTCTGCGAGGATCACCCCATCCACAGTTTTGAAATCCGGGAAAATCAGCTCTGCCATCGGCAAGGGCTCAACGAGGATCGATTTTTCCCGCTGACCATCCCCGAGGGGTGTGTCATGAATCGACTACTGCAACCCGACAATATTGCCTACAAGGCCGACGGCGTGCCTTTGCACCGAATTTCCTGCTGTCTGCTGAAACAGGAGATCTGCCCGGATTCGGTGTAGAGCAAGGGCCTGCGGTGAATTGTTAGCGGCAAGCTATCGGAATTGCCGAATTTTTTCAGAGGAAAACCATTTTCCTGTTTGCCATTTCTGTGCAAACTGTGCATAATACTGCAGTCGGATAAGCTTGAATAAGTAACCTCTTGTATTTTCAGAACTTCCGGTGCCAGCCGGACCAACCTCCGCAACGAGGAGTTCTGTATGACAACTCCACTGCCGTCTATTTGGGGCCTTCATAGCTGTAGCTTTTTGCACGGCCTGTTGTTGACTCTCCTGTTTATCTTGTCTGCCGGTTGGTGTCGGGCGGAATCGCAAATCGTCACGGTCGGCGTTTATGAAAATGCGCCGAAAATTTTTACCCAAGGAGGAAAACCCGCGGGTATCTTCATTGATATTCTCGAGGAAATTGCCCGCCGCGAAGGCTGGCAACTCAAGTATAAAAGTGGCAGTTGGCCCGAAAATCTTGATCGGCTGGCCGAGGGCGAGATCGATCTCATGCCGGATATGGCCTATTCGGCCGAGCGGAGCACCCTCTATAGCTTCCCCAAAGTACCGGCCCTCTCGTCCTGGTTCCAGGTTTATGCACCTAAGGGCCACGGTATCCACTCCATTCTCGACCTCAATAACAAGCGGATCATGGTCCTGGAACGTTCGATCCAGGAATCTTCCTTTGAACGGTTGCGTAAAGGATTTGAGCTCAATTGTGAGCTGATACGGGTTCCGGATTATGACGCCATGTTTGCCCGGGTGCGGCAAGGCGAAGCGGATGTGGCGGTGACTAACCGTTTCTACGGCATGATGCATGCCCGCAAATACGGCCTTGAGGACACGGCTGTTGTCTTCGAGCCCTCCGATCTTTTTTATACGGTCGGCAAAAATGATCCCAAACATCTTCTGCCTGCCATTGATCGCCATTTAAGTGAACTCAAGGCAGAGGCTGATTCCCCTTATTATCAATCGCTTCGTCACTGGACTTCGGAGGAGGTCCGGTTTCGCTGGCCGCTCTGGCTGAAAATAGCCGGCTCCGTGGGAGGTGGGGTTCTCCTGGTCAGTCTGGTGGGGAGCGTGGTGCTTAAAAAGCAGGTGGATTTGCGTACCCGTGAACTGCGCCAGATCAATCATGCGATGGAAGATCGCATCCGGGAACGTACCGCCGAACTGGCCAAGATAACCAGAGAACAGTTGTCGATATTCGAGTCCGCCGGGGTGGGGATCATTATGTTGCGCGATCGCGAGATTGTGCGCTGTAACCAAAAAATGGAAGAGATGACCGGCTATGACCACGATGAGCTGATCGGCATGTCGACCCGGGCTTGGTACGGCAGTGATGAGGCGTATGCGCGGGCAGCTCACCAGGTGTATACCCAGCTAGGGCGTGGGGAGGTTTACCGCCGCTCGCAGCAGGTCACCCGTAAGGACGGCAGTGTCTTTTGGGGCCGGTTGAGCCTGCGCGCCTTTGATGAGGATAATCCCTTCAAGGGCGCCGTGGGGATCCTTGAGGATGAAACCGAAGAGCGTCAGGCTGCCGAAAGCCTGCGTCAGGCCATGGAAAAGGCCCAGGAGGCGGACAGAATCAAATCGGCTTTCTTGGCCACCATGTCGCACGAGCTGCGCACCCCCCTTAATTCGATTATCGGATTTACCGGCATCCTTATCCAGGGACTGGCCGGTCCACTGAACGAAGAACAACAAAAACAGTTGAGTATGGTGCAGAAGAGTTCGCGACATCTGCTCTCCCTGATCAACGATGTCCTCGATATCTCCAAGATCGAGGCCGGGCAACTGGAGCTGGCCCTTACCTCTTTTGATCTGTCTGCCTCAATTGATAAGGCCATTGCCCTGGTTGCGCCGCTTGCTCAACAAAAAGGTCTGGAGTTGACGGTGGAGGTCGACCCTCAAACCGGTTCCATTATCACCGACCAACGGCGGCTGGAGCAGGTTCTGATCAATCTACTCAATAACGCGATCAAGTTTACCGCCAGGGGGAGGGTGGGTTTGTCCTGCCGCTTTGATGAAGAGAGGTATTGCATCCAGATAACCGATACCGGTATCGGCATACGCAAGCAGGAGCTGCAAGGTCTTTTTCAACCGTTTCACCAGGTGGAAATTGGTCCCTCGCGCCACTACGAAGGTACCGGGCTTGGTTTGGCCATCTGCAAACGGCTGGTGGCCCGGATGGGAGGCCATATCAGCGTGACCAGCGAGATTGAGCAGGGGAGCACCTTTACCGTGTTCCTGCCGCGGGAATGTGTTCAGGCAGAGCGTTTTTCTGAAGGAGTAGGGGTATGAACAGGCGGTTGTTGATCATCGAGGATAATGAACAAAACATGTACATGATGCGTTTTTTGCTCGAAAAAAACGGTTTCACCATCATCGGTGCCGAAGACGGAAATAAAGGGGTGACTGCCGCCCTGCACTGTGCGCCCCTGGCGATTCTTCTTGATATCCAGCTGCCGAACATGGATGGCTATGCGGTCGCGGCTGAACTGAAACGGCATCCTCAGTTGGTAGAAGTGCCGATCATTGCCGTGACTTCCTATGCCATGGTGGGCGACCGGGAGCAGATTCTTGCTGCCGGAGCCACCGGTTACATTGAAAAGCCCATCGATCCGGAAACTTTTGTGGCGGAAATTTGCAGCTATTTTCCCAAAGGTTGGAATGAGGCTGGGAAATAAGATGCGGATACTCAGCGTTGATGACAAACCGGAAAATCGCTACCTGATAGAGGCTTTGCTCAAAGGCCACGGTTTTGAGGTCCGGTCGGCAGGCAACGGGGCCGAGGCCATGGAATGCCTGGAAGAGGAAGAAGTCGACTGTATACTTTCCGATATCCTCATGCCGGTGATGGACGGCTTTGAACTTTGCCGTAAGCTCAAGGCCGACTCTCGATTTTGCCGAATTCCCTTTATCGTCTTCACCGCCACCTATACCGGTCCGCAGGATGAGGCCTTTGCCCTTAAGATCGGGGCTACCAAGTTTTTGCAAAAACCCTGCGAACCCGACATTCTGGTTAAAGCGATCAAAGAGGTGTTGGATTCTGGCCATGCCGAAGTTCCGCAGCCGTGCCCTGTTTCCTCCGAGGAAGGGCAGGTGCTCAAACTCTACAATGAGCGGCTGGTACGCAAACTCGAACAAAAGATGCTCGAGCTAGAGCATGAGGTCGATGCCCGTAAAAAGGCTGAAGATATTCTCCGCCAAAGCGAAACCAACTATCGGCGCCTTTTTCACTCCATCCGCGACGCTCTGCTGATCTCGGATATCCATCGGCGGGTTATCAACTGCAACCGGGCTTTTGTCGATCTGTTCGGGTACTCCCTGGATGAATTACTTGGTCAGGTAACATCGGTATTGTACGAGAGCGAGGCCCAATTCCACCAGCTGGGCCAATCGCTTCAAACCCTGACCGACGATCCTTCCCAAATATATCTGGTCCAATTTAAGACCAAGGAGGGCCGCCTTTTTTCCGGTGAGGTCAATTTGTTCCGCCTCTATGACGACGAGGAGCGAATGACCGGCTATATCGGCCTTGTCCGCGATGTTTCCCAAAGGATTGAGGCCGAAAGGCAGCAGCAACAGCTGGAGGCCGAGTTACGTCAGGCGCAGAAAATGGAATCCATCGGACGTCTAGCCGGAGGGGTCGCCCATGACTACAACAACATGCTCAGCGTCATCCTTGGTTATGCCCAGATGGCCCTGAACAAAACCAAACCCGGCCAGCCCATTCATGAGTATCTGCAGCAGATTGTCGATGCGGCGCAGCGATCCTCGGCCATGACCCGCAAGTTGCTTGGATTTGCCCGTAAACAGGCGATCGTCCCTCGGGTGATAGACCTCAATGAAACTGTTGCCGGCATGCTGAAGATGTTGCAGCGTATGATCGGCGAAAAGGTGCATCTTGTCTGGCAGCCCCAGGCTGATCTTTGGCCGGTCCTGATCGATCCCTCCCAGGTCGATCAGATTCTGGCCAACCTCTGTGTCAACGCCCGCGATGCAATGCCAGAGGGCGGCAATGTCGTTATCCGTACCGGCATGGTGTCCCTGACCGATCTTTTGCGTCTCAGCCACGGGCAAATACCTGCGGGTGAATATGTGCTCCTGACGATTACTGATGAAGGCTGTGGCATTGATCCCACAATTCAAGAACAGATGTTCGAGCCCTTTTTCACCACCAAGGAAGAGGGGCAAGGGACTGGACTCGGTTTGTCCACGGTCTACGGCATTATGCAGCAGAACAACGGATATATTGACGTTCGCAGTGGACCGGACCAGGGAACCCGTGTTTTGTTGTATCTGCCGCGACATCATGCGCCTGCGGAGGAGCGGCCAAGCAGGGATGACACCATTCATCGTGGTGGTGGAGAAACCATTCTCGTGGTCGATGATGAGGAGGGTATTCTCCACTCCACCAGCGCATTACTCACTGGTCTTGGCTATACAGTGCTGGCCACCACCCGCCCGACCGAAGCCATCCTTCTCGCCCACACCGAGCCCGGGGGGATCCAACTCCTCCTTGCCGACATGGTCATGCCGGAGATGGGGGGGGATGAGCTGGCCGAACTGCTGAGCTCTTTTTATCCTAATCTGAAGTGTCTGTTTATGTCCGGCTATGTCGAGGCCCCACCAGCCAGTGATAGGGAGAAGCCCCGGGCCCATTGTATCCAAAAACCTTTTTCCATCGTTGAGTTGTCCACAAAGGTGTATGCCACGTTGCACCCGCCCGCCTGAGCCTCTCTTGATGAGAACAATAAAAATAGCCGTTTCCCAAAAAACAGGGGGAAGCGGCTATTTTTATGTCGAGGGAGCGGCCCGCGGCTGTAGCCCCAGGCAATTTCAACGATCAGATTTGTTGGATTTTAAAAAACATAAAATCTTACGAGATGGCTTGATAAAAAACAGATATACAAGGGAAAACGCTGCAACGCAGCAGGTCGAAGTTTTTTTTATGACGCTATCAGATTTTGAATTGGGCAACCATCTGCTGTAGCCGATTTGCCACCCCGGAAAGGCCCTCTGCGCTGAGCTTAACCTGTTTGCTGGCCGTATTCATCTCGTTGGCGCTTCCGTTAACCGTGGCGATATCCGAGGCAATCTCCGAGGAGACTGCAGAGCTTTGGGCAACATTTTCGTTGACCTCGTTGATGCCCTGGCTGGCCTGATTAACGTTCGAGGCAATTTCCTTGGAGGTAGCCGACTGTTCTTCCACGGCCGAGGCAATAGTGGCCACGATCTGATCGACATCGGAGATAACGGTACTGATCTCGTTGATCTCTTTCACGGTGACGCCGGTTGCCTGCTGGATGCCCTGGATTTTGTTCTTGATATCCAGGGTGGCCATGGCGGTTTGTTTGGCCAGCTCTTTGATTTCGTTGGCAACAACCGCAAACCCCTTACCTGCCTCACCGGCGCGGGCAGCCTCAATGGTCGCATTCAGGGCCAGGAGGTTGGTCTGTTCGGAGATCTCGGTGATCGTCTCGGTCACCTTATTGATTTCATCGGCCGCACGGCCAAGTTCGTTGACCCGTGCCGAAGCCTCCTGCGACTGCCGCACGGCCTTGGAGGTGATTTCAATGGCCTTACCCGAGTTCTCGGCGATTTCGGTGATGGTGGAGTTCATCTCCTCGGCGGCTGCGGCGACCATATTGACATTCACCGAGGCCTCTTCCATGGCAGCGGCAATGGAATTCTGGTTGGCGCTCATTTCTTCGGCCGCTGCGGCTACCTGGGCGGAGCGGGTAGCGGTGGACTCGGCCCCTGAGGACATCTGGTTAGAGATGGTTGCAAGTTGCGAGGAAGAATCATCCACACTGGTAACGCCCTGTTTGATTTCACCAAACATCCGTCGTAGGTTTTTGGCCATTTCATTGAGCGACTGCGCCAGCATGCCGATTTCATCCTTTTGATTCACATCCATGGTTTGGGTGAGGTCACCCCCTGCCATGGCCTTGGCCAGATCAACTCCTTTGAATAGGGGCTTGGTGATCAATCGGGTGAGGATCAAGCCAAGGGCCACGGCAAGGACAAAACCTGCCACCAGACAGACCGCAGTGATCAATTCACCACGTCGGGCACTGTCATGGGCTTCCTGAACAGTGGTCTTGGCGGCTTCTTCGGCTTTTTTGACGATTTTATCGATCGCGGCAAAAGTGTTTATTTGATACTGCTCACCATCTTCGAGCAGCAGTTGATTCATTTTTTTGAATTTTTCGTTTGCCTGATCAACAATAACCGTCATTTGGTGCACCAAGGCAAAGACCTGTTCCGAGCTCAGGTAGAGCTTTTTTTCCAGTATTTCTCGAGCTTCATTGACCTGGCCACTGGCCTGCAAATTTTTTATCTGGGCTATATCCCTGTGCAAATCGATGTGAATCGGTTTTAACTGGTTGACCAGAGCCACCATTTTCGGGTTGGTGGTATCCATATTCTGGATCCATTTACCCAAGGAACAATTGGTATCTTCGGTACCCCCCTCAAAAGAAACCCCGAACAGAACGAGCTTGCCGACTTTCGCCAGAAGTGAATTATGGGCGATTTCAAAATCAGCCATGTGTTGCTTCATCACATCGGGTTTAATCAAATCCATTTCAATGAGTTGCTTGGACAGGTCAACCGCCTCGTTGTTGACTTGCACCCATTGGGAGATGTTGGTATTGAACTCCTGCCATTCACTGGTGACTTGCTTGGAGAAGTCCAAGGACATAAATTTTTCCTTGGCCTCGCCATAAATTTTACGGGATTCGAGCAGGTGTTGATGAGAATAATTGCGTTCCTCCTTCGATGCATACGGAGTCAGCAATGAACGCATCAGGGAGGCAATGGAAGCTGCCTGGCTTTTGACCACGAGGATGGATTGCACGGCTGGAATGGTTTCACTGCCCAGCGTTTCGACTTCACCGCCAAGTTTGTTCTGTTGTTTGATAGAGAGCAGACCGACCAAGACAATGATCAGCGCCGTCACCAGAAAACCGCCGACCAACTTACTCCCCAGCCTGAAGTCGTTCATTGTTTACTCCTTTTACAAAAAGATTAGGAAGTGAAAAAGCCGTTAAAATACAAACCAATACGATTGTTAGGAATTGATTAAGTTGGATTATCCGGATAGGACCAGGGGGAGTCAAGGAAAAAGGCGGGGGAATTTGCGTGAAAAGAACCACGAGATGGGCCAGGAGAGCGATGGAAATTAGGGCGAAGCCCTTGCGCTCAACGGCCAGGCGTTCGCAGTGCCAGGGCTACATCGGCAGCGAAAATAATTAGGGCGCCAAGCCAACCGCTTGCTCCCAGGGGCGGATCAGCCACAAGCAGCGGTCCAAGCAGGGCGGCGATGAGAATTCTGCTTGAAGAGACCACCGCGCCCTCAACGGCAGTGACATAAAGAAAACCGTAGGTCAGTAAATACTGTCCGACGACACCGGCGACGGAACAGCTGAACAAATATGTTAATTCCGATTGGCTCGGTACTGTAAGATGTGCATAGACCATGGGGAGCATCAGCACAGCACCCAAGCCAAACATATACCAGAGGATGGTTTCTGAGTTGTGATATCGGCGGCTGAGGTTGAGATAGATGATGGCAAAACCGGCAAAGATACCGGAAAGCAGGCCCCAAAAGTCGTTGATGTGGATGGTTGTGGCGTTGGGAGCGAGGATGAGCCAGATACCGACAGAGGCGATGGCAACGATACCCAGGGCAAAAAGATCGCGTTGCCCGCGGAGCATGAACCAGGAGAGAAGGGCTACAAAGAGCGGGTAGGTCATATTGAGGATGTTGGCCTCGGCCACGCTGCCCACCTCCACTGCCTTGTAAAAGCAGTAGACTGCAATGGTATTGGTCAACATGCGGCCGAGGATGTAATGGGTCTGGTTGCACTGAGGCCGCCTTCCTCCGAGAAGCATGCTTGTACTTACCACTATAAACCCGAGCACAAAGCGGGCAAAGGTGTACATGGCAGTCTCGATCTGCACATGATTTTGGCCCCAGTGGATGATGGCTGTGGCGAGATAAAAGCAGACGGCTGATCCAAGAACCGCCAAGCCCCCCAGTAGACGTTGCCTACGCTCTATTGGCCGAATGCTGGAAAAAGGCTTGGCAGTGGGCATGGGATGGATTTTCGCAAAAGAAACGTTAAAAGAATTGGCAAAAGATCAGGAAACCGAAGAATCGGTATGTTCGGGCGCGGTTTTGTTAAAAAAACGGCAGGCAATGATCCCCGCCTCATATAAGGCAAAGAGCGGAAAGGAGAGCAATACCGTGGCTGTTATTTCGCCGGTGGTGAGGAGAAAAGAAAGCACCACAATGGCGATATAAAAGTAAACCCGTTTGCTCTGGAAATAACTGTCTTTGATCAGACCGGTTCGGTTGGCCATCACCATGAGAAAGGGGATCTCAAAGGCAATGCCGAAGGTAAGCAGCATCCGGGCGGTGAAAGTGAGATAGAGCCCAAGCTTTAGCCGTGGTTGCAGGGCCGGGCCAGCGTAGCTCATGAAGAAAAGGAGAATGCGCGGCAGAACGACAAAATAGGCGAACAGGGCTCCGCTGGTGAACAGAGTGGTTGCCCAGGCAAGAATAGCACGAACGGTCTTTTTTTCCTTGTCGAGCAGGCCTGGAGCAACAAAAAGCCACAACTGGTAGAGCATGAAGGGCAGCGCACCAATAAGACCCACCAGAAGCGAGAGTTTGAGATAACTGAGAAAGGCCTCGGTCAGTTTGGTGTAGACCAGTTTATCGAGCTGGGGATAGGCCTGATAGAGGGGGTGAATGCACCAGAACGCAAGGTTGTCCTTGAACAGGTAGGCAATGCTGCTGGTAACGGCAATGGCGATAAAGCAACGGATTAACCGCTGTTTGAGCTCCTGGTGATGGGGCCGGAATTGCTCCAGTGCTTCAATCATGACGGGGTTGTTTCGTTTTTAGACTGAACATTCTCATTGGGCTTTCCTGCACCCGGCAAGCTGCGTCGCGAGGCCTGGGGAACCACCTCTTCCGTAGTGGCCGCCGCGTCCTCCGGAGCCGGTGTCTCGTTTGCGTTGGAGGCTGCCTCCTCCGCCGCGATCTCGATATCGATAATCTCTTCCTCTGTTGGCTGTTTGCCTGGTCCTGCAGCCGGATGCCAGTGGGAAGGATCGGAATCGATCATTCGTTCTTTCAGCTCATCAGCGGTGGCTCGCAAATCCTTTTGCACCGAGTCGAGCTGGCCACCTTCTTCATTGAGACTGTCTTTAAGCTGGTTCAAGGTTTTTTTTACTTCCATCACCCCTTTGGCCAGGGACCGTGCGAGGCCGGGAAGTTTGTCCGGGCCGACAACAATTAAGGCCAAAGCAAAGATGACGATCATTTCCGGGAGGCCGATTCCAAACATGGGTACATACCGGGGAGGTTAATTGATAATAAAGGGAGGTTGGGAGCCGATTGTGAGCGGAACTCTACGGGATTTGCCGGGTGGTGTCAAGCAGGGTGGTCAGGGTCTTTTCCGGGGTTGGCGCAATCCATCGACAAGGTGCATAAAGGCCATGAATGGGTGGGAGAAAAGCATTCTCGGACCCGCATAGCGCATCACATCCCGGATACGGGTTTGCTGCATGGGCGCGTAGCAGTGGGTCGGGCATTTACCGCAGGTGGTTTTATTTTCCTGAAATGGGCAATATTGCAATCGTTTGCGTGCATAGGTCAGCAGCTGTTCACACTCAGGACAGGGGGCGGCCGAGGTGTGGTGGTCCCGGCAGTAACGCCGAATCATGGCTTCAACCGTACGCGCCTCACGACGTATGCGGCGGGAAGAAAAAGGGATGGACATCGGGCTTCTCAAGGGGTGACTATGTTTTTCAATTTTTCAGGATGCACTTCGTTTGCGGGGTAGCCCCCTGATCGGCTTGGCCACCAGTGGGTCGTCTGGCCAGGCGTGCTTGGGATAGCGACCTTTAAGCTCTTTTTTTACTTCCGGATAGCCGTTTTTCCAGAAGCTTTCCAAATCGGTGGTTACCTGGATCGGACGCCTGGCCGGGGAGAGTAAATGAAGCAGCAGTGCCACCCGACCACGGCAGAGAGTGGGGGTTTTCTTCAGACCAAACATTTCCTGGAGACGGACTGCGAGTAATGGCGGTTCACCTGGGCGGTATTCGATGCGGATTTTCGAGCCGCTGGGCACGGTGATGGTTTCCGGTGCCAAGTCCTCCAAGACCTTTCGCTTTGGCCAGTCAAGCGGGGTAAGGAGAATCGAATACAGATCAAGCCCCTGCATCTGCTCAAGCCGGTTCATACCACCAATAAAGGGTGCAAGCCAGGAGAGATCGGCAAGTAATGCCTGATCATCGAGATCCGGCCAATCCCCCTCCGGTTGCCAGCATCGCAGGTTGATAAGGCGCGCCTGCAGTTGCCTAGCCTGCCGGGTCCAGGGCAGGATAGCAAGCCCAGACTGATGAATTCCCCGCAGCAGGGCCTGGGTGATTGATTCCCGCGGAATATCGGTCAGCGGCTGTTCTTCCACCACAAGGGCACCTAACCGCGTTTGTGCGGTAGCCACAACCCTGCCGTTTTCTCCATCCCATCGTACCTGTTCTTCAAAACGCAACAGCTGGGGATGTTGCTTGCGAATAGTGTTCAGGTCGACTGGAGCGGCGAGAAAAATCCGGCCTTCGCTCTGTCCGCTGTCCACCTGGGCCGCAACCAGATATTCCTCACCATTCAATCGATCGGTGGGCAACAGCCTTACCCCACGGCCGTTGGCTAACTGATAGCGTTCCCGCTGTCCTGGCCGTTTCCTGGCAATGCGTTCCGGATAGGCTGCAATAAGCAGACTGCCGATATCTTCCGTCTGCCAAGCGCCAGCGTCGGTTGTGGACCGACGCCATTGTTGGGCCGCCTGATCGATCCGGCGCAAGAGGGTCGGGTCACCGCCGCGCCCACGTGCAGCCTGATCACCCTGACTCCGCCAGGTGGCAAGCAATTGCAACCGCTCTGTGATATCGCAACTCTCCTCCCGTCCGCGAAAAGGGTCGCGTTCCGAGAGTAGGGCCGCAAGATCGCAACCAAGCGAGGTCAAACCTTTGTCGCGTGCCGCAAGCAGCATGTGACCCAGGCGCGGGTGCAGCGGCAGTTCGGTGAGTTTTTTGCCCAAAGGGGTGATTCGTCCCTGTCGATCGATGGCCTCCAGCCCACGCAATAGTTCACAGGCCTGGTCATAACTCCCTGCCCGTGGCGGATCGAGCCACGAGAGTATCTTCGGGTCGCTCACCCCCCAGAGTGCAAGCTCCAGCGCAAGTGGCGCCAGATCGGCATGGATGATTTCCGGGGGATGGAAGGGCGGTAGGTTATGGTGTTCGTCCCGGGTCCAGAGGCGAAGACAATGGCCGGGCCCCAGGCGTCCGGCGCGTCCGGTGCGTTGGTCGGCGGTCGCCTTGGAGACGCGCACAGTGTTCAAACGGTTTAAGCCCGTTGCCGGATCAAATGCGGGCAGACGTGACCATCCGCTGTCAACCACACAGCGGATGCCTTCGATGGTGAGGCTGGTTTCGGCAATGGTTGTGGCCAGAATGATGCGTCTTCGCCCCTCCGGATCGGGAAAAATGGCCCGATCCTGCTCCGGGGAGCTAAGTTCACCCAAAAGAGGCAGAATCAACCAGTCTGCAAAGAGCGGATCCAGCTGGAGCAAATGCAGTGTTTCCCGGATTTCTCGGCTGCCCGGCAGGAAAACCAGCATATCCCCTACTTCAGGGAGTATCCGTTTGACGCCGCTGCTCACTACCTCGGCAATACGTCCACGGGCCGGTCGCTCCAGATAGGTGATTTCAACCGCAAACATTTGCCCCTGTCCGCTAATGACCGGGACATCACCCAAAAGGCGGGCAATGGGTTCCGCATCAAGGGTGGCCGACATCACCAGCAAACGGAGATCCTCGCGTATCTGGCAGAGATCAAGGCAAAGGGCCAGTGCCAGGTCCGCATGGAGGGAACGTTCATGAAATTCGTCAAAGATGATCAAACCCACATCATCTAGGCCAGCATTCTGCTGTAAGCGCCGGGTAAGAATACCCTCGGTGACCACCTCAATGCGGGTCTGCGTGGAACTGCAACGATCAAAACGAATCTGATAGCCCACCCTTTGCCCAACCGGTTCCCCCAAAAGAGCGGCCATGCGCTTCGCTGCGGCCCTGGTGGCCAGTCGCCGTGGTTCGAGGATGAGGATTCTTTTCCCCTTGAGCCAGGGTTCGCTCGCCAGTGCCAACGGCACCACCGTGGTTTTGCCCGAGCCGGGAGGAGCGGCCAGAACGGCTGATCCATGGGCAAGAGCCGTTTTAAGCTCAGGAAGTATCGAGCATATCGGCAGCTCAGGTATGCTGGAAAAAGGGGAGGTGGGCATGAAAAGGAGTATCTCTGCGCAAAAAGGAAGAGCGTAGGCGCTGTTTTCGGAAAACGACAAGTGTAACGGACTATTTTATTCCAGAGCGCTTAAATTAAGGTAAAGTTCTTGGTGCGGGTCCTGTGTCATCGCTCCTGCCGGGTTTTTTCTCTTTTTTAGCCAAGGATCGGACATGCACTCTGACCAGCCCAAGCCACCATCGTCTGTTGCCACCCTTAATGAATGCTTTGTCCAGGCCAGCCGGGCCCACAGTGAAGGCCTCCTGCAAGAGGCTCTGGAAGCCTATCTTGTGCTGATCGAGCAGGTCCCGGCTTCATCACTTCTCCACTATAACCTTGGCTTGGTCTATTATGAACTGCAAAGGTTTGCCGAGGCTTTGCAATCCTTTGCCCAGGCCGACAGTATAACCCCGGACGATATCGACACCCTCTTTAATCTGGCGCTCTGCCGCGGGAAAAATGGTAATTCGACCCACGCCATCGCCACCTATGAACAGGTGCTTGTACTTGCCCCAAACCACGTGGACAGCCTCTATAACCAGGGCGGTTGTTATCAGCAGCTTCACCTGGACAGCCAGGCCAGCGACTGTTACCGGCAGGTATTAGCCATAGCTCCGGACTACCTCTCCGCCCTCAACAATCTTGCCTACCTCCATCATCGCGCCGGGGAAACTGAGCAGGCCATCACTCTGTACGCCCGGGTGCTTGAGCTACGGCCGGAGGACGATTCAGTTCGTTATTTGCTGGCGGCTTTGTTGGGAATACCTTTGGAGCAGGCGCCGGACGATTATGTACGTGGTTTTTTTGATGCCTATGCCGAGGGCTTTGAACACAGCCTGGTTGAGGATCTGGGGTATGACAATCCCAAGCGGCTCTATGAGTGCCTGTGCCATACCGAGGCTGTCGGTACGACTCCCACCTATGCCCATGGTCTGGATTTGGGCTGCGGTACAGGGCTCAGTGGTCTGGCTTTTAAAGAGCGGATTTCCGTGCTCGACGGGGTGGATCTCTCCCCCGCAATGCTTCATCAGGCCGTGGCCAAGGGCTGTTATCACTGTCTGAACCAGGACAGTATCGACCACTTTCTCCACAGTACCATGGAAAACTACGATTTTTTCCTTGCCACCGATGTATTCATCTATGTTGGCGCCCTGGAGAATATTTTTACCATGGCCCATGCACATGCCCGCCCTGGAGCCCTGTTCTGCTTCTCTACCGAAGTTCTTGTCGACGAGGGGTTTCGCTTGTTACCCACCGGCCGCTTTGCCTACTCATCAAGTTATATCCACCAGCTCGCCGACAGCACCGGCTGGAAGATCTTGAGCGAAGAATCCACCCGCCTGCGCCGCGAAAGGGGGGATTGGATAAGTGGCGAACTCTGGATTTTGCAGAGGCAGGAAGAACTCCTTCTGTAAGGCTGATGGGCTCGATAAAATACGTCACATCCTTCGATTAGTCCTGCGGCAACGGTTGTATATACGGCCCCTGGCCGGAAAGACATTGTTCCTCGATCTTGCCGGTTAAGGCCGGGAGGGGGAGGGATTTGTACTGTTGATCAAAATAGACCAATTCCACTGTTTCCCGGATATATTCGATAGACAGTTGTTTGGAGCGGCCACTTTGTCGCTGCAACAGGGATTCTTCCGCTGCAAGTGGTGTGATGCCTTTTTCCCGCATATCCGCCGTCGCTGCAAAGAGTTCCACCACCAGGCTGCAAAGATTTGTGTGTGGATTTTGCTCAGGCAGGGGCTGCGGTGGATTAGAGGCTGCATAAGGAGAGGGCGTCGTCGAGGCCGTTGCAGTGGCGGCTTTTGGGCCGTTTTCGCAACGGTACCAGCTCACCTGGAGTCCGTCCTTGGCCTCTCCCGGTTTCATGCACCAGCCCATGCTCTGCAGTCGTTGCGCGTTTTCCTTCATGTCACCACAAGCCTGATCAGCTACCGGCCCCACGGTATCCCAACAGAGACGGGTTAGGGCCTGATCGCGATCAATCAAACCCTGAATTTCCGGACTGATCACCTCAATGTTTGCCGCCTCGGCTGTGGATTGGTTTTGGCCACCATATTCCGGTTCACTTCCATAAGAGGTGTTTCCAGGGGTGGGCTCGATCACAATCCGTTGCGGCTGCGAGACCTTGTCCAAAAATGCCAAATCATCGGAAGTAGGATTTGGCTGGGAAGCTGTCGCCGTGGCAGTACGCGGCGCTGGTTGCTTGATCGTGGCTGTCGTTGGTTTGGACGGTAGCTTTTTGGGTTTGAGAAAGAGAAAACCGGATTCTGCATTCTTGGTGTAGGAGAGCACGATACTGGTCTGGTTGCCGGGCCAGGTGAACATCTCGCCCCCTTTCTGATCGACCTGAATCGGTTTTCCGTAGCGATTGGTGGCCTCAGCCTTGACCGCCCCGTAGTTTCTGGAACCGGCAAAGAGCAGAATCACACCTTGCAACCGTTTCTGGACAAAGGAGCAGTGAATCCCGGTGAGCGTGGCCTTGCCATAACGCAAATTCTCGTTTTGCAGGGCATAGAGCGATTCGCCGTTGCCGTTGTTTTCCTTGGTCAGAACCAGTTTTTTGGTTTGTTGTAGATCGCTGAGGCCACTGCCCCATTTCATCCCTTGGAAGCCGTTGATCTCGGTACGGGCCTGGACGGTGCTGAAGCTGAGACAGAGCAGCAGACACAAGGTAGTAGTGAAATATTTCATGTTTTTACAGAGCTTTAGCTTTGTAGTTCTCGTGAAAGCATACATAAGGTATGTTGACTGTCTGGAAAAACGCTGCGGCGCAGTAGATCGAAGTTTTTACGACGCCATCACTTTTTACTGCTTTTGTTTTGGTGCCGGCATGACGACCAGCGCGATCCGTTCAGTAGCGGTTTTGGTAAGTTTGGGATAGTGGCCACGCAGCCACTCGAGAATATCGGACTTTTGTACCACATCGGGGCTATCTTCATCTCCCATCAACTTTAACCAGCACTCCAGTGCAATGTGTAACTCCGGTGCAAAACAGGGGTGGTCGGCGGAAATAAATGCGTCCTCATCCCTAACTTCCTCCTCCTGGTGCGATTGACAGCAGCATGAACTTGCTGCCGCCTCGGTTCCAAAGGGGATGATTTCCTGCTTACTCTCGATTTGGGGCAGATCCTCGGCCCGTGCGTAGAGGCGCATGGGATTGAGCCCGACCATGCTGGTCTCACCCCATTCTTCACCGGCGGCATTGCTGATCAACACCGGTTTGCCCTTGGAGGTGACGCAGGAATATTGGGCGGCCACCTGGATACGGTCGGTACGGCCGATCATCATCTCAAGCATTTCGGCTTGCAGGGGAATTTCGATGGTTTCAACGATTTGGGCTGTTGGTGTTTTCTTCTTTTTTACTTTCTGCACAATCACGTTGTGGAATTCGAACCACAGACGGAGTTTATTCTTCGCGGCCATCTCCAAGAGTTTATCAGGAGATTGTTGCCATCGTTTGCTGAGTTCGTCTAGGTAGACCCGTTGGTTATCAGTTGTCATGGTTGACCCTCTGTTATTTTGTATCCTTCAGGTTCTGCGTGCTATGTTCGTAAAAAGCGCATGGCTTGCTTCGAACACGACAACGTAGCAAGGCTGGCGGCAAGTCGGCAACTAAAATCAATCACTTTGCCCACAGGTGGATTGGTAAAGTTTGTCCATAGCCAGGATATCGTCTTGAATTTCCCGGACGAGATGGGGCGGGGCGAGTATCTGGGCGGCGGCCCCCCAGGAGAGAATCCACCGTTTCAGTTCCAGGAGATGATTAACCGTCATGGTGAGAACCAGGCCATCGTCCGCCGATTCCTCAATGCTTTGCGAGGGATGCCATTGGCGTTCACGAATATAAGCGGCTGCACGGGCCTGAAAACGGATGCGGACCTCGGTTGAACCTTTGCCCCAATGGATGCCAAAATGGCTGGCAAAGAGGGCTTGGAAATCAAAATTTTCCGGCCGCTGAAAATGGACGTTTGTATTTTGGGCCGAGAGAATCCGTGCCAGACTGAAGGTGCGGATGGCCTTTCGGAGATGGCAGTAGGCCAAAATGTACCAGTCGCCTTCGTAACGGACGCAGTGGTAGGAATCAATTTCGCGTTCGCCTGGCTCAGCTCCGGGGCTGCGGTAGACAATGCGTAACCGGCGGGAAGAGCGGAGCGCTGCGAAGATCAATTCCAGCACCTCCGGCAGAATGACCGTGGCCGAAGGGGGAATGACGGTGAACAGGGATTGTTCCGAACTCGGGGAGAGGGATATATTGTCCGGAAGGCTGTCTTCGATTTTGGCAAAGACCGACTGCAGGCTTTCGTAAATCGGGGTGCCCTTGTACTGGGCGAGCAGTTTATCGGCAAGATAAAGGGCAAACAGATCGCGTTCTCGGATCTGAATCGCTGGCAACTGGTACTGCTCCTCGGTGTAGTAGAAGCCACGTTTGAGAGCCGAGTAGGCCAGTGGTGCATCCAGTTGGTAGCGCAGATAGTCGAGGTCACGGCGGATGGTGCGGGGCGTTACCTCCCATTCCCGGGCCAGGTCGGAACAGTTGGGATAGCGTTTTTCGCGGATCTGTCGGTCTATGAACAACAGGCGGGTATGTTGAGGTTTGTATTTGGCCATTGGACGCGTTGATTTTTTTTGGGTGGAAGTAATTTTGTGACGAGTCATGATCGATTGCCGAAGTCGATCAACCATTCTACGATCGGCGCCCTGATGCGGGCAAGCATTTCTTCTGCCGGATGAGGGAGAACACCGTCAATACTTACCTTGAATTTCATCGTATGGCTGAAGGCAGTCTCGTCATTGTAGGTGGCACGCTCAATATCAAGCACGTATTCGCCCATAGGGACAAAATTTTGCGGCTGGCCCCCCGTGGCTGCAGTTTCAAGGTGCAGCGCAACCCTATTTGCGAGGCCAGTTTTCTCGGTTTTTGACTTTTTACCAGTCCATCAAGGGAGTGGTGCAGATGCGATTTGCCTTAGGGGCGGCTTTTGCAGACACCGGCCCATTCGATGGCTACTGCGCAAGAGGTGGCCAGATTTTTGCGTCCGGATGACCGAGTTCTGCGTAGTTGAAGTCGTATTGATCCGGCCCTAACTTCCGGGCCTGGATGAGCAAGCGATCTTTGATGCCCGCAAAGGCGAGTGGTTGCCCCTGATTGGCCTCCAGGGTGTCGATCAGCAGGGGATAAAAGAAGTCGTTGGTCTGTCCCTGAGGATCGTAGTCAAACTCAGCGCCAAAGACCGGATAGGTGTCACCGGCGCAGAGTTGCACCCATTTAAGGTGGACGGCTTTGCGCTGCCCGATCGGCTTCAGGGCGGGATGCTGCCATGTGCCCAAATCCATCGCCCGGCAGTTCTTGCCCAAAAGATCCAGACGATCAACAGCTGGTGCCTCTTCTTTGGTTGCACTCAAGGCTTGTGCGGCGGTGATTGCCTGGCCGCTAAAGTGCAACCGTTTGATCATCTCCCCGAGTAAGGGAGAACCCTTACTGAAATCTTCGTTGTTCGATGTCAGGGTCAAGGTAAAGGTGCGGTTCGTGATAGTGGGCGATTTGACCACAAGTTTCAACCTTTCGGTATCCATCTCCTTGAGATGGAGCAGTTGGGCCGGTCTGCCGTCAACGACGACCAACCGGCTTGAACGGATGGTGCCCCGCTCACTGCGACCGTTCTCATTGTTCCACCAACGGGCGAGCAGGGTGGTTGCATCGTCATGGCTAGCGAAACGGCGTTCCTGGGTACTTTTGGCCTCACTAATATGCCAGGAGGCCGGGATCTCTATGGACATCTCGGCCAGCGAATAAGCCTTCCACGCCTGTTCTGCCTGAAGAGGCGCGGAAAGGCAGGAGAAGAGCAGGGAAGCAATGAGCAGTCTGGTGAGCGTCTTCATCAACACGGGGTATTCTCTTTTTGGCATAGGTGAGGAAGATGACTGGGGCAGGGCGTGTATATGGCGCATCTCACAGCAATACGACTGTTTTTTCGTTACCCTGCTTCATTGTTTAAGGCAAGGGGGAAATGGGTTGGACCGACCTGGTCAGACATTGGCTGTGTTGAAACGGTCGAAAGGGACAAGACGCGGGAGCGTTCAGGGTTGCATTTCCACATAGGAGCGTGGGAATCTCAAAAATTGAGATTAGCAGAAAAAAAGATCAGAAAAAAAATGGTAGGACACTATTTGTCCTACCAGCTGGGTTACCTTGGAGTCAGAAGCGATCACTTTTCACCTTCAAGGAGGTTTCCATGATTCATTTTCTTGCGTATCTGATTGTCTATTTATTGCTTGCCCTGGCCTTTGATTTACTTCGGGAATTGTTCGATCCCCATGGCATCAATCGCCGGTATGGAGCGATCCGTCGCCGTCTGTGGAGCGATACCGCCTTTGACTGCCGATCCATGGTGTTTTCAATGGATGAAACGCGGAGCAAGCGAAATCGCCGTGAAAGGTCTCTGCAGATCAGTCCGGCAAAAACGGTGTAATTGGCGCGGATTGTCTTTTCCGATCGTGCCCATGCTCAAGCGTGGAAACGATCGGGAGGTTCCGACGTCATCGAGTTGTCGGAAAAAGGGCACTGCTCCTATTTGCCCTCCATTGCCTAAATCTGTCTGTATTTTCAATGACCATTTTCGCAGCCTTAACTGTGATGGACTTATTACGAATCCATCTCGTTTTATTGGTCTCTCCTTTTTGAGTGTGACCCAGGCCACCTTTGGCCATGAACAAATGCTACCGGTGTTTTGCTCAGAAAAGAGTTCTTTTGAAAAGGGATTGTTTGACCCGGCCATAACAAAAGAGTACGTTGCTAAAAAAACAAATATGAATATATGTTCATATATAAAAAGGTGATCATGGACATACTTGAGGGACAAGACGATCTTTGTGGAGTTCGCTGTATTCACAAAGAACAGGTGACTAAAGCCCGGGAACAGGCCCTGCTGCAGGACGAGTATGAGGCCATGGCTGCACTGTTCAAGGCCATGGGCGATCCTAATCGGTTACGCATATTATGGGCACTTGGGCATGAAGAGATGTGTGTCTGTGATCTGGCGGCTCTTCTCGGTAGCTCTGAATCTGCGGTCAGTCACCAGCTTCGGATGCTACGCCAGATGGCTTTGGTGAAAAACCGACGTCAGGGTCAGGTACTGTATTACCGACTCAATGATGATCATGTCCACACCTTGATCCATGTGGCCCTGGAACACATCCGCGAGTAACCTCCGCCCATGGGTTTGATTTTCAAGATAGTGTTTGCGGGCAACCTGGCTGTTGCTACTCAGTAAATCAGTAGAGTCCGTTTTGTTGAGAGTTTTCTATGCAGTACCTTGTCGATATAATAACAGCTGTCTGGCATTTGTTGGAAGAGTCGTCGCTATATATTCTTCTCGGGCTTTTTGTTGCCGGTTTGCTCAAGGTTTTTCTTTCCCCTGATTATGTCGCCACTCATTTAGGAAAAGGAAAGGTTAAGTCGGTGTTTAAGGCAGCGCTGCTTGGGGTACCTATTCCCCTCTGTTCCTGTGGGGTCTTGCCCGCCGCGGCCCAACTCAAGCGGCAGGGCGCCAACAAAGGTGCCACCACTGCCTTCCTTATCTCCACGCCTGAATCCGGCGCCGATTCGATTGCCATCTCCTGGGCTTTGCTGGATCCGTTAATGACTGTGGCCCGCCCGGTGGCAGCTTTTATCTCTGCTTTTGTGGCCGGGGTACTGGAGAATTTTGTGGGGGACAAGGAACCGCCGATTGGACCACCGCCGTTGCAGATGGCGCTCCAGAGCCTTGCCGCCTGCAGCGATGAGCACTGCGGTTGTCACCATGGCCACGAAAAAATACAAGAAAACAAACTCCTTGCTGGGGTGAAATACGCGGTCAATGAAATCTGGGGCGATCTGGCCGGGTGGTTTTTCATCGGTATTGTCATTGCCGCAGTCATCACAACCCTGGTACCGGATGATTTTGTCAGCCGTCATCTCGGCGGTGGTCTTGGTTCCATGTTGCTGATGCTTGTTGCCGGCGTGCCGATGTACATCTGTGCCACCGCCTCTACCCCGATTGCAGCGGCTATGATTCTCAAGGGCGTTAGCCCGGGTGCGGCCCTGGTCTTTCTTTTGAGCGGCCCGGCAACAAATTTTGCCGCTCTGGCTGTACTCGTCAAGATCCTTGGCAAAAAAGGAGTGGCTATTTATCTGGCTTCCATAGCCGCGATCAGTGTGGCCTGCGGCCTGATCCTCGACTTCATTTACTTCAGTCTTGGCCTTTCTGCAGTGGCCAGCATCGGCCAGGTCAGCGAGGTCCTGCCGCACTGGGTGATGGTTGGGGCAACTCTAATCCTCCTGATGCTCTCCGCCCGTCAGCTACAGAGGAGTTATGAACACAAATTTCCACACAACCACTAAGCATGATGGACTCGAAAAAAAATCCATCACATTCTGCGAGATGGCTGAGTAAAAGCAGAGAGAGACAGGGAATAGCATTTTCCAACGCCCACCGGCTACGATGACCTTACTTTATGAAATTTCTTGAAGAAAATCTTGTCGAATGGTTACAACGTCCGGAGTTCAGGTCCGCTCCGAGCCGTATTTTCAGTCCAGGTCGTTGCCAAAAGCTTTTGCCCTAGCAGGGCCACGGCGCCTTTGTTATCCCCGATATTACCGCCTTGAAAGATTATTATTCCACGGCTGACGGCCTCTGATCACAGCTTCATAGACGATTAACAACCACCGACTTTAAGTCGGTGGTTGTTAATTTTGCATTGTTTGAGAGGAATTGAATGGAGCTCAACTCCGTAACCAACGGCAACGCCGGGGTATTATCCAAAGGGAATTACATGTACGTATTCAGGTAGGTCGTCTGCAAGTTGCGAGTCTACTCTTCAAATACGACCTTATCCATAAGCTTCAATGACCTGTGCCCTCGCTCAGGCTTCCATCAGTCCGAAGTCAAGAAGCAGCTGTTCTAATTCTTCTATGGCTAACGGTTGGGGAATGACGAAATGCTGGTTTTGATCGATTGCCTTGGCTAAGTCGCGGTAAGCATCGGCCTGCTTGACTTTCGGGTCCCATTCTATCACTGTCTTCCGGTTGATCTCAGCCCTCTGCACATCGTTATCGCGCGGCACAAAGGCGATCATCTGGGTGCCAATTTTTTTGGCCAGTTCCACGATCATCTCTCGCTCATTATCCACGGCCCGCGAGTTGCAGATCAAACCGCCCAAGCGAACTTTGCCGGATTGGGCAAATTTCCTGACTCCTTTACAGATATTGTTAGCGGCATACATAGCCATCATCTCGCCGGAAACTACGATATAGATTTCTTCAGCCTTCCCGTCACGGATCGGCATGGCGAACCCGCCACAGACAACATCGCCGAGAACATCATAAAAGGCATAGTCTAGGCCTTCGCTTGGAGCATAGGCGCCCAACTGCTCGAGCATGTTGATCGAGGTAATGATTCCACGGCCAGCACAACCAACGCCAGGTTCCGGTCCGCCGGATTCAACACACCAGGTGCCGCCGTAACCCATTTTGCGGAGATCATCGAGTTCGATATCTTCACCTTCTTCACGCAGGGTATCGAGCACCGATTTTTGAGCGAGTCCGCCCAGGAGCAGCCGAGTTGAATCCGCCTTGGGATCGCAACCGACCACCATAATCTTTTTGCCCATTTCCACTAGACCTGCCACGGTATTCTGGGTGGTTGTGGATTTACCTATGCCGCCTTTACCGTAGATTGCTACCTTTCTCATTGTCTTGGCTCCTTATATTGCATGGATATTTCTGATCGTTCCAATCCGTTATTGGCGATGGTGAAAGCAAAGGAAAAGGTCCCTCTGTGTTAGGGGCGCGGAAAAAAATATCCAATTCTGCTCGTCTTTCAGCCCGGCTACAGCGTTGCTTTAACTGATGAATATGATTGATATTCGCCAGTTAAAGCGCCTTGTATCCGAACCGTAACCCGGCGCACTATTCGATACTTTTTTCTTTCCCCGACCCTTAAATGATCGAATCTGTTCAAGTGCCGTTTGGTAATCGCAATGCAGTACTATGTGAAATGGTGCACACCGATACAATCAGGTGCTGGATCGATAGAATTAGAGCTGTGGTAAGGATAGGAAAAGAGAGCGTGTCTCAGTCGCCCAAGACAAGGTCCACTAATCCATATTTGCTGAACCCGGAAGACTGACTGTTTCACGAGAGAACAGGTGCAGTTCATCGGTATAGGCCTAACGTTTGGTCCGGGATGGTTCCGGAGCGTTCCAATTCGTTAGTGGCGTGGGTAAAGGGAGGGGAAAATGTTCCTCTGTGCTATCTTGTTGAAGCAAAAAATAATCCAGTATGAAGTATTTTTTCGTAAAAGCGTACTATATCAATAAGTTAAACGGGATGATTTGCTTAGGGAGATGTATTGATGGCACTGCATCATGAAACAAAAAAGGTATATTTCGATACGTTATAGGTTGGATATGGACATATTTGTAGTTCTGGCAAGAGGGGGCAGGGAAAGTGTCGCTACCGTCTCTAAGCGGGTACGGCAATCTTTCTATTTGCTGGAACCAGAAGCTTATCGTTTCGTTAACACCTGTTCAAAATTAAGAAAATATTATCCGAAATGATAGGATTTCCGAATCGAACCTCCTTTGAGTTGCAGGGTGTGGGCGTTATGGACCAGGTCGTCAAGGATAGCAAAGGCTGTGGTGGAATCGTTGACCTGCTCATGTCGTTGCTCCACCGGCAGTTGAGTGGTCACTAGGGCGGAGCGTAGATTATTTGGGTCCTGCAAAATTTGCAAAATACCGTAGCGTTGAGACCGAACTGTCAGGGAAGAAACTCCACTAAAAGCGTCCTCTCCGCGTTTCGTCCTTGGTCGTCAACTACACTCAAGGCAAAGGTACCGGCTTGAGCCGGTCGCCAGGAAAAACTGCCTTCCCGGTTATTGCTGCCGAGATAGCGGTCATCGGCAAACCAGTACATGCGCTCGCTATCGCCATCGATGGCGGCAGCGAGTTCGATGCTTTCCTCAGGTTTGGAGAGCCGCAGGGTATAAACCACATTGGCCAACGGTGAACGTATGCGCGGCGGATCACCGGAGAGCCCATAGCCTCCTTGACTGCATTGCTCTGGCAGAGGTGGCGGTGATCGCCTCGGTAAACCTGCGACCCGAAAAAGGTGTTCAAGGTCCGAGGGCCAGAAGGCAAAGATGTCCAGTTTGGTCTGCCCCGGATCATAGGGAGGACAGGCAGCCGCTTCGGTGTGCCGGTTCACCATAATTGGTCGGTGCAGGGTCGAGACCCGGATGGGCGATTTCCCGGGAATAAACCAGGTTCGTATCGTCTTGGGGCACCAGCGGTTCGGCAGTTCGCCCGAGGCCTGGCAGACCTCGACTTTAATCAGGCCCGCAGATGGTAGGGGAGGAGAGGGATGCTCACCGGCTAGAGTCAATTCCAAGGCGTCGGCCACCTGGAAAAAAAGTGGCGTGGCAGCCTTGAGGCCGATAAAGCTCGGGTTGGCTTTGCCGTCAAAGTTGCCGATCCACACCGCCAGTAGATAGTCTCCCACCAGCCCCACGGTCCAAGCATCATGAAACCCCCAGGAGGTACCGGTCTTCCAGGCGATCGGCCAATGATCGCCTGCTCCATTCTGAGAAATCATCCCGTCCGGACGGGGATTGCTCGCCAGCATATCACGCACCATGAAAGCTGCCTGGGGCGAGAGCAGGGAAATGCCATCGGCAACCGGGTCATCGGCGCGGTAACGCAGGGGTCGGAGTTTTCCCTCATTGGCCAAAAGACCGTACAGTTCCACCAACTCCTCCATGGTTAGCTCGCCGCCACCTAAGACCAGGGACAGTCCATAGTGCTTCTCCGGACGGAGGTCCGAGATACCGGCTCCGCGAAGAAACCCGTAGAGCGAGGGATTGTTTAGCTGATTGGCCAGCCAGATTGCAGGCACGTTGCGGCTGCGGATTAAAGCTTCTCGTGCGGAGATGGGGCCGATAAAACGGCCGTCAAAATTTTCCGGCTGATAGGCGCCAAAAGCGGTGGGTGCGTCACGGAGAATGGACTGCGGATGAATCAGGCCCTGATCAAGGGCCAGTCCGTAAAGAAAGGGTTTGAGCGTGGAGCCGGGGGAGCGCTTGGCCAGCACCCCGTTCACCTGGCCGTGGATATCCCGGTCAAAAAAATCCGCCGAACCGACCAGGGCCTTGATTGCCATGTTCCGTCTATCGACCAGGAGCAGGGAGCTGTTTATAATGCCCTGCCGACTCCGGTTCTCTACATAGCGTTTGAGCATGCGCTTAAGCAGGCTCTGCAGCCGGGAATCGAGGGTTGTGTCGATTACCTGCTGGCCTGGGGTTTGGGCGAATCTAAGGATCTGGTCGCAGAAATGGGGGGCAAGAAAGGGTAGGTCGCTACGGGTTCTTCCCTTGAAGGGTTGATTTTGAAGAGCAGCCAGACTCGCCGCATCTTCGGGATGTTTCTCAAGCCAGGTCTCGGTTAGACGCATCCGGGCCTGTTGCTGTTCCTGGTCAAAATCAAAACGACCGGCGGGATTCTGGGGCATGACCGCCAGTGCCAATCCTTCGGCCAGACTGAGCTCTTTTGCACTCTTGTTGAAATAGATCCGGGCCGCCGCCCCCAACCCCTCAATGTTAGCCCCCATGGGAGCGAGGTTACAGTAGGCTTCCAGGATTTCGTTTTTGCTGGAGCGCGCCTCCAGCCACAGGGCGAGGATGATCTGCTCCAGTTTGCCGCCAATGGTGCGGGTGTTGAGCCGGTAAAGTCTGCGCGCCAGTTGCATGGTCAGGGTGGAGCCGCCCTGGTGCTCATGCAGCGCATAGGTGGCCCAGGCCGCACGTAGCAGCGAGCTTGGATTGATCCCGGGGTGAATAAAAAAATACTGATCTTCTTTGAGCAAAATGGCCTTCACCGCTGGCGGGGCAATATCCGACAACGGTGTCCACAAACGGTACTGCCCGTCCCAGGCCAAGGTCAAGCGGAGGGTGATGCCGTCTGCCGATCGGACCAGTCTGGAAGTGGCGATGCCGCCGGCAATAGGATCTGCGGGCAGACGGAGGCTAGAGAACAATGCTGCAAATAACGCCATGCCCCCCATAACCAGGAGCACGGATCTTTTCCACCTGCGTCCAATCAGGGATTTGCGTATCACGGCTCGAGAATGGTCAGGCTGCCCCCCTCCCCACGGCCCTGCAGTGCCCGGTCATACATGCCTTCCGCATAGGGTGCGGGAACGCGGAAGGTGCCGGCGTTTGTGGCGCGTACCCTATATTCATAGGAGACCGCATCCCGGCTCAGGTTGCCGTAAAGGATCACTCGGTCATCCCTGGTATTAACAAAGGCCGGTTTCCAACCCGCGCCGGTCTCGCCTACTTGTTCCCCTGTTTGCTGTTCTGCCGTAAGTTCTTCCAAATCATGTGCCGGTGGTGCCATGACCGGCTCCAGACCGCCGGGCAGAAGATCAACGATTGCAATTTCGCTGATGCTGTCGCGTTCCGTGGCCCGCAATCGCAACCGCACCGTGCATTCCTGACCAACCAGCAATTGGCTCAGCGTTTTGCCCTGATCATCCACATATTCCCGGGTGATCTCGATCCCCTGAGTAAGCTTTCCAGCCGGTGGCTGCCGGTCAAACCCAGCCTCGGTCAACTGATAAAAGGCAGGAGATCCCGCTGATTTTTGGCGCAGGATCACTTTTTCCCAGTTAAGCGGTAGTTCTGCCTTGGACTTGAGAACCAGGGGCTGGGTGGCGTTGTCCCGAAGGACCAACTCGGTTGAGAGCGTGTTGTCCTGGTGCACTGTTGATTGGGCGTACCTGGAAAAGGCCCGGATTAAGAGGGCCGCTGAGAGTGATTGATATTGGTTGTTGGAGATGCGTTTACCCAGTTCGCTCAAAAGATTATCCGGGAGCATCGTTTCGGGAGCGTGACGGCTGAGCAGGGTAAGCAGTTCAGCGTCATGGCTAAGTTCATCTTCATAAAGGCCGGTTTCGACAGGTCCCTGAGGAGGGGTCTGCGTTGCCCAGGGGACGGTAGAGAGCAACTGTTTGCCATTTTTTTCCTGTTTCATGAGTATTTGGCTTGCGCCCAGATAGGCAGCAAGCAAATCGGTGTGCCAAGTCGTCTTATAATGTTTTTCCAACTGCTCGATAGTCGCCATGAGCGGGGCCGTGGTCACCTGCCCGGAGCGGGTGAGCAGGTAGATGGCCCTGGCTTTGGTGCGCAGCTCGGAAAGTCCCTCGGCAGGGCCTCCGGCAAGGTGCTGGAGAAAACGGCGGCTGTGTTCGCGCAGGTCGCGCGGCACGGCGATGCCGCGTTCACCGGCCTCGATAAGGAAATCAGCGGCATAAACGGAAATATCCGGTTGCACCACAAGGTTGCTCGCCCATTGGCCAAAACCTCCGGAGTCATTTTGGCGTTGACGCAGCAGGCTGAAGGCTTGAGCTATCGGGGCAAAGTCCGGTTGCCTGAGTTGACCTGGGTTGGCAGTCATCAAGGCAGGCATGGCTTTGGAGAGCAGTTGCTCGGTGCACTCATGGGGGTAATGCTCGAGATAGGTGGTCAACCCCAGGACCCAGACCAGCGGCGAACGGGCATAGCTTACTAGGACTTGGCCGTATTCGCTGACCAGATCGCGCTGGCGCGGCAGACTGAAACCCGCCTCGATAAAGGAACCTGCACGCAGATCGACCCGGTAGGGTGTTGCAGGGCGCACTGAAAGGGATTCGGTGATGCGGGCTTTTCCCTCAAAGCTCTCGGCAACAAAGATCAGTTCAGCAGAGCCCAAGTGTTCTGTAGCCTGAAGATGGAATTCAGTTACGCCTTCCCGTCCGGGAGCAACTTCCAAGGTCTTGCTTGTATCCCCTTGAATGGTGCATCCGCTGCCGGTGCGCAGGCTGAGCCGCACCGTGCTTGTTTTGGGTAGATTACTAAAAGCGCCGACACTGAGGGTAAAGCTGTCCCCTGGTGCGACAAAAGCTGGCACATTGGGAGTCAGCACCCAGGGGCCACGGACTTCGGTAGACTGGGTTGCCACGCCGATACGCTGGGGCGTCACCGCCACCGCCATAATCCGTAACCTTCCGTTAAACCCCTCGGGAACCTGGTAATTGAAACGGCGGCCACCGGCGGGCAGATCAACCACCCCGGACCAGTAGGCCACCGGGCCCTGACGTTTGCGCTTGAACGGATTGAGGTGGGAGCCAATGGCATCGTCACCGCCGCCACCGGGGGCCGCAGCCGCCATCAAGCGACTGAATTCGGGGAGAATCAGGCTGAGGATCTGTGAAGTCTGCACATCCAGGCTGCGTTTTGCAAAGAAATGGGCCAAAGGATCCGGCGTCTTGTATCCGGCTACCTGGAGAATGCCCTCGTCCACGGCAAAGATCACCGCCTTGGCCGGTTCCTTGGTGGAAAGATCTATCTGCAGTTGCTGCCCCGGTTCAATGGTCTTTGGACTCTGCAGCGTTAACGGCAGGGTTCGGGCCGCAAGCGAAACCGCAAAGGGCGCCACCCCGGAGGAGAGGGGGCTCATAAAAATTTCGGCGGAGTTCGGGTCGCGGAGGAACTGGACATTGACATAGCCGTTGCCCTCCAATCCTTCCGGGAGAGTTATGCTCTGGACGCTGCTGGTGGTTTCGGTGGTGAACCAGGCATGGGCATAGACCTTGTCGCGTTCGATGGTGATCAGGCCCGAGCCGGTGTAGGGTGCACGTAGGTTGATGCGGATAGGCTCACCCGGGGCATAGGAGGTTTTGTCGAGCTTGATCTGCAACTCGGCATTGCGCTCAAGCGAGCGGCTGAGGTTCCCGGTGCCGGCCACTGTCCAGCTGATTGTATTGAGCAGGGTCCCCTTGCTGTCGCGCAGCTCATAGGCGAAGTCCCCCGGCTCACTGGTGGGCAAGACCGTTTCCGTCCCCGCCTGCGTTATGAGAAGCGTCTGGTTGTTGCGCACGATTTCCTTGCGGCGCGACTCGTATTTATAGGCGCCGTTTTCTTGTTTGACCAGCACCGAGATATAACGGTATTCGATCAGAGAAAGCGAAAGTCGGTCCACAGCCGTTGGTTCAAGATCTGGCTTGATCGCCAACCATTTGCAGCTTCGATTTGCCCCCTTGGTGACATAATCAAGGGAATCCGCACTGTACACCCCAATCAGATACGGAGCCGAGGCGACTAAGGTCTCCTGGCTGGCAGCCACATTGCGCCCGCCCTTGGCCTCGTAAACCCGCGCGGTCAGTCGTAACCGATAGGCCCCGGCGGTAAACCGCTGCAGGTTTGGCCGCAATTCGGCCGTGCCTCCTGCACCGGTTCGGGTTTCCGCCAGGGACTCATCCACGCCATCTTTGAGCATGCCTTCAAGGTGGAACCGATATTCAGGATAGCGGCCAAAGGCGGCAAAGGAAGGGGCCAGCTCCATTTGGGCGGTGACCCGACGATCGGAGGCATCGGCACCAAACAGATGGCGTGCGGTGACCAGGGGTTTAACCTGATCCGGGAGGAGCCAGCCTTTGGTAGGCGTGTCAGCCAGCCGCAGATCGACCTTCATCCGATCCGGTTCAAACTCGCGCACGGTGAAGTCGGTGCCGTCGATGAATGTGGAACGCCGGTTGTTTTTAACGAGATAGACCGATGCCGAATACGAACCCGTGGCCGCATTGGCCCCGGTGGTAAAATCAAGGGCGTCAAAGCCACTGACCGTGGCCGCCCGCCGCTCATTGAACGCAACCATCCCCCGGGGATCGGTGATTTCGATCTCCAGCGGCATGCCGCCAATGGACTTTTTCCAATCGGCGGTCCGGAGGATGTAGCCGATATGGGCTGTTTCACCGGGCCGATAGAGGCCGCGATCCGTGAACAGGGAGGCGGAGACCTGGTTGGGACTGGTCTGGTTTTCAGCCCCTCCGACATCAAAGCGGGAAAAATCAAGTTGGTGCTCGTCATGTCTCAGGGGCAAAAACGAAAGATCCCGTCCCAGGGTGGCCACCACCATGATCGGAGTTTTTTCCCGCCTGAGCTCGTTCATCTGGGGAAATCGGACATGGCCCTGGTCGTCGGTCTGTCCTTCCGCCACGCTCAGGCCGTTGCGGCCGACGATGGCCACGGTGACCTGGGGCACGGGCTGACCGCTACTCAGTGACTGAACAAAGACCTCCTGGCTGCCATCCAGGGTTCGTTTGGTGATCAGGCCGAGATCGGTTACCAGGATGAAACGACGGTCACCGGAGGCGTAATCGTTAACATAATCGCTGTAGCTGCGTTGCGGATATTTTGGATCAAAGGGCGTAATCCGAAGTACAAAGACCCCTAATCGGCTGTTGTTGTTTCGTAGGTAGGGCCCAAGGTCAACCGCGTCATAGAGAGGTTTGCTAGGATCAATAGCACCAAAAGTCCGCGTATAGGATTCACGTTCCACCAGCCGATCGAAATCATCGTTGTACACCGAGGGGCGGGCAAAACGACCGTCATTCTGGTCCACAATCTGGTGAAGCTGGCCGGGAACCAGCCGCGCGATCTCCACTTTGACTCCGGGTACGCCCTGGGCCATGAATCCGACCTGTTTTTCACCATGGAGGCTGAGTAGAGCCCCGTCACCCAGGAGTTTGACCACCTTTGGGTACTCACCGCTGGCAAGCAGGGTGAGGACCGGCTGTTTCATGAGATATCCGCTAATGGCCTCGATATTCTCGTCAATCCTGACCACCAACTGCCGCCTGACCGGTGCATTGAGGGTGAAACTGTGGTGGGTGTTGAGCGGTTTCGCGCTGGGAATGAGGGTAAGGGGTATTCTTTGAGTAAGGTCAGATTCTTTGAGAGTGTTCAGGTGCCATCCGCCTTTTTTGAGTGGCAGCAACCAGGCCTGAACGTGTTTTGCTATTGCCTCATCCGTCACCGGAAAGGAGCTTTCCAACATCAGTACTTGTTGCGGTTCGTCCTGCGGATTGTTGACATAGCGGGTCTGAATGTCGGAAAAACGCAGCTGGTAACGGCCGGGAACTTCAAGAGTGCGGACAATCGGCTGTGTAAGCTGAACATGGTCCCGGTGTGAAGCGATATTTTTATCCAGGGTGAGGGTGATAGGGGTGGATTCCAAAGGGATCGCGAGGGCGGCTGAATGCAGATGGGCATGCAATCCGTCTTTTTCCACTTTGAGGGCAAAATTTGTCTGGGTCGAATCTTGGTAGCTCAGGCCCGGGCCAAGTTGAAAGTGGATGTTGTTGTTCAGCGTGGCCGGATCGACTGCGTGTGAGAAATCGATGGTGGCGACCAGCTTTTTTAAACCGGGATCAAGGGGATCTTGATAAAGCTCGGTGGATTTGATGGAGGCCGAAAAGGGGGCGGAGTGGAATTCGGACTGGTAGGTCTGCAGACGAACACCTGCGGCAAAGAAGCCTTTTTTTGCAAAACTAAGGCGGAATTTTTGACCGACCGGCCAGTCACCCTCCGGGGTGAATTCCAGGCTCCGGTCGTCCAGCCACTGCCAGGATCCCTTTGGGGCTGGTTCAAGTCGCAACCCATTGGTCACCGTTTTCCCGACCTGCTCAAGGGGCGCTGCGGATTCGGCAAAGCGGATCAGCAGTGGGAAAATCTCGGCAGGCGTCTTGCTGTAATCAGTCCCCTTGGGTGATTCGAGCCTGAAAGCGACAGTGTGCGGTTTGGGTAAATGACTGTACCACTGCCAGCCGTACCAACCGGCAAGAGAAAAGGAACCGATCACGAGCAGGAAGACAAGGGCGAGCAGGGGACGGGTGGTAAACCAGCGTAACCAGGGAGGTGGCTGCCAGGAAAAACGGCCAAGGAGCAGATGCACCACCTTGCTGATTCCACGAAAGACAAAGTTCAAAGAGGCGAAGAACGGTTGGTTTTTCATGGTATTACCCTTGGATGGTGGAGTATCGACATCCTGATGATGTGGCTGATTAGTGCATCACGGCTTTTGATTGTCCTACTGACGGCTTGAGTGAGGTGCGCCCTCCTTTTGGGCTGGTTAAAGCGTGCCGTCAGCAACGCCCTTGGGCAGAGCATGTTTGACATCATAAATCACCGCATTGGTCCGACAGAGGGCCCGTAACTCTGCTTCCGAGAGTTGGGTGAATTCCTGATGCGCTACCGCAAGGATCACCGCATCGTAACGCTGCTGCGTCAGTTGTTGAATCATGGTTACCCCGTACAGGTACATGGCCTCTTCCTGATCGATCCAGGGATCGTACACCTCAACTTTGGCACCAAAGGTGGCCAGCTCATCAATGATGTCCGTCACCCGGGTATTGCGCAGGTCCGGACAATTCTTCTTGAAGGTCAGGCCGAGGACGAGAATATGGGCATCGGCGACATGGATACGGCGTTTAAGCATCAGTTTGACCGTTTCCGAGGCGATATAACGCCCCATATCATCCGTTGAGCCGCCGACCGGCGAGAATCATCTCTGGGTGATAGCCGACCTCCTGGGCCTTATGTGTCAGGTAATAGGGATCAACTCCAATACAGTGGCCGCCGACCAGGCCGGGACGAAAAGGGAGAAAGTTCCACTTGGTTCCGGCTGCCTTAAGGACTTCCAAGGGTATCGATGCCCAACCGGTTGAAGATCAGGGCCAGCTCGTTGATCAGGGCGATATTGACATCGCGCTGGGTATTTTCGATCACCTTGGCGGCCTCGGCCACTCGCATGGAGCTTGCCTTGAAGGTACCGGCGGTAATCACCAAACCGTAGAGAGCGTCCACAAAATTCGCCACTTCGGGAGTGGAGCCGGAGGTGACCTTGACAATGGTCGGCAACCGGTGCTCATGGTCGCCGGGATTGATCCGTTCCGGGCTGTAGCCAGCAAAAAAATCCTGGTTAAAGCTCAAGCCGGAATCTCGTTCCAGGATCGGCACACATACCTCTTCCGTTGCCCCCGGGTAGACAGTGGACTCGTAAATAACCACGTCGCCCTTTTTCAAGACCTTGGCCACGGTTTCAGAGGCCTTGACCAACGGTGTGAAATCCGGGCGTTTGTTGCGGTCCATTGGGGTAGGCACGGCGACAATGAAGACGTTACAGCCGCGCAGTTCGTTGATGTCGCAGCTGTATTGCAGATTCCCGGCCTGTTGCAGCTCCTCGGAGCTCACCTCCCGGGTCATATCGATATGGCGTTGCAGTTCGTCCGCCCGCCGGGCTTTGAGATCAAAACCGATAGTTGGCCGTTTTTTTACTGAATTCCACGGCCAGAGGCAGACCGACATAACCAAGACCTATGATACCAATGGAGACCTTATCAATATTGAGCATGGTGATTCCTTCAATGGGAAAAATGGGCAGCTAATTGATTTACTACAAAGAAGTATAAAGCGAAGCGAAGTGGGGGAAAAGAAATAAACGCGCAAATGGAGAAAAAGTGTATAGCCAGGCCGCAAAGGAGGCTGTAATGACCTGAGACTAAACAACCATTCCGCGGTTTTTTGCCAAAACGGAAAAAGCCTTTTTAAAAAGAAGGATTCATAAAAAAAATCCACCCAACTCTGAGAGATGGCTCAGCATGCGATATGTCGAGTGTCGTGGGGAAACGCTCCGACGCAGTAGCTTGAAGTTTTTACAACGCCTAAAAAAAATTCAGACACCACGACTCTGGCTTGGCCAGAGCAGGGTGTGGAGTTGCAACTGTAGTCGAACATTGAGGTGGTACTTCAGCAGGAGTTCGGCAAGATGTGCCGGGGGAAACCTACTGGCAACCGGGGAAAAAAGTACCGGCAACAAACGTTCGAGGTTATTGCGGACCACCATATCCCGGGCAAAGTGGAAATCGTTCTCCGAGCAGAGGACAAACTTGAGTTCATCCCGGCAGCCCCGCCGCTGTCGCTCCCACAAAACTTTCATGTTTTCGGCAAGATTGTGTTCTGCCATGCCCGAATCCGGACATTTAACGTCCATGATAATATGGACGTCATCGGGAACAGCGCAGATGGGCAGACTGCCGTTGGTTTCAAGGAGCAGGATTCGGTCGTGTTCAAGGAGCTCCTGCATCAAGGGATAAATGCCGTTTTGCTGGAGGGGTTCGCCACCGGTGAGCTCAACCATGGTGCCGGGGCTCTGGACGATCCAGTTCATAATTGCCGCCGGTTCCATTACCTGGCCCGGTTCCTGCCAGGTATAACCGGCATCACAGTAGCTGCAACGCAGGTTGCAGCCAGCTAACCGGACAAAAAGACAGGGGAGGCCGGCCCAGGCTGACTCTCCCTGGATGGAATAAAACAGCTCTGAAACCAGCAGAGGCTCAGTCACCATAATAGATTACACCGCTGGAATCGGTTTCGCGAATCTCAATACAGAGGAGACCGTAACTCTCGGTCTGCAGGAGAGGTTGCAGGGTTTTAAACAGATAAATGGCGATATGCTCGGAGGAGGGGTTGATTTCCTGAAAGGCCGGATGCTGGTTCAGGTCACGGTGGTCCAGCTCATCAACCACCCCGTTGACTGTTTTTTTGAGTTCCTTAAAATCAATGCCCATACCCAGTTTATCCAGCCGGTCCGCGCGTACGGTCACCTTGACTTTCCAATTGTGGCCGTGCGGATTTTCACAGTTCCCATGATAGGCACGGAGGTGATGGCCACCGGAAAAATGGGTTTTAATAAATACATCCATGGTATTCTCCTTGGAAAAATCGATCGTCGACAGCTGGTCCAGGCCGCCTGGAAAAGCGGCTTGCGTTGCTGAGTAGTCAAATGGTAAACAGAAAGCGTGCCTTGTAAAGCACCAACCGTACTCCACTGTACCGATAATAAGCTGCTTTTGCCAGCCAGGTCTACCTCTACCTTTTTTTCAGGGAGTTCACCTTTGCCGGAAGTCGATTCAGGATTAGCCTTGACACGCGATACCCTCTTTGCCGGGGAATTGATCTGTAACCAGCCGGTAAAGGGGTATCGTTTCTCGATCGATGCGGTGCTGGCGGCCCAGTTTTCTCTACCCAAGAGGGGACAACGGGTGCTGGATCTGGGATGTGGTTGCGGCATTATCGGACTCATCCTCGCCTATCGGATTCCCGGCCTTGTGGTACATGGGGTGGAACTGCAATCCGAGTTGGCTAGCCTGGCCCGTAACAATATCCTGGCCAATGGGTTTGCCTCCAGGATGGAGATTTTGGAGGGTGATGTCTGTTCTCTTAATCAGGTGGTGGAGGCGGAAAGTTATGATCATGTGTTTTGTAACCCGCCCTACGGGACTGCCGATGGGGGCCGCATCAACCCTCATTCCCAAGCCGCCTTTGCCCGGCATGAGCTGAACGGTTCGCTGGAAGATTTTATCCGCGCTGCCGCCTTCAGCGTCCGTAACCGGGGCCATGTTGTCTTTATTTATCCAGCCCGACGGGGAGCAACGTTGTTGCAGATCCTTTTTCACCATCGCCTCACTCCCAAACGGATGCAGCCGATCTATTCCTATCCCGGACCTAATTCGGCCCGGTTGCTGCTGGTCGAAGCGGTGAAAAACGGGGGAGAACAGTTGGAAATTCTTGCCCCTTTCTATATCTATCAACAACAAAATGGGGCCTACAGCCAGGCCATGCAGGCGCTTTATCAGGAGAATTCATGCTTGCCAAAGTAAACAGCTGCGCGGTGAGTGGCGTGGATGGTCTGCCGATTCAAGTTGAGGTGGATCTGGCCCAAGGGCTGCCCTCGTTTTCCACCGTCGGTCTGGCAGAAGGAGCGGTTCGTGAGGCCAAGGATCGGGTGCGGGCGGCGATCAAAAATGGGGGTTATGAATTCCCGCAACGTCGTATAACCGTGAATCTGGCCCCAGCCTCGGTTAAGAAAGAGGGGACCGGCTATGATCTGCCCATTGCCTTGGGTATTCTAGCAGCCAGCGGCCTGATCTCTTTTGAACGATTGGTGCAGACGTCAGTGGTGGGGGAGTTGAGTCTGGATGGAAGCGTAAAACCGGTACCCGGAGTGTTACCCATGGCCCTGGCTGCCCGGGAGCAGGGGTTCAGTCGTTTTCTTGTCCCTTTGGCCAATGTGGCTGAGGCCGCCATCGTCCAAGGACTCGAGGTCTACGGCATTGAGCGACTCGACCAGGCGGTGGAGTTTTTTGCCGGTCGCATTGACCTCATTCCGCTGATTATGGATCCGGCCGAACTCTTTGCCGCTGCCCAGGAGGGCTACGGGGTCGACTTTAGCGATGTCAAGGGCCAGAATGCGGTCAAACGGGCCATGGAGATAGCTGCCGCTGGCGGTCATAATTTATTGCTCAGTGGAATTCCGGGTACGGGAAAAACCATGATGGCCAGGCGTTTGCCCACGATCATGCCCGATCTCAGCCTGGAAGAGGCGATCGAGACCACCAAAGTTTTTTCCACCGCGGGCTTGCTGCCGGAAAAAACGCCGCTTCTGGTCACTCGCCCTTTCAGGGCGCCGCACCACACCGTTTCCGATGCCGGCCTGATCGGTGGCGGCCTGTGAATTCCATTTAATAATGAGACTATAACAACTAATATTGAGACTGAGACGTTGCTCTGCTATTCTGTGCTAAAATAAGAATAAAGGAGGTTCCATTGAGAACGTCACAACTATACCGATTCGATGAATTCCCTTCGGATAATAAATTTTGGTGGATTCGTTGGATTGATAGTATTACTCCGCATCTAGGAAAATCGGGTACTGCCGGAGTAACCGTTTACCTTTCTTCTATTCCAGATGACACGCTTGAGAACATCAAAAAAGCCCCTAACCCATACTGGGGATTTCACAACTACCAAAAGAACGCCGAAATAAAAAAAATTTACATTCAAGCAAGCAATATCCCCGCCCTCGTTATCGGCACAGTTTTCAGAAGTGCTACTCCACAATTTTCCTTCGATTTTTCTCGAACAACTATAAACTGTGATACAATAAATTTTCATCAACGATTGGCAAAAACAAGCGATATAGATCATAGAAGGCCACTAAAATGGGATACTGAAAAATATGGTCAATATTACATGCTTAATCGCTCGCAGTATGCATTGGAAAACGGGGGCCATGGTTGGTTATGCGTTCTTTTTTCTGGTGAGGCTGAATTTTTAATTCCTTGCTCTGAGATACTTAGGTATTTCTACTGTTGGAATTCAACCATGGTTAGAATTTTCACAACAGGTCCATGGAAGAATAATCTTCATTTGGCAATCAATCCAGAACAGACTGGAGTAGATGCCGAAGATCAGAATCTATGGCATCTTAGAGCCCGGAGAGGCTTTTCTCTACCCCATTGCAAGTTGTTGGCTCCTATATTTATTGACGAAACGGGATACAAAAGAGCCAATGAGATTTTCACATACCTACAACAAAAAAATACAAATGGTAACTCCTCAATACGAGCCAAAATTCCTTTCCGCGACGGCCCTATCCGACTCGATGTCAAAGGAGCTTGGCTTCAAAAAGGTGAATTGTCCAAATTTTTAGTATTCCAAATACTTGGGCACGAATGGCCCTACCTTGGAGTTACTTTAAAATACAATATCGATCCTGATAATCGCCAAGGAAAAATTCGAATCCCAATGGATGCGCGCCCCCCATTTGAGGGTCTTTGTCAGAGTTGCAGAAAACAAGAAGGGGTTGACTGGTTAAAAATTCTGCCATACCAAGTAATTGCTCAGATTATTTGAATATGGTGAATTTAAACTATGTCCAGTCACCCCTCATTCCG